>JAMFSS010000008.1 GCA_026225415.1 Alphaproteobacteria bacterium | reverse complement strand
GCGTTACTCTCCCGTGCGCCACTAATGTATTGCTACATCCGTTCGACTTGCATGTGTTAGGCCTGCCGCCAGCGTTCGTTCTGAGCCATGATCAAACTCTCAAGTTTAATCTAGTTTATTCAGAACATGTATCTTGCGACCATTGTTCAAACTACTTGGTTGTTGCCGAAGCAACACCTGAATTTAAGGGTTATTATGTACGAGCATCCTTGCGGATACTTACCATAGTAACTGTTTGTATTCAGGATGCGTTAACGGCAAAACCGTATACCGATGCTTAACCATTGCTGGCTAAGAAAAGGCTTTGGACATCTTCGGCCAGTTCCCTTGTCTTTAAACCGAAGTTTAAAGGTGTGAGTTCCCACCGCAGATCGCCGTCTGCGCATCCCTTCTCATCATCTTCACAATTTCCAAGAACAAATCAGATCCACAAAACCGCCGAAAAAGCGAAACAAAATCCTAGCGCTAAACCTGCCTTTCGGCTAAATTCAGTGCTTGGTGCTTCGCGGTGTCAACAATAGTGCTTTCGGAAGTCACGGTAGTGACCGCCGACACCCAGAACTTACCGATTCCTTATCGGGATGTCTAGGGGAAAATTTAAAAAAATGTAAATAATTTCACTTGACCTTGTTTCGTGTGCGGAACGTCTGCACAATTTATGGCCCAAAAACATGTAAGAAACTGCTGTTTTATTATGTTTTATGAAGATTTGTTAAGACATAAAATTATTGCGTTTCAGGCAAAAAAAAATATACATTGGCAAAAGAAACGGCGCGATTTTTTAAAAATTTGCAAAAACCCAATCGATTTTTTTCAGGAACAGAGCATGTCACGATTTTTACCCCGTATTTCCTCGCGTTTGCGCGAACAATTGCAAGAAACCCTGCAATTTACTGATGAAATCGCGTTTTTTAACGTGACGCATGATGATGAATCGCGCTCGATTCTAAATGCACAGGGCGAGCCGATTCCCAAGCGATTCCCGCGCGGCGGCCCTTTTGGTGCTGCATTGGCGGTAAGTTATGGCGACAGGTTAGAGATTATTGGCGATGCGCGCGGGAATAATGTCATCGGCAGCGGTATTGCCAGCGCCCATGCCGAAGATCAGGCCTTGCAGCCCGATAATTATCAGGTGTTGGTTGAAAAATTGACGGCGTTTCAAAAGGCCAGTCAGGAAGTGACGGTCTGGATGCTGTCTTCGGGGCAATCCTGCACGACATGCCACACCAAACAGGAAATTATGGCGCGTGATTTGTTGGCGCGTGGGTTGATTCAGCAGGGCGGTTTCGCGGCGTTATATGGCGCGACTTATGATGACACATTCCGCATCGCGCATTTTTACGATGCGCAATATGCGGATGCGATGATTTTGTTCGCGCGTGATCCCGGCAACAAAGAAAATTTAATTCGCGCCAGCAAAACAGATTTCAATCAGGTGCCGCAGGATGTGCGGGATGTTTTGGCATCGGCGCGGGCGGCAACGGCGGTGATTGTCCGCGAGGGCAGTGTTTATGCAATTGGCGACGACGCGCGGTCGGAGATAAATTTAAACGCGACGGCAGAAGTTTCGGCTGTGCGCAAGGCGTGCAAAAAATATCGCGATGAAGAAAATATTTTGGAATCCTGGGGCGTTGATGGAGAGCTGTACACGACATCATCCGAAATCGGGCCGTTGTTATTTGCGGAAATGGGTTGGACGGGAATCAACAAGGTTCATCATGTTGCGATGCCGCAGGGGTTGCAGCATTTGCAATTTGATGCGCGCGAAACACCCGCATTGGGCAACGCCGATTTCCTGAGAATAATTGCGGGCGGTTATCATGATGCAGGCGCCGCCATTACGGTCTTGCGCGATGAATCTTTTGTCAATAATTCGCAACCGATGTGGGCGCGGGTGTGGAAGGCGAATGACAATTTCGCCTATAACGGATCCAGCGTTTCCGATGCAGTGCTTGCGGAACGGGATGTGCGGACGCGTTTTTTGTTTGCCGCGCATGATGTGACGGACACCGCGTTGTCGCGTCCGCCTGTGCCATTGGCAAGTCTGGCCGATTTTATGCCGGGTTAAGCGCGGCTAAAATTTCTGTAAACCGCGCGCGCAATTTTTTGAAAATATCGCCATCCATCGTTGTCGGCAGGATGTGATTGTCGATTTGTTTGATCGGCCAGATTTCCGCAATGCTGCCCGTGGTGAAAGCTTCGGTGGCGCGAAAAATATCGTCGGGCGTCAGGCGGCGTTCGGCTGTGGGAATGCGCAATTCCTGCGCGATTTCCAAGATGGTTTTGCGGGTTATGCCCAACAACATATCGCTACCCGGCGTGGATAACACGCCATCGATCACACAGAAGAAATTGGATTTTGTCGCTTCGGTCACATGGCCGTCGCGGTGCGTGAACAGGATATCGTCCCATTCGGCGCCTGCGTTTCTGGCCGCAACAAATCCCTGCGCATAGTTGGTGGATTTTATCGAGGGCAGGGTGCGTTCGACCGGCATTATCCTAATTTTTTGCCCGCGTATGTAGGTTTCTAAACCATAGGGTGCTTCGGGATGTTGGGGGTGAATTTCGTCTTCGATAATCACGAGATGCGATGTGAAATTGTGCGGAGCGGCGAAGGATTGGGGTGACGTTTGGCTTTCGCCAGCGGTCAGGTAAAATTTAATCGCGCTGTGCGGGAATTTATTTTCCGCGATAATTTCCGCGACATCGTTTTTTATTTTTTCGATTGGCGAGGGCAGCGATAAACCCAGAAACGCCGCACCATTTTGAAGACGGTTTAGGTGATCATCGAGGCGAAAAACCTTGCCGCCATAAACGCGCGCCAATTCGAAAATCGTCAAGCCCCGCGCAAAGCCGTAATCGGTTACGGATATCCGCAAGGATGATTTTTCGACGAGTGTGCCGTCGGAAGAGGCGAGGGGCATGAGGGGCTGTGGGTTAAGGTTTATTTAGGCGTGCTGCCTTTGGTTTGGCGGGCAATGGGTTGCGTGAATTGCAATTCGATATCCCACGGAAAATAAATCCATGTGTCCTGGCTGACTTCCGTCACAAAGGTTTCGACCAAAGGTTTGCCCATCGGTTTGGCATAGACCGTGGCAAAATGCGCTTTGGGATACAGGCGGCGCAACACATCAAAGGTGCGACCCGTATCAACCAGATCATCAATCACCAGCCAACCTTCGCCGTCACCGATATTGGCGGCGGGTTTGATGACTTTGGCTTCGCCTTGCAATTCCGGGTTGCTGTCATCGGCGCCGTAGCTGATCACGGCCACGCTTTCGATAATACGGATATCCAGTTCGCGCGCCACAACCGCCGCCGGAACCAACCCGCCGCGTGTAACCGCAATAAGGCCTTTCCATGCGCCGATGTCATGCAGTTTCCACGCAAGCGCTTTGGCGTTGCGGTGCAGTTCTTCCCAGCTGACAGGGAAGTATTTTTGGGGATTTACATTCGTCACGGCATTGTCCTTCTGTTTCAGAAGGGCTTAATGTATCACCGACTGAATTTCCGGCAAGTGCGCAACCCAATTGGGCAGGATGCGGGCATAGGCGCTGGCCAGACGTTCCATCCAGCCGCTTTGCATCGTTAAATCGCGTTCGACCACCGCGGTGGCGAAATGCTGGCAAATGGGCAGGCGGTTCACATCCTGCCGCGCTTCGGACAGGATATTGGCTTTTTCCATAAATTCGTCGGGGGTCAGCGCGTTTTTCTCGGCAACCGATGCGGCCAGTACGCCGATTTCATCGGGCGTCAGTTTCAGTAAATGCGACGGGTGATCGATAGGCAGCGCCAGACGACGCGCCGCTTCGCGGTTGGCGCTGTCGATTTCGGTTGATGTGTCAAACGCGCATGGAACGGAATAGCTGGTGCCCAGATGTCCCACATATTCCAACCCGTTGGCGAATGCGCCCATCGCGAGCAGGTCGGCCATCACGCGGGCGACGCGCATGGAGTTTGTGGATTGCGCGAGGAACAAAGCCGCTTCGGCATCAATACGCGCGCGGTGGCGATAGAGGCCATAGAGTTCGGCCAGCGGCGAGGGCAGGTCGGTTTGCGCGGTAAGAAAATCGCGCGTGATATGGTTTTCGGTGCCGCGATGGTTGCGGCGGAAATAATCGATTTCGGCGGCGCTCACCGGCATCGGCGCGCCTGCATCGGCGAAATCTTTGGGCGCATGGCCGCACAAATGGATGATGCCGTTCCAGTCGTCGTGGGATGGCGATGATTCATGCGGTGCGGCGCAGGTTTTTTTATTGAGGTCGAAAGGTTGCGCCAGCATATCGAGCGAGAATCCGGGTTGCGTCAATCGTGCCAGCCATTCCAGTAAACGCGGGTTGCGCATTGTGGGGGTGGTTTCCGGCAGATCGTGATTGTTGGCGTTGGCGGCCTTTGGGCGCAGATTCATTGTGAACCCCGCGCATGCAGCGATTCAATCATTGGTTGTTGTCGTGATGTATTCAAAGAATTCACAGACAGTTCCCGTTTGTTGAAAGTGAAAGGATTTGATTCGGTGTAGAACGCCGTATTTATTCAACAATCATGCTGTTTTGCGTTTCCTTTCTACTCCACGAATTACTTTCCGTTAAGCAAAAATTTACCATAACGAGTCGAAACGGGTGCGAGAATCGGCCTTTGTCCCGCGTTGTGCTTCGCGAGTCACACTTCGTTTCGTGAAGGCAATGGTTGTGGTGGGCGAATTGTTTTACAATTCAACGGATGTTAGGATGCGACACATAAATCGAAAGGATTGAGTTGTGGAAAATTATAAACCTGCCGACACGAAATCTGCACAGCTTCCCGTTTCGGAAACGGCGGCGAGCGCTTCGCAAAAATTTGCCGAAAGGCCGTTGCCGGATTTTTGGAAAAACTTTTTTAAAAATTTCCCCAGCCAGCCACGGTCAGGCTAGATCGCTTATCAATATTGGCGCAAAAGTCCGACAAGTTTGCCCTGCACCTTGACTCGCGACGCGGGCAGGCGACGGGTTTCGTAATTTTTATTGGCAGGTTCCAATTCAATCTGGCCATCTTTGCGGAACAGATATTTTAAGGTCGCTTCCTGATCGTCGACCAAGGCGACAACAATCGCGCCGTTTTCGGCATTGTCGCAGGCGCGGATGATAACGCGGTCACCGTCCATAATGCCGGCGTCAATCATGCTGTCGCCCGAAATTTCCAACGCGTAATGTTCGGCGGCGTTTCGTGCGCCACGGGTCGATGCCAATAATCCGACGGGTATATCGATGCTGCCATTCGGGTCGCGCAGCGCTTCGATGGGGGTGCCGGCTGCTATGCGGCCATAAAGGGGCAGGCTGATGGCATTGGCTGCTGCGATTGCGGCCATGTCGGGCATTTTGATATCACGCGGTGTTTCGGTCTTTTTGCGCGATGCGGGTTTGGTGTCGCTGCCTTCCGGCAATTTGACAATTTCAAGCGCGCGGGCGCGGTGTGCCAGCCGTTTGATAAAGCCGCGTTCTTCCAACCCTGTTATAAGTCGGTGAATGCCGGATTTGGATTTCAGCCCCAACGCTTCCTTCATTTCGTCGAAAGAAGGCGGCACGCCATCGGCGGCAAGACGGTCGCGGATAAGAAGCAGAAGTTCTTTTTGTTTGCGCGTCAGCATGGGCAACCCCCGGAAAGAATGAAACAAGAACGTTCTACTTTGGTTCTCTTTCTATGTCAAGGTGTGCTTTTAAGGGCATCTTACTTGGGGCTGTAATAAATAGCGCCGCGAAAATCGACCTTTGCCTGATTGGGGACGCTCTCTTCAACAATGGCAATGAGGGGTGGTTGCTTGATGTCAGGCATGCGCGTGACGATGCCGGTGGCGCAGATATCGTTGTTGGGCATGCAGGATATGAATTTTTCACCAAGCGAAAATGTATTATCCGAGAGGGCATCATCAGCCATTGATCGAACCGTTTGGTTGACTTCAGCATAAGAAGGTTGCGCGAAAAACGCGGTGATTTCCTGATCCGCTTTTTTCATCATCATGTATGAGGCTGCGATAGCAAAGGCTGCGCCCAAGCCATATTCAAATTTGGTGGCCATGTTTTTCCCCGGTGAAAGTGACGCAGGAAGAATTTCACGGATGAAGGGGCTAGGTCAATGATGCGTTGTGGTTAATTCCTGTTTTTCTGGGGTGGGCATTGTCTTTGACTCCTGTTTAAAAAGAAGAACCGCGGTTCCTTCGAAATCCCATAGATCAAATGATTTTATGGGACGGTGCATGCTCCCTGCCTTGTCTGCCGCCGGTCGATGTTTCCTGTAATTCATGACTTACAGGCTTCGGCGGGGGACGAAGGCGTCTGTTGCCAGCAGACGGGTTTGTTATAGCGGAGGGCGGGGTGGCCGTCAAGGGAAAAATCACATGTTTCTGGGAATTGTGTTTTTGTGAGTCGTAACGACAAGCTGCGTTACCCCTCACCTGCAAAAAACTTGGGCTTATGCCTCAAGAGCATAAGCCCAAGTTTTTGCTTCCTCTCCCTAGGGGAGAGGAAATTCTTGCTTGGATGACGAAGTTGGAAGATGGCGCGGAGGATAAAACCCGTTTAGGTTTTAGAGGTCATAATCATGACCATCTGGCGGCCTTCAAAGCTGGGGTCGGATTCGACCTTGCCATAGGTGTCCAGTTCGGCGCGGACTTTGATAAAGACCTGATGCGCGATTTCCTGATGCGCCATTTCGCGGCCACGGAAACGCATCGTAACCTTGACCTTGTCGCCTTCTTTCAAAAACGATGTGGCCTGCTTCATCTTGATGTTGAAGTCGTGGTCGTCGATCGTAGGGCGGAGCTTGATTTCTTTCAGCTCGATCACTTTTTGCTTTTTACGCGCCTCGGCGGCCTTCTTCTGCATTTCGTATTTGTATTTGCCGTAATCCAGAACCTTGCACACGGGCGGTTCGGCATTCGGCGAAATTTCGACCAGATCGAGTCCGGATTCTTCGGCCAGAATAATGGCATCACGCGTGGCCATAACGCCGCGCATTTCGCCTTCGGCATCCACGACCCGCACTTGGCGCGCGGTTATGCTGGTGTTGACACGGGGGCCGTCATCTTTTTCACGGCGTGGCGGTTCGTTGTTATTACGTCCGCGGGTAATGGGTGGAGGTGAGATAGGAAGCTCCTTTAATCGTTATAAAATGCGGCAAATGCCGATAGAGGCGGTAAAATAGAGTATTATGTGGGTTCGTCAATGGGTAATGCGGGGTTTGTGGGAGTGGGATAATATTAAACGGCACCCCCACCAGCAAAAACTAAGACTTGCCAAGAGGGGCAAGCCTAAGTTTTTGCAACCTCCCCCATAAAGGGGGAGGTATCTCTCGGTGGGGTTCGTCCCTTTTTCCTTACTTTTGCCCCTATCTTCCCCTATCTTCCCCATTCTCTCTCGTTCTTCTCTCTCCCTCGGTACTTCATGCCCCCCAAGAAACGCTCGGCGCCTGCGCGCAAATCTGCCAAGCCGGTTAAGAAAAAGCGCGGTTTTAAAGGGATTTTGCTGCAGGCTTTTTTGGTCGTTTCGATCTGGGTTGTGGTTGCCATCGCGCTTTATGTGGCCTATTGCGCGATTGATTTGCCGGATATCCACCAAGTTACCCAACCGCCGCGCCGCCCTTCGGTGGAATTACAGGCGCAGGACGGCACCGTATTCGCCCGTTACGGGGATATGGTTGGCGATCATGTGACATTGGCCGATGTGCCGCCTTATCTGCCGCAGGCGATTATGGCGATTGAAGACCGGCGGTTTTATCATCATTTCGGCGTGGATGTTTTGGGCGTTATGCGGGCGATGGTTCGTAATGTGATTGCAGGGCATACGGTTCAGGGTGGGTCGACGCTGACGCAACAGTTGGCAAAAAATCTGTTTCTGTCACCCGAACGCACGATGAAGCGCAAGGTACAGGAAATGATGCTCGCCTTGTGGCTGGAGCATACCTATAGCAAAGACCAGATTATGATTGCGTATCTGAACCGCGTTTATCTGGGCAGCGGGGCTTACGGTGTTGATGCCGCTGCGCATACTTATTTTAACAAGTCGGCGCATGATCTGAATATCCGTGAGTCCGCACAGATTGCAGGATTGCTGCGTGCGCCTTCCCGTTATTCGCCGTTACATGATCCGGCGGCATCGATGGAGCGTGCGCGGGTTGTCATGCAGGCTATGGTTGAAGAAGGTTATATAACAGACAGGCAGCGCGTTGCGGCGATAAGCGGCGTGCCGGTACCAACGCACAAACCGGGCAGCGGCGGCGATGGGCATTATTTCGCCGATTGGGTTTATGATCAACTCGCGCCGATGATTGCCGATACCCAGCAAGACATGGTTGTGAAGACCACGTTGGATTTGTCGCAAGAACGCGTGGCCGAACGTGATTTGTCGGATATTCTGGATAAGCAGGGCGCGGCCAAAAATGTAACGCAGGCGGCGTTGATATCGTTGGCACCCGATGGCGCGGTGCGCGCTTTGACAGGCGGGCGCGATTATCATGAAAGCCAGTTTAACCGCGCGACGCAGGCGATGCGGCAGCCGGGGTCTTCGTTCAAGCCGATTGTTTATCTGACGGCGATTGCCCAAGGGCTGTCGCCCGATGATGTGATTGTGGACGAACCGATAACGATTGGCAGTTATTCACCCGAAAATTACGAAGGCCGTTATGAAGGCCCCGTGACGGTGCGGCAGGCTTTGGCGCAATCGATCAACACGGTCGCGGTGCGCGTGTTGCAAAAAGCGGGCATTGGCAATGTTATCCAGACCGCGCAGGATTTGGGTGTGACCTCGCCTTTGGAACATGATGCTGCGCTGGCTTTGGGTGCCAGCGAAGTGACGCCGTTGGAATTGGCGACGGTCTATGCGTCGCTGGCCGCGGGTGGCAAAGGCATTACGCCCTATGCGATCAAGGAAGTGGATAGTCGTGACGGGCAGGTATTGTTCCGCCATTCGGATGTGTCGCCGCCGCAAGTGGTCGATGCGGGTGCGGTCGGCACCTTAACCGGCATGATGGAAGAAGTTATCCGTTCCGGCACCGGCAAGGCTGCGTCTTTGGGCGGGCGGCCCGTGGCGGGTAAGACGGGGACGACGTCGGATTTCCATGATGCATGGTTTGCAGGTTTTACCGCCGATTACACAACCGTGGTGTGGATGGGCAATGATGATAACAGTTCGATGAAGCATGTTGCCGGTGGGTCGTTACCCGCGCAGTTATGGCACAATTATATGAGTGAAGTTGAGCATGGCTTGCCGGAAACGGCATTGCATACCGGCGGCGGTGTATTGGATCATGTCATCGATGATGCGGGTGCCGTGACCAATGATGTGTCAAAGGCGTTCGGCGATTTTATCGATAGCGTGGTTGAGGGAAGTGAGAAGAAATAGGTCATTAACTATAATTTTGTGTGGCGTGGTTGCTTTGGCTGGTGATACATTTTGAATAGCCCGATAATTTTTCTGAGAGAGAATGATGTCATTTGATAATGCTGTCGGTCATTTAATCGCCTATAATTCTGCAGAGGCAGCAAAATTAGATGCCGCCATTCCACAAACTATAAGCGAATTTCGCGCGCAAGCCGTAATGTTGGTGGATTGCGTTATTGAACAATTGGCAGAAAATCTTACGTCAGAACTAAGGGTTTATAACCCCAAACGTGTCGCTTCTTTTGGTGAACATAGAGAAACCGGTTTTGTTTTTGGCCTATGGAAGACAGAAAAAAGCGGTTTCAGGCTGTTCAGAAAATACCCCGCCCATAAAGTGGATATCGGCATTTTTGATTCACCCGACCGGTGGCTTATCAAAGCGGTGAAAGACGATTTGTGCAGCAAGAAAGACTCGTTGGGGTTGCCGACAAGGAAAGAAGTGTTTTCTTTTGAAGCGCCCAGACAAGAATGGGGCGTGAGCGCTGTCGCAGAGGCCATTACTTTTGCTATGCTTATGGCAAAGTCAGCCGGCCGGTTGGCGCTTTAATATTTACCGCGTCATGAAATGCAGCATCGGCTCGCCATAACTGCGGGCGATAACAAGCGTGCAGGCGGGCAATGTTTCCAGCGTTTCCGTTTTGGCAGTTTCACAGATGATGAGCGCATGTTTGGCAATCCAGCCCATTTTATCCAGCGCCGCAAATGTGGGCGCGATAAGCTCCTTGCGATAGGGCGGGGAGAGGAAAATAAGATTGCAGGGCGTTACGGCTGGCGGCGGGTTGGTGGCATCGGCGGGTAAAATCGCGCATTGATCGACGATACCCAAAGTCGCGGCATTCTGCCGCGCGATTTTCAGGGCGGCATTGTCTTTGTCAAAAAGCGTTGCCTGTTTCGCGCCCCACGAGATGGCTTCGAACGCCAATGCGCCGGTGCCGCAGAACGCATCCAGCACCACAGGTTCCTCTTCAAAAATAGCGCCGATATGCTTGCCCCAATCGCGGTGGGCGATGATGTTGAATAACGCTTCGCGCACGCGATCCATCATCGGGCGCGTTGCCTCGCTGATCGGCGGTTCGATTTTTCTGCCGCGAAGGGTGCCGCCTATTATGCGCATGAAGATATCTCATCTTGATTAAAGAAAGTGGTTTCGCCTTTGGCGAACCCCCTCCCTATCCCTCCCCACAAGGGGAAGGGGACACCAGCAGGATTTTGGATAGGGCAGTTCATCAGCGACCGTTATGTTTGCGGTCAGTAAAGAATGTTCCCAGCGAGTCGCGCAAAGCGCGGCGGGGAATTTCTTCGATGCCGCCACGCGCCAGTTTGCCGAGCGGGAAGGGGCCGAAGGCGACGCGGATCAGGCGTGTAACTTGTAAATCAAGATGTTCCATGATTTTACGGACTTCGCGGTTCTTGCCTTCCTTAATCGTCACCGACAGCCATTTGTTGTGGCCTTGTGACTCTTTTTCATTCTTCTCGATTTCCACTTTCATCGGTTCGTAATGGATGCCGGAAATAGTGATGCCTTTGGCAAGCGCCGCAAGTTTCGCGGAATTAACGTCGCCATAAACACGCACGCGGTAATGGCGTAACCACGCATTGGCCGGCAATTCCATGTGCCGCGCCAGCTCGCCGTCATTGGTCAACAGCAACAATCCTTCAGTGTTGAAATCCAACCGGCCAATGCTGACAACGCGTGGCATTTCCGGCGGCATTTTTTCGAACACGGTTGGGCGGCCTTGCGGGTCTTTGGCGGTGGTAATAACGCCTGCCGGTTTGTGGTAGCGCCAGACGCGCGTTTCTTCGGGCGCGTCTATCGGTTTGCCGTCGACAGTGATGATGTCCGTTTCGGTGACATTCAATGCGGGCGAGATGATGAGCTTGTTGTTAACCATGACGCGGGCGTCTTCGATCAGCCGTTCGGCTTCGCGGCGCGAGCATACACCGGCGCGGGCGAGGCGTTTGGCAATGCGTTCGCCTTCAAACGCGGACTTTGCTTTATTAGTTTTTTGGGTCATAAACGGCACCATAAAGAAAGATGGGGCGCAGGTCGAGATGCAAGATTACATGCAAATGGCTTTAAAAGAGGCCGAAGCTGCGGCAGCGCGGGGTGAGGTGCCCGTGGGGGCTGTGATTGTATCGGCGACGGGCGAGATTTTGGCGCAGGCCGGAAACCGTACCGAAGGCGACTATAACCCGACCGCGCATGCCGAAATGATTGTGATACAGGCGGCGGCTGCCAAACGCGGTTCGCCGCGATTAATGGATTGCGATTTGTATGTGACGCTGGAGCCTTGCGCGATGTGCGCGGGCGCCATCAGTTTCGCGCGTTTGCGGCGCGTGGTTTTTGGCGCCTATGATTTAAAGGGTGGCGCGGTTGAACATGGCGCGCGGTTTTTCTCGCAACCCACTTGTCATCATGCGCCGGAAATTGTCGGCGGCGTGGAGGAAAAAGTGGCGGGCGAATTGTTGAAGGATTTCTTCTTGCGCTTGCGATGATGCATCGCACATGCTGCGCCGCAATGACGAATTGGTGCGCTGCATATACGAATTACACGCCAATCCTAAACGGATCGTAACCATGATTTCGTAAGATGGTGATGCGGTGAAATGTCATCGCGTTTCATACGGGGAGGTTACTATGGGCAAGACAAACATCTTTACAGTGTTGGCCGTTACCATCCTACAAATCCTGGTCGGATATTTATGGTACAGCCCACATTTCTTTGGTGACGTTGTGACAACGACAAGCGGCGGCGTGGTCGATTATCTGAAGACCGATGTGATGTCGTTGATGCTGATTATCGTAAGCAGCTATGGGCTGACGCATATCTTTGACCTGTTGATCAAAGTGACAGGAACCAAGGATGTTGGCGGTGGCATCAAGCTGGGCCTGACGGTTGGCACTTTTGCGATCGGCCTGCCGGTCGTGACCTTGCTGAACATTCTTGGCTTTGGCAAGATTGTGTTGCTGGTTGTGTTCTCGCACATCTTGCTGCTCAGCATCCTGATCAGCGTGGTGATGTTGAAATTGAAGAAGATCTAGTTTAGGCTTGATAAAGAAACGGGGGCAGAAATGCCCTCGTTTTTTTTGCGCGTTATTTCACCGCGCGCCAGCCGATATCGCGGCGGCAGAAACCTTGCGGCCAATCGATTTGATCGATGGCTTGATAAGTTCGGGTTTGGGCTTCTTTGATAGTGGCGGCGGTTGCGGTTACGCACAACACGCGCCCGCCATTGGCGGTGATATCGCCCGATGCGTTGCGCAAGGTTCCGGCGTGGAAAACGGTTGTATTTGGTAAGGCGTCCGCGAGGGCGATGCCACGAATGACGGAACCTTTTTCATAAGTGCCCGGATAACCATTGGCGGCCATAACAACCGTCAGCGCGGCATAATCGTGCCATTCAAGATTGACGCTATCCAGCTTGCCGGTGCCACAGGCATAAAGCACCGCCAGCAAATCGGATTTCAAACGCGGAATTATGACTTCGGTTTCGGGGTCGCCGAAACGCGCATTGAATTCGATCAAACGCGGCCCCGTTTTGGTCATCATCAATCCGGCGAACAACACGCCGGAAAAGGGACATCCCTTTTTTTTCATCTCGGCGACTGTCGGGTCGATAATGTCGCGTATAATTTGGTCGCGCAGCGCATCGGTGATAATCGGCGCGGGTGAATAGGCGCCCATGCCACCGGTATTGGGGCCTTTGTCGCCATCGAAAACTGCTTTGTGGTCTTGGGCGGTTGCGAAGAATGTGGATGTTTGCCCATCACTGAGCGCGAAGAAGCTGACTTCCTCGCCTTCCATACATTCTTCGATCACGACTTCCGCGCCCGATGCGCCGAACGCATTGTTGATCATGGCATCGTCGATTGCGTTTATGGCTTCTTCGATGCTGCGAGCGACTGTTACACCTTTGCCTGCTGCTAAACCGTCGGCTTTCACCACAATTGGTGCGCCTTCGGCGCGAACATAGGCGCGGGCGGCTTCGACATCGGTGAAGCGTTGGTATCTGGCTGTTGGCACGCCTGCCCGGGCGCAAAGGTCTTTCATAAAACCTTTGGAGCTTTCAAGTTCAGCGGCGGCCTGCGACGGGCCAAAGCAAGGAATGTTGACGGCGCGAAGCGCATCGGCAAGACCGAGCGCAAGGGAAATTTCGGGGCCGATAACGACAAAATCTATAGCGTGCGTTTTGGCGGCGGTCACGAGATCGGCGATTTTATCAACAGCAATCGGCAAACATTCGGCGACCTCGGCGATACCGGCATTGCCGGGCGCGCAGTATAGTTTTTCGCATAGCGGCGAGGCGGCGATTGCCGCGCAGATTGTGTGTTCGCGCCCACCGGAACCGACGACCAGGACTTTCATTTTATCCCATCCAAAGTGAAGGCTTTATATAGCCTGATGGCTATCTTGAGCGCAAGATAGGATCCTTATTTAAGAATGCGCTTTTACAAGGGGGGCGGCCTTGTGCGTGCCGAATAGCTTGCTGAGGGCAGAGATGGTTGCGAGTGTCAAAAAATAGACAATCATCTGCATGCCCGTTGGCCGGTCGCTATATCCGATAAGCGCATGAAGGGCTTTGCCGAGAATACTATCATTGGAGAGAATAGTTGAAGTATCCCAAATGATGTGGGGAAAAAGAGTTACGATGCCGGCCTGTTGCAAAAAGACGACGCATTGCGAAGCCATGCCGGAAGCAAGAAGTATGATGAGGACGCTTGTCACGGCGAATAAATGGCGTGTCGGGATGCGCAGAAGCCCCAAATACATGGCGGCGCTAACAAATGCCCCTAGCGCCAACCCAATGATGCCCCCTGTGATCATCGAGAGTATGGAGTTGCCGCCTGAGAGCATGATGCCATAAAGAAACAGGACGATTTCGGAACCTTCGCGTAACACGGCAACGCCAACCACGATGGCCATGGCCATTAAGGAACGACGGCCTTTGGTGACATCTTCACCAAGCGATTTCATTTCCAAAGCAATATGTCGGCCTTCGCGCGCCATCCATATATTGTGCCAGGCGAGCATAAGGACGGCGACGCCCATGATGCTGGCATTAAATATTTCCTGTCCCGATCCTTGCATCATATTCGCAATGGAACTGGCAAATGCAGCGACGAGGCAGGCGCCGATAACGCCGCCAAGAACGCCAAGGCTTATGCACCATCCGCGTTTAGCGACACCGCGTGTGGCGGCCATGACGATGCCGACGACAAGACCGGCCTCAATAATCTCACGAAAGACGATGATGAGTGTGGCAAGCATGGTTGTTCCTAAAAATGCATTTCATATTCGAAAAGGGCGCGAACGGCGCTTTCAGCCGATGTATCGCTGATACCGGTAAAGTAGCCAAGCTGATATTTCAGATGGCCGAACAAACGCCCATAGGCGGCCGGGCCTATGTAATCTTCCTGTTGGTTAAAGCGTCCGACGCTATGCGCTTGCCCCATATCGGCTTGCAGTTCAATGCCGGGCTGGAAATATTCATTCAGGCGATAGCGGGTGTTGGAAAGAAGCACATAATCGGGGCCGCCCGTACCCGCATATTGGCCGACATCTTGCGTAAAACCAATATTGGCTGTGGTCGTGATTTTGTTGATATCTTTTTGCAACAGAAGTTTGACTTCAAGCGAGTCCGGTTGCTGGCTTTGTGTGGCAAAATCATAAGCTACGAGCATTCCCGAGTCGATCCAGTTTTCGCCCATTTCAAAGAATTGGAAGCGGTTCTCAATTTCCATATCTTCAAGCTTAAGCGAGTTATCGGCATCGCGTACAAAACCACCGCTTGTTTCGACTGTCCAACGTGGGGTCAGCCCGGCCTCTAGGGCGAGTTCATGTTCTTGCACATTATTTTTGTCAGGGTTGGAGTCGTAGGTGCGGCTTCCATTATATTCGATTGAGTATTCGCCATATTCCGAGTTGGGCGAATAAATTTCATCGAGTGCCAAAACAGGTGAGGCAATGAAAACCGCAAAGGCGGCTATAAGGAGAGAGAGATAAAAGCGCATTGGAAATCTTTCCGCTTGAGCGGCGTCATAAGGTTATTTCGCGATAATCGTCCCGGTTGTGGTCGATCTGTGAAAATCATCGAAATAGCCATAGGTGCCAGCATCGACAGGGCCAATAAAAACTGTGATTTCACCGTTGGCAGCTACGACTTTCTCGCGGTTTAAATCGCTGCTTTCAAATTCGGCAGCTGTTGAATCGAGGTTTTTGACAGTGATTTTAATTTTTTCATTCGCGGGGATGGTGAGTTCTTTGGGCGAAAATTGATGATCTTTGAGAGTCAGGACATAATCATCGGCATGCGCGACGGCCATTATGGAGAGGATGAAAGCGGTTGTGAGAAGAAGGTATTTCATAGTGTTCCTTGACGAAAGATGGCCATTGCCTGAGTTATGATATTAATAATCATTCTTAATTGTAGGGTCAAGTGTGTAATTGAATTTTTGGGAATTGCGCTTTGACAGGCGTTTCTACACAATACGGGCATGAACATGAAACAGCAATCATCTCTGTTTGACCAGCCAGCCAAAGGCCTTAACACGCCTGAATTTGGGGTTGCCGACCTTTCTAACCTCGTCAAAAAGACAATTGAAGACACATTCGGTCATGTGCGCGTGCGCGGTGAAATTTCCGACTGCAAGCTGCATTCCAGCGGGCATCTGTATCTGACCTTGAAAGAAGGCTCAGCTGTTTTGGCGTCGGTATGCTGGAAAGGGCAGGTGGGGCGATTGGGTTTGCGCCCCGAAGTGGGGATGGAGGTTGTTTGCACCGGACGGTTAACGACTTTCGGCGGGCAATCGAAATATCAATTGGTGATCGAGGCAATGGCGTTGGCCGGCATGGGCGCGTTGCTTAAAATGCTGGAAGAACGCAAAAAGAAATTGGCGGCAGAGGGGTTGTTTGACGCATCGCGCAAACGCGCTTTGCCGTTTTTGCCGCGCATTATCGGCGTGGTGACTTCGCCGACGGGTGCCGTTATCCGCGATATTCTGCATCGGTTGGATGAACGGTTTCCGCGCCATGTTTTGGTGTGGCCTGTTGCGGTTCAGGGCGAGGCGGCAGCCGCGCAGATTGCGGCGGCTATACACGGTTTTAATGCGATGACGGATGGACAAAAACCGGATGTGTTGATCGTCGCGCGGGGTGGCGGCAGCGTTGAAGATTTAATGCCGTTCAACGAAGAAAATGTTGTGCGGGCTGTGGCCGAAAGCCGGATACCGGTGATTTCCGCCGTGGGGCATGAAACGGATACGACATTGATTGATTTTGCGTCCGATCTGCGCGCGCCCACGCCAACGGCGGCGGCGGAAAAGGCGGTGCCTGTGCGGGCGGATTTGCTCGCCAGCGTGGCCGAAGACGGCGTGCGGTTGATGCAGGCGATGTTGCGCGTGGTGGGTGACCGGCGCGAACGGTTGCATTTAACGCAACGGGCGTTGGGCGATCCGGCGCGGGCGATTGAACCGCTGGCGCAAAGGCTGGATGAAAAGACCGAACGTTTGGCTTTGGGCTGGCGCGGATTTTATGACAGGCGCGTATCGCGCGTTGGCGAAGCCGGTGGGCGCTTGCGGCATCCGCGCGATATTGTGCGTTTGGCGGCACAGCGATTGGTTGGCGCGGAACAGAAATTGGGTTTTGCGTGGCGCGAGATTTTTACCCGCAAGTCAAACCGTGTGGAAAATATCGGCGGCGTTTTAGGGCATTTGTCGCCCCGCGCCGTTCTGGGGCGCGGTTATGCGTTAGTGCAGGATGCTTCTGGCGCGGTGGTTGTGAGTGCGGTGCAGGTGAAGGCGGGTGACAGGTTGCGGATAGAGTTTGGGGACGGGGCGAAGAACACGGTGTCGGAGTAATTATTGATGTTATGTAGGGGGCGCTTGTTCTGGAGTGTCTTTTTTTAAATGATTTTGTGGACGTTTGGTAGTGCGTGATCTGGCTTTTAAGATTCGACGAGCGACCCTGATATATTCCATATCCTCAGGTTTCGCGATGTCGATGCCTCTTGTTTTTAAACGCTCATAGGCTTTAACTAACAGTTGAAGGGTAGGGCTATCGGGTGCATTTTCAGTGCCCATTTGCGAGAATATTTTTAACGAATCTTGAAAATTTTTTGTCAATCTAGCGATTGTTCCAACCGGATCGGTCGGACGTCCACGGCGTTGCTTGCCAGGGGCAAGTTCACGTGTGATTTCATTCGCGCTTTTTCTCAAAAGAGCAGGCCAGCCTTCGCGTGGAATTTCAGCGCGGGTAAGCAATTCAATTATGCTTTGATGAAATTTATTTTTGTCCATGCTAGTAATATAAGCAATTTCGTCCACAATAACATGGTTAATATAGTTTCATAAGGCATGCTGCTAACCCCTCTCAGCCCGATCTTCGGGGGGAGAGGGGGGAAGACCAATATTTCAGCAGTCCGAAAGATAAGGTGGGTGAGGTGGGGTTTGCAATAATCAGAATGTTGGATCGTGGAGAAGCCCACCTCACCCTATTTAATTTTTGTGCTTATGGATAAAGCGGGCTCTTCCCTCTCCCCCCACCCAAGAGTGGGCGGAGAGGGATGTCTGCTGTGGTTCTTTTTATTCTTTTAAAAGCCGCAAAGCCGCTGGTTCCAACTCATCACGAAGGCGTTGCATCATTGCTTCGCGCGGCAATCCGGCGGGGATGGGCGGCAGGATTTCGACGGTGATCATGCCGCGTTTTTTGAAAAGCGAATTTTTCGGCCAGAGTAAACCGGAATTGAGCGCCATCGGGACAACAGGGATATTCAATTCCTGATACAATGCCGCGACGCCGGTTTTATAGGGGCGGCTTTCACCGGGTGCCGCGCGCGTGCCTTCGGGAAAAATTACAATCGGGCGGCCTTCGGATGCGGCTTTGCGTGCCGCTTTGGTCATGTTGGAGAGTGCTTGCGTTCTAGCGCTGCGGTCAATCGCTATCGAACCCGAACGGCTCATCCACCAGCCGATCAACGGAATATCCAGTAATTCGCGTTTTAAAACGATCGCCGGATCTTTAACGATCAGATGAAGCTTAAAAGTTTCCCATTCCGATTGATGTTTGGAGGCGAGGATGTAGGCGCCCTGTGGCAAATGTTCGCGGCCAATCACGCGGTAGTCGATGCCGCCCAGATGTTTTTCAACCCATGCCACGGTGCCAAGCCAGATTTCGACGCCTTTGACGATAAGAGGACGCGGTAGGAGGAGCATGGGCGATAGCAAACTGCTCATCACAATATTGGTGATGTAGAAAGTGAGGTTGAACCAGACAGCGCGAAGAATTTTCATCAGTGGCCGACCCAAAGTTGGAAGGAGGCGAGGAGATATTTAGTGTATTCGGTTGCCAGCAATTCAATCGTGCGCGGATGTTCCCACCATTCATGCAGTTTCACGCTGTCGGGCGCAACGGGGTGCGGGATGATCTCGATATCGGGCATCGCATGATGGAACAATAATAAGCTGCGCGGCATGTGGTAATTGGCTGTGACGAGGCGTAGCGAGTGATAATCCTCCGCCACCATAAATTCATGGGTTTCTTCGGCATTGCCAATCGTGCTGCCCGCCTGATAACCCAGCGTGATACAGCATTGGCGCAAGTCCGGCGCGACATTATGCGGCGATAAAATTTGATCGAGCGATAATTTTTTATGCACGCCGGAGATAAACAGTTTTTTCGCCACGCCTGATTGTAAGAGTTCGACGCCGGTGGAAACGCGTTCACTGCCGCCCGTTAGAACGACAATCGCGTCGGTGGGGGCAAGGTCTGCGCTATCGGGTTCGATAGCCAAATTTAAATCAACAACGAAGGTCAGAAAGCCAAACACCCATAGGGCGATGGCCAGCATAAGGATAGATGAAAAGGAAAACAGATTCTTCATGGGAAGGATTTTATCATCCTTAGAACGGAAAGACGAGCGGTCAGTGCGGCGATGCCAATGGCGCAAACCGGTACGAAAAACGCCGCCGCGCCCAGCCCGACCCAATGGCGGATTTCAAGCGTAGATAAATCCGCGATATGACGGGTGGCATAAAGCAAGGCGCCGGTTACAGCCAACGCACACAGGAACCCTATGCTAGCGGCGCGCAAGGCTATGCGTTCGGCCTGCAATTGGAAATGATGCGCGATATCGCGGTCATCGGTGCCCAGAAGATGCAGTAGGGCGATGGTTTCGTGCTCCGCCGCCATAACTGCGCGGCAAATAAGGGTGACGGCGATGATAAGCGTAAATCCTGTCAGGGCAATCGTTACACCGCCAATCATCGACAAGCCGCGCACCAGACGCCATACATCTTGCGTCCATGCGCCGTGATCATCGACATGCGCGTCGCTGACGACTTTGCGAACCTCGGTTTGAATTTGGTCGGCGGTAATGGTGGCATCTTGTTTGCGTTCAACATCAATGAGCGTGGGTAATGGCAAAGTTTTCAGCAAATCGCTGTCATTAAACCACGGCTCCAGCAATCGTGTGACTTCATCATCGGCCATTGGCATCGCAAACCCAACGCCCGGTATGGCGCGGATAATGCCGGTCGCCTGTTTCACCCGTTCGGCCTGCGGCTGTGCGGCTTCGTCACCAACGGCGGGGATTTCGACCGTCAAACGCGTTTCAATTGTTTGCCCCCATAAATAACTGACGGTCAGCAAGGCGGCCTCGGCGGCGGTCGCAAAACTCGCGATAAAAACCATAATGCCGACAATGGCGGCGAAGGATCGCCCCAGATGCTGCTGGCGAAACGAAGGTGTGAACAGATGACGCGGAAGAGCCATGTTTTAAGCCGCTTTGAAAGTGGAGGAAGTCAAAATGCCGTTGCGCAAACGCACAGCCTGCTTGCCGAATTTATCGACCAGATGGCCTTGGTGGGTTGCAAGGATAACGGCGGTGCCGAGTTTATTGAGTTCGTCAAACAAATGGAAAAGCTTCAGCGCAGTTTCATCATCGACATTGCCGGTCGGCTCATCCGCCAACAACAAACGTGGACGTGTGACAACGGCGCGGGCAATGGCGATGCGTTGTTGTTCGCCGCCCGAAAGTTCGGTGGGGTAGGCGTCCAAACGATCGCCCACACCAACCCATTCCAGTAATTCGCGCGAATGGCGTTTGATGTAATCTTCGCTGGCGCTGGTCAGGCGTAACGGAAGTGCGGCATTTTCCCATGCGGTTAAATGCGGGATAAGCCGGAAATCCTGAAACACGATGCCAACCTTGCGGCGCAATTCGGATTGCGCGGCGCGGTCGTTGTGGTGGTTAAGCGGTGTGCCGAACAGGGCAATCTGGCCGCTGGTCGGGCGTTCGGCCTGATAGATGAGGCGCAACAGGGACGATTTGCCCGCGCCGCTGGGCCCCGTCAGAAAGCAAAAACCACCTTCGGCCAGCTCGAACGAAACATCGTCCAGAACCTTGCGTTCGGGCGGATAGGTCAGCGTGACATTTTCAAAGGAGAGGAGCATGGATTCAAGGCTGGTGGTTTAAGGGTCGGGCAGGAAGATTAGACTTATGTGGTTAGATTCTCTAGCCCCCCTAGCCTCACGCGGGTTCTTCCCCTATAAATTGCACCCATGATCTTGGAATGTCCCTCTTGCCGCGCGCGATATCTTGTGCCGGTCGAAGCTTTTGCCGCAGGCGGACGCAAAGTGCGTTGCGCCCGATGCAAGCATGAGTGGCATGCGACCAAGCCGAACAGTATTGATGTTTTCACGCCGCCTGTACCTTTGGCCGCGCCGATTGCGGCTGCGCCCGTTGCCCCTGTTCCCCCGCCTGCGCCTGTCGAGAAAGTTTTGAGCCAGTCTCCGGCGTCGGCGGCGGCTGTGCCGCATGCGCCCGTGATCCATATCCCCAATCTGCCCGCCCTTATTAAGGGCAAAAAAGTGCCTTTATGGTTAAAAAAGGTGATTTTGGGTTTGGGGGTGTTGATGGCGGTGTTGAGCCTGCCCCTTTATTACCACGAGACTATTGTTAAGCATGTGCCTGCTTTAAGCGGTTTATATGAGACTTTTGGCCTCACTGTCGCCCATTCCGGCAAAGGTTTGGTGTTTGAACAGGTCAAGTCGGAATTGCGTTATGACGGCGGCACGATGAAGCTGTTTGTGGATGGTGTTATTCATAACACAACCGATGAAATACAACTCATCCCTGATATTAAGGCTCGCGCTTTAGGCCCTGATAAAGCTATCATTCAGAGCTGGTGGGTGAGGGCTCCGGCTCCTTCCGTGGATGCCGGGGCAGACGCGCCTTTCCATACGGAAATCGCGGCTTCTATGGAACGCACCATCGAAGATGTGTATCTTGAGTTCACTGCCGAGGATGAAAAACCGGATGTCACCCCTTAACCCTTCACTCGTTGTGGAAAGCGCCAATGTTCTGGTCGCCGAAGACAACCCCGCTGTGCGCGAATTTATCGTGCGCTCGTTGGGGTCTGCCGGGCACAAGGTGTCGGCGGCGGTCGATGGGCAACAGGCTTTGGATATCCTGACCCGCGAGAAATTCAATGTTCTGGTCACCGATATCGTGATGCCGAATATGGATGGCATCGCGCTGGCCATGAAGGCGGTGCGGTTATTCCCCGATTTGCGGATTGTGATGATTTCCGGCTATGCCCAGGAACGGATGCGGGCGCATAATTTGGACACATTGGTGCATAAAATTGTCGCCAAGCCGTTTTCGCTTGAAGAAATCTGTGAAGCGGTTAAGAACGCATTAGTCAATCCATCCAGTACCTTATAGAAGGTTCCTCAGATTATGAAACGACGTATTCGCAAGGCCGTATTCCCCGTTGCCGGTTTGGGGACGCGCTTTTTGCCGGCGACCAAGGCGATGCCCAAGGAAATGCTGACGCTGGTTGACCGCCCTTTGATCCAACATGCGGTGGACGAAGCGCGCGCCGCAGGCATCGAACAATTTATTTTCGTGAACAGCCGCGGCAAAGGCGCGTTGGAAGATCATTTCGATAATAACAATGATCTGAAACGCACCTTGGAAGCCAAAGGTAAAACGGCGGCTTTGGAATTGTTGAAAACCACCGATATCGATTCCGGCCAATTGCTGTTTACGCGTCAGCGTGAACCGTTGGGTTTGGGGCATGCGGTCTGGTGCGCGCGCCATTTGGTGGGCAATGAACCCTTTGCCATTCTTCTGGCCGATGACGTTGTGCTGGCCGAAAAGCCTTGCCTGGCGCAAATGATGGAAGCCTATGACGAGGTAGGCGGCAACATGGTCGCGGTGGTCGATGTGCCGCGTGAACAAACCAACCGTTATGGTATTCTGGATGTCGAATCCGACGATGGGCGTTTGGCCAAAGTGCGCGGGTTGGTGGAAAAGCCGGAACCGGCGCAAGCGCCTTCGACATTATCCGTGATTGGCCGTTATATTTTGCAGCCGGAAATTTTCTATGAGCTGGAAGCCAAGCAGGTCGGCGCGGGCGGTGAAATACAATTGACGGACAGCATGGCGCGTTTGATCGGCAAACAGGCTTTTCACGGGTTGCGGTACAAGGGTACGCGTTATGATTGCGGTGACAAGGTTGGTTTTATTGAGGCGAATGTCGCGTTTGCTTTAGCCCATCCGGAAATGGGTGATGCAGTTCGAACGGCATTGCAAAAAATTATCGGAAAGTAAGTTATGAAAATCGTCGTTCTTGGCGCCGGATATGTCGGCCTTGTTTCTGCGGCCTGTTTTGCCGAGTTTGGCGTGCATGTCACTTGCGTCGATCCGGTGCAGGAAAAAATCGATGCGTTGCATCGCGGCGAAATTCCCATTTTCGAACCCGGTCTTGATGATTTGGTCGCCCGTAATATGAAAAACGGCAATCTGCAATTCGCGCCAACGATGAACCCCGCGATCAATGATGCCGATGCGGTGTTTATCGCAGTGGGCACGCCGACGCGCCGCGGCGACGGGCATGCCGATTTGTCTTATGTGTACGCGGCAGCGCGTGAAATTGCGCAAAGCATTTCCCGTTATACCGTTATCGTCACCAAATCCACGGTGCCGGTTGGGACGGGGCATGAAATTGCGCGGTTGGTGCGCGAAACAAATCCGGCGGCCGAATTCGATGTATGCTCCAACCCCGAATTTTTGCGCGAAGGGTCGGCAATCAATGATTTTATGCGCCCTGACCGCGTAGTGATCGGGTGCGAGAGCGAACGCGCCGCCGATGTGATGAAGAAGCTGTACCGGCCACTGTATCTGATCGAAACGCCGATGGTGATTGCGAATCTGGAAACAGCCGAGCTAACCAAATATGCGGCCAATGCTTTCCTGGCGGCGAAAATTACCTTTATCAACGAAATTGCCGATTTGTGCGAAAAAGTCGGCGCCGATGTGCAAACCGTTGCCAAAGGCATGGGGCTGGATGGCCGCATTGGCCGCAAATTTTTGCATGCGGGCCCCGGTTATGGCGGTTCATGTTTTCCCAAGGACACGCTCGCGCTGGCTCGTACCGCGCAAGACAAAGGTGTACCTTTGCGTCTGGTCGAAGCGACGATTGATGTGAATGACCGCCGCAAAAAACACATGGCGCAACGGATTATTTCGGCCTGTGGCGGCGATGTCGGCGGCAAGACCATCGCCATTTTGGGTTTGACGTTTAAACCCAACACGGATGATATGCGTGATAGCGTCAGCCTGGATGTTATTCCGGCACTGCAAAAAGCGGGTGCCACCATCCGCGCCTATGACCCTGAAGGCATGAAGGAAGCGCAAAAGTCATTAACCGATGTCGTGTGGTGCGCCGATGCCTATGACACGATGAAGGGGGCCGATGGTTTGGCGATTTTGACGGAATGGAATGAATTCCGCGCCCTTGATATCGACAAGGTTAAGTCGTTGCTGAAAACGCCGGTTCTGGTCGATTTGCGCAATATCTATAAACCTGCGGAAATGCGGGCCGCCGGATTTTTGTATAGTTCGATCGGGCGTGGATAACGCATTTCTTTGCCGTTTTGAAATGGCAAATCCCGTGATAGGCTTTTTGTATGTCTATCTCATTCGATTCCCAGCACCATTTCGCCATCCTTGCCGCGCTGTATCGCGCGGATGAGGGGGCGTGTTTAGAAAAACTATTGCCCGATGCAACCTTGCCGCCGGAAGCGCGGCGGGCGGCTCAGGCGCGGGCGGGCGCGTGGGTTGAAGAAATCCGCCGCACCCATAAACCATCGGCAACAGTAACCGATTTGCTGGCGCGGTTCGGGCTGACCTCGCAAGAAGGTTTGGCGTTGATGTGTCTGGCTGAAGCCTTGCTGCGCATACCCGACCGCGCGACGGCGGATGCGTTGATCAAGGATAAATTAGATGAAGCCCATTGGGACAAGGCTTTGTCGGGGGGTAGTTCCTGGTCGATTAATATGACCGGATGGGCATTGGCTTTGACCGGCAAAATCATCAAACTGGATGACGATAAAGCCAGCGCGGGCAGTGCGTTGAAACATCTGGTTTCGCGCGCGGGGCAACCGGTTATCCGCGAGGCGATCAAGGTCGCAATGCAATGGATGGCCGATCAATTCGTAATGGGCGAAACGATAGACAAGGCATTGCAACGCGCCGAAAGCGCCATGCGCGACGGCGTGCGTTATTCTTTCGACATGTTGGGCGAAGGTGCGCGAACGGCAGAGGATGCTGCGCGTTATCTGCGCGATTACGAACAGGCGATAGATAAAATCGGTGCGCATCAGAAGGCGCATGATTTTCCGCGTCCTTCCGGCATATCGGTCAAGCTTTCCGCACTCCATCCACGTTATGAAATGGCGCAGCATGATCGTGTGTTGGGTGAAATGGTGTCGGTATTAGTGGCGTTATGCCAACGCGCGGCGGCATTTGATATGCCGGTGACGATTGATGCGGAAGAAGGCGACCGTTTGCAATTATCGTTGGAGGTTGGGGCTGCCGTTATCGAACAACTGCCTGCGGATTGGGGTGGGCTTGGTTTTGCAGTGCAGGCCTATGATAAACGCGCACCGGCGGTGATTGATTTTCTGGCGGCATTGGCGCGGCAAAATGGCCGGCGCATTCATGTGCGTTTGGTCAAAGGTGCCTATTGGGATACGGAAATTAAACGCGGACAGGAACGCGGCTGGCCGGATTTTTCTGTTTATACGCGCAAGAATAATACAGACCTTGCCTATAACGCCTGTGCGCGGCGGTTGTTGGGCGCACGTGATGTTATCAACCCGGTTTTCGGTGGGCATAATGCGATGAGCGTGGCGCATATTTGCGCCTTGGCCGGTGACGCGAACGGTATCGAGTTTCAAAGGTTGCATGGTATGGGCGGCGAATTGCACGACCTTATGCGCCGCGACGGGCTGCATGGGTGTATTTATGCGCCCGTTGGTTCGCATGATGTGTTGTTAGGGTATCTTGTGCGGCGCATTTTGGAAAATGGTGCGAACAGTTCGTTCGTGCATCGCATGTTGGACAAGGATGTGTAGGTGGCTGAACTAGTGGCCGACCCCGTAGATATTTTTCGCAAACAGACAGGCGTACGGCATCCTGCAGTGCGCGTGGCGGCGGATATCTATTTGCCGGAACGGCGCAATTCGCGCGGGATGGATTTAGCGGATCCTTTTGTGACCGATGCTTTGTTGGCAGATATCGCCGCGTTCCGTATGCCAGAATTTGCCGAAACCACGCCGGATATTGATGCGGTTTTTGCCAAGGCGCAGGCGGCGTTTCACGGCTGGTCGCGGGTGGATGTGGATGCGCGGGCGGGCTGTTTGGAAAAGCTGGCCGATAAATTAGAGGCGAATAATGCCGCGTTAATTGCGTTGATGATAAGTGAGGGCGGTAAAACTATTCCCGATGCTTTGGGCGAAGTACGCGAAGCGGTCGATTTCTGCCGTTATTACGCGATGCGCGCGCGGGTGGATTTTGCGCCGATAACATTGCCTGGTCCGACCGGCGAGAAAAATTATCTGCGTCACGCAGGGCGCGGCGTTTTTGTGTGCATCAGCCCATGGAATTTCCCCTTGGCGATTTTTCTGGGGCAGGTGGTTGCGGCATTGGTTGCGGGCAACGCGGTTGTCGCCAAACCCGCACCGCAGACACCGCGTATTGCGCAATTTGTGGCTGCGATGATGCGTGATGCGGGTATTCCGCAAGATGTGTTCACATTGGTGACGGGTGGTGCGGATGTGGGCGCGGCGATTGTCGCGGATCCGCATGTGGCCGGTGTGGCCTTCACGGGTTCTGGCAAAGCGGCGCGGGCGATTAACCGCGCACTGGCGGCCAAGGACGGCGCGATTGTGCCTTTGATTGCCGAAACCGGTGGGCAGAATGCGTTGATTGTCGATAATTCCGCTCTGCCGGAACAGGTGGTGGATGATGTTGTGACGTCGGCATTCCGTTCGGCGGGGCAACGGTGCTCGGCCTTACGCATTTTGTGTTTACCGCATGATGTCGCCGATAAAATCATTGCCATGTTGCGTGGCGCGATGCGTGAATTGGTGGTGGGGCATCCGTCGCGCCTGTCGACCGATGTTGGCCCCGTGATTGACGATGCGGCCAAGGAACGATTATTAACTCATATTGATTATTTGCGGGATGGCGCAAAGGAAATTTACTCATGCGATGTATCGGGGCTGGCCGGCAATTTTGTGGCACCGCAAGCGTGGGAGATTCCGGCGATTGATTTTCTGACCGATGAAGTGTTCGGCCCCATTTTGCATATCGTGCGCTATAAACCCGAAGAGCTGGGTGCACTGATTGCGCAGATTAATGCAACAGGGTTTGGGTTGACGGGTGGGTTACATAGCCGCATAGAAGATCGCGTGGCATTGGTCGAACGCGATTTGCATGTCGGTAATTTTTATGTGAACCGGTCATTGATCGGTGCTGTTGTCGGTGTGCAACCTTTCGGTGGCGAGGGGCTGTCGGGCACAGGACCCAAGGCGGGCGGCCCGCATTATCTGCTCCGCTTTGCCTGCGAACGCGTGACGAGCATTAACACGACTGCGGCAGGCGGGAATGCGTCCCTTTTAATGGCGGCTTCGGAGTAAGAGTAAATTAACCATATAAAATTATTGAAAATAGAAATAGGAAGTATATATTTTGAGTTAGAAATTTTTAATTTATAGGAGAAAAAAATGCAAAAAATTGGTGTTAAGGAATTATGGAAGACAAGTGCAGATGAAGTTGTTCTCTGTATTGCAAATACTGTTGGAGCTTTTGCAGCAGTTGGTGCCCTTGTTTGGGAGCTTCCTAGGGTGATTGCTGAACCTTCTTTTGATCATTTATCTATTGCTGGATTTATTGTAGGGTATGGTGTTCTCTCTGCACTTTCTGGCTATGCACATCATACATACGCTCTACAGAGATATAACATAGGATAATCAATCGAATATAATCAAAAATGCTTCAAACCGGCGCGCCAATAATCATAGGCGGTGATAACGGTAATGGTTGCGGCAATCCAGATGCCCCAATCGCCTATTGTTGTTGAGGGGATCCAATCCGGCGCATATTTGCCGACGATAAGAAAACCGAGTGCGAGCATCTGAATCGTGGTTTTCCATTTCGCCAATTGCGTTACCGGCACGCTGACGCTTAAACCCGCCAGATATTCGCGCAAGCCGGAAACGGCGACTTCGCGCAGCAAGATGATAACGGCAGGCAACACGCTCATGCCCGAAATCTGGCCGTTATACACAAGCATCAACAAAACAGCGGCCACCAGTAATTTATCGGCGATGGGGTCAAGAAATTGGCCGAGTTTGGTGATTTCATTATCGCGCCGCGCCAGATAGCCGTCGAAATAATCCGTTATGCCGGCGGCGGAGAAAATGACCAACGCAATCCACGCTGCCCAACCATGGGGAATGGCAAGCAAAAGCAGAATGACCGGAATAGCCATAATCCGCGAGAAGGTCAGTTTGTTGGCGAGGGAGTAGGACATGAAGCGTTACGTTCTTTGATATTTAATAACAAGTGAGGAACCCCCTCACCTGTAAAATCTAAGACTTGCCAAGAAGGGCAAGCCTAAGATTTTACTTCCTCTCCCGCAAGGGGAGAGGGAGTCTCTTTGCCATTTTTTGTTCTTAATTTCACGTTTTGGGGCAAAAAGCGCGATAGGGGCGCAGGGGGATAAGGGCGATCAGTTCCAGCATACCGGCCTGATGCAAGGGCAGGGTGTGCAGCCGGTCGCGGACGTCTTTTTCATCGACTGCTTCGACCATCATAAAGGCACCTGGTGTGTCACCACGCATCCAGATTTGGCGGATAAAACCTTCGGCGTATAATTCACGCACGCGGTCGGCTTCACCATCCAGCAAGGGCGCGAATTGTGCGTCGGTAAATTGTTCGGTTTTGCGGCGGGTCAGGACGGTGAATTGCATGGGGGCTTCCCTGTTCAAAGACGGGTCATTCTATCCGCCTTTGCGGAAATAATCATGGATTTTTTGCGCAATGCTGCGGTTAATGCCGGGGGTGCGCATAAGATCTTCCAAAGACGCACCTTCAACTGCCTTGGCCGATCCAAAATGGTGCAGAAGGGCGCGTTTGCGAGTCGCGCCTATGCCCGGCACTTCATCCAATTTCGACACGCCTATGGCCTTGGTACGGCGGGCGCGATGGGTGCCGATGGCGAAACGGTGAGCCTCGTCGCGCAGCCGCTGCAGATAATATAACACAGGATCTTCGTGCGGCAGATCAAACGGTTCGCGGTCGGGCATAAAAAAACGCTCGCGTCCCGCATTGCGGTCGGGGCCTTTGGCAATGCCGACCACCGCGATATCGCCCACGCCCAATTCATTTAACACTGCGAAGACTTTGTTCAATTGCCCCGCGCCGCCGTCGATGAGAAGCAAGTCCGGCCACATATCGGATTTATGTTCGGGGTCTTCTTCTATCAACCGTTGGAAGCGACGGGTCAGGACTTCGCGCATCATGGCGAAATCGTCATTGGTTTGGGCAGATTTTATATTGAATTTGCGGTAAGTTTTTTTCAGAAAACCTTCCGCGCCCGCTGCAATCATCGCGCCGACGGCAAAGCTGCCCTGAATATGCGAATTGTCGTAAACCTCGATACGTTTGGGCGGTTCGGGCAAGGCAAAAATTTCCGCGACGCGGTTCAGCAATCGCGCTTGTTCCTTATTCTCCGACAAAGAGCGCGCGAGGGATTCTTGCGCGTTTTTTTGCGCCATATCAATCAGGCGTTTCTTATCGCCCGATTGCGGAACCATAATGCGGGTTTTGTGGCCTGATTGAGTGGAAAGCGCTTCGGCCAGCAACGCGTGATCTTGAGGCAATGTGTCGGTGATTAACATAGGCGGTGCCGGTTTATCGGCATAAAATTGCGCGATAAAGGCGGCCATAATATCGGCCGGTGTGTCGGTGCTGTCATGCGTGGGGTAGAAAACGCGCGCACCGTAATTGCGGTCTTGCCGGAAGAAAAAGATTTGAATGGCGGTCTTGCCGCTTTGCTGATGCATGCCAATGATATCGGCATCATCTATGCCCGCGACATTAATGCTTTGGCGCGCCTGCATGCTGGTCAATACTTTGATACGGTCGCGCAATTTGGCGGCGTTCTCAAAATCCATCGCGTCGCTGGCGTGCTGCATTTCGCCGGCCAGTTTTTGCTGAATATCCTGATTGCGGCCTTTCAGAAAATCGACCGCATCTGTCACCTGTTGCGCATAGTCGGCAATGGAAACCTTGCCAACGCAAGGTGCAGTGCAACGTTTGATATGATATTGCAAACAGGGGCGCGAACGGTTGGCAAAAAAACTGTCGGTGCAATTGCGCAGCATGAACCCGCGTTGCATCAGGGTAAGCGTTTCCGTTACCGCGCCGCCAGATGCGAAGGGGCCGAAATAATTGCCCTTACGATTTTTGGTGCCGCGATGTTTGAGGATTTGCGGAAAATCATGATCTTTGGTGATCAAAATATAGGGGTAAGATTTATCGTCGCGCAGTAAGATATTATAGGGCGGCAGGAATTTCTGGATAAAATTCGCTTCCAGCAGCAAAGCCTCGGCTTCGGTCGGCGTGGTGGTGATTTCCAGATTTTTGGCCAGAGCGACCATGCGTTGCAGGCGAATAGGCAAACGGGCGCGTTGGGTATAGGACGATACGCGTTTTTTCAAATCTTTGGCTTTGCCGACATATAATGGCAAACCTTTGGCATCAATCATGCGGTAAACGCCCGGTTTGCCGGGCAGGGTTTTGATATGGGCGCGTAACATAGCGGCGCCCGCATCGTAATTCGACGCTGTTTTTGTAGGTTTTGGGGCAGGCGTTTTGGTCATGTGTCCTTATACCGTTTTATAGATTCTTTATCCCCGAAAATTGTGGATAAGTCTGTTTGTAAAACCTGTTTGTGGTTTCTTTTCGCCCGTAAAATTGCCCTTTTCACCTTGCTGCCTAAGAATTAGGCAGTCTGAATCAAGCTGTTGTTTTTTCATAATTTCTTTGTGGCCAAAAAGTGAAATTAACCGATTTGTGTGCTTGATTTCTGAAAATAAGGCGAAATCAATGTGGGTGTGAACAAGATGCGGTGTTGCTGCATGGGGTGGGCAAATGAGTCAAGCGGGAAAGTTTTGCACATATTAAAATTTGTTAGTTGACCGGCCTGCACACGCATGTTCCGCGCAATAGAAACGCCCATTTTAGGCAATTGTCGTCATCTGTCCGGTAAGGCCGGGCGTTTCCAGAAGTTGCCGCACAGCGGTGGCGATTTGTTGGGGCGTGACGATTTTGCCGCCTGATATTTTGCGAAAGTCTTCTTCCGATTGGCGCGGGCTGGGCAGCACATAACCACAGGCGACGCCATTAACGCGTACCTGTGGTGCAAAAGATTTGGCCATATTGGCGGTCAGGTCGGCGCGAAAAATTTTCGCTTTTTCATAGGCGGTGAAGTTATTTACCGGCGGCGTCGCATCCAATAGATTAACAATGGCAGCTTTTTCGGTCGGCGGTAGATGGTCGCGGAAGGCTTTGCTCAGCAAACGTGGCGCATCGGCATTGACCGCCCAATGGCGTGTCCCATCGGGGTCTGTATTGTCGGGCTCAAACAATGCTGCATTATTGATCAACGCGTCAATCATGCCGATTTCTTCGGCCAGAGAGGGGATCAGATTTGCGGCGGCCTGCGGGTCGGCCAGATTGATTTCCGCGAGACATACAGAACGACCCAGCGCGTCGATTTCCTGTGCCAGTTTTTGCGCCTCATCGGCGGAACGGTGGTAATGCACGATAATATCCCATCCATGCGTGGCAAGGTCGAGCGCAATGGCGCGGCCAATGCGGCGCGCCGAACCTGTGACAAGAGCCCAACCTTTGGCCATTAGCGTGTCCTTTGCATTTCAATACCGCCAGAAGCGGCATGGGTGAAGATGGTGGTCTTTTCTATACGCACAGTTGCGGTTGTAATGCGCGGGTCGTGAAAACAGAAATCGAGAATTTTTTCGGCCGCGCTTTCCAATAAAAAGATATGCCCCATTTGCGTTAATTCATGACAGACAAATTCGTAAACCGGACGGTAATTGATGACTTCGGACAAATCATTCTCGCGAATATCGTCATACCGGCGGGAAAGGGATGCCAGACATTCGATGTTGATAAGAAGGGGCTGAGTTTTGTCCTGTTCGGTTTCACAGTGGCCTATGCGCAAATCAACGCGCAAATCGCGGATGATGAGTTTGATGCCGTCGCTCATGCCTTGTTGCGTTTCGGTATGCCGAGCAGGGATGACAAAACGCCATGCCATGTGCGTATTTCCTGTTCGGTCATCTGGGCGCGCTGCAACGTGTTTTGTAGATTACGAACCATAGTGGGGCGCATTTCGGGGGTGACGAAAAACCCGCCTTCATCCAATGCGCTTTCCAACCGGTGGAAGAAATTTAGGTATTCTTCGCGGGTCGCGGGCGTGCTGTCGCCCATATACAAAACATTATCGGGGGTCTTGTCATGCGCCTGATACCATTCATAACCGATCAACAAGACCGCCTGCGCCAGATTAAGCGAAGAAAATTCGGGATTAAGCGGAATGGTGATTTTGGCGTTGGCCAGCATGATCTGATCGTTGGTCAAGCCTGTGCGTTCCTTCCCGAACATCACGGCGGTTTTCTGACCACCCGTGGAACGCGCGACCATATCGGGTATGGCGGCGCGTGGCGTCATGATAACATTGGTCATGTCGTTGGTGCGCGCCGTGGTAGCATAGATGTAGTGTAAGTCTGTCATGGCTTCTTCCAATGTCGGGAAGATTTTAGCATTGTTCAGAACATCATCCGCGCCGCTGGATGCCGCCGCCATGCGTTGTTGGTGAATTTCGCCGAGTGGCCACGGATCGCGCGGGTTAACCAGCCGCAATTCGTACAGGCCGGTATTCATCATGGCGCGCGCCGTCATGCCGATATTCTCGACCAACTGTGGTTCAACGAGCAAGATGACGGGCGGTTGCATACTATATTTATTTGCGTGGTCTGTTATGGCATTCTTCCAAAGTCATGCCTTGTTTTTCGACCAAAGCGATGAGCATATTATTTTGCGTTTCCAAATGGCGCAGGATGGTTTCGATTTCGTTTTCGGCCTTCACATTGACGTCCAGATCATATTCGGCGCGGGCTTCGGCATGGCGTCCCTGAATGTTTTGGCCGACCATGATGAGCGGCATAAGAAGGATTTGAATCAGGTTGGAAAGGAACAGCCAGAACACAAAACCCATTGGCGGGTCGAATTGCAATTCCTTGGGCGCGAGGAAGTTCCAGCCCAGCCAGAACGCCGTCCACAAGAAGATAATAAGAAAGAAGCCCATTGTGCCGACTTTGTCGGTAATCCACACCGCGGTTTTTTCCAGACGCCCTGCGTTTTCGTTGACTTCCTTGATGATATTGCGGTGTTTGATTGTGGTCATTCTTTATCCTCTGCGCCATGTCGTGCCGGTTGCGGCATCTTCCAGTATAACGCCCTGTGCCGCAAGCGCGTCACGGATGCGGTCGGATTCGGCGTAATTTTTGGCCTGACGCGCGGCGAGGCGGGCGGTAATTTGTGCTTCGATTTCAGATTCCGTGGGGCCTGTTTGCGCGGCAGGTTGCCAGCGGAACCATTCTTCGGGGGATTGTTGAAGCAGGCCCAGTGTATGGGCACTGTTTAAGAGTTCGTTCTTAACTCCTTCATCTCCTCCACCTTGTGAAATTCTTCGTGCGTGAACGTGTTTTACCAAACCATCAATATGACTTATAACTAAAGGAGTGTTCAAGTCATCAAGTAGAGCATCTTCAATTTCTGAATTTGGCTTGCCAGTAGTATGTGGAGTCCAATTCACAACACGTAACGCACCATACCATTTATCAAGCTTTGCCTTCGCCGCTTGCAACGCCTCAATCGAAAAATCCAAAGGCTTGGCATAATGGCTGGATAGAAGCGCAAGACGCAACGCTTCGCCGGGCGCAACAGTGAGCAAATCCCGTACCGTATAAAAATTGCCAAGCGATTTTGACATTTTCTCGCCATTGGCCATCAGAAAGCCGTTATGCAGCCAGTAATTGGCCATCACAGTGGTGCCATGGACACAACGGCTTTGCGCGATTTCATTTTCATGATGGGGGAAACGCAGATCAAGGCCGCCGCCGTGAATATCGAAAATCTCGCCCAGATTTTTTGCCGCCATCGCCGAACATTCGATATGCCAGCCGGGTCGACCGCGTCCCCACGGGCTGTCCCAACCGACCTGTTCCTTGGTGCTGGGTTTCCATAAAACAAAATCGGTCGCATCTTTTTTATAGGGTGCGATATCGACGCGGGCACCCGCTATCAATTCATCATGTGTCGAACGCGACAGTTGACCATAATCGGGCATCGACGGCACATTGAACAACACATGGCCTTCGCCGACATAGGCATGCCCCTTTTTGATCAGGGTTTTGATCATGTCGATCATCTCGCCGATATATTGTGTGGCGCGGGGTTCGACGGTAGGTGGCAAAGCGTTCAATGCCGCCATATCGTCATGGAAAGCCTGCGTCGTGCGTGTCGTTATGGTTTCGATGCTTTCGCCGGTTTCTGCGGCTTTGGCCATAATCTTGTCGTCGACATCCGTAATATTGCGGGCATAGGTGACTTGCGGGTAATGCCTTTGCAACAAACGATACAGCGTATCAAAAACCACAATCGCGCGCGCATTACCCAGATGGGCGAAATCATAAACCGTTGGGCCGCACACATACATTTTGATATGGTTCGGGTCGATCGGTTTAAATTCTTCCTTGGCGCGCGTCAGGGTGTTGTGAAGATAAAGCATATGCCGCCTTAGTTGCAAATTTTCTGGTTCATGGTTTTGCCCGGCACGCCGTGGCATTTGCCGATAATTTTGGCGGGAACGCCGGCCACCGTCGTATGGGCGGGAACATCTTCCAACACAACACTGCCCGCCGCAACCTTGGCGCCCGCGCCCAGTGTGATATTGCCCAAAACGCGGCAACCGGTTCCCAACAAAACGCCATTGCCTATTTTAGGGTGGCGGTCGCCGCTTTCTTTACCGGTGCCACCCAAGGTGACACCATGTAGCATAGAAACATTATCGCCAATTACTGTAGTTTCACCGATCACAACGCCGGTGGCGTGGTCCATCATAATGCCATGGCCAATTTTGGCGGCGGGGTGGATATCGACCGAGATAACTTCCGCAATGCGGTTTTGCAAATGATAAGCCAACCCTTCGCGTTTTTGTTGCCACAACACATGCGCAATGCGATAGGCCTGTAAGGCGTGAAAACCTTTGAAATAAAGGAAGGCTTGCGAGGCGGTGCGCACCGCAGGATCGCGTTCCAAAATGGCGGCAAGGTCAAGCAGCGCATCGCGCGACAGGGATTTATGCTCCGTGTAAATTTCGGAAAACAAACGCCATAAAGGAACGGAACCCAGATTGGGGTCGGCCAGTTTATGTGCAAGGACGTAACCAAGCGACTCCGAAAATGTTTTATGCGCGGTGATGGAGGCGTGCAGAAAACTGGCCAGCAATGGCTCTTGTTTCTTCTGCAATTGGGCTTCCTGTTGCAGGCGCGGCCACAGGGATGAAGTTTTGATTTTTACGGCATTCATTTACGCGGCCTTTCCGGCAAGCAAATCACGCACCCGTTTTTCGCCGATAATCGGCAACAGGCATTTCATCTCTGGTCCATGTTCCTGCGCCGTGAGCGCAAGGCGTAACGGCATGAAAAGTTCCTTGCCCTTGCGGCCCGTCTTTTCTTTTATCTGCGCCGTCCAGGCGCCCCATGTGTTGTCGTTCCACGGCGCGGGCGGCAGGGCAGATGCCGCTTGCGACAGAAAATCGGCGTCTTGAATAACGGGCGTTACCGGGCCTTGCGCCACTTTCCACCAGTTGTGGATATCGCCCAGCATCGTAATGTTGGCGCGGGCAATGTTCCAGAAATTCTCATCAATAGCATCCAAACCCATGCTCGCCAGCCGTTCGCGCACTGACGCAAAAGGCGTTAGGTGTAGAATTTTGGCATTTAGCATTTTCAGTTCTTCCAGATCGAATTTCGGTGTGGAGCTGGAAATTTTATCGAGATCGAATTCAGTGGCAAGTTCGGCCACGGTCAAACGCGGTGCGATGGGGTCGGATGTGCCCAGTTTGGCCAAAAGCGCGTTAATCGCCATCGGTTCAATCTGCATGTCATCGCGCATGCTGGCGATCGACAAAGTGCCCAGACGCTTGCTCATTTCAATGCCGCTGGCACTGACAATTAACGGGAAATGGGCAAAAGCTGGTAAGGGAAGCGCAGTCACAGCCTGCCAGATTTGGATTTGCACAACAGTGTTGGTGACATGATCTTCACCGCGGATAATATGGGTGGTTTTATCATCCACATCATCGACCACGGAACAGAAAGTATAAAGCGGCACGCCATCGCCGCGCACCAAAACCGGATCGGAAATGGATGATGCCGGAAATGTCTTGCGCCCCTGAACCAAATCATCCCACGATACATCGGTATGGTTCAGTTTAAACCGCCAATGCGGTTTGAGCCCTTGCGCATCAAACGCGGCGCGGTCGGCATCCGTAAGTTTCAGCGCGGCGCGGTCATAAACGGGTGGCAATCCACGACCCAATTGCGTTTTGCGTTTCAGGTCCAATTCGCCCTGCGTTTCATAGCAAGGATAAACATGGCCCGATAATTTCAGCTGTTCCAACACTTCGCTGTATCGCGCCAAACGGTCGGATTGGCGGGCAAAATTATCCCATGTTAAACCCAACCATGTCAGATCGCGTTTGATCGCGTCGGCAAATTCCTGGGTCGAACGCGTGCTGTCAGTATCGTCCAGCCGCAACATAAATGAGCCGCCGTGTTTTTTGGCGAACAGATAGTTGAACAAGGCTGCGCGGATATTGCCGATATGGAGCAATCCGGTGGGCGAGGGGGCGATGCGGACATTGACGGACATAACTACCTATGGGGAAACGCTGGAACACCCCTGTTTTAGCAGGATTTTCGGCATTGCCAAAGGCTTAAAGCGCGGCCTCAAATGTTTTGCCTGTGCGCGTGGCCGGAACCCATTTGTCTGGAAGAACGCGCGGAATATAGGTGCCAACATCCTCGTTCTTCATGATGCGGGTAATAATGTCGGGGGTGCGCGACGATGCGATATGGGCATTGATGCCCGCTCTATGCAACTGGCGGGCTGCATTGAGCTTGCTTTCCATGCTGCCTCTGCCGTTATCGGATTTGCCGCTTGTGTCGATAGTAAGGGGCGCAGGGCAGGAAAGATGGAGGACGGGGATGAGCTGGGCTCCGGGTCTTGAGGGGTGGTGATTGAAAACACCCTCGACATTCGTCAATAAAATGACCCGATTGGCGCCGACAAGTTTTGCGACCAAAACGGCCAGTTCGTCATTATCTCTGAAAACCTTTAATTCTTCTAATTCTTCGGTCGATACCGTGTCGTTTTCATTGACGATAGGCACAAAAATCGGATTTCTGCGAACGCCGTCAAAATAATGGGTAAGTTCTTCAAGACCTTTGCCCCGGCAATTATCATGGGTCAACAGGACTTGCGTGGCATGCAGCCCATGCGTGGAAAACAGGCGTGTATAAGTGTTCATAAGCCGCGGTTGTCCAATGCTGGCGAGCAGTTGTTTTTCTATGATCTCGCTTCTGGCGGTTATTTCATATGCGCCTTTAATAAAGGCGCGTCCGGCGCCAACGGCGCCCGAAGACACGACCACGACATGATGCCCGTCCTTTTTAAGCGTGGCGATTTCCGCGACCAGCTTTTTCAAAAGAGGCACTTCCGGCTTGCCGCCTTTGCTGAGGGCATCGGTACCGATTTTAATGACAATAGTTTCTGGTTTTACAGTATTCGACATGGTTTTTTTGCAATACTTTCCTGTAATTGTTGGCGCATTTTATAACAAACCAATATACTATCCTAAAGAAAATAATGGTTAAAACATGACGCTTTCCGCCTTTTCCGACATAGACCTGCCCGTTTTTCGCCCCGAAGGGGGCCGTAAATTCGAGCTTATATCCGATTATCGCCCCGCCGGTGATCAGCCGCAGGCGATAGAGGCGTTGGTGGATGGGTTAAATGCGGGCGAACGCAATCAGGTTTTGCTGGGCGTAACCGGTTCGGGTAAAACTTTTACCGTCGCGCATGCCATCCAGACTTTGCAACGCCCCAGCCTTATCCTCGCGCCCAATAAAACTTTGGCGGCGCAGTTATACGGCGAAATGAAATCATTCTTTCCGAACAACGCGGTCGAATATTTCGTTTCCTATTACGATTATTATCAACCCGAAGCCTATGTGGCGCGCAGCGATACCTATATCGAAAAAGAATCCATGGTCAATGAACAGCTTGACCGCATGCGTCACGCCGCGACGCGTTCTTTGTTCGAACGGGACGATGTGATCATCGTCGCTTCCGTGTCCTGCATTTATGGCATCGGTTCGGCGGAAACCTATCAGTCGATGATTTTGGGTCTGGCCAAGGGGCAGGAAATTGGCCGCCAGACCTTGCTGACCTCTCTGGTGGAATTGCAATATAAACGCAACGACATCGCCTTTGGCCGTGGTGATTTCCGCGTGAAGGGCGACACGGTTGAAATCTTTCCCGCGCATTTGGAAAGCACCGCGTGGCGTTTGGTGATGTTCGGCGATGAAATCGAACAGATTATCGAAATCGATCCGCTTACGGGGCAAAAAGGGGAAACGCTTGATGGCGTGAAATTATACGCCAACAGCCATTATGTAACACCGAAACCGACCTTGGCGCAAGCCGCAGAACAAATCAAAGTGGATTTAAAAGTGCGCTTGGCGGAATTGCTGGCCGAAGGCAAATTGGTAGAAGAACAACGTTTGCGCGAACGCACGACGTTTGATTTGGAAATGATCGCGGCGACTGGCGCATGCGCAGGCATCGAAAATTATTCGCGGTATCTTACGGGGCGCCCCGCCGGTGCCGCGCCGCCGACTTTGTTTGAATATCTGCCCGCCAATGCGATGCTGTTCGTGGATGAAAGCCATGTGATGATACCGCAACTTCACGGCATGTCGCGCGGCGATTATGCGCGTAAATCGACGCTCGCGAAATATGGATTTCGTTTGCCATCTTGTGTCGATAACCGCCCGTTAAAATTTGAAGAATGGGAAACGATGCGCCCGCAAAGCGTGTTTGTGTCGGCAACGCCCGGACCGTGGGAGCTGGAACAAACGGGCGGCGTGTTTGTCGAACAGGTTGTGCGCCCGACGGGGTTGATGGATCCACCCGTGATTATCCGACCGACTGATAAACAGGTTGATGATTTGCTGGAAGAAGTGCGGCAAGTGGTGGCCAAGGGCATGCGCGTTCTGGTCACGACCTTGACCAAGAAAATGGCCGAGGCGCTAAGCGAATATATGGCCGAGGCCAACATCAAGGCGCGGTATATCCATTCCGACACGGAAACATTGGAACGTATCGAAATCATCCGCGATTTGCGTTTGGGCGTTTATGATGTGCTGATCGGCATCAATTTGCTGCGCGAAGGTTTGGATATTCCCGAATGCGGTTTGGTGGCGATTTTGGATGCGGATAAGGAAGGCTATCTGCGTTCGCGCACATCGCTTATTCAAACCATTGGACGCGCCGCGCGCAATGTGGAAGGTCGGGCGATTTTATATGCCGACCGCATGACGGGCAGTATGAAACAGGCGATAGAAGAAACCGACCGTCGCCGCGAACGGCAACAGATTTATAACGCGGCCAACGGCATCACGCCGGAAACGGTCAAAAAATCCATCGGCGATATTCTGGGGTCGGTTTATGAACGCGACCATCTGACGGTGCAGGCGGGGCTGGCCGATGAAATGACCCTGTTCGGCAAGGATTTGCATGCGCATTTGAAAGATTTGGACAAACGCATGAAGGCGGCAGCCAGCAATCTGGAATTTGAAGAGGCTGCCCGTTTGCGTGATGAAATTAAACGGTTGGAGAATGCCGAGCTGGAAATCATCACGGGTGTCGCAGTGCCGACATCGGGGCGCAGTTTCGCGCCGAAAAAGCGTAAGGGGCGGCGGTAGTGGAAACCACCCTTGACGGCATATTAAACAAACGCGTCGCGTTGGAACAACCGGCCCATGGCTTTCGCGTGGCGGTTGATACTGTTTTGCTGGCTGCTGCTGTGCCCGTTGTGGCGGGCGATACTATATTGGATATGGGGTGCGGTGTGGGCGGGGCGATGCTGGCGGTTGCGTGCCGCAATGAAGACGTGCGGGGTATGGGTATAGAAATCCAAACTGAACTCACCACAATCTGCCAACGCAATATCGCGCGGAATGTTTTTGCCGGTGGATTGCGCGTGCGTGTGGGTGATGTTGCCGCGTTGCCGCCGGAAATGGCGGGCGCGTTTGACCATGTGTTGATGAACCCGCCTTTCCATGACGAAGCGCGGCATGATGTTTCGGATGATGCGCATCGTCGCACCGCCAATGCCGACAAAGACGGTGATTTGGGTGCATGGGTCGCGTCGGCAGGCGCGGCGTTGAAAACATCGGGCAGCCTGACGCTTATTCACCGCGCCGACCGTTTAAAGGAAATCTGTTTTCATTTGCGCTGTTGCTTCGGTGAAATCGAGATTTTGCCCTTATCGCCGAAAACGGGTGGTGAGGCCAAACGCATCATCATCCGCGCGCGCAAAGACGCCCCGCAATTTGTGCAGCATTGCCAGCCTCTGGGTTTGCATAATGCCGAGGGTGGTTTTACCGATGAGGCCGAGAATATTCTGCGGCATTGCGGGGCGGTTGAATTCCGGCAAGCCAAATAATCGTTTTATCGCCAGTCGCCGCGAACGGCTTGCCAGCAGGTAATCGCCGCAATCGCGGCGGTATCGGCGCGGAGAATGCGCGGGCCCAAACGGACAAAATGCGCATTGGGTATTTGGCGCAACGCGTCGAATTCCTCTTCCGCAAACCCGCCTTCAGGCCCCGTGATAATCGCGGCCTTGGTGAATTTTTGCAGGGCAAGGGACGATAACGCGGCATGTACCGGCGCAGCCTCGCCATATTCCGCGCAAATAATCGCGGCGCGGTCGGCGGGAAACACGCTCACTAAATCGGCGATAGAAACCGGCAAACCAATCGCCGGCACCGATAGCCGGTCGGACTGTTCGGCGGCCTCGCGGCAAATTTTATACAAACGGTCGGCATTCACTTCGCGGATTTGCGTGCGATGGGTCAGGATAGGCTGAATTTCCGATACGCCCAATTCGGTTGCTTTTTCGATCATATAATCGAAATGGGTTTTTTTAATCGGCGCAGGGCATAACCACAAATCAGCTTCGCTTGCTGCGGCGCGAATTTGTTCTTGCGCGGTGACTTCGATGGTTTTTTTGCCGGTGGCCGTTACCACCGCCACATATTCGCCGTCGCGTTCATTAAACAAACGCAAAACATCACCAGTCGCCAGTCGCAACACATGAACCAGATGATGCGTTTGGTCTTCCGACAAAGGCGCAATCGCCTTTGGCGCCAGCGCGGCGGTGGTGAAGAGACGGTGTGTGTGGCGGATATCAGTCATTGAGTGAGCTGTACGCCTGTCTTATAAATTGCCAAATTACGCTTCTGCAGTTGGTGCAGCAATAGAGCGTGGGTTGGTCGTGGGGCAAGAGGGGCAAGGCTGCATGAATTCATTCGCTAGGACTGTTTCCAAGGCTGTTTTTTCTAACATGACTCCAAAGCATGTGAATGAGCTGATGTCAGATAGTTGGTGCGCCACTGTGCTTGTTTGAGAGATTTCTACGGTTTGGACAAGTGCCATGTTGGGTATAGGAAATTCGTCCGGTGAGCGAGGAAAGTTTTTAGAGCGCATTCTTGCTTCCATTTCGGCGGCATCTTTCAACATGGATTCTTTGATGGTTGCCGGTGTGTCTGGATCGTTGGCAAGCCTCGTCAAGGCATCGATATGAGACTGCGCTAAAGATTCTTCATAATTACTTCTAAAAATCTTTAAATCACTCGGCATTTTATGAACGCTTATGCCTGTAGGCGTACCATTTATTTTAAGCCAGCTTTCATATCTAAACCAAGGCACAACAAAGACGTGCATTGTTTCTTCGGCGGCAGAGGGCGTAACGGGGGCGGGGGCTGCTTGGCTCATGGCACATCCTTCATATAAATGAAATTATGCGCAAGCTTTGCATGTCCCCTAAATCACCGTCAATCGCGATCTATGGTTAACACAAAAAGCCAAATAGACGGCCAGATTAAGCCGCCATAGCTTTCAGCATGGTGGTGCCCAGCGCGGCGGGGCTGTCGGAAACAAAGAAACCTGCCGATTTCATTGCTTCGATCTTGGCTTCTGCCGTGTCGGCACCGCCCGAGATAATCGCGCCCGCATGGCCCATACGACGACCCGGAGGCGCCGTGACACCGGCGATAAAGCCGACAATTGGTTTCTTCTTCTTGAACGCTTTGTAAAACGCCGCGCCTTCGGCTTCGGCACTGCCGCCGATTTCGCCTATCATGATGATGCCCTGTGTTTCATCGTCATTCAGGAACATTTCCAAACAATCGACAAAGTTGGTGCCATTAACGGGGTCGCCGCCGATACCAATACAGGTGGTTTGGCCAAGGCCGGTTGCGGTCGTTTGTGCAACGGCTTCATAGGTCAATGTGCCGGAGCGCGACACAATCGCGATCTTGCCGCGTTTGTGGATGTGGCCGGGCATGATGCCGATTTTGCATTCGCCGGGCGTGATAACGCCGGGGCAGTTAGGCCCGATCAAACGTGTCTTGCTGCCCTGCATCGCGCGTTTGACGCGCACCATGTCAAGCGTGGGGATGCCTTCGGTGATGCAGACAACCAAAGGAATTTCCGCATCAACCGCTTCCAAAATCGCATCGGCGGCAAAGGGAGGCGGAACATAAATGACGGAAGCGTTGCAACCGGTTTTGGATTTGGCTTCGGCAACTGTATCGAACACGGGCAGATCGAGATGCAGCGTGCCGCCCTTGCCCGGTGTAACGCCGCCGACCATTTGCGTGCCATAAGCAACGGCTTGTTGTGAATGGAAAGTGCCTTGCGAGCCGGTGAAGCCCTGACAGATGACTTTGGTGTTTTTATTGATGAGAACGGACATGCTGGTTCCTTATTATGCGGCTTTTTTCATAACGGCTTTAACGATCTTCTCTGCGCCATCGGCGAGATTATCACCAGACAGGATCGGCAAACCGCTTTCGGCCAAAATCTTCTTGCCCAAATCGACATTCGTGCCTTCCAAACGCACAACCAATGGCACATGCAATTGCACTTCCTTGGCCGCCGCGATGATGCCTTCGGCGATAATGTCGCAACGCATAATGCCGCCAAAGATATTGACAAAAATGCCTTGCACGTTTTTATCGGACAGAATGATCTTAAACGCCGTGGTTACGCGTTCCTTGGTCGCGCCACCGCCGACATCGAGGAAGTTGGCGGGTTCGCCGCCATACAGCTTCACAATATCCATGGTCGCCATCGCTAAACCGGCGCCATTGACCATACAGCCGATAGAACCATCTAGCTTGACGTAGTTCAGGCCATGCTTGCCGGCCAGGATTTCGGCGGGGTCTTCTTCGGATTCGTCGCGCATCGCTTCGATATCGGGATGACGGAACAAAGCGTTATCATCAAACGTGATTTTCGCATCCAAAGCGATGATGGTATCAGCGCCGGTGACAACCAATGGATTGATTTCGACAATCGCGCAATCCAGATCGGTGAACGCCGCATACATCGATTGCAGGAAGCTGACACATTTGCCGACTTGCTTGTCTTTCAATCCCAAACCAAACGCAATCTGACGCGCGTGATAAGGTTGCAGGCCGGTTACGGGATCAATCGCGACCTTGATGATTTTTTCGGGCGAATGGGCCGCCACTTCTTCAATTTCCATGCCGCCTTCGGTCGAGGCCATAATCGTCACGCGGCTGGTGGCGCGGTCGATCAGCAGGCTCAGATACAGCTCGCGCTTAATATCGCAACCTTCTTCAATATAGACGCGTTGAACTTTTTGTCCGGCGGGGCCCGTTTGATGGGTGACCAAGGTCATGCCGATCATGCGCTTGGCTTCGGCTTCGACATCGGCCAGCGATTTCACAACTTTAACGCCGCCGCCTTTGCCGCGACCGCCTGCATGAATTTGTGATTTCACGACCCAAACAGGGGTCGACAGGGTCTTGGCAACGTCAACCGCTTCGGCAGGGGTAAAGGCAACGCCGCCGTTGGGGACTGTAACGCCATATTTTTTCAGAAGGCTTTTGGCCTGATATTCATGGATATTCATGGGGCAAAACCGATAAGGATGCGAGGAAGCGCCACAGCAGAGTGCAGCGCGATAATGGAGGGTTTAAACTGATTTGCGTTGCAGGGCAAGTGCGATAAAAGGCCGGTATTCCAGCGTATTCTGTTATTGCGTTTGGCAGGGCTTGCCCCTATATTCGCGCCTCTCTTAACGGGGTTTTTAGGTCGGGACGTGGCGCAGCCTGGTAGCGCACTAGTCTGGGGGACTAGGGGTCGCAGGTTCAAATCCTGTCGTCCCGACCATTATTTTCAATAACTTAAGGCATGTGTTTCCTCTAGTTTCGAAACTAGGGGGCGTGCGCTCAATTTTCGTTATTGTTTTTATCATTCAATATGTTGTTCACAAAAGTGAGCATAATTCATTTCACATGTGTCTGTGAAACCGACTGTGAGTCCATCCATTTTTTGTCGAATGTGAGAGAAAAAACTATGCTCGCAATGTTTTGATGACTGAGAATTTTTTTTGAAGCGAATTTCAAAAATGTGACCACGCCTTGAAAGAATTTTTTACATTATTTTTATAGCTTTGGGTCGGTCGTTAGAGAGACAATAGGCATCAGTATTTCACATGCTGAGGTTCTCATGACTGACATCATCATGCTTGCGCTGGGGATTGGTTCTTTTGCCGCCCTGGTTGCCTATCTTTCCCTTTGCCAGAAATTATGAGGTGGTCATGACGCTTGACATGATCCTTGGCGGTGCGGTGGCGGCTTTCTTGCTGGGCTATCTGATATACGCCCTTGTCCGTCCTGAAAAATTTTAGGTGGGTAATATGAAAAAACTGATTATTACTGCCGCGCTTTTGTTTGCCTGTCCGGCCTTGGCCGACGATGCGCCCGATAAATCCGGCTACACTCTTTTTAACCCAGCGCCTGAAGACCAGATGCGGAGTTTTTCGACCGACCGCCCGACAAAATCATCCACACCCTATACGGTTGATGCGGGGCATTACCAATATGAATCCGATTTTGTGAATTGGGCTTATGATCGATATAATTCATCTGGCGCAACCACATCCAATTTTATGGTTGCTGATACGGTTTTAAAGGCAGGCCTTACCAACAAAACCGATCTCGAACTGGCGTTGGCGCCCCTTAATTTCAACCAAAGCCATGTGCGTGACACAGATACCAATAATACCGCATCGGGTTTTGGCGATATTTATACGCGGCTCAAATATAACATTTTTGGTAATGATGGCGGCGATTACGCCTTGGCCATTACGCCTTATGTGAAGGCGCCTGCCGCCGCGCATAATATTGGCAATAATCATTGGGAAGGCGGAGCTTATGCGCCTTTCATCGCCAATCTGCCCCAAGGCTGGGTAATGAATATCACCAGTGAGATTGATATTCTTGAAAATGCTTCCTTGAATGGCGATCACGCTAACTTCAGTAACCTGATCAATTTCAGCCATACGGTTTTTGACGACAGCCTTACGGGCTATGCCGAATTCTGGAGTGATGTGAATAACGACCAAGGGGCTGCTACCCAATATACGGCAGATTTTGCAGTTTCGTGGGCGGCCAAAAATAATTTGCAGTTCGATGCGGGTGTGAATGTCGGACTCAACAGGGCGGCGAATGATTTGCAGCCTTATTTCGGCATTTCACAAAAGTTTTAAGGGAATGGCCATGACAGCTAATGGTTTTTTACAGATCGCCTGTTTCTTTCTGATCATCCTTGCGCTGACCAAGCCTTTGGGCGGCTATATGCTACGCGTCTTTTCGGGTGAATGGGTTTTCTTGTCGCCGCTTATGCGCCCCATTGAAAAACTGTTTTATCGTTTAGCGGGGGTAGATGAGAAAGCCGAACAGGATTGGAAAAATTACGGCATCTCTATGCTGGTTTTTAGTCTGGTCGGCTTTATCACGCTTTATATTCTGCAAAGAGCGCAGCTTTTCTTGCCGCTCAATCCCCAAGGTATGGATAATGTCGCGCCCGATTTGGCTTTCAACACATCCATCAGTTTTATCAGCAACACCAATTGGCAGAATTACGGTGGCGAAAGCACCATGAGCTATCTGACGCAGATGGCGGGACTAACAGTGCATAATTTTCTTTCCGCCGCGACAGGTATCGCGTTGGCTATCGCTTTATGTCGCGGTTTTGCGCGCAATGTCTCCAAAACCATCGGTAATTTCTGGGTCGATATGACGCGTTGCACGCTTTATATCCTTTTGCCTGTTTCTTTTATTATTGCGCTTTTACTTGTCTGGCAGGGAATACCGCAAAATCTTGGTGCCTATGTCGATGCCACGACTTTGGAAGGGGCCAAGCAGACTTTGGCGCAGGGGCCGGTTGCCTCGCAAATCGCAATCAAGATGTTTGGCACGAATGGGGGTGGCTTCTTTAATGCCAATGCTGCGCATCCTTATGAAAATCCGACTGCGCTGTCCAATCTTGTGCAAATGGTTTTGATCTTTGCCATTGCTGCGGCGCTCACCAATGTCTTCGGCCGTATGGTCGGTAATCCTCTGCAGGGGTGGGCCTTGTTCGGCGCTATGAGCGTCCTATTCCTCGCGGGCACACTGGTCGTTTATGCGGCAGAAAGCGCGGGTAACCCTGCCTTTGCCGCCTTGGGTGTCGATCAATCGGCCAGCGTCTTGCAAACGGGCGGTAATATGGAAGGCAAGGAGGCGCGTTTCGGTATAGCCAACAGCGCGCTTTTCGCTGCCATAACAACCGATGCTTCCTGTGGCGCCGTCAATGGCATGCATGACAGCTTCACACCCCTGGGCGGTATGATTCCATTGATTAATATGGAATTGGGTGAAATTGTTTTCGGCGGTGTCGGTTCCGGACTTTATGGCATGTTGTTGTTTGCCATTGTCGCGATGTTTGTGGCGGGTCTTATGGTCGGGCGTACACCTGAATATGTCGGTAAGAAACTGGAATCGTATGAAGTTAAAATGACCATGCTGGCCATTTTGATTTTGCCTTTTTCAATGCTCGGCTTTACCGCGCTGGCATTATTAATGCCGGCGGGTCTGGCGGGGATTTCCAATAACGGTCCGCATGGGTTCAGCGAAATTTTATACGCCTATACATCGACCACGGCGAATAATGGCAGCGCCTTTGCCGGGTTAAACGGCAATACCTTTTTTTATAATCTGACGCTTGGTTTTGCCATGCTGCTGGGCCGTTTTGCTATGATTGTGCCGATGCTGGCTGTTGCGGGCTCGCTTGCAATGAAAAAATCGGTGCCGCCTTCTTCGGGCACTTTCCCAACCGATAATGGGTTGTTTGTCGCTTTACTGGTCGGCGTGATTGCCATTGTGGGTGGGTTGACTTTCTTTCCTGCACTGGCTTTGGGGCCGATTGTCGAACATACGCTGATGCAAGCCGGAACATTATTTTAAGAGGCACATGATGACAACAGCGCAAAAAAAACAGGGCAAAAACAAAACGGGCATGAGCGGCGATATCGTCAAGGCGGCGATTATCGAGTCTTTTCGCAAGCTTAGCCCAGCGGTTTTGATTAAAAATCCCGTGATGTTCACGGTTGAAATTGTCGCTGCCTTAACAACCATTTTGCTGTTTCGCGATATAGCGACAAGGCAGGGAGATATTGGGTTCACGGCGCAGATTGTCGGATGGCTGTGGTTCACCGTCCTTTTTGCCAATTTTGCCGAGGCTGTCGCCGAAGGGCGCGGCAAGGCGCAGGCCGAAGCCCTGCGTCGTACACGCACCGATACGCAGGCCAAGAAATTACAAAGCCCAGGTACACGTGACTACAGCCTCGTTTCGGCTATGGGGCTTAAAAAGAATGATTATGTTTTGGTCGAAACGGGAGATGTTATCCCCGGCGATGGCGATGTGGTCGAAGGCATCGCTTCGATCGATGAATCGGCCATTACCGGTGAATCCGCGCCCGTCATCCGCGAAAGCGGCGGCGACCGTTCGGCGGTAACGGGCGGTACACTTGTTTTATCAGACTGGATTATCGTGCGTATTACGGCGGCGCCGGGCTCAAGTTTCCTCGACCGCATGATTGCGTTGGTTGAAGGAGCAGTGCGCCAGAAAACGCCGAATGAAATCGCGTTGAATATTTTGCTGGCTGGTATGACAATTATCTTTATTTTTGTCGTTGTCACCATTCCGGCTTTTGCCGCTTATGCAAAAGGTAATATACCGGTCGTGGTTCTGGTGGCCTTGTTCGTCACGCTTATCCCCACCACCATTGGCGCTTTGCTGTCGGCTATTGGCATTGCCGGTATGGACAGGCTGGTTAAATTCAATGTGCTTGCTATGTCCGGACGTGCGGTAGAAGCGGCGGGCGATGTCGATGTTTTGCTGCTTGATAAAACCGGCACGATTACTTTGGGCAACCGGCAGGCAGTGGAATTTTTTCCTTTGCCGGGCGTGCAGGATCATGATCTGGCGCTAGCTGCCTTACTGGCGTCGTTCAGCGACGAAACGCCGGAAGGCCGCTCCATCGTGCAGCTTGCACGTGAAAAATATGGGCAAAATACGATGGATGCCGCATCCGCCGATACGCATTTTGTGCCCTTCACTGCGCAGATGCGCATGAGTGGTGTTGATTTGCGAGCCGGTTCCACTATTCGCAAGGGCGCGGTGGATGCGGTGGTGGATTTTGTTGGCGGCAAAGGTAATGCGCCGTTAGAACTTGAAGCTATCACGAATAAAATCGCCCGCGCTGGCGGAACGCCGTTGGCGGTTGCGCGCGACGGCAGATTGCTTGGTGTCATTTATTTGAAGGATATTGTTAAAGCAGGCATTCGCGAACGGTTTGCCGAATTGCGCCATATGGGTATACGCACGGTGATGATCACCGGCGATAATCCCCTTACCGCGGCTGCTATTGCTGCTGAATCCGGTGTCGATGATTTCCTCGCGCAGGCCAAGCCTGAGGACAAGTTACAACTAATCCGTGATGAACAGGCGCAAGGCAAACTGGTTGCCATGTGTGGTGATGGCACCAATGACGCGCCAGCTTTGGCTCAGGCCGATGTGGGCGTTGCCATGCAAACCGGTACGCAGGCCGCGCGTGAGGCAGGTAATATGGTTGACCTTGATTCTGACCCGACAAAGTTGATTGAAATCGTCATGATCGGCAAACAGCTTTTAATGACGCGTGGAGCCTTGACGACTTTTTCCATTGCTAACGATGTCGCCAAATATTTTGCCATTATTCCGGCAATGTTCGCGGCCTTCTACCCTAGTCTCAATATACTCAATGTCATGCGTTTAACCTCGCCTCAAAGCGCGATTTTATCGGCGATTATCTTTAACGCGCTTATTATCGTCGCATTGATACCGCTGGCGCTGAAGGGCGTGAAATACCGCGCCGAAAGTGCATTGCGCCTGTTAAGCCGCAATTTGGTTGTCTATGGCATTGGCGGCGTTATTGTGCCTTTTGTTGGCATCAAGGCCATTGATATGGCTATCGCTTCACTGGGATGGGTATAGGAGGGGATAATGCAACAACATCTGCGCGCTTCGTGCGTTTTCATTTTCGGTATGACTTTGGTGACCGGCCTTGCCTATCCTTTGGCTATAACAGGGTTGGCGCAATTGCTTTTCCCCTATCAGGCCAATGGCAGTCTGATTGAACGCCAAGGTCGGGTGATAGGCTCCGCGCTTATCGGTCAGAGTTTTACCAGCGATAGCTATTTCCATAGCCGCCCTTCTGCGACGACAACGGCAGACCCCAATGATGCGACAAAAACGGTGCCTTTACCTTATAATGCCGCTAACTCCTCTGGCTCCAATCTTGGCCCAACCAACCAAAGCTTGGTTGATCGCGTTAAGGCCGATACAGACACTTTGCATACAGAAAGAACTGACATAAGGGTACCCATTGATCTGGTCACAACATCGGGCAGCGGCCTGGACCCGCATATTACGCCTGCCGCCGCCGCTTTTCAGGTGCCACGCATTGCCAAGGCACGGCAATTGCCGGAAAGCACGGTAACGGGGCTGGTTACGAACTATACGCAAGGCCGGTTTTTGGGCTTTATCGGCGAGCCCGTGGTTAATGTGTTGAAACTCAATCTGGCGCTGGATGATTTGACCAAGTAGTGTGTCGGTATGACAAATCAAGCCGACCCTCAGCGTCCGCAACCTGACTCTTTACTCCGACATATCCAGGAAGAAGAGAAAAGATCACGCCGCGGTAAACTCAAGATATTTTTTGGCAGTTGTGCTGGCGTAGGAAAAACCTATGCCATGCTTTCGGCGGCGCATGAAAAACGTGACGAAGGCGTTGATATTGTCGCGGGCATTATCGAAACGCATGGACGACCTGAGACGGAAAAGCTTCTGCAAGGCCTGCCAGCCCTAGAAACCCTTACCCTACTTTACCGCAGCGTAAATTTAAGGGAACTTGATCTGGACGCGGCTTTAAAACGCAAGCCCGCCATTTTACTGGTCGATGAGTTTGCGCATACAAACGCGCCCGGCATGCGGCACCCTAAACGTTGGAATGATGTTGAAGAATTGTTAGATGCGGGCATTGATGTGTATACGACGCTTAATGTGCAGCATATTGAAAGCCTGAGCGATTTGATCGCCGGAACGACGGGCATTGTGGTCAAAGAGACTATTCCCGATTCCGTCTTTGACGATGCCGCGGATATTATCCTTGTTGATATTAATGCTGATGATCTTCTTAAGCGTTTGAGCGAAGGTAAAGTTTATATCGCCGAGCGGGCGCGGGCCAATGCTGCTGATAATTTTTTCAAGAAAAATAACCTGATCGCCTTGCGCGAACTTGCTTTGCGCCGCACGGCCGAGCGCATTGATGCGCAGCGTGAAGAACAGGGTCTGACAAACGAAGAACGCAACCAGATTCCCATCGCCGATAAAATTTTAGTTTGCATCGGCTCCGATGTCCTGTCGGCTAAACTGGTGCGCACTGCCAAACGCATGGCGGCTTCGATGAAGGCGCCATGGTTTGCGCTTTACATCGAAAATCCCCGCCATTACCGACTAAGTAAACAAGGGCTAAGCTCCTTGCGCGCGATATTTCGCCTGACAGAGAATATGGGTGGGAAAGTTGTGACGGTTCAGGGTGATAATGCCGCCGACCAGATTATTGATTATGCGCATGCGCACCGCGTCACCAAAATTATTATCGGGCGTCCCCTGAAACCGGCATGGCGGATTTTTGTCGAAGGCACATTAAGCGACAGTCTTATCCGCAAAAGTGGGAATATCGATGTCTATGTCATTACAGGCGAAGGGGGTAATGTTGGTCCGCATTATGGCAGCAGCAGCCTTCATAAAGCGAAATGGAATTTGTATGGGGCAGCCTCTTTCGCCGTTGTGCTGGCAACATCCATTGGCATCCTTGCGCGTGATTTTATCAATGCCTCCGACGAAGCGCTGATATATCTGACAGGTGTTGTCGCGGTTGCATCGCGTTATGGCATGGGGCCGGCTTTGTTTTATGCTTTCCTCAGTGCCGCCTGTCTCGATTTCTTTTTTATAGCCCCCACTTATTCTTTCAGTATTTACGATAGGTCTTACTGGGCGACTTTGTTCGTTTTGCTGGTGACAGGCTCGGTTATTGCCAATCAAGCCTCGCGGCTTCGGTTACAGAATATCATGTCGCGACGGCGTGAACAAAATACCCAAGCGCTTTATGCGCTTACCAAACGCTTGGCATCTTTGCATGATGACACAGATATCGCGGCTGCTGCTGCCTCCCAAATAGGGGATGCGCTTGCCGTTGATGTAACGATCTGGGTGCCGCGTCAGCATAATAATCTTGAATCCGTCTATGGAAAATTGCCTAACGAAAATCATGCAAAGGAACACAGCGCTTTGCTTTGGTGCTTTGATAATAAAAAACCTGCCGGACGCGCGACAGACACGATGCCGAGCGCCCGTGCCCTTTATCTGCCTTTGTTGTTGGCGGATGGGGCAGCGGGTGTTTTAGGTGTTGTTCCACGTCAAGCAGATACTGTCTTTTCGGTTGAAGAAAACGCGCTTCTGGAAACAACGGCCAGTTTGCTGGCTGCGTCTTTGGAACGTGCTAACGCGGCAGAGCTTGCCGAAAGATCGATTATCGAAGCCGAAAGCGAAAGATTGCGCAATACCTTGCTCAGTTCCGTATCGCATGATTTGCGTACGCCTTTGGCCTCTATCACCGGCGCCTCAAGTAGTATTGCGATGGATGCCGAAACAATGCCAAGGGCGACTATCCACGAGTTGGCGAAATCGATACAGGGCGAAGCCTCGCGCCTGTCGCGTATTGTGACCAATTTACTGGATGTGACGACGTTGGAGTCGGGGCAGGTTAAACTTAACCAACAACCTTATTTTATACAGGAGATCATCGGTTCGGCCTTGGCGCGGTTGGAGCCGTTATTGACTGGTCGTGCCCTTCAAACGCATGCCACAGATAATTTGCCCATGGCAATGGTTGATGGCACGCTGATCGAACAGGTTTTGCAGAATCTGATTGAAAATGCCGTCCATCACACCACGCCGCAAACCGCGATTACAGTCAGCGCGGTGCTCAAGGGTAATGAGATTATGGTTACGGTCAGCGATAATGGCGGTGGTATAAGGGCGGGCGAAGAAGAAAAGATATTTGATAAATTCTATACAGTCACACGTGGTGAAACGCATAAAGGAACTGGTTTAGGCTTGGCAATTTGTGCAGGCATTATTCGTGCCCATGGTGGCCACATTTGGGTTAGCAATTTGCCCGATAGTGGTGCCAAATTCTGTTTCACTTTACCGCTTGCCGATCAGGCCAAACTTGGGGTTCCTGATGACCTCAACGCCTGAAGCATGCATTCTTGCTATAGAAGATGAGCCGGAAATCAGAAAATTTCTCAAGGTCGTTCTATCCAACCACGGTTTTCGTTTTTCTTTTGCCGAAACCGCCAAAGAAGGCCTCAAGCTCATCAAGGCCAAGCCACCTGATGTTGTTATTCTTGATCTAGGGCTTCCCGATATGGATGGGCAAGAGGTCATCCGGCAGGTGCGACGCTGGAGCCGTGTGCCAATTATCGTGCTGTCGGCGCGGGGACAGGAACAGGATAAGGTGATGGCTTTAGAGTCAGGTGCAGATGATTATCTGACCAAACCTTTCGGCGCCGCCGAACTTCTGGCACGTATCAAAGTTGCTCAACGTCATGCCCATAAAGATACAGCCAGCCCAGACCAACAAATAACCAGCGGCGCTCTAGTGATTGATCTGGAAAAAAGACTGGTGACTTTAAGGGGCGACAAGGTGGATTTGACGCCTACGGAATATAAGATGTTGAGTGTCCTTGCGCTCAATATCGGCAAGGTTGTCACTAATAAACAACTTCTTCATGAAGTGTGGGGCCGCCATGTTGAGGATAATAGCCATTATTTGCGCATTTATACCCAGCATCTACGCCGTAAACTTGGCGATAACCCGATGCAGCCTAAATATATCGTTACAGAGGCGGGCATCGGTTATCGGCTGAAAGACAATGATTAAAGAATTGATATAGCCAGTATATCTCATATCGAATTGTGAGTATCTGGGTTAAATAATAATTGGGTCTGTTGGGAGCGTGGATTTCACCTATCCCATGTGTCAAATTTTTGACTGTGAATTGGAAGCATATTCGTGCCCAATCTGGCCTATTTAGGCTCTATTGGTTTCTTTGATTTCAATAAGTTAGCCTTTCTCTTCTTTTCTGGGGGACTGGGGGGCGCAGGTTCAAATCCTGTCGTCCCGACCATCCGCCTTCGCGAGGGCTGCGGCGTGATTGCGCCGCTAGATTAATGGCGGAAACCTCTACCGCCACCGCGGCTAAATCCGCCCCTGCCGCCACCTCTATACCCACCGCGATAACCACCACCATGGCCATAGCCACCGGCAATATCTATATCAACGCCAGAGTTCCACGGATAGGCGGCCCCATAGCCATAATAAGCGCCGCCATAATAAGGAGCCGGTGGGCCGGGATCATAATAGCCAGGATCAACAACGCATGAGCTGAGGCTCAGAATGCCAAACAATAACGCGACCCTTGCGAGGCGAGGAGTGTGCATGGATTTCATGGCAATCATTGCGGCGCAGCGGGGATGAGCAATTCATCCGCCACGCGTTTCTGTTGGGATGACAAAACACCATAGAGCGGTTGAAAAGCTGTCAGAAAACGTTGTTCACCCTGTGCGCGAAGATTGGCGAACAGAACCCGGTTTTGCAAATAGTCCAATGCAGTATCCGAACCCTGTTGGCGCGCTATGCGATGCTCCGCATCATTCAGGTTGCGCACATCTTCACGCATGGCGGCGGCCACGGGCTGCCACTCTGCTTCCTGCGCGGCTGAAATCCCGATCTCCGCCTTTAGAAAAGCGATATGCCCTTCGACATGCGAACCCTGAACAAGATCATGTTTATTGGCGTCCACATCGCCTTCGCTGTGCGCCGTTTGGGGCGAAAGATCAGGCGAAGCCGCATGGGCAGGAAACGTAAATATGACGGCGCCTAGAAGCAAGACGGATAAATATTTTGTCATTGATAAACCTTGGTTGTCGGCGGGAAACAACAAATTGAAATAAAAAATATAAAAGTTCGATAGGGATTAATAGACACGCGAATTATTTTTGGCAACGCACCCGGCGCTAAACCTTTTCCGCAGGAGTTGCCTTGACGGCATAATGATTTTGCAACCCGCCCAACATAAACGTAGCAAGGGCGAAAGAGGCCCATAATGCATCCGTCCAGACATCGAACCCGAACAGGCTAACGGTCAAAGCCGCTGTCCAGCACCCAAGGGCAAAGGGGCGAAGGGTGGGCGAGAGCCTGGCGGCGCTTCGCAGGGCAAACAAAAGAAAAGCGAGGCAAAGCGCTAACCCAACCATACCTGTTTCCACCCACACACAAACGATTAAATTATGGGCATGCGGTGCCGCGAATGTCGCATGTTGGTATTGGTCGCTGTGTGGTGAATGGAAATCGAGCGTGCGTGTCGAACCCAATCCCCATCCTAAAACAGGTTTTTCTAAAATCCGGTACGATAGATAATCCCAGATTTCAATACGATGTTGCGCCGATTTTGCCAGCGTATCATAAAGCCCATGCCGTTTTTCAAAAACCCATGAAGCGGCAAAAGGCCATAAGGGCAACGCCAATGTCGCCAGCCCCATAAGATAGGGCACAACGACAGGCACAACAAAATCGCCCAGCACAGTGACAAGACCAAGGATAAGGGCCAGCTTTGCGGTATGCGACTCTGTAAAATTTGCCGCAAAAAGCAAAACAGCCAATAACAAAACAGCCACAGGTTTTTTGCGGCCAATCCATAGCCCGGCTAACAGAGGGAAGGCCAATATAACAGTATGGGCCAAACCGCGATTATATTGGCTCAGGGCAGTTTGCGTGTTTTTTACATGATGCAATAATACGCCGCCCGACAGCAATTCAATGCCGAGCGCCAGCGTGCCGATAATCATGGCAAAAGCAATGACAGGCACAAGGCGCAAAGCAAAAGCCTCGCGTTGTAATTTTTCTGATGTCAGCAAGGACAGGGGGAGAAAAATGCTGCCAAGCTGCGCGAGCATTCGTAACGAGATAACGGGTTGCGACGAAAAAGGTATTTCGACTGCAAAAACACATAGGACAATTCCGACAAAAACAGCAATCTCGCGCGGGGGCAAAGCTGCAACTTTGGATTTTACATAAACGGCGATGAACAAGAGGATGGCTCCCCCTATGCCCGCAATCCCCCAAAGACCGCCCATAAAGACCCCAAGCGTCGAGATCAGCACATAAAGCGGCAGGGTAAGCGATGACGCGATGGTGCGGGGTAAATCAGGCGCCACGCGCATGGGGAATCGATTGTTGAACATGGGGTTAACCTATAAGTTATAGGCTGAACATGTCCATGATCTTTCCATGCTGAGGTGAAAAGATTCTGAACAGTTCGGTCGGCTCTAAAAAAGATTGAAAGACGCACATGAATTTTTCCCTTCTCACCATTTTTATCAGTTTCCTGCTCTCATTGGGGCTAACCGGCCTCGTCCTGCGCGCCTTGGTTGCGCGGTCGGTCATGGATATCCCCAATGAGCGCAGTTCCCACAAAATCCCTGTGCCACGCGGGGGCGGTTGGGCTTTACTGGGGGTTATCATTCCCGCCCTTATAGGCGCGGCGTTTTTTATCGATGGCGATTATCGCCATGCAGGACTTATAGCCGCAGTGCTTTTGCTGGCCGCTATTTCATGGATGGATGATAAACGACCTGTCCCGCCGGCGGTGCGTCTTAGCCTGCATATTTTCGCCGCCTGCCTCGGCAGTTTTTCATTTGCGCCTGATGCGTTCTTGTTCGGGGGTGTCTTGCCATTCTGGCTGGATCGCACCGTCATGATTCTGGGCTGGGCGTGGTTTATCAATCTGTATAATTTTATGGATGGCATCGATGGCATCACGGGGGTTGAAACCATCTCAATTGCCACCGGCTTATGCCTTGTAATGACCGCGGCGGGGATTGAAAATCCCACTGTCGATTTTCTCACGCTTGTTCTTACGGGCGGCTGTCTGGGTTTCCTCGCCTATAACTGGCACCCGGCGCGGCTCTTTATGGGCGATGTGGGCAGCGTGCCTTTAGGCTATATGACAGGTTTTTGCCTTTTATCGCTAGCGACCAACGGTTATCTGGCCGCCGCCATTATTTTGCCGCTTTATTATCTTGCTGACAGCGGCATTACGATTGCCCGCCGCCTGTTGCGCGGTGAAAAAATATGGCAAGCGCATCGTCAGCATTTTTATCAAAAAGCCGCCGCCAAGGCAGGGCACGCCAAAACGTCTTTAACCATTATGCTGGCGAATATAGGGCTTATTGGGGCTGCGGTGGCCTCTGTGGTGTATCCGTTGGGCGCATCTGTCGCCGCCGCCGCGATTGTTACCGCTTTGCTGGTAAAAATGCGCCGGATGTCAGCCTAATGTACCGCTTCAACTTTGGTGACGCGGCCCTTGGCATCATTATGAACGATCAATGACCGTTTCTTCTGCCAGCCTTCAAGGTTTTTGGCGTCCAGCTTATACATGCGCGCCAGATCATCGACGCTGACCGCTTCGGTGGTTTTGCGGCGCTTTTTACCGGCAAAACGAATGCGGTTATATTGCGCCCATCCGATAAAAACGGTGGCCAGCAGCAAAAGCCCAAGGCTGTAATCCTTCATCGTCTGGAAAATACGCAGCTTGGGATAGGCGCGCGCCTCGCCGGTGCCGTCATGCAGCCAGTGGAAAATATCCATGGCAAAGAAATAGCAATCATGCAGCAGGTAAAGGTAAATAAACCACAACGCAACGGTCAAAACGGCATCGCGGATGCGCACCAACATCGTGACATTGCCCGATGATTTAATAATCGTCGGCAGGAATAACGGCTTTTTTTCTTTGGTCATCGGAAACCTCTATCGGATGCGCCCCACGCTTCGCGCGTGGAATGTTTCTTGAACAAGGCGCGTGGCACGCCTTCCAATGTTGTAAGAAGCGAAATAAGCCAGAAGAACAAAGGATACCAGATCATCCAGTAGAACAGGCGAATGAAATCCTTTTCATAACGGCGTTCGATAAGCATGGCAGCCAAAAACTGCACCAGATTGACGGTGGCCAAAACCAATCCCCAGAAAGCGGGCGGGAACAATGTCGGCACGTTGAATGTCGCCGACATGGTGTAGAATTTGCCCAATGCCCACAACAACACGCACAGCAGGTAAGAATAAGCCCAGGCGGTGCTAAGAACGAAATCAAGCACAAGAACCCACATGCGGTGGTCGGACCAATTCCACACGCGTTTCATGTTTTTGAAAAACACTTCCGCGCCGCCTTGTGCCCAACGCACGCGCTGGCGCCACAAACCGCGCAGGGTTTCCGGCATCAAAATCCAGCACAAGGCGTTGGCTTCATATTGGATCTGCCAATGCTTAAGCTGTAACGACCAGCTGATATCGATGTCTTCGGTGATCATCGTCGGGTCCCAGTAACCGCATTGGTGCAAGGCGCGACGACGATAGGAACAAATCACGCCAGAGATGGTGAAGATAAGCCCGTAAACGCGTTGCGCGCGTTTGATAAGGCCGATGATGGATGAGAACTCGCCGACCTGAACCTTGCCCAAAAAGGTCGAACGTGTGCGAATGCGCGGGTTACCGGTAACAGCGCCGACGCGCGGATTGTCCAGCATCGGCTTGATCAGGTAAGCCAAAGCATTGGGGTGCATCATGGCATCGCCATCGACGCAAACCAGAAACTCGCCGCGCGCGAACAATGCGCCCATGCGCAACGCCATCGCCTTGCCTTGGTTATCCGCCAGATTGATAACGCGCAATTGCGGATATTTTTCCAATAAACCATCCAGCACATCGACCGTGTCGTCCGATGAACCGTCATTGATGGCAATCACTTCAAAGTTTTCCCAATTTTGCATACAGGCTGCATAAATGGTTTCTTCCGCATTGCGGCCTTCGTTATAGCAGGGGATCAGCACTGAAACCAATGGCTGGTCTTTGATAACCGGCGTGGTGTCGGGGCCGGGCGTCTTGCGTTCCCACTGCACATAAAAATACAACCCGCCTATAACCCACATGAAGGACATGAACATGGGGTACAGAAAAACGAAATCGAGCATATAGCCGCGCACCAACGCGACCATGACGAAGAGCATTATAAGAAAGAAGCCGAATATTTTTGTCATGGTCTGTACGGATAGGTTTGAAGGGAGAAATCTTTATGTATTTCGGTGGCGCGTGGTGTGTCGGTGATAAAATCATCGGGGTAGTAACCGAAATTCGTCGCGCTGTGCAACGCCAGATAACGCATTTGCTTACTTAGCACAGATGCATCAATCCGGCGGTCTTCGCCAATTTTTGCTTTGCGCCAATCAACAGACTGAAGTTCGAAAACAGATTTGCGCAACGCATCCGGTTCGGTCTGGGTCGCGGTTTTGACCAGGGTCGCAAACCATTCATCGGCATCGCTTTCGGGCACATTTTCCATGGCGGGCATCGCTTCGATTGCGGTATAATCATAATTATGCAGGAACGCCTGATAATTTTGCGCAAACCATTCTTCGCTGTTGGGCTTTAATACAGGTGTCGCGTAAATGTTGCGCACAGTGGTCAACGGCGAACGATAACGCGCCATGTGCCTGGTCAGATCATTGGTGAAATCGATAAGCGCCCGCGTTTTGAAATTCGTCCATTTGTCCAACGTCGCAGGATCGGCACGCAATGCCTTTATAGAATCCGGTAATCCGGCCTTTTTATATGCTTCCAAAGCCGCAGGGCTGGCATCCTCGAAATCCGACAAAAGCGCATCATCATGATACAGCACGCCGTCAATCGAACCATAACGCGCCATATCTTCGTATATTTCTTCAATCAAATGACGCGCTTTGGGGTCGAAAATCGATGCGCGGTGATAGGCTTTGGCATCTGGCGCGGCACTATCGGTACCGGGATCCCACGCCATAACGGGCGTAACGTCTTTCAAATCGAACGATGATACGGGCAACCAGCCATACACCTTGATATCGTCGCGCGTGTCCAACTGCCAAGCCACGCGGTTAAACAAATCGGCGCGCATCGGCAAAACGCGGTTGGGGAAATAGGTCGCGCTGGCGATACCTGTGCCATGGGGGTCGGCAAAACCTTGCAAATAAACCGTACTGATCTTCATGTCATGCAGGCGCGACACCAATGCATCGACATTGCGGTCGGTTTGGGCGGGATCAGGGTCATAAATATAATCAAGATCAATCTGAACCGAACGCACCGGTTCCGGGCGGCCAATCTGGCGCATGCTGATGGCGAAATCCTCGATGTTCGGATCATCTTTCACCAAAAAGCGCGGCACAGCAGACAGATCATGAATATTCGCAAACCCGTCATCAAGGGTCAGGGTAATCGGCATGCCGTGTTTCTTCTCGGCATCCACGGAGGTTCTGTTATACGCACCGTAAGGCCAGATCATCACGCGCGGGCGCGATCCCGTTTCGCGTTGCAAAGTATCGGCGGATTCCGCCGCATCTTCATCCAGCTTGGCCTGATAATGCGCAGGCGTTTCATAGCTGTGTGTCTTGGTGTTATAGGCCAAGGACACGGCCACAGGTTCGGTATTGCCTTGCGGGTTGGCAACAGTGCCGTAATGCAAAGCGTGGCTGTGCGATGCAATTTCAACAAGACCCGATCGTTTCATCTCGCGCACTTCATCCCATGTCAAAAACGCACTGCGCGGCATGGTCGTTTCGCCATAATGCACGCGGTCGCCCGGATGTCCTTTGGTGGGGGTGGCGCTGCCCGTCATCCATTCATCAACGATGCCGAGGACGGCGGGATAATGATAGACCTGAAGGATAGGATAAACGCGCGTATAGAAAGATTTATACCCGTCATCGAACGACAACAAAACCGCTTTGGGGGGCAGGGGCTTCTTGCCCGCTTTGGCCGCCAGAATTTGGTCGATGGAAACCGGGTGATACCCTTCATGTTTCAGCCACGACATCTGTTCAACCAGATGCGCGCTGCTTACGCCGTCAAAACGTTGATCGGGGTCTTCATCTTCGACATTGTGATAGCACAGCGAGATAAACGAATCTGCGGGCATTTCCGCAGACGCCGAAGGCGCGTTATACCAATCGGTCTGGTTCGATGAGGCGCAGGCGACAGGCAGCAAAGCGCCAACGCATAAGGCCGCGTTCCGCATCAACTGTTTCAAAGAACAGAAATTTTCACGTCGCATCTTCATTCTTCTCACACAAAATCCGCTTTAGAAGCGTTCCACCAAATTAACGACAAAACCGATATTATCTTCCTGAACACCGTCATAAGCCTGATGCGTGTAATTCACGCCCGCGCCCAATTCCAATGTGTCATTCAAATGCAGGCTCTGCTCATAAGTCACCACCCAGGCCGGACGTGTGCCGTAATCCTGTTGCCAATAACCGCCGGGCGTTACCTGCAGGCTGTGTTCATAAAGCGTTTCATAACGGCGCGATAAGGTTTGCGTCGCGCGCAAGCCTGCCAAAGCCGTGGCATCCAGTTTCGGATTGTAATAAATGCGGCTGGTCTGGTTGCCCGAATTATGCGAAGCGCTGGTGTCGACGACGCCGTCAAAACGCCAATCGGGTGTGGTGAATAAACGTTCGGTATAGGTCAACGCGTTGCCATAGCGCGTATTGCCATCCGAGAACGACATCACATCGCCATCATAGCGGATTTCACGCGACTCGCTCTGGCGCCATTCGACATTGCCACTAAACTTGCTGGCGGTCACATCGGCGTTAAGCGCGCGAAGCGGCGTGTCGGCGGAGAAAGATTCATAACCGCCGCCCGCCGTCCAATAATCGTTAAACGTCCATTCGCCTTCGCCTTCCAATCCGGCGCGTTGATGCGCGTGATAAACGTTATAAGTTGGCGCGGCGCTGGCGACCAGATTGATATCGCGATATTCGACGCCCGCATGGCTGTGTTCAAACGCAACGGGGCCTTCGCCGTTGGGTTCATCTTCATGGGCGTATCCGGTGCCCGCAAAAATGCGCCAGTTATAATCGATAGGCGCAGAATAAAGGTCTGTGTCGATGCCATAGCCTTCGCCACCCACAACATTGCCGCCCGAAGGCGCAAGGTTGTAAAATGCGTTGACGCGCAATTCGGCCATATTGGTCACATCCTCCTGACGCTGCACGCGCTGCAAATCGAGATTTTCAGGATATTGCTTGCCCAAAACCTGCACTTGCTGGTCGGCAGATGCATAATCACGCATATCCAACGATGCCAAAGCAGCACCGGTTTCTGTGCCAACATCATGGCCGTCTTGCGCGCGTGTACCCAGATGAAATTCATCCAACGCGGCGCGGGGCCACCCACGGGTCAGATACAGGCTGCCCAGCGCTTCTTTGCTATGCACATCATTGGGCGCGTTATCCGCGATAGGTTGCAGCCGGTCACTGGCATCCGCTAATTCGCCGCTATACAGCCGCGCATTGCCGGCGTCGATTTCGGCCATCATGCGGTTGGCATTGGCCTGACGTTCGGGTTCGCCCTTCAGATAATACCACATCGGCTGATCGTCGCGCAGTTTGTCGATCGTCGCATAGGCGTTGTCATAATCATCGCATTCGACATAGGCGAAAAACAACTGACGGCGGATTTCAAAATCATCCGGCGTTTCTTTCAACGCGATCAGGTATGTGTCACGCGCCGCTTCGGGTTGACGCAGATAGAGATACGCATCGCCGACAGGCCCCAAAACATAGGCAGGAACTTTCACCCCCTGATTGCGCAATGCTTCGTATGCGTCGATCGCTTCCTGCATGCGGAAACGGTCACGCAGAGCCACAATGCGGTCGAACTGGGCGCGCATAATTTCAGGCGAAGCCGGCTTGCCCTGTATCGTTCCGTTTTTAATTTTGGCATCCAGCGTCGAAATGGCTTCGTCGCTGCCCTTATAACGCTGATCATCGCTAACGGGTTCAAGCTTGCCCCAACGCACCAGTGACGCGCCCAAATCGCCTTCAATCTCATTCTTTTCGCGCGCGCCCAAGGCGGTGCGGTTTTTAATGGCCAGCTCATCGGCGGCGTCCGCAGCGCCAATCCGTTGTTCGGCGTGAATTTTTGCCTGCAACGCGGCGGGGTCGTTGGGGGCGCTGGCCACGGCGCGTTGCGCATAATTCAACGCTTCATAAACTTTGTTATTGGCATCGGCGGCAGCCGAAGCCAAAATCAGAATGGTCAAACGGTTGCCATTGGCGCGCAGATCGGCTTCGGCGGTTTTCTGCGCTTCGCCATAATGTTTCATATCCATTTCACAACCGATAATACCGGCGGTGAAGGCTTCGTTGGACGGATCGGCCGCATGGCCTTTTTTGTATAATGCCAGCGCTGCGGGGAATTTCTTGATGTTGCGGTAAGAATGCGCAAGCGCCGACAAAGCGAAATCGGGCATCTCGCCGCGGCCAAAAGATTCATAGGCGCGGACTGCGGCGGCATCTTGCCCCGACCAGCTCAACACCGCGATATAATCCTGACGCACTGAAACAATCGTGGGGTTCTGCTGAACCAACGGCTTTAAAATGGCCAACGCTTCTTTATATTTACCGGAACGCGCCAACTCAACCGCGTTTTCCTGCTGCGCGGTCACTTTGCTCTGGCGGGCGCGTTCAAGCGACTGCTTCACATCCTCAGGCGCATTGGCATTTTCCTGCAAATGCGTGGTCGCCAGCGCGGCGGCCTGATCATTCTGACCTGCTTCGATCAGGCTGTTGATTTCACCGGTCTGAAAATCGCGGTTGCCCGGATAATATACCTGCGCTTCGTGATACACGGCTGTGGCTTCTGCGGGTTGCTTCGCATCGCGATACGCTTTGCCAGCGGCGGCATAAACATAATCCGGTTGTTGCCCGGCGGGCAGGGCTTTGTATAAATCAAGGGCGGCGGCATTATCGCCGCTCCATGCTTCGACCGATAAATAATCGCGCGTAATACGCGCGTCGTTGGGATAATTTTCGTGCAGTTCGGCGAGGATTTGTAACGCTTCGGTGTAACGGCCTTCACGCGCTTCGGATATGGCATAAACATGACGCGCTTCTTCGACAACGCTGTTCAGCTCTTTGGATTTTTGCGCATTGACCAAGGCGGCATCGGCGGCTTTGGCGGCATCGCCCAAATGTCCGGCATCGATCAATGAACGAATTTCGCCGGTCGAAAAATCGGCATTAGCCGGATATTGCTCCAACCCTTTGCGGTAAATATCCGCCGCCAGTTCCGGCTTGCCCAGCAAACGATAGGCGTGGCCAACAGCCAGCAAGACATAATCCGGCTGTTTTTCTTCCGTCAGTGTTTTGTAAAGCGGGATAACCTGATTATCCTGACCGCTCCAATCCAGAACGGTAAGATACGAACGCGTAACATCCGCATCTTCAGGATGCTCTTTATGAAGACGTTGCAAGACAGGCAACGCATCATCAAAATTACCGTCACGCGCCAATTTCATCGCGGCGCCCTGATCTTCGCGCCAATAAGTGGAATCCGCAGCTTGCGCGGTGGAAAAAGGAGAACCAGCCAACAACAGCGCCACAGCCAAGGCGTGACCCATCATTACGTCCATGTTTTTGAAACGAACTGTCATAACTTCTCCCACAAAGGCAATTTTTTTTTAAAAGCCCATAGGAGCTTTGGGGCGGTTATCACAAAAATGACATAATCCCGTCAAGGGTTTTCTTGCCTTTTAAGGTTAAGAGATAAGGTTAACCCCTTGTTGCAGCGCGAAATTAAATTATCTAAAAAAGTTGATGCCGTTGTTTATGCTCAAAAAATATGCAAAAGCAGTCACAGCTGCTCACTTATCACAATAGGGGTAATACGTCGCATGCCCCTGTTTTGTCCTTATCCTTCGCCCCCGCACGCCAAATACCTTACCTATGGGGAAGGGGCATACAGCGGTACTGCAAAATTTGTGCTCCACAATAAAGAACAGAAATAAATTTCCATCCGCCATACCTGCGTAAGTTCACTTTAATCGTCTTTAAGATTTCACCGCTATTCGGTTGCTTACGCCTCCTCGATCAATGCAAGAGGCGGCGTAAACATTCGGTGTGGAATTTTCTTTATGGCCTGCACAAAACTTCCCCAAACGATCAAGGACAGGCTGCGCGGTCTTTGGATAAATACGCGCTCTCTTGTCTTTATCTTTGCTCTTGGTGTGCCGATAGGATGTTTGTTCGCATGGCATCTGCTGCAGCTTGAAAATCAAACGGAATGGACGGAATACGAACAAAAAGCCAAACAGATTATGGCAGAAGTCGCGCAGTCCGAACAAAGTGACGAAGATATTTTGCTAAGCCTCAGCTCTTATCTGAGTGTCGAACAGAATGTCTCGGCAGAAAATTTCGCGCAGTTCGTCGCCCCTTATCTTATTTTGCGGCCGGAAATTGTCGCGGCGCGGTGGATGCCGGCTGTGTCCGCCGAACAACGGCAAAGGTTCGAACAAAAAGCCCAGCAATCCTTTTCCGGCTTTTCAATTATCGCGCAACAAACCACACCCATTTCTTTTCCCGTTTATTATCAACAGCCATTTGATTCCTCGTTGCTGGGGCAGGATATCGGACAATCGCCTGAAATTCTAAAGGCTATTCAAAACGCGCAACAACAAAAACTGGCCAGTGTTTTTGCGGGTTCATTACCGGACGCTTTGCGGTCGTCAAAGGAAACAGCCAAAATCGACAGCATGAATGTCGAATTTCTTTATCCCGTCTTCCTGATCAACAACGAATTTTCCGGCGTCGTCAATCTGGAAATCGATTTAAACAGCATCTTGTCATCGGCGGCCAGCCAGTTTTCCGCCGATCGGGTTACGGTTCGATTATCAGACGGCGCCGATCTGCCCCAAACGGCTCACAGGCAAAGCTGGTTTGCTTCCGTCGATACGGCATTGCATCTGAACCTCTTGCGCAAGCCCCTTTTAAACATGAGCCTTGCGATAGCCGACAAGAACCGCGACATCATTTTTGAATTCACGCCAACAGAACCATGGGGCGCACGCCACAAGGCTGTGCCTTTGGTGTTGATCATCAGCCTATGCCTCATCAGCCTGCTGGTAACCTATTCACGCAATTTGAAAAAAATCGGCGAAGCGCGGGACGCCGCCGAAAAAGCCGCAGCATCGCGCAGTAATTTTCTGGCGAATATGAGCCACGAAATCCGCACGCCCATGAACGGCATCGTCGGCATGATCGATCTGACATTGGACAGCGACTTGTCGGATATGCAGCGTTCCCAGTTGGAAATCGCGCGTCAATCCAGCGAATCCCTTCTCTCCATCCTGAATGACATTCTCGATTTATCCAAGATAGAGGCGGAAGGGGTGGCCATCGAATCCATCCCCATGAATCTGCACAGCCTGATCGAAGGCGTAACCGATCTCATGTATCTGCGCGCCGCCGAAAAAAGACTGGCGCTGATGATGTCGATTTCCCCCGATTTGCCCCACCACATTTTGGGCGATCCGGTGCGTCTGCGACAGATAATGATCAACCTTGTCGGCAATGCCTTGAAATTTACCGAACGGGGTCATGTCGTGGTGCGCGCTTTGCGCGATGAAAATGACGCCACAATGATGAAAATAGAGGTCGAGGATTCAGGAAAGGGAATAGCCGCGGAAAAACTTGAAATAGTCTTCAACAAATTCTCGCAAGAGGAGGAATCGACTACGCGCCGTTTTGGCGGAACGGGGCTGGGGCTTACGATATCCAAAAAATTAATCGAAATGATGGGGGGAACCATTGGTGTCCACAGCAAGGTTGGCCTTGGCACCACTTTCTGGTTTCGCATCCCCATTTTGCTCGACCCTGCGCAACCTTTCTGCAAACGCGAAATTCCGCGCGAATTGGCGCATGCGCGTATGTTGGCATTAAAAAACTATGCGCCCGCGCGTCATTATGTGGCTGAAGCCTTTCGCGGCATGGGCTTGTCCTGCGATGTCGTGGGTACGATCAAGGAAACGCTTATGCTCCTGTCGCGTTCCCTTGCCCAGGGCAGGGCTTATGATTTTCTTATTATCGATGCCGAGGTTGGCGGCTGGCTCGCCTTGCCGGATTATGTCCACTGCAACAATGACCATAAAGGCCTCCACATAATCCTATGCGCCTCGCCAACCATGAAGCTGGATGATCATGAATTGCTGAAAAATGGCGTCCAAGGTTTTATCGCCAAGCCGATCAACGGATCAAAATTATTCGATGTCATGGTTCATATATGGAAACACTGCGCAGAAAAAACAAGCGAAGTCATCTCGCCCCGCAATTTAAAAAAGAAACAGGAAGCGGATTCCGCCGCGCCCGCGTTTGGCCTGTCAAAGAGCGATTTTACAGGAACGAAAATCCTGCTGGTGGAAGACCATATCGTGAACCAACAGCTTATGCGAGCGCTGTTGGCACGATTAAACTGCGATGTCGATATTGCCGAAAACGGCCTGATCGCCGTGGAAAAAGTTCGCGACACCCTCTATGACCTGGTTTTTATGGATTGCCAGATGCCAGAAATGGATGGCTTCGAGGCGACGCGAAGAATCCGTCTGAACGAGACCAAACAATCTGTCCATGTGCCGATCATCGCTTTGACCGCCGACGCTATGCAAGGCGACAGGGAAAAATGCCTCGCGGCGGGCATGGATGATTATTTGAACAAACCCCTGCGCGCGCCGCAAATCAAGGAAATGCTGCAAAAATATACCCATCCTGCAAGCAAGTCGGCATGAAGCGCGCCGTGACCCTTGTTGTGAAATACGCATGGCCGATGGGGGGCGTGGTGTTGCTCTGCCTTGCGGGTGCGTCCGTGGCGCGCGCGACAGACCAGTTTGATATTTCAACAGGATTAAAAACGATCTATCTGCTGAAAGAAAAAATCCCCATGCCCGTCACGGTGGGGGTCGTCTATGACGCGGCTAATGAACAATCGCAGAATGACGCCATCGTGGTCAAGGATAACATCGATAAATCCGTCGGCGTTCCGGGCGGCATGACGGCTGTTGCCAAACTTGTGAAAAATTCTGATTTAACGTCTTTAACAGGCGTCAAAGTTATCTTTGTGACGCAAGGGCTGTCCACGGAAATGCTGTTGGAAACAAACCACGCCGCGGCGACGGCGGGTATTTTATCAATCTCAACCGATCTCACATGCGCGGCCAGCAACAAATGCGTGCTGGGCATCGTCTCCAAACCGCGCGTCGAAATTTACTACAGCACAGTGGCGGCAGAGGCATCCCATATCGGTTTTGTTCCTGCCTTTATCATGTTGGCAAAACCGGTAGGGGAAACAAAATGACAAAACATATTTTTGCTTTATGCTTTGTGCCTCCGGCACAAAAGACCATAAACAGGCTCTTAAGGCTTACACCTTTGCTTCCAGATTAAGGGCCGCCGCCAAAAGGGCCTTGGTATAATCCTGTTGCGGGTGCGCGAACAATTCCGCCGCACTGGCTTGTTCAACAGCAACACCGTTTTTCATGACAATCACCCGATGCGCCATGGCGCGCACCACGCGCAGATCATGGCTGATAAAGATAAAGGCAATGCCGTGTTTGCGTTGCAGGTCGCGCAGCAATTCCACAATCTGCGCCTGTACCGACATGTCTAATGCGGATGTGGGTTCATCCAACACAATAAATTTCGGTTGCAGGATTATCGCGCGCGCAATCGCGATACGTTGCCGTTGTCCGCCGGAAAACTCGTGCGGATACCGGTTGCGAAATTCGGGGTCGAGCCCGACTTCGCGCATCGCATCGATAATGCGTTGTTCGCGTTCGGGGCGCGTTTTCCATAATTTATTCAGATCCAGACCTTCGGCGATAATATCACCCGCCGTCATGCGCGGCGACAGGCTGCCATAGGGATCCTGAAAAACCACCTGCATCTTCCGGCGTAAATCGCGCAATTCGCGCTTGGGTAAATCCAAAAGCGATTGGCCCAAAAAAACCACGCGCCCTTGCGCTTTTATCAAACGCAACAACGCCAGTCCCAACGTGGTCTTGCCCGAACCGGACTCGCCGACAATGCCCAATGTTTCTGACGCATACACGGATAGTGAAATACCATCGACCGCGCGGATAAAATCGGCTGGCTTGCCGAATAATCCGCGGCGAACGGGGAAATAAACCTTCAAATCCTCAACGCGCAAAATCTCTTCAGCGCTTGATGCAATGGGAATGGCTTCGCCCTTGGGTTCCGCCGCCAATAACATTTTGGTGTATGCATGTTGCGGATGCGCGAAAACAGATGCGGCATCGTCTTGCTCGACAATCTCGCCATGTCGCATTACGCATATTCTGTCAGCCACTTTGCGAACGATGCCCAGATCATGCGTGATCAGCAGCAAAGACATGCCCAGTTTTTTCTGCAAATCTTTTAGCAAATTTAAAATCTGCGCCTGAATGGTCACATCCAACGCGGTTGTCGGCTCATCGGCGATCAACAGGGCCGGATCATTTGCCAGCGCCATAGCAATCATCGCGCGTTGCCGTTGCCCGCCTGACAGTTCATGCGGATAGGCACTCAACCGTTTTTCCGGTTCCGGCAAAGCGACCAGATGAAGCAATTCAATAATCCGCGCGCGCGCCTGCTCAGGCAGCATTTTCTTATGCAGAAATAAAACTTCGCCAATCTGCTTGCCAATCGTGTGCAGCGGGTTCAACGACGTCATCGGTTCCTGAAAAATCATTCCGATGCGGTTGCCGCGTATCGATTGCAAAGTGGCAGGCGATGCGCCGATAATTTCCTTGTCGTCAAAAACAATGCTGCCCGATGGATGCCACGCGGCGGGATAGGGTAACAACTGCAGCAAAGACAACGCAGTCGCAGATTTGCCTGAACCGGATTCGCCAACCAATGCGACTGTCTCGCCCGCCTCAATGCTAAACGACACACCACGCACCGCCGGAAATGCGTCTGCGCCGTGTCCGAATGTTACCGCCAGATTATCGACTTTCAACAGGCTCATATCTTGTCCCCCATCTTGCGGGGATCAAAGGCGTCGCGCACAGCCTCGCCAATAAAAATCAACATCGTCAACATCGCGCCCAACACCAGAAACGAGCTGATGCCCAGCCAAGGCGCTTGCAAATTATTCTTGCCCTGATTCAACAACTCGCCCAACGAAGGCGAACCGGGCGGCAAACCGAATCCCAGAAAATCCAGCGCGGTTAAAGTGGTGATCGAATGATTCAAAACAAAAGGTAAAAACGTCAATGTCGCCACCATCGCATTGGGCAACATGTGTTTAAACATAATCACGCGATTGCTTGCGCCCAACGCGCGGGCAGCACGCACATAATCCAGATTGCGGGCACGTAAAAATTCGGCGCGCACAACATGCACCAGCGACATCCATGAAAACAGCAGCATCAATAACAGCAACCACCCGAAATTCGGTTGCACAAGGCTCGCCATAATAATAAGCAAATACAAAACCGGCATCCCGCCCCAAATTTCGATAAAACGCTGCATAACCAAATCGGTCATGCCGCCAAAATAACCCTGAACAGCGCCGGCGGTAATGCCGATGACCGATGACAGAATCGTCAGGCTCAACCCAAACAAAACCGAAATGCGAAAACCATAAATAATCCGCGCCAAAACATCGCGCCCCTGATCATCGGTGCCCAACCAGTTATCGCCCGATGGCGGTGAAGGCGCGGGCTGCGTCAGATCATAATTAATGGTGTTGTAGGAATAGGGGATCAACGGCCAAACTATCCAACCCTTGGCATTGATCAGCTTGGTAACATAGGGGTCGCGGTACCGCGCCTCGGTTTCAAACGCGCCGCCAAAACGTGTTTCGGGATAGCTGACAAATTCCGGCACATAATAATGGCCGTCGAATTTAATCAGCAGGGGGTTATCATTGGCGACGAATTCCGCCCCCAAGGTCACCACAAAAACCCCCAAAAATATCCATAAAGACCAGAATCCACGCTTATTGGCTTTAAAATTGGCCCAGCGGCGGCGGTTCAAGGGCGTCCATGTTTGCGGCGAAAACGACATTCAGCACTTTTACATCCCTTGTGCTAAGAAGAACAAGACTTTATGTTCACATTCGTTAACACAATTGCCGGACACAGACCATGACCGAACACAACATCTTCGACGAAGCCAAGGAAGAATATGAACGCCAGAAAATGGAGGCGTTGTGGAAACAATATGGCATCTGGGTCGTGATTGTGGCGCTCGGCATCGTCCTTGCCACGGCGACATCAACCGCCTACCGCTCATGGAAAATCGACCATGACCAAAAAATAACCAATGATTTTGTGGCGGCGGCCAAACCGGGCGCCGATAACGCCAAATCAATCACCGCCTTGCAACAATTTGCCGATGCCAATGGCGGCACCAATCAGGCGGCCTTCGCGTTGCTCAAGGCGGGCGCTCTGGCGGCAGATCAAAATGACAATGCCAAAGCCGTAACTTTATTCGATAAAGTCGAAGCGGATGACAAAGCCGATATCGCTTTCCGCCAGCTGGGCACTCTCTTGTCTGTCGAAGCGCAACTGGATAGTGGCGATATAACGGCGCTGGATGCCCGCTTGCAACCTTTGGCGGTCATCGATGCCACATGGCATTATTCGGCGTTACAGGATGAAGGCTATCTGGCCATCCGGGCCAAAGACACCGCCAAGGCGAAAGAAATTTTTACAATCCTGTCACAAGATGCCCGCGCGCCGCAAAGCATTATGACCCGCGCTTCCGACATTTTGCGCAGTCTGAAATAAGGAAACACACGCATGTCCGGCATAAAATCCTGTCTGCTTTGCTTGCTCGCGCTCGTCGCTCTTGTGGCTTGCGATGGCAACAACGATAAAATCGGCTCCACGGTCAAAGGCACGCGCGTGCCCGTAGTCGAGGAAGCGAAAGCAGTACAAGCCGACAAGGATGTCGCCAGTAACAAACCAACCTTGCCGCCGATGATGGTCAATATGTCATGGCCACAAACAGGGTACGATGCAAGCCACGCGCAACCCTACGCCGAAATGTCGCCGCATCCGAAACAGCTGTGGCAGACCAGCATCGGTGACGGTTCGGATTCCGATTTTAAATTGCTGGCGCACCCTGTCGCCGACCGTACCACCATTTACACAATGGATGCCCAAGGATTGGTGCGCGCCATCGACGCGAAAAGCGGCGATGTGAAATGGGAATATGACACGACACCGAAACACAGTGATGAAAAAGCGATCAGCGGCGGCCTGGCGGTGGATGGCAACACAGTATTCGCCACAACCGGCTTTGGCGATGTTGTCGCGCTGGACACAGCCAAGGGCGGCGTGAAATGGCGCAAATCTTTGTTGAAGCCTTTACGTGCCGCACCGACGGTTGCCGATAACCGCGTCTATGTGCTTAGCATCGATAATGAATTGAATGTTCTGGACGCCGTAAACGGAAATATTTTGTGGCATCAGGTCGGCGTCGCCGAAAGCGCAACGCTGATGGGCGCATCAAGCCCCGCCATCGACGGCGACACCGCGATTGTCGCGTATAACTCCGGCGAAATTTTCGGGCTGCGCGTGCAAAATGGCCGCACGTCGTGGAGCTATTCCCTCGCCTCACCGGCGGCGGTGGGCGCCTTGCCGGCTATCGCCGATATCCGCGGCTTGCCGGTTATAGACCGTGGCCGCATTTATGCGATCAGCCACAGCGGGCGCATCGCGGCGGTCGAACAACGCAACGGCGAGCGCGTCTGGGAATCCGATATCGGCGGCATCGATACACCGATTGTGGCAGGCGATGCCGTTTTTGTTTATGGCGGCGAAAGCCAGCTGATGGCTTTGGCGCGTGACAGCGGACGTGTGTTGTGGATTGTAACGCTGCCCAAACAAGTCGATTTAAAAGACAAAGATTCCGACCGCATAACATGGACGGGGCCCCTATTGGCGGGCGAACGTCTTTGGATGGTCAATTCCCAAGGAAAGCTGGCCAGCTTCTCGCCCGCTGACGGCGCGAAAATCGACAGCTTTGATCTCGACAGCCCACTTTATCTCTCTCCCATCATCGTCGATCACACAATGTATGTGTTGACGGATGAGGGCAAACTCATTGCGTTGAAATAATGACATTTACAATCGCTATCGCCGGACGCCCCAATGTTGGCAAGTCCACCTTATTCAACCGTCTGGTGGGCAAACAGATGGCCATGGTCGATGACCAGCCGGGCGTAACCCGCGACTGGCGCGAAGGCGACGGCCACCTGTTCGATATGCGTTTTCGCGTTATCGATACCGCAGGGCTAGAAGACACGCGTGTCAAAGGCAGCATCGGCGCGCGCACCGCCACACAAACCAAACAAGCCTTGGCGCAAGCTGCCGTAGTGTTGCTGGTTGTCGATGCGCGGGCAGGGGTCACATCGGCAGATACCATCATCGCCCGCGAACTCCGCAAAACGGGTAAAAAGATTTTGCTCATCGCGAATAAATGCGAAGGCACGCGTCTGCCCGCCTCGATGGAAGAAACAGTATCACTGGGTTTCGGTGAACCACTGCCCATTTCGGCCGCGCACGGCGACGGCATGATGGATCTGTATGAAATCCTCACCCCCTTTGCCGAAGCAGCCGAAGCGGCAGAAGCCAAAAGCGAAGACGAAGAAGACAAGCATCTGATCATCGCCGTGGTCGGCCGTCCCAATGCGGGCAAATCGACGCTCATCAACAAACTTATCGGTGAAGACCGCATGCTGACGGGGCCGGAGCCGGGCCTGACCCGCGACGCCATCCCCATCGCGTGGGATTATCACGGCCAGGCCATTCGTCTGGTTGATACCGCAGGCATGCGCCGCCGCGTGCGCATCACTGAAGTATTGGAAAAAATGAGTGTGCAGGAATCTCTGCGTGCCATTCGTCTGGCGCATGTGGTTATCCTTGTGCTTGATGCCACCCAACCTTTTGATAAACAAGAACTGACCATTGCCAAGCATGTGATAGAAGAAGGCCGCGCGTTGGTTGTCGCTTTAAACAAATGGGATTTGATCAAAGATAAAAAAGGCACGTTAAAAACCATCCGCGAAATGGCCGAAGATTCTCTGGCGCAGGTCACGGGTGTACCGTTGGTGCCCATTTGCGCGTTGGAAGGCGAGGGTTTAAAAAACCTGATGCGCGACGCCATGCGCATGTATGAAATGTGGAATGTCCGTGTCTCGACCGGCAAACTCAATCGCTGGCTGGAAGACATGGAAGCCAATCATCCGCCGCCCATCAGCGGCGGCCGACGCATCAAATTGCGTTACATGACGCAAGTTAAATCGCGCCCGCCGACTTTCTCCATGTGGGTTAACAAGCCGGATAATCTGCCCGAAAGCTACTTACGCTTTCTCACCCACGGGCTGCGCGATACCTTCAATTTGTCCGGCATCCCTATCCGCTGGCAGCTGATGAAGAGCGAAAACCCCTACGAAGATAAAAAGAAGAAAAACTAAACGATACTCGAATTAGAAGAACGAAAGATGCAACAGGCTTTCCTCTCCCCTTGAGGGAGAGGGCTTAAAAACTTAGGCTTACGCTCTTGAGGCGTAAGTCTTAGTTTTTAAGGGTGAGGGGTTCGCTCGTTGCACTACACAAGGACATCCCATGCGCGGCCAAACAAATCTCTGGATCCTCACCATCCAAACACCCCCCGCGCATGCCGATGCAATCTCGGAATTATACGCCGAAGACAGCGTATCCCTCACAATCCTTGCCCCGCCACGCAAAAACACCGCACTGGTCGAAGCCATCTTCGACTTTGAACCCAACCCAACAGAAATGACCGCGCGCGCCGCCATCTATGCGGGGCTCACTAAAATCAAACTGCCAGCACCCGTCATCCGTCCCGCGCCCAATCTCGACTGGCTTAAAAAAGTCGCCGAAGATTTCCCGCCCATCAAAATTGCGCGTTGGACTGTGCATGGCGCGATGCACCGCCATCAGGTTCCCAATCGTTTATTCGCGCTGCAAATCGACGCCACTAACGCATTCGGCACAGGCGAACATCCAACCACGCGTGGCTGCCTTATTCTGCTCGATGAATTGCTGAGAAAAAATTTCCGCCCGCGCCGCATGGCCGATATCGGCTGCGGTTCGGGTATTCTGGCGATGGGCTGTGTTCAGGCCACACGGGGGCGTGCCGTGGCTGTCGATCTCGACCCGGACTCGGTGCAAATTTCGCAAAATAATGTGCGTGGCAATGGACTCGGGCAACATATCCGCGTCGGGCGCGGGCGGGGTTATGGCTCAACGCTCATCCGCGCCTCGGCACCCTATGGTCTGATCATGGCGAATATCTTTGCCAACCCTTTGTGCCAGATTGCGTATGATTTAAAAAACAATCTTCGCCCGGGCGGTTATGCCATTCTTTCCGGCCTGCTAACGACACAGGCCAACAAGGTCATCGCGGCGCACAGGATGCAAGGCCTAACGCTTTGCAAACATTTGCGTATCGGCGAATGGTCGGTACTTGCGCTGCACAGGCCAAACAAGGCAATATGACTGGATGAACCAGTCCGACTATGCCTCCCGCCTCAACGCCCTCCGTCACCGGCTCGCCACGCAAAATGTCGATGGTTTTCTGGTGCCGATGGCCGATGAATATCAAAGCGAATATGTGCCGCCTTTCGCGCAACGCGTCGATTTTCTTTCCGGCTTCACCGGTTCGGCGGGTTACATCGTGGTGCTCAAAGACCACGCCGGTTTTTTCACCGACAGCCGTTATACATTGCAAGCCGCGCAACAAGTCCCGCAAGATTTGTTCACCGTGTTCGACAGCGCCGAAAAAACCCCAACGGCATGGCTGGAAGAAAATACGGGCACAGGCACAAAAATCGGTTTCGACCCGTGGCTGCACACAGTCGATGGCATAGAACGCCTCAAAAAATCATTGGCCAAAACGGGTGCCGAGGCGGTTGCCGTCACCCACAACCCCGTCGATGCGATATGGGACGCGCAACCCGCGCCACCGTGTGAGCCTATTCATCCGCATGATATCGCCTACAGCGGAAAATCATCCGAAGATAAACGCCGCGATATCGCGGCGGCGTTAAAAAAGAAAAACTGCGCCGTGTTTATCGTCGCAGACCCCACATCGGTCGCATGGTTGCTCAATGTGCGCGGCGGCGATGTCGCCAACACGCCATTGCCGCTCAGCCGCGCCATTATCCGCGATGATGGTTCGGTGCAATATTTTATCGATGAACGTAAAATAACCGACACATTGCCCGCGCATCTGGGCGGTGCTGTTTCGCTTTTATCGCCCGATGTCTTTGCGGATGAACTTGCCAAAATCAATGGCACCGTCTGGCTCGACACGGCGCAAGCCGCCGAAGCCATCGCGGTTATTCTTCGCACAGCCAACATTAAATTCGAATCCGGTGAAGACCCGTGCGAACTCCCCCGCGCCGTGAAAAACACCACCGAAATTGATGGCATGCGGGCGGCGCACAGGCGTGATGGTGCGGCGTTGGCGCGTTTCTTTGCCTGGCTCGATCAACGATGCGAAACTAATGTAATAACAGAACGCGGTGTCGAACAAAAACTGGCCGGGTTTCGCGAAGCCAATAATCATTACCGCGGGCCCAGTTTTGACACTATCGCGGGCGCAGGCGAACATGGCGCCATCGTGCATTACCGCGCCGTGGCGGCAACAGATGCCGAATTAAAACAAGGGCAACTTTTCCTGCTCGATAGTGGCGGCCAATATCTCGACGGCACCACGGACGTCACGCGCACCGTTGCTATTGGCACACCAAGCGCCGAAATGCGCGACCGTTTCACGCGCGTCCTCAAGGGGCATATAGCGTTGGCCGCGATAAAATTTCCCGTCGGCACAAGCGGCGGCGAGCTGGATGTGTTGGCGCGCCAATATCTATGGGAAGTGGGTTTGGATTACGGCCATGGTACGGGGCATGGCGTCGGCTGTTATCTGGGGGTGCATGAAGGGCCGCAGGGCATTTCCAAACGCAGCAAGGTTCCGTTGCAACCCGGCATGGTCGTTTCGAACGAACCCGGTTTTTACAAAGCGGGGCATTACGGCATCCGTATCGAAAATTTGCAGACCGTGGTTGAAATTCTCAACCCTGTGGCCGAACGCAAAATGTTGGGTTTCGAAACGCTGACGCTTGCGCCCATTGACCGCAAATTGATCGATGTTGCATTGATGAATGATGCAGAAATTAAATGGCTTAACGATTATCACGCCCGCGTCAAACAGGTGATAAGCCCGATGGTCGATGAATCAACCCGCATCTGGCTCGAAGCTGCCACCTTGCCGGTGACAAAATGACCGTGATGTTCCACAGCACGCGCGGCCAATCGCCCGCAGTTGATATTCGTGCTGCGACGCTTGCGGGGCTCGCGCCGGATGGCGGATTGTATGTGCCGGTTGAATGGCCGCAATTCACGCCGATGACTATTGCCCTTATGCGTGGTGAATCTTACGCGCAAATCGCTTTCCGTGTTCTGCAAGTTTTCATGGATGGCGTTATTCCCGATGATATTTTGCGCGACATCATCGAAAAATCTTACGGCGTTTTCGATGCGCCGGATGTTACCTCTTTGGTCGATGTCGGCAACTTAAAAATCCTTGAACTGTTCCACGGCCCCACTTTGGCGTTCAAGGATATCGCGTTGCAATTTCTGGGGCATGTGTTCGAATATTTCCTGCGCGATGCCACGCATACCACCACCATTATCGGCGCCACATCGGGTGACACGGGCTCCGCCGCAATCGCCGCGCTCGCCAACCGCAAAAATATCGACGTGTTTATTCTCTATCCAGAAAAGGGACCCAGCGATATCCAGCGCAAGCAAATGACCTGTGTTGCCGCATCCAATATCCATGCGATCGCTATTGATGGTACGTTCGACGATTGTCAGGCGATGGTCAAAAACCTGTTCGCCAATAAAAATCTGCGCGCCGAATGGAATCTTAGCACCGTCAATTCGATCAATATGCTGCGCATCCTCGCGCAACTGGTTTATTATTTTTATGCCGCATCGCGCGTTGACGGCGTGGCCAGTTTCGTGGTGCCCACGGGCAATTTTGGTGATATTTTCGCAGGCTATGCGGCAATGAAATGCGGCTTGCCGGTGCGCAAACTGGTGGTTGCCAGCAACAGTAACGACATTCTCACGCGTTTTTTTGAAACAGGCGCAATGTCGCCCGCGCCTGTGCAAAACACAATCAGCCCCAGCATGGATATCCAGATCAGCAGCAATTTTGAACGTTTCCTGTTTGATCTCTGCGGGCAAAACGCAACGCAATTGCGCGGCCTGATGAATGATTTAAAGGACAAAGGAAGTTTTTCCGTCGCCGAAGAACAAAAGGTGCAGGCACAAAAAATATTTGCGGCTGGCCGCGCCGATGATGCGCAAACGCTTGAAACCATAAAGACAACCCAACAAAATAATGGCTATATGTTCGACCCGCACACGGCTGTCGGCGTGAAGGTCGCGCAAAATCTCTCCGCAAATCTGATGCACCCCATCATCTGCCTTGCCACAGCCCATCCGGCCAAATTCCCCGAAACGGTTCACCGGGCTATTAACATCACACCGCCCTTGCCATCTAAACTTGCAGCCTTGATGCAGCAACCGGAACGCATTTACCAAACATCCACCGACATCAACGCCCTGATCGACTTTATGAAAGACCATAAAAAATGACCGTCCAAATCACCACGCTCGATAATGGCCTGCGCATTGTTACCGATGAAATGGCGGATGCGGAAAGCGTGGTAGTCGGCGCATGGGTGGGGGTGGGCACACGCAACGAACCGTGGAACGCCAATGGCGTCGCGCATCTGGTTGAACATATGATGTTCAAAGGCACCAAAAAACGGTCGGCTTATGCGCTCTCGACCGCGATAGAAAACAAGGGTGGCTCCATGAACGCCCACACTTCGCGCGAAGAAACGGCCTATTACGCCCGCGTCCTTCCCGAAGAAACCGCAAACGCCATCGACATTATCGGTGACATGTTGCGCAATTCGGTTTTCAATCCCAAAGAACTCGACCGCGAACGGCAGGTGATCATTCAGGAAATCGGCCGCGACCTCGACAGCCCCGAAGATTACGCCTTCGATCTTATGTATAAACTCGCATTGCCCAACCAAAAAGCCGGACGCCCCATTTTGGGTTCCGCCGACATTATCGCGCGCTTGCCGCGTTCTGCCATCACCGATTATGTCGCGCGTTATTACACTGCCGCTAATATGGTTGTGGTCGCAGCGGGCAAAATCAAACATGCCGATTTTGTCGGCATGGCGCAAAAACATTTTGCCTCATTGCCGCGCGGTAAGAAACCTGTCGATGACAAGGCGCGCGTTGCGGGCGGTGTCACGCTGTCGCCCAAGGAAATCGAACAGGTGCATCTTATTCTTGGTTTTGCGGGCCCGGGGTATCATGCCAAAACAGATTATTACCCGACGCAACTTTTATCCGTCGTGCTGGGCGGCTCATCTTCCTCGCGCCTGTTCCAAAAAATACGCGAAAAACGCGGCCTGGTTTATACCATCAGCTCATCCCACAGCGGCTTAAAGGACGCCGGCATTTTTCAGATTTACGCCGGAACCGATCCCAAGCGGTTGCGCGAACTGGTGCCCGTTATGTGCAATGAATTGCAAGATGTGCGTCAAAATATAACGCGCGGCGAATTGGCGCGCGCCAAGGCGCAAATCCGTGCCGATCTGCTGATGGGGCGTGAAAATGTCATGCGCCGCGCCGAAATTATGGGACATCAAATCCTCACTTATGGCCATGTGATTCCTGCCGAAAAAATCTTGCATAAATTATCGGCGGTAACGGAAGATCAGGTGCAAAGCATGGCGCAAAAAATCTTTGCGCGTAAACCCATCCTTACCGCGCTCGGCCCCGTCGAAGAATTGGAAGATTATAAAAAAATCGCTGCACGTCTGGCTGCCTGATGGATTGGTTTTCATCTTTTCTGGCGTTGCCGACGTCACGCCCGCACCCGTCGCTTGATACGCAACTTATGGGGCCGCGCCTTTTGCTGCGCATGCCTGACAGTCAAGACTGGAAACAATGGCGCGTGTTGCGTGATGCCAGCCGCGATTTTTTGGTGCCGTGGGAACCGGAATGGCCGCCCAATTGCCTGACATATAATTTTTATTGTTCCCTTTTGCGCCGCCAATGGCGCGATTGGCGGGCGGGTAAGGCTTTTACCTTCAGCATTTTTCTTCATGAAGGCGAACGGCCCGTTCTGGTCGGCGGCATCACCTTGGGCGATGTGCATTTTGCCGCCGCGCAAAAAGGCACCATTGGTTATTGGGTGGGCAAACCCTATGCGGGGCAGGGGATTATGACCGAAGCCCTCGGTCTGGTTTGTGATTTCGCATTCGATACTTTGCGGCTTCATCGGGTTGAAGCCAGCTGTCTGCCGCATAATAACCCCAGCAAAGCGTTGTTGAGGAAATGCGATTTTGTCGAAGAAGGTTTCGCCAAGGCCTATCTGCAAATCAACGGCAAGCGCGAAGATCATCTATTGTGGGGGCGTGTTAACCCGCGCCTTGCGCAAGCATAAAAAAGGCCGCCCGTTGCCGGACGGCCTTTCTCAAACTCTAGTCTTAATTCAACTAAAAAGGGCCTGGGTTTGCGTCAGATGCTTTAAAGTCCAATGCTGTCCATTCTTCTCCGTTTTCTAATTGATCCGAAGTAATAAGTACGCATGTTTCTGGGATTATTGTGCCTCCCATTTTTTCAGCGCCGCCTTTTGTAGCCATGCGTCGCGACTTTTGCATACCGTCTGTCTCTAGATTGTATAACTCTACATTATACACTTGAACTCTTTGAGTATTTAGAATGTTCCGTTGCATTTTTTTTCCTTTCTCTAGCCATTACTCTTCTTTTTCCTCATCCCCTTCGGGGCCGCCGACCATCATCTTGTCTGCGACCAATCCGGCATTGCCGCGAACTTTCTGTTCGATGGCGTTGGCCATTTCGGGGTTATCGCGCATAAATTGTTTGGCGTTTTCGCGGCCTTGTCCAATGCGTTGTCCGTCATAGGAAAACCACGCGCCCGATTTCTCAACCACACCGGCTTGCGACCCCAAATCGATCAATTCGCCGAGTTTCGAAATGCCTTCGCCATACATAATGTCAAATTCCACAGTACGGAAAGGCGGCGCCAACTTGTTCTTTACAACCTTAACCCGCGTCTGGTTGCCAACCACCGTTTCGCGGTCTTTAATCGCGCCAATGCGGCGGATATCAAGACGAACCGAGGCATAGAATTTCAACGCATTACCGCCGGTCGTTGTTTCGGGGTTGCCGAACATCACGCCAATTTTCATGCGGATCTGGTTGATGAAAATAACCATACAGCGCGATTTGGAAATAGACCCGGTCAGTTTGCGCAACGCCTGGCTCATCAGGCGAGCCTGTAAACCCATATGGCTGTCACCCATTTCGCCTTCCAATTCCGCGCGAGGCACCAAAGCCGCCACTGAATCGACCACAAGAACATCAACGGCCCCGGAACGTACGAGAGTGTCAGCGATTTCGAGGGCCTGTTCGCCGGCATCCGGTTGGGATATGAGTAAGTCATCGATTTTTACTCCTAGTTTGCGTGCATAAACGGGGTCAAGGGCATGTTCGGCATCAATAAAGGCACAAGTGCCTCCACCTTTCTGCGCTTGCGCAATCACATGCAAAGCAAGCGTGGTCTTGCCGGAACTTTCCGGTCCATAGATTTCAATAATACGGCCACGGGGTAACCCACCGATGCCAAGGGCGATGTCCAAACCCAACGAACCGGTCGAGATCGTGTCGATTTCCGCCGCTGCCCCTTGCAGCCCTAGCTTCATCACCGAACCCTTGCCAAACGCGCGCTCAATCTGAGAAAGCGCGGCATCCAGTGCCTTCTGACGTTCGGGGTTCATGCTGCTTTCCTTGCTTTCTTTTTCAACGATATGGAGATCGGCTTTGCGTGAACTGCTCATGGGTGGCTCCTTCTTGGGTTAGCAGGAAAAGAAAGTACGAGGAACGATTCGATAGGCGGGGTGGGCAATCAATGTTTCTGGTTTGTTCTATAATCCGGTTTCCAATATCTTGCAAGTTCTTTTTTTGTTCTTTTTTGTTTTTTCATTAAAAAGCACTGTATTCGCTTGTTATCTATCAATCTTTCTGTGTTGCAACCAGTTGCGCAACATCGTGAGACCATAAGGGAGCAGAAACGCCAAAAGCTCGTTGGGCTTTGCTGATAGCAAGGCGTGAATTCAAAGGACGTTTGGCAGGGGTCGGATAATTGCTTGATGGTATGGGCGTCACGGCCTCGGTTTTCAGTTTCAATTTAATCCCTGTTTGCTGCGCTCTGTCGATGATAAAACGCGCATAATCATACCATGAAACGGCACCTTGGGACGCCAGATGATACAAGCCACCGCTGTCTGGATGGGCGCGGAGAATGCCAAGCGCCTGTGCCGTTGCATCAGCAATAAAACCGGCACTTGTCGGTGCGCCTATCTGGTCGTCGACAATGCTTAATGTGTCGCGGGTTTTGGCAAGGTTCAGGATAGTTTTTGCAAAATTGGTGCCGTGGGTTCCATAAATCCAGCTGGTGCGGAAAATCAAATGGCGACAACCAGATGATTGAATAGCTTGCTCGCCTTCGAGTTTGGTTTGACCATAGACATTAAGTGGCGCAGGGGTGTCTGTTTCCCGCCAAGGTGTGTCGCCGCTACCGTCAAAAACGTAATCGGTCGAATAATGAACAAGCCATGCGCCAAGTTTCCCCGCTTCCTGCGCAATAAGAGCGGGGGTGTGACCATTAACAAGCATAGCCTTATCGGGTTCGCTTTCCGCCTTGTCCACGGCGGTGTAAGCGGCGGCGTTGACAATAACATCGGGGGACAAAGCGCGGATCGTATCGGCGATTGTATCGGGATTTGTAAAATTACACGCGCTGCTATCCGGTGCCACTATATCGCCCAAAGGCGCGAGGCTACGTTGCAATTCCCATCCCACTTGCCCGTTTTTGCCAAACAGAAGAATTTTCATGCAAAAGTTTCTGCATGATCCCAGGAAAGACCGCCCACATCGCGCGCGGACAAGATCGGCGCAAAATCAATCGGCCATTCAACCGCCACTGTGGGGTCATTCCATGACAGGCTGCGCTCATGCTGCGGCGCGTAATAATCCGTAGTCTTGTAAAGGACATCGGCAGAGTCAGATAAAACCACAAAACCATGCGCAAAACCTGGCGGCACCCAAAGCTGGCGATAATTATCTTCCGATAATTCTATGCCTTCCCATTGTTTAAAGGTTGGCGACGAACGGCGCATATCGACGGCCACATCAAAAATGCGGCCTTTAACAACGCGAACCAATTTGCCTTGCGGTTGTTTAATCTGATAATGCAACCCGCGCAAAACCCCACGGGCAGAGCGCGAATGATTGTCCTGCACGAAATCAACATTATCGCCCAAAGCTTCGCGCACCAATTGTGCATTATAGCTTTCGATGAAGAAACCACGGGCATCGCCATAAACGTGCGGTTCAAGAATCACAACATCTTTGAGTCTGGTAGGGGTGATTTTCATCGACGGTTTTCCCTAAGGATATTCATCAAATATGCGCCGTAAGCGTTTTTCAAAAGCGGTGCTGCCAATTTTTCCAACTGCGCGCCATCAATGTAATTCATGCGAAAGGCAATCTCTTCGGGGCAGGCAATCTTCATTCCCTGGCGGCGTTCGATGGTTTGAACAAACTGGCTCGCTTCTAAAAGAGATTCATGGGTGCCGGTATCCAGCCATGCGTGCCCACGCCCCATAATCCCCACATTTAATTTTCCGTCATTCATGTAAAGGCAATTCAGGTCGGTAATTTCCAACTCGCCGCGCGGCGAAGGTTTCAGGCTGGCCGCATAATCGATAACTTTATTGTCATAAAAATAAAGACCGGTGATGGCATAGTTGGTTTTGGGTTGTTTCGGTTTTTCTTCAATTGAGATGGCGCGAAACTGTTCGTCGAATTCGACAACGCCATAACGGCCGGGGTCGCCGACATAATACGCAAATACGGTCGCACCTTCTTCGACATCATTGGCCTGTTTAAGCATCTGCGGCAAATCATGACCGAAATAAATATTGTCACCTAAAACCAACGCGGCCGGAGAATCGCCCAGAAAATCGCGCCCAATGATAAAGGCCTGTGCCAACCCATCTGGCGAAGGTTGTACTGCGTATTGCAGATTCAATCCCCATGCGCTGCCATCACCGAGTAACTGTTCAAAACGCGGCGTATCCTGGGGCGTGGAGATAATCAGGATGTCGCGGATGCCTGCCAACATCAAGGTCGTCAGCGGATAATAAATCATCGGCTTGTCGTAAATCGGCAGAAGCTGTTTCGATATAGCAAGTGTCGCGGGATGAAGGCGCGTGCCTGCGCCGCCCGCCAGAATAATGCCTTTGCGCTTCATGCCGATGCCCGTATGCCTGATTCATAATTGGTTTTAACCCATTGGCGATAGGCGCCGCTGGTCACATTATCGACCCAACCCTGATTGTCTAAATACCACCGCACGGTTTTTTCGATGCCTGACGCGAATGTTTCTTGCGGTGTCCAACCCAGCTCGCCTTCGATCTTGCGTGCGTCGATAGCATAGCGACGATCATGGCCGGGGCGGTCGGGGACATAGGTAATCTGGTCGCGATAGGTGCGGCCTGTTGCCAAAGGTTTTACTTTATCCAAAATATCGCAAAGCGTATGGACGATATCGATATTTTTAATCTCGTTACGGCCGCCGATATTATAAATCTCGCCGATACGGCCTTTGTCCAACACGCGCCGAATGGCGGCGCAATGATCGCTGACATATAACCAATCGCGGATATTCTGCCCATCGCCATAGACGGGTAACGGCTTGCCCGCCAACGCGTTTGTGATCATCAGCGGGATCAGTTTTTCCGGGAATTGATAGGGGCCGTAATTATTTGAACAATTCGTGGTCAGGACAGGCAGGCCATAAGTGTGATGATAGGCGCGCACTAAATGATCGGAAGCGGCTTTCGATGCCGCATAAGGGCTGTTGGGTAATGTCTGGTTGGTTTCACTGAAGGCGGGCGCATCGGGCGCAAGCGAGCCATAAACTTCATCAGTCGAAACATGCAGAAAGCGGAAAACGCTTTTGTCGGCTTCAGGCAAATTTGAAAAATATACCCGCGTGGATTCCAACAGGCTCAACGTGGCGACGACATTGGTTTGGATAAAATCAGCAGGGCTGTGGATCGAACGATCGACATGGGATTCTGCGGCAAAATTGATGATGGCCATAGGTTTGTGCGTTGTCAGCAACTGGGTAACCAATTCACCGTCGCCAATATCCCCATGCACAAACAAATGCCGCGGGTCGTTATCCAAACTGGCAAGGCTGGCCTTGTTGCCCGCATAGGTCAGTTTGTCGAGGCTGATGACCAACCCTTGATAATCGCGCAGCCATTCAAGAACGAAATTCGCGCCGATAAAACCCGCGCTTCCTGTGACAAGGATAGGTTTGTTCGATAGGCTGTGGGGCAGGGGCGCGTGCGTCGCGTTCATAGTTGTTCCGGTAAAAGCTGCATTATAAAAACCGCCTACCCAGGCGGCGTTGCAGAAAGTACCTCATCCAAATGGCAATTTCCAGTAAACATAATAGCATAAAAGGGGTGCTCTCCGCAAAATTTTGGCGAAAATAACGAATAAATCCCTTTGTTTTATGCCGTTCTACAAAATCGGAAGGCGATTCGCTGGTGCCTCCAATATGAGTCACAACAACGTCCGGCGAAAAATAAATCTCGCCACCGGCTTTGCGGAAGCGGAAACAGAAATCCAAATCTTCCACATGCAGGAAATACTCCTCGTCAAAACCGGCTATCCGGTCAAAATCCGGACGCGAGATAAACATAAAGGCGCCGCTGATAGCGGGTATAGGGGTTATCGCGGATGGAAGGGCATCTTGATGTCGGTTAAGGCGCAGATGCGGGAAGAAACGCGATAGGTGTAACGCTTCGATAAAGGCCGTTGTTGGCGTCAGTAATTCGCGCCGGCATCCCCTTTGATCACTGCCGTCTTCATTTAAAATACGTGCGCCAATCATAAAAGGCGACACAAGTTTCGTGGCCTGTTGATGAAGTATCGCAAGAGTATCATTGCGTAACTCACAGTCAGGATTAAGAATAATCAGATAATCACCATGTGAAGCTTTAACACCCAAATTGTTGCCGCGTCCAAACCCGACATTGCCATGACCGGTCAGAAGAGTAATGCGGGGGTCGGCAGAGGCCATCGCCTGCATGTGCGTGACAATCGCTTCGGGATTGCCGTTATCAACGATCACCAACTCGACCGGTGCCTGCTGCTTTAAAATTGATTCGATCGCGTGAAATAATGATGCGCCAGTATAATAGGTGACCAGAATGACGGAAGTCAGGGGTTGGGAAATTATCGGCAAAGGGTCTGCTTCTCTGGTCAAAGGGTTGGGCGCAAAACGTAAGTTACAATGCAGGGTAAATACCGGCAAGCCTAATAGGCGGCGCAATCCCTCTGTCAGAATAGTATCGAGGCTCCTGCTATTGCTTTGACTGTGTTTTTTGTTTAGCTTGCCGCTTCGACTCCCTTTGCGCGTATCTTGCTCAAGAAAATTATATGGATTCCCAATGCGTTCCGGAATAGCAGACCTGATCAAGGCCTTTTCCAATCCTCGGCTTATTTTGTACATGGCCTGGTCGGATATTCGTGCGCGTTACAAGCGCAGCGTTCTGGGCCCCGGCTGGATCACGATTAGTACGGCCATCGGTGTGACGGGGCTGGGTTTTGTGTGGAGTTATCTTTTCAAAATTGATCGCGCTTCCTATGTCCCTTTGCTGACGGTTGGTCTGGTTCTCTGGCAGTTTATATCAGGCTGTATAAACGAGGCGGTATCCGTCTTTACCCGACAGGCCAATATCATCCGCAATCTCAGCCTGCCCTTGTCTGTGCATCCGGCACAACTCTTGTTGCGGCATATCATCAATCTGGCGCACACTTTGCCCCTGTTTTTTATTGTGTCTCTGATTTTGGGGCAACCTCTGTCGCTGGAGGCTTTTTGGGCTATTCCTGATTTTGTGTTAGTCGTCCTTAACATGTTCTGGATGGCTCTGTTGGTTGGTATTCTGGGCGCGCGTTTCCGCGATCTGGAATATCTGATCGGCATGATTATGCCGATGATGATGTTCTTCACACCGGTCATGTACCGCCCCAATGCCTTGCCGCCTCTTATGCAAAAATTCATGTGGCTGAACCCGTTTGGCGATATGATCGAAATTATCCGTTATCCGCTTTTAGGGGAAACAGTCCCGACCCATTTGTTGCTGATGAATGTGGCCATGCTGGTGGTAGGCGGGGGCGCGACGCTTGCCCTGTTTAATGCCAAACGCAACCGCATCGCATTTTGGGTATAGCCATGACTGCACATATAAAGTTTGATGATGTTACGGTTCAATACCCCATCTATAACAGCCGCAGCATGTCGTTGCGCAACCATCTGGTTCGTATCAGCACAGGCGGCCATATTGAAAGCGATGCCAAGCATGTGCAGATCGTTACAGCGTTAAAAAACGCGAATTTTGAAATTAAGGAAGGCGATTCTGTCGGGTTGATCGGCCATAATGGCGCCGGAAAAAGCACAATGTTGCGTACAATGGCGGGGGTTTATACGCCGGTACAGGGGCGGGTAACGCGCAAAGGCCGCGTGGCGACCATGCTTGATCTTGGCGCCGGAATGGATCCCGAATTGTCAGGTTATGAAAATATTACCCGCATGTCGATGCTGTTGGGGCTGAATAAAAACGACATCGCCGCTAACATCAAGGATATCGAAGAATTTACCGAACTTGGTAATTTCCTGCAATTGCCGGTGCGCACTTATTCCGCCGGCATGGCAACACGTTTAATGTTCGCGGTGGCGACATCGACCAAACCTGACATTCTTCTGGTTGATGAAATGTTTGGTACGGGTGATGCCGAATTTCAGGCCAAGGCGCGCGAGCGAATGATCAATCTTATTCGTTCGGTCGGCATCTTTGTTTTCGCATCCCACAGCCTTGAGATTGTGCGCCAATATTGCAACCGCTTTTTCCATCTGGAGCATGGCGCCGTTCGCGAAATCACCCGCGAGGACGTCGAGGCTAAGCTGGATTGATTTCGTAGAATTTATGGGTCATGCCGCGGCCACCGAACCCCTCCTTTTGCGCGATCAGGTTTTCATTCAGCGTTTTGCCGGCGTCTTCGGTCGAAATGCCGAAATCGAAATAACGTTTATGCTTGAATGTTTCCTGAATAAGCGTCGAGAAAATTAAATCAAGCGCGCCCGCTTCGCGCCCCGCATCCGATGCGCCAATATATTGCGCATGGGCGACAGTGGCGGTTTCAAAAATAATAACGCCTGCCACCATTTCTTCGCCCGCATAGGCGCCGAACAGCTTGATGTTATCGGGAAAGCGTGATGCCAGCATGACCAATTCTTGCTCGCTATGCGTCACGCGCGCCTCATATTTGTCTTGTAAAATGCGACTCAGAATGCCGTGAAAGGCAGAAAAATCTTCGCTGCGGCGCACTGCAATTCCTGCTTTCAGGGCCTTTTTCGCGCCGCGGCTGCGCAGGGAAGAAAAAGGAAGCGGATAGGCAAAATCCACTGTTGTGCTTATGTCAACGCGGAAGAGCCGCGCTCCCTGCCGAAACAAGGCGTATTCATCTTCGCCTGTCGGGGCCTGATGATAAATATAGGGCATCGCTTTATAAACAATGCGGCTAAAACCGCGTTCGCTTGCGTAAGTGTTCAGCAAAGCGAACATCTCTAAAATCGCGCCGCTGCGCACGCTATGACCCAAAATCAAGCCGCCGAAAGTCAGCCCCTGATGCGAATGAAGAGTTTTTTCCTGTTCCGACATGGGCAAGATCGCGAGATATTCGCCGTTCTCTTCGGTAAAGATCAATGAATGGTCGGCGAATCTATCCGCGTGATAATCCATATAATTGCGCTTGTGCATAAAATGGCTGTTGCGGGCGCTCTCAACATGCGCATTCCAGGCCGATTGCTTTTCCGGCGTATAGCGTTCAATTTTCATTCTCGATTCCCGTCCCGTAAACTTGGAAAAACAGGCACATGCGCTTGAGTTTATTGGCTATAAGGGATAGATTGCCTTTTGGCAAGGATGCGTGTGTTATGAACCGGTTAGGGAGAAAATAAACCTATGGTCGCAGAGTGCAAAGTAATCGATCTCCCGCGTATCAACGATCCGCGGGGCAACCTGACTTTTGTTCAGGGGGAACATATCCCTTTCGAGATCAAACGCGTTTATTATTTGTATGATGTGCCGGGCGGCGCCACGCGCGCGGGGCATGGCCACAAAAAATTGCAACAGCTGATGATTGCCATGTCGGGCAGTTTTGACGTTACGTTGGACAATGGCAAAGGCGAACGCCAAAAGATTCATCTGAACCGTTCTTACAATGGGCTGTATATTCCATCGATGATGTGGCGCGATCTGGATAATTTTTCATCAGGCGCGGTCTGCCTCGTGCTGGCTTCCGAAGTGTATGAGGAAAGCGATTATTTCCGTCACTATGAGGATTTCGCCGCCGCCGCGAAGGAAGCGTAACCTTTATGCAGGTTCCTTTTCTTGACCTTAAGCGCGCGCACCAAAATTTGAAGCCCCAGCTTGAGGAAGCTTTTTCACGCGTCCTCAACTCAGGCTGGTTTATTCTCGGCCCTGAAGTCGAGGCGTTCGAGGTCGAATTTGCGCGTTATTGCGGCGTATCTCATTGCATCAGCGTCGCCAATGGGCTGGATGCCCTTCATTTAATCCTGCGCGCCTATGGTATTGGGTCGGGCGATGAGGTGATTGTTCCCTCCAATACTTTTATTGCGACATGGTTGGCCGTGTCGCAATGCGGCGCGACGCCAGTTGCGATTGAACCTGATCCCGCCACGCATAATATGGATCCAACAAAAATCGAAGCGGCGCTCACGCCAAAAACAAAAGCCATCATGCCTGTTCATCTTTATGGCCAGACGGCGGATATGAATCCGATCAAGGCGCTTGCCGCCAAACATGGCTTGATCGTGATTGAAGACGCGGCACAGGCACAGGGCGCTTTGTATCACGGGGACAAAGCCTGTTCGTTGGGGCATGCCGCGGCCACCAGTTTTTATCCGGGCAAAAATCTGGGTGCGCTCGGGGATGGCGGCGCGGTTCTGACAAATGACGACAATCTAGCCAATCAATTGCGCAAACTGCGCAATTACGGATCTTCGGTCAAATATCAACATGAAGTCGCGGGCTATAACAGCCGCCTTGATGAGCTGCAGGCGGCCTTATTGCGCGTCAAACTTGCGGTGCTGGACGAATGGAATGAAAAGCGCAGACATACAGCAAAACTTTATCTGGACGGATTGCGCGACACGGATCTTATCCTGCCTCACGTGCCGCAATGGGCCGACCCTGTTTGGCATCTGTTTGTGGTGCGCAGCAAGAAACGTGACGTCTTGCAAAAATACCTGACCGAAAAAGGCATCGGCACAGTTATCCATTATCCCACGCCGCCGCATCAGCAACCCTGTTACGCGCCATGGCCTAAATCATTCCCGATTGCGGAACAGCTGGCCGGCGAAGTTATCAGCCTGCCTTTGTCTCCCTTGCAAACAGAAGAAGAAACGAAATGCGTTATCGCGACTTTGTCAGATTTTTAAAGGATGCCCTGGTTATCAACATATTTGGGGTTCCTCACCAATGCAGCGACGCGACTTACGAGTCTGCATTCGACCATGCCAAGCATTCTTGGCTGGGAAAGTTCTATTATCGCAAGATCAGAAACATCCCATTCCTGAGATGGGGCGTCAGAAAAATATGGAACGGCATTCGGCCCTTTTATTCCTACCTGATGTTTATACATATATATGCGACACCGCTTGTCAAAATGTCGCATTATATCGCCGCCAATGGAATAAAGGCGACCTTGCTTCATCGACAGCAGATGGTGAAAACGCCACCGCCCGTTCTTTATCCGGCTAAATTATGCGGCTGTTTATCGTTTGGGCATAATCATTATGTGTTTCCAGACATCAAACTTTTTCAGATTGAAAACGGCAAAATCCGTGGCCACAGCAATTTCGTTATCATCGATGATATCACGATCCATCACGATTTGTATGACCTCAAGAACGAACTGACGGTGGAAGAGGTGAAGGGGGCCGTCTGGATTGACATCATGCGAAAAAGAATAAAATGGTATGCGCAATATACGGTTTCCAATATCGACAGAGCCGCAACTTTCGTCGAGGGATGCGCGGCTAATTATGCCCACTGGTTGAGTGAAGTATTACCGCGCATCGCCGTTTTCGCCCAATGCCCCGACTATGCAGGTGTGCCTTTATTGGTGAATGAGGGGTTGCATCCCAATATTATAGATTCCATTGGCCTGGTGGCTCCCGGCCACCCCATCATATTTGTTGGCGGCAAGCAGGAAGTCAGGGTCGGGCAGCTTATCGTTATATCGTCGGCCGGTTATGTTCCTTATGATCCGCGACGTAAACTGCGAAGGCTGCGTTCGCAGGGTTTGTTTAGTCCATACGCCTTGGGGCTGGTGCGAGAAAAAGGGCGCAATCAGCTACCGCAAAATAAGGACCGCGTATGGCCGCGAAAGATTTTCGTGCGCCGATGCTCCGTCGTCAGAAGTTTAAAAAATGGCCCAGAGATTGAACGGATGCTGATCAGTCAGGGGTTCGAAGTCATCGCTCCGGAAAAACTGTCTTTTAACGAGCAATGCGACCTGTTTGCCCATGCGGATGTGGTCGTGATTCAGGCGGGAGCCGCTTGCGTCAATGTTATTTTTTGTAAACCCGAGGCGAAGATTTTTATCCTGGTCGCAGGATTTAAAGGCAATGCTTTCTGGTATTGGCAACATATGGCGCTGGCGGTTGGATGCCGTGTTGCCTATGTTTTGGGAACAATCGACACCAAATATGATAAAAGCGTTCATGCCGATTTTATTGTGGATCCGAAAGATATAACCTATGCTTTGGCCCACGCTGCCTAAAACACTCCCCCGTGTTTTTTTAAGGGGCTGAACTTACAGGATGGAACGATGAAGTGGGAAAAAAAGGGACTGATCTGCAGTCATGAGACACTTAACCTGCCCTGGTATAAGAAGAATACTATGGTGCCGGTTCCGTATCTGCGCGACGAGAAGACATTGCGTATTTTTGTAACGATGTGCGATGAAAAAAATATCGGCCGCATCGGTTACGTCGATGTCGACCCGCAGAATCCCTCCTGCATTATTGGCTACAGCAAAGAACCCGTGATTGATATTGGCGAAGACGGCTGTTTCGATGATAACGGCGTGGTGACCGCATCCCTGCTGCGTGACGGGGACAGGCTATATATGTATTATTCCGGTTATCAAAGCTGTGTGAAGGTTCCCTATATGATTTTCGCCGGCGTTGCCGTCAGCACAGATAACGGCGATAGCTTCACTAAAATCTCGTCACGCGTGCCGACCTTTGACCGTATCGATGGCGAAAGCTCGACGCGCTGTGTTCCTTTTGTGATTAAAGAAGGCGATGTTTACAAGGCTTGGTACACGGCTGATGCCGGCAGCGGCTGGATCGATGGCGAAAAGAAAAAACTGCCTCTTTATGATTTGAAATATGCGGAATCTGCGTCGCCCATCGAATGGCCCCGTGAAAAAGGACATGTGGCCGTTGGCTTGGGCAGCGAGGATGAGCATGGCATCGCGAAATGCACCCTGTGGAAGGAAGGCGACGTCTACAAGATCATTTATTCGATCCGCAGCCTGTCGAAAAAATATCGGCTTGGTTATGGCGAATCCCGCGATGGCAAGAATTTCATGCGCAAAGACGATCAAGTCGGCATCGATGTATCCGCATCAGGGTGGGATTCGGAGATGGTCGCCTTTGCCGAGCGACTTCAGGTTCAAGACAAAACCTATCTCTTTTATTGTGGCAATCATTACGGTATGGCGGGCATGGGTTATGCCGAGCTAGTTGCCGAGTAGGGGCGCGATGTCCAGAAAAAAAATTATCGTCACGGGTGCAGGCAGTGCGCAGGCCAATGGCGTCATCAATTGTTTGTTGATGGGGGATTGCCCGGAAGAAATTATGGGCATTGGCAGCGATCCCGCCGATCTCATGCTGTGCCGCGCGCACCGCAGATTTTTAATGCCGCATTCACGCGACCCGCAATATAAAGCCGCGCTGCTGCAAATCCTGGAAACCGAACGACCGGATATGATTCATTTCCAGCATGATGCCGAATTGGCTGTCGCACTGCTTTTCCGCGACGACATTGAGCAAACCGGTGTGAAAATGCTGGTGCCCGACTATCAGACGATCGACACCTGCGTGCACAAATACAAATCCTGGCAAGCCTTCAAGAAGGCGGGCATTACCGTACCGGAAAATATAGTTCTGCATAATCGCGCCGATGTCGAACGCGCTCTGGATGAATTGGGTGGCCCACAAAAACGTATCTGGCTACGCTCCATGTCCATCGGCGGCGGCGGTAAAGGGGCTTTGCCGACGAGCGATGTTGAAGAAGCCGTCGAATGGATCGACCGTCAGGAAGGTTGGGGCGATTTCGTTGCCGCAGAACTGCTGACGGACAAGACGATCACCTGGCTTTCAATCTGGAAAGACGGCGAATTTGTGGTCGGCCAAACGCGCCGCCGCAAAGGCTGGGCACACAGCGCCCTAAGCCCGTCGGGGATCACGGGGGTGACCAAGATCGGCGAAACCTGTTCCGATCCCGTTGTGGATGATGTCGCCGTTCGCGCCGTCAAAGCCGTCAGCGCGACGCCACACGGCATCTATGGCGTTGACATGACGTATGACCGCAACGGTGTGCCTAACCCAACGGAAATCAATATTTCCCGCTTTTTTACGACCATCCAGTTCTTTGCCGAAGCGGGGCTGAATATGCCCAAAATTTTGAAGGATATTGTTTTATATAACCGTCTGCCGCAAGGTTTGGCCAAAGAAAACAATCCCTTACCCAACGGCCTTTTGTGGTTGCGCGGCATGGATTGCGCGCCTTTACTGACGACCCAGGAACAGATTGAAAAAACACTGATTAAGCTTTGGTAGGGTCATGAATGTCGCCGCTTACATAGCTGACTTTCTTGTCAGGCAGAATGTCCGGCATGTGTTTGGCGTGCAGGGCAGCGCAATTGCCAAGGTCATCGACGAGATGGTCCTTACCGGAAAAATAGAATATATCGCGAATTACAATGAACAGGGTGCCGCTTTTTGCGCCGATGGCTATTCCCGCACAACCGAAAATCTGGGCGTTGCGGTAGCCACGTCGGGGCCGGGGGCAACCAATCTGGTGACCGGCATCGCCAACGCCCAGATGGATTCTATTCCAACGCTTTTTATCACCGGGCAAGAACATAGTGTGACTGTTGCGCGCGATAACGGCGCGCGCCAAAACGGTTTTCAGGATCTGGATATCGTCAGTGTTGTGCGGCCCATCACCAAATATGCGGTAATGGTGACCGATGAAAAACGCATTCGCTATGAAATGGAAAAATCCTGCTGGTCGGCGCGTTCCGGCCGTCCGGGCGCGGCGTTAATCGACATACCGCTCGATATCCAGTTCAAGGAAATCGATCCGGATGAACTGGAATCTTTCATCCCGCCCCAAGAGGAAAAGCCCGAATTCAATGTCGCGCCCGTCATCGAAAAAATCAAGGAAGCGAAAAGGCCCGTCATTCTGATTGGCGGTGGCGTGCGTTTGGGGCATGCGGTCGAGGAAGTGCGTGCATTCGCGGGTAAAACGAATATCCCTCTTGTCTCGACGGTCAATGCGCTCGATGTCGCGGAAATCGGTTATGGCTTTGCGGGCGTGCATGGCAATCTTTATGCCAATCTCGCTGTCAATAATGCCGATCTGATCCTTATTTTCGGCGCGCGTCTGGGGCAACAGCATGTAGGCAAAAAACCGGATGTTTATACGACCGCCAAAATTATCCATGTCGATATCGATCCCTGCGAATTGGGGCGCGTGTTCAAGGATGAATATAAGGTCAGAGCCGATCTTAAAACATTTTTACTCGAACTGAACGCGCGGATTGCTTCTGTGCCTTTGCCGGATTACGCAAGCTGGCACGCGCATATTCGTGAATGGCGCATCAAATATCATGCCGCCGCCTATCTTAATCCCGGCCATCTGGAACCGGTACAGGTGGTCGAAGCTTTATTGCCAATGCTGACCCGCGATGCCGTTCTGGCCTGCGATGTCGGCCAAAACCAGATGTGGGTCGCGCAAGGTTTTGATGTCAAAGGCGGGCAACGCCTTCTCAATTCCTGCGGCCATGGCAGCATGGGCTATGCCTTGCCTGCGGCCATCGGCTCGAAAATCGCGTTTCCCGATCGCCAGACTTTGGCATTGATGGGTGATGGCGGGCTGCAGATGAATGTGCAGGAATTGATGCTGGTATCGCTGAAGCGTTTGGGGGTCAAATGCATCGTGTTCAACAATAACGCGCTGGGTATGATCCGTTCGGTTCATGTCAAATATTACAAAGATAATTTTACCGGTGTGAATAATAAGGATTACACCTGCGTCGATCTGGAAAAATTGGCCGCTGCTTATGAAATCGGCTATCGGCGCGTAAGTGTATTGGACGATGTCGCGACATTGAAGCCGGTGCTGGCCGACGATAATCCCTATATCATCGAAATCGTCGTAACGTCGGATTCGCAGCTGTCAAATCGCTATGAGGAGGCGGCCTACTTCGAAAAAGAAAAGCTGCACGCCTAATTATTTCTTGATTAATCGCCTCTTGCACCGCTTGGGGGGATCGGGTACAAATCGAGGCTGTATTTTTCTGTAAAATCAAACGTTCTCAGGTGGTTACCATCATGTTGCATGAAATCACTGGCTGTGAAGTCTGCGGTGCTAAAACTTTAACTTCGGTTCTCGATTTGGGGGAACATCCCCTGTGCGATGATCTTGTGCCCCTGGGTGACACCAGGGTTTGTAAAGAATATCCGATCGAAATTCTCTATTGCTCCCAATGTGTCACAGCCCATCAACGCTTCCAGGTCCCTAAACGCGAGCTCTTTCCCACCAATTATCATTATCGCGCACGCCATACCGCCGACGTATTGCGCGGAATGCGTGAACTTGTGGAGTCATGTGAGGAAACATTCGGCGCATTGGCGGGCAAAAAAATCCTCGACATCGGATGCGATGACGGAAGCCTTTTATCTTTCTTCGCCGAAAAAGGGGCTCAAACCTACGGCATTGAACCAACGGAGGCTTTTCAGGATGCCGCCGAAAACGGCCATAAAGTCTTGAATAAATTCTTCGATTCCGCCGTTGCCAAAGACTTTGTCGCGCAATTTGGGCATCCGGATGTTATTACGTTTACGAACGTCTTTGCGCATATCGAAAATTTAGCCGACCTTGTGGAAGCCCTTAAAATTGTTAAGCACGAGGGGACTGCCATCGTCATTGAAAACCATTATATGGGCGCGGTTCTTGATAAATTCCAGTTCGACACGTTTTACCACGAGCATCCGCGCACCTATAGCTTTACCTCTTTTACGTATATTGCGGGTTCTTTGGGCATGAGCGTAGGCCACGCTTCTTTTCCGTCGCGCTATAATGGAAATATCCGTGTGGTGTTAACGCCACAAAGTGGGGCAAGCATCCCTGCGGCGTGGGACCAACTTAAACAAAAGGAACAAGGATTCGGTGCCGCCTTTCACGACATGGCCCGGAAACTTGATCCCTGGAAGAACAAAAAACGCGCTGAAATCCAAGCCGCCGCCGAAAAGCATGGCCCCATCGTGGGCAAGGCTTTTCCAGGGCGTGCCGCTATACCCATAAAAATGTTGGGAATAGATGTTGATTTCCTTAAGGCTGTCTATGAAAAGCCCCAATCGGGCAAAATCGGCCATTATATTCCCGGAACACGTATCCCCATTTTGTCCGATGATGATTTTGATGCGCCCCGGGAACGGGGGCCTCTTTTAAACTTAGCCTGGCACATTGCCTCCGAGATTCGTTCTTATCTGGCGGGCAAAGGCTATCGGGGCACTTACATCGAACTTATCGCTCCCGAGGATATCAGTTGAGATGAAAGTCGCAATCCTTGGTGGCGGTTTTGGGTTGTATGGCTATCTTCCGGCTCTCATCCAAAAATCCCATGCCCGGATTGTTCTGCCGCTGTCCTATCGCGAGAAACTTCTTTCACGGCCCGACATTCGCGGATTTGCCGCGGATATCCAATGGGCCGAGGATGACGACGGTTTGTTCGCGGAAAGCGATGCTGTCGTTATCGCCGTGGCCCCCGAAGCTCAGGCCGAATGGGTTGATCGATGTCTTGCTTATTCAGCCGTCCAATTTCTAATGCTGGAGAAGCCGCTTGCGCCTACCCCGCAACGTGCGGATATTTTGCTCGACAAGCTTATTGCTTCCGGCCGCCGCTTTCGCATTGGCTATAACTTTCGTTTTACGGAATGGGGCAAGACATTAAGGCGAAATAATCGCGGCTTGGGGAGTCTCGAATGGCGCTTTCAGGCACATCACTATCGGGCTGAGGTTCAAACTTGGAAGCGGCATAGTGATTGTGGGGGAGGGGCTCTTCGCTTCTATGGTATTCATGTCATCGCCCTTATGGCCGAACTCGGATATAAGGACGTTCTTTCTTCATCTGTTGCCTCACGACAACCAGGTGACTGTGAGCGATGGGACGCGGTTCTGACCGGACCCGAATTGCCAAATTGCTCGATTTCGGTAAATAGCCATGATCAAGCGGCGGGGTTCTGTTTGCACGACGGTTCCTGGAATGTTGGGTTACAGCAGCCTTTCGAATCCGCGGGGAATCGCCCTTCAGATGCAAAAATCGATGGGCGGGTGCCGGTTCTTGCGGAAGCATTGTCTGATCTGTTCTTTGAAGCGCCTCTTTGTTATGATTGGTACCGGGGCACCAACAAACTTTGGGCCACAATCGAAGAGAAAACTGTGCGGGCATGAAAAAAATCGGCATGTCAAATCGCTATGAGAAGACGGCTTTCCTCGAAAAAGAAAAACCGCATGGCTAGGCTCTTTCTCGATTTCGATGGAACGTTGATCGATCCTCGCCCGCGCCTTTATTCCCTGTTTCAGGAACTTGCGCCGGAAAGCCAGCTTTCTTTCGATGAGTACTGGCGCATCAAACGCGGACGCGCAACGCAACGCGATGTGCTGCGGGGCTATTTGAATTATAGTGACGCGCAAATCGCCGTTTTTAATACGGCCTGGATGCAAAAAATCGAAGAACCGGAAAGGTTGTCTGGCGACAAACCATTGCCGGGCGCCGCGGATTTTCTCGCGCGCATGTCTAAAAAAATGCCCCTTTATCTTGTGACGGCCCGCCAAAATCCGGCGCGCGCGCGCCAACAGGTCGATGGTCTTGGCTGGGGCGGATACTTCACCTCTCTTCTGGTGACAGCGCAGAAAGCCGGTAAAGACGAAGTGATCCGCCTGAACGCCGAATTCTCACCGCGGGACACTCTTATCGGCGACACAGGCGAGGATATAGTGGCGGGCAAAAAATTGGGCTTACGTACAGTCGCAGTCTGTTCGGGTATTTTATCGCGTGACATTCTTGCCGAATATAAACCCGATATGATTATCGATTCCGTTGCGGCGTTCGAGGTTCCGGAATGAACGATGCTGTTTCCTTAAAGATGGTGCAAGACCGGGTACGGTTCCTGAACATGCTGAAACGGCTCGATCGCGTTAAAGGCCGAAACCGGCGCGTACAGATTTGCGCACAGTCAGCTTTATTTGCGGTTAATCATCCTTGCGGCATTCTCTATTCCCATGAGATTGAGCGCGAATTACAAAAAATCGCCGACACTTTACCTGTGCCCACGCCTCAAGCCATAAGCCCGGGGCGTTTTCTGCACATCTTTACACGCGCTTATAATAGCGGTGGCCATACACGCGTTTGTGAGCGCTGGATCAAGGCGTCGCCGCAAGAGCAAACGCATGATGTCGTTCTGACCAGCCAGGGCGGCAGGGCGGTTCCCGATCTTCTGGTACAGGCAGCAAAAACGCGCGCTGGGCAGGTGCTTGTCTTATCGCCTGAATTTCCGATTGAAAAAGCCATTGCCCTGCGGGAAATGGCGCAAAAATACGAAGCCGTTATTTTGCATGTGCATGGCTATGATGTCGTGCCAATGCTGGCCTTCGGTTACGAGGGCTTCACGCGTCCTGTTGTTTTTTACAATCATGCCGATCATCTTTTCTGGCTGGGTGCATCGATTGCCGATCTGGTCATCAATTACCGGTCGGAAACTGTGGCGCTCGACCAGATGGCGCGGCTTGTCGAACGGTATTATGTTTTGCCATTGCCGATCGACGAACCCCAAACAAAACCTGCGGACAAAAAAGAAATTCTGGCTTTGAAGAAAGTGCTGGGGTTTGCCGAAGGCGACAAGATTATTCTTTCCATTGCTTCTTCCTATAAATTCGCGCCTTTTGCCGGGCTCGATTATATCGAAGCCGCAAAATCCATTCTGGCAAAGGCGCCGGATACCGCCATTCTGGTCATTGGCCCTGATAAAGACGAAAAAAGATGGCGCGACGCCTGGTACAAAACAGGGGGGCGCCTTAATCCCATTGGCGTTGTTCCGTCCGTGGATTTGGACAAATATATCCATATGGCCGACCTTGCGCTGGAATCTTTTCCTTTGGGATCGCCGACGGCTCTTATGGAAATAGCGCGCTATGGCGTGCCTTGCATCGGGTTGAAAACGCCCGTCAATAATTTCGACCTGTTTGCTCAGGCGGGCGTGGCATGCGATACGGTGCCACAGCTCGTTGGCCGCGCCCTGCATGAACTCTCTCTTCCGACGAAGCCCGGTTTGTTATACGAAATTTTGAAACAATGCTCTTTTCCTGATGCCTTTCGGGCTGAGCTGTTGAAACTTTACGAGTGCTTTCCCCAAACGCATAAACGGCGTTTCCCCGAACCGCGCCGGGATCGAAGGGAGACCGCGTTTGAACATTTTATTGCTGAAAATGCGATTGTTCAGAGGCGGCGTTCGCGTCAAAGGCTGGAATCTTTCGGGCGCTGGCTGGCGGATTTCTATGGCTGTTATCTTTATCCTTTCGGATTAGCGCGCCGCGTTTATTCAATTTTAAACTCTTATGGGCTTCTTTGATGCTCAAACAAGCGAGGTAGTTAATTGTATCCGTGTTCCTGATTTTCTACTAAGACTAACCCCAGTGGTTGCAGGTTTTAAAATCCATGATGACGTTGCATGTCTTTATTAAAAAGTTAATACCCTACGTAAAACGGCGCGTAACGAGGGTGTTTCACTACGTGAAGGGACGCGCAACGAATGATGTCATCCCGCAGTTGCCACAGATTTGTGTGGCGCTACAACAAAACTCGCTCGACAGTAAGTCGATTGCAACTTATCGGGCGTATCGCCCTGTCCTGGCGCGGCGTTTACAGAATGCTTCCGAACAGCAGCTATTGTCTCTGACGCGCGCCGAGGGCTTTGTGCTCGCGGCGAGCTGGCTCGGGAAAAATATTTCACGCACAGAAAAAGACCAAACTTTTGTGACGGGTCTTGCGGATTTTATGAATCCAAACCATTCACGCTGCGACATGCCATCGCTTTGCCTCGCTATGCTTTATTACAAACCTTACGATCTGCCTTGGGAGAAAATTGTCGCTCTTCATGATGCGTTGCCAGGACAAGAAGACGCGCTGTTCATCTATCGTTATATTTTCGATGTCTATATTTCCTATACATATCCTGGCGAAGCTGATCGTCATGTCCAGCTCGTCGAGCGGGCCTTGGTTTGGTTTGCGGAAAATCTGGACAAAGATCCCTCTATCCGCGCGCTTAAGCTCATACAGTTCGGCCAAGCCTATGGCGTATCCATACCTGGCATTAATCAGGCCAACTTTCGACGCATTCTCGAAGCCGAAAGGTCGCTTCTGTTCCGCTACAATGAAAGCAGGCATCCCGGACTTAAGAGGGTGGGCAAAGATTCTTTCGATGCCCATCAGGGAAAAATAAAGATCGGACTGCTCCGCTATCATTACCGTGGCGAAATCCATTTCTTCGCACCTTTTTTTGCATTGGATCCAGACCGTTATGAGGTCTATGTGATTGCATGGTCGAATGACGGACGCGCCGAGTTTCAGGCAAAATATCGTGGCGTGAAGCATCATGCCATTGACCGTGACGACATAGTCGCCGGCTTGGAATCTATCCGTAAACTGAAGCTCGATATTGTTGTGAATGCATCATCAATGCCCGGGGATTTCAACAGCATCGCCGCCCTGCTTTTTCACGCCCGGTTGGCGAAAACGCAATGCATGTATGTCGCGGATATCGTGACCTCTGGCATACCGGAGATGGATTATTTTGTGGTCGGCGATGTTTATGACCGACCCGAATTGTACGCTGAATTGACCGAGAAAGTCCTGAGTTGTCCCGGCATCGGTTATTACATGCCCGTTCCCTTGGATGTTGTTACCGACAAAGATGCCGCGCGGCGCGATTTGGGGGTTGGGGCTGAAGAGATTTTGTTCGGCTCAAATGCGCATGTGCTGAAGTTGGGCCCCGATGTGTTGCAAGTCTGGTTAAAGATATTGCAAGCTGTTCCCAAGAGTCGCCTATTGCTCATGCCATTCAATTCCTCATTTTTGCGTGCGCGTTTTGCGCGGCTCTTTCAGGAGACGCTGACCCGCATGGCGGCTGACATGGATATTGATCTGTCGCGTATCATTATCTCATCTGCTGCCGGCAGCAAAGACGTCATGACCAGGCTTGCTGCGTCAGACATCTATCTCGACACCTTCCCTTAGTCGGGGTCGACCTCGGCAACCGAAGGGATGTGGCTTGGGTTGCCTGTCATAGCGCTTGAAGGCGGCACCTTCCGCGGCCGGCTTACGTCCGGTTTGTTACGTGTCCTGGGGTGTGATGAGGCCATCGCCGCGTCGCAGGAAGAATATGTCCAGAAAGCCGTTGCGCTTGGGCAAGATGAAACCCTGCGCCAGGCGCTTGGCCAGAAAATAGGCGCCGCCGCCAGAACGGCACCGTTTTTCGACATTCCGGGCGTTGCGCGCGATCTCGATCAGCTCTTCACCAAAATCATCGCGCAAGCCTAAGGCGGCTACGATGAGGCCTGCAGGACGACTCATTTGCGTACCGAAGCCCCATCTGTTAGAAAAGCTGGAATAATAAATAACATGTGTTTTTGCAAATGAAACATCCTGACGCTGCGGGTTCCCGCTTCCTAAACGCCGCTTGCGCGGCAAAAAGCGGATCCTGGCTTTTGATTCGCGAATTGCGCGGTTTTTTATGGGGCGAGATCAAAAGACTCTCTATTTCCCGTTGGGCAATTGCGCTTCTTTTGATCCAAGCCATTTTCACAGTGCCGTCGATCTTTATTATGAACGATGTCGGCTTTTCCTTTATCGGCTCTGTCGGTGTCGATCATGCATCAATGCTCGACTCGATGCTAAAAATTCTTCAGCCGATGTCACTCTATAATCAGATGGCGGGTTATCATTCCTCTTTTTATGGGTGGACATACTTCTTCTTTTCTTTTTGGGTTTTGCTGCCGGTCAAACTGATCGGCCTGTTGTTCCATGCCAATGTTTTTGAGACCGTCTATATCGGCCTGAAAATCCTGCATGTGCTATATGGTTTTTTAGCCTGTCTTTCGACGTATTTTTTGTTCCGCAAATTTGTGGGGCCTTTTGCTTCTTTTGCGGGGACCTTGGCTTTTCTGGGCGGCACAGCTATGGCCATGTATGGCTATCGCTTCCATCCTGAACCTATTGCTGTTCTGTTTATCAATCTTTCGCTGATTTATCTTTATGATTTCTATGCGGCGCCGTGGGATGAAAAGTCGGGCAAGATTCATTATTATGCCACGCTGCTATTTTTGGTGCTGGCGAGTTTGGCCAAGCCTTCTTTTCTGCTCTCTGCGGGCGCCATCTATCTTCTTTTGCTGGCGGCGCTGGTTCACAAAAAGGGACTGAAGCCAATGTCTTTTCTTCGTGAAGGGGGCTTGCGCCTTATCGGCAGCAGCGCCTTTTTCTCTGTCGCCGTCTTTTTTATCGTCAACCCGTCCTTTTTTCTGAAATTAAGAAAGGCAATAGCGGCGCAAATAGCCAATACGGCCGTGCAGACCCAGGCTTCTGTTGCGTTGCCTTCAGGGTTGGCTTCGATGAAAGCCTGGGGCGAACTTTTATTGACTCAGCCGCTGACGCTTTCTGCTATTATCGCTACCTTGTTCATGGCGGGGTGGCTCGGTTGCAAGCGGAATAAAAGTTTTCTAGTTAAAGGGTTACTCTTTCTAAATATCAGCGCGCTCGCGAATGTCCTTTTCACGACTTATATGTACCGTCTGTTTGTTGTCACCGCCTATTTGATCCCGGTGATGCCAGTCATGATGTTGAATATCCTTTTTGTGCTAGAGAACGGATTACGCCGGATGCGATTGCCTGCGCCGCTAGTTAGTTTGTGTTTCGTCTCTATCCTCGCCGCATTGGCCTATCCTCATGCTCAAGCCAATCTGGCGGAAATACGGGGCTTTTATCTTTACCGCGATACCGCGCAGTTCAAGGTTTATAACTACATTGAAAAATCCGTGCCGAATGGCGCCACTATTGCGCATGACCAATTTGTGCCGATCCCTGATGGCAAAGCGCTTAAGGATTATCATTTCTGGTGGTATAGCCCACAGCAAATCGATGATTTTCATCCCGATTACGTTATCTATAACGTGCTTGATAAATTCAACGGCCAGTATGGGCGCGAGAAGCTTGGCCTGATGCATATGACAGAGACTGAACCCTATCATCTGGAAAACACCATTGGATTGCCCGAAAGCCAGATTGAAATATGGAAGAAGAATTAGGGGCGTCAGCCTAAGTGATTTAGGTCTTGTGCAGCGTTGCAGTTTTGATTTCCCTGCGCGTTGATGGGATCCGCTCTCGACAACGACAAAGAATTCACTACGTACTGGGAATGTCGCTGACGTATGGGGGTAAAAATCTTCTTCGCTACCCTGTCATGCGTCGAGGCTCGGCCTGAACGGGACAGGCGACCTGTCCACGGGTTCTTCCCAAAGGTCATAGACTTCTCTACAATCACTTTGGCCTTAAATGCGCGTAGAGCAATAAAGGAGCTAAAAAACTCATGAATGATTCCGCACCTCATCGCGTTTCTCTCGTTATCCCGGTTTATCGGGGGGAGAAAACTCTCCCGACATTGATTGCTGAGATCGCACCACTGACACTCGGGCAGTCGACACCTAAGGGAACGCGCTATGTGATTTGTGAAGTCATACTTGTGCATGATTGCGGTCCTGACCGATCTGACAGTGTATTGGAGGAACTCGGAGCTAAGTATTCATTCGTTCGGCCAATATGGCTGTCAAAAAATTACGGGCAGCACGCAGCGACTATGGCAGGCATGGCAAGCGCAACGGGCGATTGGGTTGCGACGATTGATGAAGACTGCCAACAAGACCCCGTAGATATTGGACGCATGTTGGATAGCGCAGTCAATGAATCACTTCAGCTTGTTTACGCGCAGCCGACAAATCCACCACCCCATGGCTGGTTACGGAACATACTGAGCCGGACAGCCAAAGCCATCACTGCTATTTTATTAGGCAACAGTCAGATAGGAAAATTCAATAGTTTTCGACTGGTTGATGGCGAGATTTCGCGAACCTTAGCGGCTTATTGTGGCAACGGAGTCTATCTTGACGTTGGGCTTTTCTGGATTGTTGGCCGCATGGGGCACTGTCCAGTGCGGCTGAGAAATGAATTAGATCGACCGTCAGGGTACTCCTATTTAAAGTTGTTTGGCCATTTCTGGAACTTGATCCTTACCACCGGTACCCGTCCGCTTAGATTGATTACCATGATGGGTTTTTGCTCTCTGGCAGTAGCCATAGGCATTTCCGGGTTCGCATTTTATGGTAAATTTTTCAATGATGATCCGGTTCAAGGTTGGGCATCACTATTAATCGTAGTTGCTTTTTTTTCTGGGGCAACACTGACCTCTCTCGGCGTTATTGCTGAGTATCTTGCGGTAACCATGGGCATCGTTATGGGAAAACCCCTGTATGTCATTAGCACCAAGCCCACACGGACGGGGATTCACTCATGACCGCAGCTTGGGTTGTAGGCGGCGGCGGTCTTTTAGGCTCGTCGTTGCGTAGGGCATTGCATGGTACGGAAATCAATTTGTTCACGCCAGCCGAGCGTTTTTCATGGGGTAGGGAACGTGACCTTACTGTTCAGCTAGAGGCGGCGGTTAAGGCATTTAGTGCTTTTGTAGGGGATGAAAATAACTGGCAAATTTATTGGGCCGCAGGTCTGGGCACCATGGGCAGTTGTGCGGATGAGCTTGCGATTGAAACGCGGGTTCTGTCGACATTCCTTAATCTTGTCAAATCCGAGCCAAGGTTAATCGCCGGGAAAGGATGTTTCACTTTCGCCAGTTCGGCAGGTGCAATTTATGCAGGGGCAACAGATGATCTTATCACCGAAGATACACCAGCAGCACCAACAACCGCCTACGCTCACGAAAAACTCAAACAAGAGAATCTGATAAGGGCATTTGCCACCGCTAATTGCAGCGTAACAGCATTGCTCGCACGAATATCCACACTTTATGGTTCAGGTCAGGCGACCGGAAAACAGCAAGGCCTTCTTGCAGAAATTGCACGCCGCACATTGCGTAACCAGCCTATACAGATTTATGTGCCATTTGACACTATTCGCGATTACATCGCCGCTAATGATGCTGCCGCTGCGATAGTGACCGCAACGCGCGGCATAAGCAGCAAGCCGGGTGTTTTCACAAAGATAATCGCTTCTGAACAACCCACTACGATTGCCGAAATTATCTCAATTTATAAAAGAATCACCCGGCGTACTCTCAGGATAGCTACGAGTACAAGCAAACTGTCCGGCATTTATAAACGGCGGATCCAGTTTCATTCAATAACTATCCTAAGCAATGAACGGACACCAAGGACAAGTCTTCTTGTTGGCATCGCTCAGGTTATGGCTGCAGAGCGTTTTGCGTTTGCGCGATCCTCAGTGATGAAGTGAATGGCGGCACAAGGATGTCCGCCAGGGCTTGCGCGCAAGATGCTCTAGCTTTTTGTTTTGCCGAACAGATTCACGCCACGAGAAGCAAGCCTCTTCGCGCTCTGCTCTAGTGCTTATTCATAAGAATATCGATCTGCGCAAGCGTCAAAGCGCGCAGATCGTTTTTGTTTTGATAGGCTTTGTACCAGTCGGCGGTCAACTCCAACGCCTGTTCCAGCCTGAAAGAGGGTTGCCATTTCAACTGCTCATGCGCTTTGGTGCAATCCAGTTTTAAATAATGCGCTTCATGCAAATTGGCAACATCCGGCGTTTTACGCCATTGGGCATCCGGCCCCCATTTCCCCGTCAAAAGATCAAGAATATGTTCGACGGGCTGTTCGCTTTCTTCATGCGGGCCAAAATTCCATCCTTCGGCAAATGCGGCGGCGTTGTCACCCAATAATTGCTGGCTTAATTGCAGATAGCCGCTCAGGGGTTCTAGCACATGCTGCCACGGACGTATGGCGGTGGGGCTGCGCACTTCCACGGTTTCACCCTTGATAAAGGCGCGGATGGCATCGGGCACAAGGCGATCCTGCGCCCAATCGCCGCCGCCAATAACATTGCCGGCACGCGCGGTTGCCAATGCGACGCCATGTTCGGCATATTTTTGCGGATTGAAATAAGAACGTCGATAGGCCGACGCCACCAGTTCCGCGCAACCCTTGCTGCTGCTGTAGGGGTCATAGCCGCCCATCGCGTCGGCTTCGCTGTAACCCTGCATCTGTTCGCGGTTCTCGTAACATTTGTCGCTCGTGACAACCAGTATCGCCCTAACGGACTTGCAACGCCGCGCCGCATCCAGCACATGCACTGTGCCCATAACATTGGTCGCGTAATTACCGATCGGATCCTCATAGGAGGCGCGCACCAAAGCCTGTGCCGCCATGTGAATGATCAGCTCGGGCTTGGCATTTATAATCGCGTTTTCCAACGCCGGAAGATCGCGGATATCACCTTGCAGGTTTGTCATCGCCGAGGCGGCATGGGTCAGGTCGAACATGTTGGGACTGCTGACGGGCTCAGCCAATGAATAACCCGTTACATGAGCACCCATCTTGCCGAGCCATAGCGACAGCCATGTGCCCTTAAAGCCCGTATGCCCTGTCATGAAAACGCGGCGTCCGCGCCAAAAGGCGGAATCTACCGTCATTCCCAGACTTTCCATTTTGCCCGTTTTTTCGACCATTCTTCTTCAAGGAAATTCTTGTCGCGCATAGTATCCATGGGTTGCCAGAACCCATCATGAATAAAGGCCTGTAATTGCCCTTGTTGCGCCAGTTTCTCCATGGGTTTCTTCTCCCATGGCATCTGGTCATCATCAACCAAATCCAGAACTTTGGGCGATAAAATAAAGAAACCGCCATTGATGTAGCCAACTTCATCATCAGGCTTTTCCTGAAAACGGGTAACATTATGATCGTCATCCATGCTTAAAATGCCATAACGGCTGGAAGGGCGCACAGCGGTAACGGTCGCCCATTTGCCATGCGCATCATGAAATTTCTTTAATTTGCCGATATCGACATCCGAAACACCGTCGCCATAGGTCATGGCGAAACTTTCATCGTCTTTGACATATTCCGCGATGCGTTTCAGCCGCCCGCCGGTATGCGTTTCGGCGCCGGTATCAACCAATGTCACGCGCCAGGGCTCCGCATGTTTGCGATGCACTTCCATCTGGTTTTCCTGCATATGAAAGGTAACGTCAGACATGTGCAGAAAATAATTCGAGAAATATTCCTTGATGACATAGCCGCGATAGCCAAGACAAACGACGAAATCGTTAAATCCATAATGCGAATAGATTTTCATGATATGCCAAAGAATGGGCCGCCCGCCGATTTCAATCATCGGCTTCGGTTTAAGCGCGGATTCTTCGGTGATCCTTGTGCCAAGGCCGCCTGCGAGAATAATAACTTTCATGGATGGAGTCCGGGCAAAGGTGGGTCTGTGGGGGCAATTTGTACCAGTTCTTTGTGCTTCTGTAACCCCCTGTTTGTAAAGTTATATTGGTTGGTTTTGCCCGAAAAACACATTGGACTCGCAGGGGCGTTTGGCGATAGGCTGCGCCGCATGAACAAGCCGTTTTTCTCCTCTTTGTTTGCCCATCAGGGTATCCGTTTTCTTGTGACGGGTGGCGTGAATACTTTGTTTGGTTATGCGTGTTATGCGGCTGCGGTTGGTTTTTTGCGGCTGCCCTTGCCTTGGGCGCTACTTGTCAGCATGTGTGCCGGAATCGCATTTAACTTTCATTCTTATGGCAATTTTGTCTTTACTTCCGATCATCAAAAGGGCGGCAAAGCAGGCATTTTTATCCGCTTTCTGTTGGTCTATGGCACAACTTATTTGCTTAATCTTGGGTTGCTCAAAGGGTTTGCGACATACGGTATATCGCCCTATCTCGCGCAATTATTGGCACTCTGTGTGGTTGTCCCGATAACCTATGTTTTGTTGCGTTATCTGGTGTGGTGTCAATCCCGCGCTGTATAAACGCCCCACGGTGTTGCGCCGTCGCGTGATTCCCACCCCAATAACAAATGGTCGAACGGGTCCAGATAATGGCCGGGCGCAAGGATGCCGGTCATATCGGGCAGGAAATTCTGGTTCGGGATAAAATTGATCGCATGGCTGTCCCTAAAACGTTCGGTCACAATTTTGGAAATGGCCGGGTTAAACACATCATGCAATTCAACAATCACATCCATGTTGCGTAACGCGGGATAGGCGGCAGGAGTCAATAATTCCGTTTCCGCGCCTTCAATATCAACCAAAGCCAAAATTTTCTCGCCGGCATATTTGGCAAAATCATCGCCGTAAAACTGGCCGGAAATTTTAACACGGTCTTCCACCCCATTGGCGCGCGCCAAATCGGCACATTTGCGGCGCGCTTCGGGATCGATATCAAATGCTTCGATAATCACATGCGGCATGCGCATCGCCAACCCAACTGCATAATAACCAACCGAACAACCAATATTCAAAATACGCGTGTAAGGGGTCGCGATCACTTTTTCAAAAACGGGATGCAATTCATGTTCGTAACACCCCAACATAACTGTGGTGCGATAAGTCAAAATAGCGTCTTCCGTTAATTTCATACCCTTGAAAGGCCCGCCGTGAACCTTGTCGCCGGTAATCTGACGTAAATCGGCGGTCAGGCCGTGGCACCGCGCGAACAAAGCCTTGTGCCATAATTTTGCAAGACGCAAAGAAGGCTCGGCGGGGTCTTTCAACCCGTCTTCAATCATGCCCAAAACTATTTTGGCGTTGTCAGGAGCAAAGCGCATGTGAGCCTTTATATATATTGAGCCGATTCACGCGACCAAAGCCTTTCATCGGTTCTGCCTGGTCGCGATCGGCTCTAACCACAGGTTGAGTCGCTATTTTTTGTGGATAGAAACTTGTCACGACTATGATAGCTTGTCCACGGTTTTGAAAGCCCCATCCCCCTGAACGAGGTTCGCATGTCCCGTCTTATTCCCTGTTTCATTTTTCTGGCCTCTTTGGCGTTCGCCACCCAAGCGATGGCCAGCGACGCCTGTTACAACGAAGCCGAAGCGCATGCCGAACAATTGCTGCGGCTTCATTCGGAATTGATGGTGATAACCGTGACCTGCAAACAGGGATCCGGCGGCCAATCGCTGCCCACCGCCTATGGCGGTTTCACCCATAAAAATATCAATGTGTTGCATGATGCCGAACAAACCCTGATGGGCTACTACCGCCAACATGCCAAGGGTGATCCCACAGAACATCTGGACAGGCTGCGCACTATTTTGGCGAATGAATTCGGCGAAAAATCGGCCAATATGGGGTCGGGCGCATTCTGCGAAACCTACCGCGACCGCGTGGCGAAAATGGAATCGGCTTCACCGTCCGATGTGGAAAACGAAGCGGAGAAAATGGGCCTGTCGCACCCCACGCTTGTGCATCCTTGTGGTGCCAAAGGACGATAAGTGGCGTACTTCCTGCAACAGCTGATTAATGGTTTGACGCTCGGTGCCGTCTATGGGCTCATCGCCATTGGTTACACAATGGTCTATGGCATTATCGGCATGATCAATTTCGCGCATGGCGAAATTTTTATGATCGGCGCGTTTATCACCGTGATCGGCTTTGCGGTTTTGTCGGCGGCGGGCGTTTCTTCGGTGGCGCTGGCATTGCTGATTATCCTTGTGGTCAGCGTGTTGATTACAAGCCTGTATGGCTGGAGCATCGAACGTGTTGCCTATCGCCCGCTGCGGAAATCGACACGGCTCGCGCCTTTGATATCCGCTATCGGCATGTCGGTATTGCTGCAAAATTATGTTCAGCTTTTGCAGGGTGCCCGCGTGAAGACGATGGAGCCCGTCTTACAAGGCGGCATCACGCTGATGCAACGGGCGGATGGGTTCGCCGTTTCGCTGTCTTACCTGCAAATGGTCATTCTGGTTTTAACAATATCGTTGATGGCATCCATCAGCCTGTTGGTATCGCGCACGCCGTTGGGGCGGGCACAACGCGCCTGTGAACAGGATAAAATTATGGCGGCCTTGGTTGGTATTAATGTCGATCGCACTATCTCGACAACTTTTGTGCTTGGCGCGGCTTTGGCGGCGGTGGCCGGCTTCATGGTCACCATGTATTATGGCGTGGTCGATTTTTATATGGGTTTTCTGGCGGGTATGAAGGCATTTGCGGCGGCAGTTTTGGGTGGCATTGGTTCATTACCGGGAGCGATGATCGGCGGTGTTATGATCGGCATGATTGAATCCTTTTGGGGCGGTTATGTGAATGCGGAATATAAAGACGTCGCGGTGTTCGGCGTTTTGATGATGGTGTTGATTGTGCGCCCCAACGGATTGTTTGGCCGACCCGAAATCGAAAAGGTGTGATTGTGCAAGCGCGAATAAAAGACGCCCTGATAACCGCGCTTATCGCCGCCATTCTGGCGTTGCCATTGGCGGGCGTGCGGACAGAAGACGGCGTGAATGGTTTGGTGTTTGAAAACCGTCTGGGCGCGGTCGCTGCTGCCGCGGCGATTGTTTTTGCAGGACGTTTGTTTTGGGGCATGGCGCGCGATGCGCAACCGGCATCGCTTATTGCAACCTTAATTGGCATGGTTTCTTTGTTTGTCGATTTTCCCACGGCGTTTCTTAAAACCGCAGCGGTGGGGATGGGCGTTGTGGTTGGCTTGCGTTTTCTGTTTGCCAAATTCTCGCGCATGGAAAACAAACCGGCGGCGCTAACCAAAATCAAAATGCCTTTTTCGCTCTCGGCGTTTTCGTACCTGCTGATTATCGCCGCAATTATCTTCCCCTTCACGCCGCTTGCTTCGCGCTATGCGCTTGATGTCGCGATAATGGTCATGACCTATATCATGCTGGCATGGGGGCTTAACATCACCGTCGGCTATGCGGGGTTGCTCGATCTTGGCTATGCCGGATTCTACGCGCTCGGTGCCTATTGCTATGCGCTGCTCGCGCAACAAACCGGTATCGGTTTCTGGGCTTGCTTGCCCTTGGCCGGATTGGTCGCGGCGGGTGCAGGCCTCATTCTGGGCGCACCGGTTTTGCGATTGCGCGGCGATTATTTTGCCGTGGTCACTTTGGGCTTTGGCGAAATTGTGCGTCTGGTGTTGATCAACTGGACAAATTTGACAGGCGGCCCCAACGGCGTTGCCGATATTCCGCGCCCGACTTTGTTCGGGCTTGAATTCGCGCATACAGCCACCGAAGGCCACACGACATTCAACGACTTCTTCCATCTCGATTTTAATCCGGTTCAACGCGTCATTTTCATCTATTTCATCATTCTGTTTCTGGCGTTGCTGGTCGGCTGGTTCGCCACGCGCCTGCGCCGTTTGCCCTTGGGTCGCGCATGGGAAGCTTTCCGCGAAGATGAAATCGCCTGCGCCTCGCTCGGCATCAATCGTACATGGATAAAATTGGCGGCCTATAGTCTGGGTGCCATGGTTGCAGGGTTGGCGGGCGCGTTTTTCGCAGCGCGTCAGGGTTTCGTCAGCCCCGAAAGCTTTACCTTCACCGAATCCGCAACCATTCTGGCCATCGTTATCCTTGGCGGCATCGGCCATCCGCTCGGCATCGTTCTGGCGGCATTCTTTATTATAGGTCTGCCGGAATTGTTCCGCGGGTTTGAACAATATCGCATGCTGGCTTTTGGTTTGGGTATGGTTTTAATAATGGTCTGGCGGCCGGGCGGTATGATGGAGAGCCGCGAACCGACCGTAAAATTGTCGGAACAACCCCATGCCTAAAATGACTTTCATCGATAAAAAGGGTGTTAGCCGCGCCTATGATTTTAAAACGGGCGATACCATCCTGGCCGTAGCACGCACATACAACATAGATATCGAAGGCGCATGCGACGGCTCCATGGCCTGCGCAACTTGTCATGTGATCGTCGCGCCGGAATGGATCGCGGAATTACCAACGGCAAGCGAAGGTGAAAATGCCATGCTCGATATCGCCACCGGTGTCACCAAAAACTCGCGGCTGGGATGCCAGATTATCCTGACCGACGCGCTCGACGGACTTAAGGTGAATTTGCCATGACCGACATTTACACCGACATCCGTATCCGTGGCATCGTCGGCGCAATGCCGGAACAATGGCGACCCTATGCGCGGCTGATGCGCCTCGACAAGCCGATTGGCACATGGTTGTTGTTGCTGCCTTGCTGGTGGGGCGTGGCGTTATCGGCTAAACTTCTTCCCAATTTATGGTTCATGTTGTTGTTCGCGGTGGGTGCTGTTGTGATGCGCGGCGCGGGTTGCGTTATAAATGATATCTATGACCGGCATTTGGATAAGCAGGTCGAACGCACGCAGGGCCGCCCCTTGGCCAGTGGCGAGGTTTCGCTCTTTCAGGCTATTCTTCTCCTTCTCGCCTTATTGGCGCTTGGGCTATGCGTTCTTCTGTTTTTTAATGAAGCGACGATTGCGACTGGCGCGTTGTCTTTGCTTCTGGTCTTCACCTATCCTTTGATGAAACGCATCACATGGTGGCCGCAACTTTTCCTCGGCTTCACTTTTAACTGGGGCGTCTTGCTGGGTGGTTGCGCCGTTGCGGGGCATATCGATTTTGCGCATCTGCTGGCCTATATCGCGGGCATCTGCTGGACCTTGGGTTATGATACCATCTATGCGCATCAGGACGCGCGGGATGATGCGGCTGTCGGCATAAAATCAACGGCTTTGTTGTTCGGCGACCATTCGCTGCGGTGGGTAGCATTATTTTACACACTAACTATCTTGCTGCTTCTTTGTGCCGGATGGATCGCGCAAATGGATGCCGTGTATAAATGGATTGTGCTTGTCGCGGGTTGCTACGCCTTTGTGCAGCTTGTGATGTGGCGTAAGGATGATCCCGAAAATTGTTTGCAGCGTTTTAAATCCAACCGCGATTTTGGCGCGATTATTCTGGTCGCGATTATTCTGGGTAAACTTTTATGAGCTTCGACCCCGTCGATTTTATCCGCACGCAAACCGAAATTGCGCCCGCCGGCATCGTGCCCGAAATCAAATTGCACCTTGCAACCGAAGTCACGCCTTTGTGGCAATTGACCGAAGAACGGTTGCGCGAAGGCGATCTGCCGCCGCCTTTCTGGGCTTTCGCATGGCCGGGCGGGCAGGGGATGGCGCGGTATATTTTGGATAACCCCGATCTGGTGCGCGGCAAGCGCATCGTCGATTTCGGCGCGGGCAGTGGTATCGCGGCCATCGCCGCGATGCAGGCGGGCGCAAAATCCGCGTTGGCTGTCGATATCGATACACTCGCGTTGACTTCCATCACTCTCAACGCCGAATTAAACAATGTCAAAGTCGATATCGCCGAAGGGCTGGATTTAGAAAAACCCTATACCAAAGCCGATATCATTTTCGCAGGCGACATTTGCTATCAACAATCAATGAGTACGAAACTGACGCGCTGGCTGTATCTGTGTATCGCCAAGGGCGTCGTGGCCTATATCGCAGACCCGGGCCGCGCCTATGTGCCGCATGACGGCCTTACGAAATTGACCAGTTATGATGTGCCGACTTCCCGCGATCTGGAAGATCAGGATATGCGCGTGGTTTCCGTCTGGCGCATGGATAAAGTACCAGAGGCGTAAGCTGAACAAAATTTGGTAAGTTATTGGTATTGAATAATTTTATCGATTTTTTATTTGACGGGATTACCCTTTATGGGTACTGAAGCCCATCCCGCCATTCGGCGCGGCACTTCCTGAGAATGTATAGGACAGCCGCGAGAGGACACATTCTGATATATATAGAATGTCAGGCCAGTTCCCCTTTATGGGGGCTGGCCGATGACATTTTATGCTGTTGTTGTTGACTCTGCGCCCCGCATTGGTTACTAAACCCTCGTTCCCGACCAGGTTGTTTGGGCAAAACCCATTTAAGGGTGTTGCCTGATTTGGTGGAAGAAAAGATAAAGCCTGTCCACGCGTTGCGTGCACAGGCTCGTTGGCTATTGGAGTTTAAGTGCAGTTTTTTAGCGAGAGCTGCACGGTTCCTCCCCCCTTGTGGGGGAGGTTAGGTGGGGGGTGGCGAAGCCACCTTTGGAAAGCAAGAGATTGCTTTGATCATTTGAGCCTGTCGGCTCAACCCCCTCCCTAACCCTTCCCACAAGGGGGAGGGAACTGCATTCATCTTGCTGATAGACAGTGTTGTCATCGAGAGAGAAGTAAGTTGTGTTTGATAATCTAAGCAACAAACTGACCGGCATTTTCGACCGGCTGACGGGACGCGGGGCTCTGAACGAAGCCGACGTGACCGAGGCTATGCGCGAAGTGCGCATGGCGTTGCTGGAAGCCGATGTCGCGCTTGATGTCGTAAAAGATTTCACCGCCAAGGTTAAAGAACGCGCGATTGGCCATGAAGTGTTGCGCTCCATCACACCGGGTCAGCAAGTCATCAAAATCGTCCATGACAATCTGGTCGAATTATTGGGCGCGACCGCAGAACCAATCAATCTGCAAGTCACACCGCCCGCGGTGATTATGATGCTGGGTCTGCAAGGGTCGGGCAAAACCACGACCTCGGCGAAACTCGCGAAATTCCTGACCGATAAAGAAAACAAAAAAGTCCTGCTCGCGTCATTGGATGTGCAACGTCCTGCGGCGCAAGAACAACTCGCGGTGCTCGGCCAACAAATCAATGTCGCGACCTTGCCGGTGGTTGCGGGACAACAACCGGTCGATATCGCTCGCCGCGCGATTGATACCGCGCGCAAAGAAGTTTTTGATGTCGTTATCCTCGACACCGCCGGTCGTCTGGCGATTGATGACGCGTTGATGGCCGAAGCCGCCGCGGTGCGTGATGCGGCGAAACCGCATGAAAGCCTGTTGGTGGTCGATGCCATGACGGGGCAGGATGCCGTCAACACCGCCAAGCAATTCAATGAAAAGATCGGCGTTACCGGCATTGTCCTGACGCGTATCGATGGCGATGCGCGCGGTGGCGCCGCGCTATCCATGCGTGCCGTTACCGGCAAGCCGATCAAATTTCTGGGCGTCGGCGAAAGAACCGACGCGCTGGAGGTCTATCACCCCGACCGTCTGGCCGGACGTATTCTGGGCATGGGCGATGTTGTCTCGCTGGTCGAAAAGGCAGCGGCGACGATTGACATGCAAGACGCGCAAGACATGACGGAAAAGTTTTTGTCCGGCGGCAAGTTTGACTTCAACGACCTCGCCAAACAAATGCAGCAGATGCGCAAAATGGGTGGCATGGGCGGCATGCTTAATCTTCTTCCCGGCATGGGCAAGATGAAAGAGCAGTTGAAAAACGCCAATATCGACGAAAAAGCGATCAAGCGTCAGGAAGCGATCATCCAGTCGATGACACCTGTGGAACGCAAAAATGCCGATCTGTTGCAGGCATCGCGCAAGCGCCGCATTGCGGCGGGCGCGGGCGTCGATGTATCCGATGTTAATCGACTGATAAAACAATTCCTCGAAATGCAACGCGTCATGAAACAGGTGCAGAAGATGGGTAAATCCGGCTTCATGCGTTCCATGATGCCGCGTTTCGGCGGTGGAATACCAGGCAAATAAACCGACTAACTATCAACCAGGGAGAGACTAAATGCTAACACTTCGTATGACACGCCACGGCGCCAAAAAGCGTCCTTACTACCACATCGTTGTTGCGGATGCCCGCAGCCCGCGCGATGGCCGCTTTATCGAAAAAGTCGGCACCTATAACCCCATGTTGCCCAAGGATGATGCCAAGCGCGTAACTTTAGTGGCAGAACGCATAACCCATTGGCTCAAGAACGGCGCACAACCTTCTGACCGCGTTGCCCGTTTCCTCGAAGCCGCCAAGCTGGGCCCCAAGGTTACATGGCGCGAATCGCCCAAACGTTCCGCGCCAAAGGCAAAGGCTCAGGAACGCATTAAGGCTAACGAAGAAGCCGCCAAGGCAGCAGCCGAAGCCGCAGCGGCTCCTAAGGAAGCCCTCGCGCCTGAAGCAGCAGCCGAAGAAGCTCCAGCGGCGTAATCTTTATGGCTACAGGCCGTAAAATTTGCGTGGGTCAATTTGCGGGCGCCCATGGCGTCCGCGGGTTGGTCAAGCTGCGCAGTTTTACGGCCGAGCCGACGAGCATTTTTGAATACGCGCCTTTGTCGGATGAAACCGGCAAACGCGTTTTTAAAATCACCAGAAAATCCACTGCCAACGATATCTTCATCGCCACTGTCGAAGGCATCACCAACAAAGAAGACGCCGACGACTTACGCGGCGACAAAATTTACATCCCGCGCGACGTTTTGCCGAAACCCGAAAAGGGCGAATATTACGAAGCCGACCTGGTAGGCTTGGTGGCGCAGGACGATGCGGGGAAAAGCTACGGCACCATTCTGGCCGTCCATAATCACGGCGCGGGAACTTTTGTCGAAATCGGCACCACGCACAAAGACAGTTTCATGCTGCCCTTCAGGGACGAATTTGTGCCGGTGGTCGATGCCGATGCGGGAACAGCGACAATCATTGTGCCGGAAGGCTGGCTCAAAGACGAAAAGCCTACTTAACGGTCACAAGAACCTTGATCTCGTTGGAATCACCACCCGAACGGGTAAAGACTTCAATCGCCATCAGGTCAGAGCCGGTAAAGCCGGGCGCCGAAGTGTAGCTAACTACCAGACCGGGGAATTTCTGGCTGTTACAGGTTGCGTGCATATTGGTGGAGGGGAAGTTCGGATAAATATCCTTGTCCTCCACAACGGCTTTGCCATGCGCCGGTTGCTGGGTAATTTTTATAAGGCCGACAGTGCCAGCGGTGCAGTCCGGATTAACATTGGTAAGTTGGGCGATATTGATGGGCTGGCCGGATACGCCGACCTTGTTGATGATAGAGGGGCCTGTCGGACGCGCAGGTTGAGTTGGGACAGCGATAGGGCGAACAGCAGCGCCACCAGTCCCATTGGCAGCCGAATCTTGCACAAGGGTTGTCTGTGACATGCAGCCCGTCAAAGACAACGCGCATAATACGCCGAAAAACTTGATTTTGTTCACAAGAATACCCGATTGCTGTACAAGATGAGGACGTCAGTTAAAAAGGAATGCCTAGCAATGTCAAGCCAACCGGTCTGGTCTGCCACCATCCTAACCCTCTTCCCCGAAGCCTTCCCCGGCATCCTCGGCACATCCTTGCCGGGCAAGGCTTTGCGCGACGGTTTGTGGGCATTGAACGCTGTGCAAATCCGCGATTTCGCTACCGACAAACACGCAACGGTTGATGATACGCCATACGGCGGCGGGGCGGGTATGGTGATGCGGGCGGATGTTTTGGACGATGCCATTCAGGGCGCACAGGCCACATTCGGCGCGGCCTCGCGCAAAATATATTTGTCACCCCGTGGCCGCGTTTTAAATCAGGCCTTGGTCAAGGAACTGGCAGCTGAAAAACATCTGCTTGTGCTGTGCGGACGGTATGAAGGCATCGACCAACGCGTGATCGACGCGCCAAGGGAAGGCGGAGCGCTGGAGGAAATCAGCCTCGGCGATTTCGTCCTTGCGGGCGGCGAGGTCGCGGCCATGGCGATGCTGGAAGCCTGTGTGCGGTTGTTGCCCGGCGTTTTGGGCAATGCGGCGACTTTGGGCGAGGAGAGTTTTGAGGCCGGATTATTGGAATATCCCCATTACACCAAACCAGCCGAATGGCAGGGGTTGGGGGTGCCGGAAGTGTTAACATCGGGAAATCACGCCAAAATTAAGCAATGGCGGCACGAAATGGCCGAAAAAATCACCAAAGCACGCAGACCGGACTTGTATAATACGTTTCGAGAGGGTAAGAAGAGCGGCTTTTAAAAATAGGGGCGCGGATATTCGCGTTCAGGTTAACGGAGAAGTACGATGAATTTGTTACAAAAAATCGAAGCGCAGCAGGTCGAAAAGCTGCAAGCCACATCCAAAGTTGCGGAATTCGCCATTGGCGATACTGTGCGCGTCAATGTGAAAGTTGTCGAAGGCACCCGCGAACGTATCCAGGCTTATGAAGGCGTTTGCATCGCCAAGAAGAATGCCGGTTTGAACTCGGCTTTCACGGTTCGCAAGATCAGCTATGGCGAAGGTGTGGAACGTGTGTTCCCGCTGTACAGCCCGCGCGTTGAATCGGTTGAACGTGTGCGTCGTGGCGATGTTCGCCGCGCCAAGCTTTATTACTTGCGCAATCTGCGTGGTAAGGCTGCCCGCATTACCGAAAAAACAGATTACGAACAAAAATCGGCGTAATCATTTTATGATTTCGAAAAAGCCGGTGATGAAAATCACCGGCTTTTTTGTTGCTTGGTGAAAGCCTCACCCCACGCACAATTTGATTGTGGCAGCATTGCGCGTTCCCCTCTCCAACTTGTTGGAGAGGGGAACGAATGCCAACTAAATAAGACAGATAGTTCGTGGGGTGAGGCATTCCCACCCTTCAAAAACAACTCCAAACCTTATGCAGTTTTTGATACAATCGATAAAAGCCGGATCTAAAGAGTATCGATGAAAAACCACGCAACAATTTCCAAACCCCAACCCGAACCGACATTCCGCGATGTGCTGTCTTTCGTCGGCGGCTATTGGCTCCGGCAACCGCGCCGTTTCGCGTGCATTTTGTTTTTCATCACGGCGGCGGCGTTCGTCGAAACCAATTTGCCGAATGCGCTGTCGGCTTTTCTTGGCAAAATACGCATTCATGCCGATGCGCCGGTGGTTTATCTTTATCTGGGGTTCTTCCTCGCCAATTATCTGGTGCAGGTGGCGTTACGCCGTGGCAATGTTTCATTCTTTTATAACCGTTTTGAAACGCAGATTTTTAAACAACTGCTCGATGATGCGTTCGCGCATGTCCACACTTTGTCGGAACGGTTTTTCGTCAATAATTTTACCGGCAGCATCATTTCGCGCATCACCCGCGCGCGTAACCGTCTGGAAAGTTTTCAGGATCAGATTATCCTGAAGGTCACATCGGTCACGGTCATTATGGTCGGCAGCATATTCTTTCTGTCGTTACGCTTTCCCATGTTGGCGGCGATGGTCGTGGTTTATCTGGTCGTCTTGTTGTTTGTCAGTGCGTTGCTGGTGATGAAAGTTGTGGGACCCAGCCAATCCGCCTATGCCGATGCGCAGGATTATAATACCGCCAATCTGGCCGACTCTATCGCCAGCATTGCGACCACCAAAGCCTATGCGCAGGAAGAACGGGAAACCAAACGCTATTTCGGCATCACCGAAAATCTGCGCGTTAAAAATCTGCGCGCCTATCGCCTGACCAATTTCACCAGCCTTGTGCAGGATCTGTTGCTCAGCGGCATGCTGGCGCTATTGCTGGGCGGTGGCACCTGGTATTTTCTGCAAGGGCGCAGCTCGATCGAGGATATCGCCTATCTGTCGTTGGCCTACACCATCATCCAATCCTATGTCCGTGATATCGGCGATATGATCAAAAACATCCTGACATCCTCTTACGAACTGCATGCCATCGTTCGGTTGCTGCGTGAAATGCCGGGCGTGAAAGACCGCGATCACGCCTTGCCGCTGGCACTGCAAGGGGGCGCGATCGATTTTGCGCATGTTTCTTTTACCTATCCCGGTAAACAAATGCCGGTGTTCCATGATCTGTCTCTGTCGATCAAGGCGGGCGAACGTATCGCGCTGGTCGGCCATTCGGGCAGCGGTAAAACCAGCTTTGTGCGTTTGGTGCAACGTCTGTACGATATTCAAAAGGGCGCGATCATTATCGACGGACAAAATATCGCCGATGTCACGCAACAATCATTGCGCGGCATGATAGCCAGCGTGCCGCAAGACCCGATTTTGTTTCATCGTTCGCTTACTGACAACATCGCCTATGGCCGCCCGCAGGCGAGCTTTGACGATGTGCGCCGCGCGGCGCAACAGGCGCATATCGATGATTTTATCATGGGGCTGCCGCAACAATATGAAACGCTTGTGGGCGAACGCGGTGTCAAACTGTCGGGCGGCGAACGCCAACGTATGGCGATTGCCCGCGCCATTCTGGCCAACCGCCCGATTTTGATTTTGGATGAAGCGACCAGTTCGCTCGACTCCGGGAGTGAACGGGCGATACAGGAAGCCCTGCGCGCCCTTACCCACGGGCGCACATCGATTATGATCGCGCACCGGTTGTCGACCATATTGGACGCCGACCGTATTGTGGTGTTTGATAAGGGCGGCATTGCGGAACAGGGTACGCATGCGGAACTGTTGAAAAAGGACGGTATTTATGCCGGATTTTTCCGGTTACAATCGGGTGGGTTTATCGTGGAGTAAGTTCCTATGGGTGGCGATGCCAATGACATAACCTATGCCTATCTACAGCTTGGGATTAAGGCTGGGGCAACGCTTGCCGAGATACAGGCGGTTTTGGCGCGGGCAGAGGCGTATCGTTTTTCGACCAAGGCGCGGGTCGATCATGTGCGACGCTTTGTGGAATTTTTCGCGGCGCGGGAAAAACTGGGAGGGATCAATATTCCCTTTGCCGATATCCGCAAAGCCTATCGCCGCAAAGCGATGGAACTGCATCCCGACCGCAATGCCGGTGATAAACAAAGCGAAGACGTGCTTAAGGACATCAATAATAATTATGGGCTCGTCGAAAAAATCCACCAGCAGGCCAAAATATTTTATAAAAAAAGCGCCGAAGAACAAACCGAGATGGCACAACAGGCGCGGGAAACAACTGCGCTGGAACGTGGCGGGCAACCGAAGCCGGAACCGAGGGTTGAACCGGCAAAACGGGGCAGGGCGTACCGTTCAACCTTCACATCACCTGTGGGGGGCAAAAAATATATGGCGGCTTCTGTGCCGCGTTCCATCCGTACGGCGCGGCTTTCGTATCTGCCGCCCCATGTTATTATCGGCCATGGCAGTGTGAAGCGCGAAAATGATATCACCTATATCTATGATTATTTCATGTTGCCCGAAGACCAGTTTCTGCGCGCCAAGGGGTATCTGTCGGCGCCCGAAATCATCAATCCCATTTTGCAATATGGCAAATTCAACCCGCCTTATATTTTAAAAAATACCAAGGAAGTTTTTGTGCCGGAAGGCGTGCGTGATGCGGAAGCATACGCGCGTGATTATTTTCGGAAAGAATTCGGAATTTAATCCTGCTTCAACCCAAACTGCAAAGCCGCCAACCGCGCATAGGTGCCGCCCTGCGCAATTAATTCGCTGTGGGTGCCGGACGCAACGACACGGCCATCTTCCATCACTAATATGCGGTCGGCATTCACAACCGTAGACAGCCGATGCGCGATAATCAAAGTGGTGCGTTGCTGCATCAATTTATCCAACGCTTCCTGAATCAAACGTTCGCTTTCGGCATCCAGTGCCGATGTCGCTTCATCCAGCAACAGCAATGGCGCGTCGCGCAAAATGGCGCGGGCGATAACGATGCGTTGCTTTTGGCCGCCCGATAAACGTACGCCTTTTTCGCCCAGAAAAGTTTCGTATCCGTCGGGCAGGGTGGTCAGAAATTCATCGGCATGCGCCGCGCGCGCCGCTTCGCGGATTTGCGCGTGTGTTGCATCGGGATTGCCGTAACCGATATTGCCCCACGCATCGGTCGAAAAAATAACCGGGTCTTGCGGCACAATCGCAATGCGGTTGCGGATATCGCGCGGGTCGGCTTGTTTGACGTCAATGCCGTCCAATGACACGCGGCCCGCTTGGGCATCATAAAAACGCAAGGCCAGTTGGAACAAGGTCGTTTTGCCGGCGCCGCTGGGTCCGACAATCGCCACACGTTCACCCTGTTTGATGGCGAATGAAATGTCATGCAAAGCCGCGCTGTCTGGCCGCGCGGGATAGGTGAATGTAACGTGATCGAAAACCAGCTCGCCTTTGGCGGCGGGCAGTGCAACCGGCACCGCCGGTGCCGCAATCGTCGGCTCAACTGCAAGCAAATCAAATATCCGTTCCGCCGCGCCCATCGCGCGTTGCAAATCGCCGCTGGCTTCGCTGATGGAGCCAGTCGCGGTCGCCGCGATAATCGCATACATGATGAATGCAGTTAGATCGCCGCTGGTGATTTTGCCCGCCACCAGATCTTTGCCGCCAACCCACAGAATAAGACAGATGGCGGTAAGAACCATAAAGATAATCAAGGCGACCAGAAAACCGCGCACGCGGATATAATTCTTGGCCGCCTGTATCGACATATCAATATGGGCGTTAAAGGCATTGCGCGATAGTTCTTCATGCGTGAACGCCTGCACCGTGCGGATACCGTAAATGGTTTCTTCGGTGCTGGCGCTGACATCGGCGACGCGTTCCTGGCTTTGTTTCGACAGGCGTTTTACTTTGCGGCCTATCAAAATAATCGGCACGATCACGAGGGGAATAACGCATAACACCATTGCCGTCAGTTTCCAACTGGTCAGCAACATCATGACAATGCCGCCAACAAGCAAAACACAATTGCGCAAGGCAACGGAAACAGACGATCCGATAACGGCCTGCAAAACGCTGGCATCCGATGACAGGCGCGACAAAATATCGCCGCTGCGCGTCACTTCGAAAAACGCGGGACTTAGTTTTAAAATATGCGTGTACACCGCGCGGCGCAAATCGCCCACCACATATTCGCCTAAAGCCGTCACAAGCGTGTAACGACCATAAGTCGCAATTGCCAACACAACCGAAGCCCCTAACATGACAATCAAAGTGCGGTCGAGAATTTGCGGATTTCCGGCTGCCAACCCCTTGTCGATCACATAACGGAAAATGGCGGGGATAACCAGAAAGGCCGAACCGGCAACGGTCAACGCAATACCCGCGCCCACCATAACCAAGCGGTAGGGTTTCAAAAACAACCACAGTTGCCGCAGCGATTGCGTGTGTTTGGAAGATGGTATTGTATGCAGTTCGGACATGACGGTCTTATAAGGCAAAAAGGAACGTTATTCGATATAATTTAAATCCTGAGGGAAGCTTTCTTTAAGGCTTCCTAACCCAACCATCGACAGAATAACCGTCACACCCATCAACAGGCAGGATGCGTAATAGGGCATTGCCCCTGTGGGGCGCACAAGCAAATGCACTGCGCAAGCGGCCACCAGGATGCATGTGAAAATCACAACCGCTTGGCGACGGCTGCGCAGATATTGGTTTAACGCGCCGCCCGCGGCATTGGCACGCGCACGACGCTGAACAACAACAGGTCGAAAATATCGATAAAATAACCCAGCATCGCGACAAGTATGATAAACAAAGCGCCTTTTTCAAGGGTGGGGAGCTTACAAGACATGAGCCAAGCCTGAATATGCTGTGGGAAACACCTATCGCTATCATGAAAACCGCCGGTTTTCAAAGAAAGATGGTTTTTAGTCGCGTCAAACCTCTTATAAAAAAATGATTGTTTTCAAATGCTTGTCTAAAATTAAGGCAGAAAGCCTTTTTCCGGTATGGACATTAAGATTGCGACAGAATAGAGAGAACAATCGAATGCGGTGGTTGATTCCCTCGCCCCGCACCCTGTCGTAAGTCACGGCGTAAACAACAAAGGATTATGAGATTATGAGCGATATCGCAGAACGTGTGAAGAAGATCGTCGTCGAACATTTGGGCGTCGATGCTGCCAAGGTCACTGACAATGCGAGCTTTATCGACGATCTGGGCGCAGACAGCCTTGATACGGTCGAACTCGTCATGGCCTTTGAAGAAGAATTCAGCGTTGAAATCCCTGATGACGCGGCTGAAAAAATCGCCACCGTCAAGGATGCGATCGATTTCATCAGCTCGAAAAAGGCTGCTGCCTAATTCTTAGTTCTCTCATTATGGAGTGATGAAATGCGCCGTGTCGTTGTAACTGGCATGGGGATTGTATCGCCTTTGGGCGTTGGGCTTGATGTGAACTGGAAAAAGTTGACATCGGGCGCCAGCGGCCTTGGGCGCATCACGCATTTCGATCCTTCGGATATGACATGCCAGGTTGCGGGGCAAATCCCGCGCGGCAACGGCGTGGGCGAATATAATCTCGATAATTACGTCGAGCCCAAAGAACAAAAGAAGATGGATACTTTTATCCATTACGCGATTGCCGCCGCCGAAGAAGCGATTAAAGACGGCGGTTATGTGCCGCAAACGGAAGAAGAACAAGACCGCGTCGGCGTCATGATCGGCTCCGGCATCGGCGGTTTGAACGAAATCTACGAAACATCGATCGTTTTGCATGAACGCGGGCCGAAACGTGTTTCGCCTTTCTTTATCCCGCGCAGCCTTATCAATCTGGCATCCGGCCAGGTTTCCATCATGCATGGCTATCGCGGGCCTAATCACTCGGTGGTTACGGCTTGTGCCACAGGCGCGCATGCGATTGGCGACGCGGCGCGATTGATCGCGCTGGGCGATGCCGATGTTATGGTTGCCGGTGGGGCAGAGGCGGCGATTTGCCGCGTGGGTATCGCCGGGTTCTGTGCGCTACGGGCGATGTCGACCAATTTCAACGATACGCCGACACGCGCCTCGCGCCCCTATGACAAAGACCGCGATGGTTTCGTAATGGGTGAAGGTGCGGGCGTGGTGATTTTGGAAGAATATGAACACGCCAAGAAGCGCGGCGCGAAAATTTACGCCGAACTGGCTGGCTATGGCTTGTCGGGCGACGCGCACCACATGACATCGCCTGCCGAAGACGGCAACGGCGGTTACCGCGCGATGCAGATGGCGTTGAAACGTTCCGGCTTTAATGTTGATCAGATCGACTATGTCAACGCGCATGGCACATCGACCCCTATGGGCGACGAAATCGAAGTCAAGGCTGTGCGCCGTTTGTTGGGCGACCACGCATCAAAAGTGATGATGTCGTCGACCAAATCATCGACCGGTCATTTGCTTGGCGCGGCGGGAGCCATCGAGGCGATTTTCTCGATCAAGGCCGTGACCGATGGCATTATCCCGCCGACTTTAAATTTGGAAAATCCATCCGAAGGGGTGGAGGGTATCGACCTTGTGCCGCTTGTCGCCAAGGAAAAGAAAATCAATGTTGCGCTGTCGAACTCTTTCGGCTTCGGTGGCACAAACGCTTGTTTGATTTTCAAATCCGCTTAATCATCCCGCATTGCACAATGCTGCGCTGCAGCACCGAATTCCTGTAAAATCGGGGCTTTTACCTTGCGCAACAATTAACGACTCTGATTATATGACGCATCTTTTACGAAGGGATGCGACGTATGACTGCGCAACAAATCACCAACATCACCGCTATCGGCGCGGGCGCGATGGGATCGACCTCGGCGCTCAGCTTTGCCATGGCGGGCTACAGCGTGTGTCTTTACGATATTTCCGAAACCAGCCTCGGCAACGGTTTAAAAACCATGCAGGCGGCGTTGGAAACCTACCATCAGCATGATCTGATCGCGGCATCCGATATCCCCGTGATAATGGCGCGGGTGCGCACATCGACATCATTGGAAGAAGCGGCAGCGGGTGCGGATTTCATTTTAGAATCCATTGTCGAAAATCTGCAGGCGAAACAGGAATTGTTCGCCAAGCTGGATAAACTATGCCCGCCGCATACGATATTTGGCACCAACACATCGGGTATCAGCCCAACGCGCATTGCGGAATCCATCACGCGCAAAGATAAGTTTGTCGTGACGCATTTCTGGAATCCGGCACACTTAATCCCGTTGGTTGAAATTGTGCCCGGCAAGGAAACATCAACCGCGACCGTTGATGCCGCTTATGATCTGATTAAAAAAATCGGCAAGAAGCCTGTGCGCTTATCGCGCGAGTCTTTGGGGTTTGTCGGCAACCGTATTCAGGCCGCCGCATTGCGTGAAGCGTTGCATATTGTCGCATCGGGCATTGCGAGCGCGGAGGATGTCGATGCAGTGGTGCGTTACAGCCTTGGCCGCCGTTATGCCGAAACCGGCCCGATTGAAAGCATGGACATTGGTGGCCTCGATATCTTCAAAGGTATTTTTGAATATCTGGGCCCCGATTTATGTAACGACACCGGCATCCCCGAATTGATTGCCAAAGCGGTGGCGCAAGGCCGTTTGGGCGCCAAAACCGGCGGCGGCATTTATGATTGGCCGCAAGAAAAATTGGAAGAAATGAAGCAACGCCGCGCCGAAGAATTGCTGCGCCATTTGGAAAAAGACGCCGACGCGGAAAAAACCGCCTCGACCCATGCTGCATAAACAGGATTAAACATCATGTCTGACCACCATTTTCCCAACATAAAAAAAATCTGCGCGTTAGGCGCAGGCACCATGGGGATCGGCACCGCAGTTGACTATGCCAAAGAAGGGTATCAGGTCGCGCTTTATGTGCGCGCAGATTCAACGTTAAGCGAATTTGAAAATGAAGCCAAGCGCCATAAGGCGGTGGAAGGAATCGATATTGTTCTAAAAGACATGGCTGCGCATCATCTTATCGATGCGGAATCCATTCACGGCATCAAGACGCGAATAAAAATCACCGGCGATTTGCACGAGGCGGCATCGGACGCCGATTTCGTGATGGAATCGATCAAGGAAGAAACGGCGGATAAACAGGATATTTTCCTGAGGCTTGATAAAATTTGCCCGCCTCATACGATTTTCGCAACCAACACATCGGCGCTTAATCCGACCGAAATCGCGTCGGTGCTTCCTGCAGAACGACAGAAAAAATTTATCGTGCTGCATGGGTTCAATCCGCCGCATCTGATGCCGCTGGTCGAAGTCGCGCCGGGGCAGGCGACGGACCCGGCGACCATCAACACAGCCATGTATTTGTTGGAAAGCATCGGCAAAAAACCGGTTCGCTTGCATAAGGCCACACCGGGTTTTATCGGCAATTATATTCAGTCGGCCATTATTTGGGCGGCGTTGGAACTGCATATTGTTTATGGGCATGATGCCGCGGAAATCGACAGCCAGTTCCGCGAAAAACTGGGGCAATATTACGAGGTGCTGGGGCCATTGGAAATTGCCGGTTATGAAAATGGTGAGTTGAGCGATATTCAGGCAAAAACCTTATTGGCTGTGATGGCCGAAAAAAAACCTGATACGTCTATTGCCGCATGGATACGCAATGCGGCGTTACGCGCCGCGCTGGAAATCGTTGCCAACGGCACCGCCAATGCGCGCGATGTCGAACATGCGTTTGTCCACAGCCTTGGCCGCCGTTACCGCGAAACGGGACCGTTGGAAAGTGCCGATTTGGGTGGCCTGGATATTTTTGAATCGATCTTCCGTACCCTTGGTTATCTGAAAGAACAAACGTCCATCAGCATGCGGTTGGGACAGCTTGTGGCAAGCAAACAAACCGGCACGAAATCCGCCAGCAAGAAAGGCGTTTATGACTGGACGCCCGAAAAAATTGCCGAAACCGGCGCGCGTCGCAAGGCCAAGCTTGTTGAACTTTTGCGGCAAGATGAAGCCAAACATCCGATGGCGGGGCATAATATGCGTCCTGAATTAATCCGCCGCGCCGCGCTTTCCTAGTGCTATAATGCGGTTATTCATCGGATAAGCGGCAGGAAAAAACTATGGCATCACAGGAGGAGATTCTTCAGGCGCTTCGCGCCGTGAAATGGAACGGCGGGGATATCGTAACGCGCGGCATGGTGGGCGGCGTGACGGTCGATGGCAATAAGGTCAGCGTGGTTCTGCAAATTGAGCCGGACAAAAAAGCCAATTTTGAGGATTTACAAAAGCAGGTCGAAAAAGCGATTTATAAAATTGAAAATGTGTCGTCTGTCGCTGTGGTGATGACGGCGCATCAATCTTCCGCGCCACAACGCCAGCCGCATGTGCCGCAAAAAATTCAACTGCCCAACGTTAAATATGTGGTGGCGATTGCGTCGGGCAAGGGCGGGGTGGGTAAATCCACAACATCGGTTAATCTGGCGGCGGCATTCGTGCAAAAGGGTTTAAAGGTCGGCTTGATGGATGCCGATATTTATGGCCCTTCCATTCCGCGCATGATGGGTATAACCGGCAAGCCACAGGCGCGCGAAGACAAAAAACTGATCCCGCATGAAAAATACGGCATGGCCGTGATGTCGATGGGTTTTCTGATCGCCGAAGACATGCCGATGATCTGGCGCGGCCCGATGGTGCACAGCGCGATCACGCAATTGTTCCGCGATGTCGATTGGGGCGCGCGCGATATTCTGGTGGTTGATTTGCCCCCCGGCACCGGCGATGCGCAATTGACAATGGCGCAATCGGCGCCTCTGTCGGGCGCGGTGATTGTGTCGACGCCGCAGGATATCGCATTGATCGATGCGCGCAAAGGGTTGGCGATGTTCCAGAAGGTTGATATCCCCGTCCTTGGTATCATCGAAAATATGTCCTATTTCAATTGCCCCCATTGTGGCACCCGAAGCGATATTTTCAGCCATGGCGGCGCGCATGCCGAAGCGGACAGGCTGGGCCTGCCGTTCCTTGGCGAAATACCGCTCGATATCGCTGTGCGTGAAAAATCCGATGCCGGAACGCCGTTGGTGCTGGCCGACCCCGAAGGCGCGATAGCCGCGCAGTATCGCGCGATTGCCGATGCTTTATGGGCGCAGTTGGTGCCTTGACAGAAAGCAGCGGCGCGGGGAAAGTGGGGCTGTCCATTAATGTGAAGGTGTTCCATGCGCGTCCGTATTTTCCGTCCCGCCAAATCTGCCGCCCAATCAGGGCGCGCGAAAACGCACCAATGGGTTGTGGAGCCCGAATTGTTGACGGCACGTATCCCCGAACCGATTATGGGTTGGGCCAGCGCGGGCGATACGTTAGGCGAAATGAAAAACCGCTTGAATTTTCCTTCGCAGGAAGATGCGTTGGCCTTTGTTAAAAACAAGGGCTGGGAAGTGATTGTGGAAGAACCGGCCGAACGCCGCGTGCAGCCGCGGAATTATTTGGATAATTTTAAAATCGTGCGTCCGCAAGATGAGGAAAGAACTTAAGTCGGTTTTGAAAAAACCATCAGCTGGGGTTCGAACTCGATAAGCGTTTCACCTTTGGCGTTTCGTGTTATGCAATGCAATGTGACTATTGTTTGTCCCGGTTTGCTTTGCGAAGGGGTGATGGCCGTTATGGTGCTTTGGACATTGAGGGTGGTATCGGGTCGAACGGGTTTAAGCCAGCGCAACGTGCCGCCAAGGCCGATCAATCCGCCTTCCAGTTCCACGCTCTCCACAATCAAGCGCATGCTAAGCGAGGCGGTGTGCCAACCGCTGGCAACCAGCCCGCCAAAGATGCTGTGTGAGGCCGCTTCTTCATCCATGTGGAAAGGTTGCGGGTCGAATTGCGCGGCGTAGTTTTTGATTTCTTGTGCCGTTAGCGTGTGGCTGCCGGATTGGAATGTCTGTCCGACGGATAGATTTTGCAAGGTGAGCATGGGGCGCGTTTTTTCATGGGTGAGGCGTTGTGTGCCTTATAACATGATCGCCGCCGACTAACAAAGAATCGACAATGTTAACCGCCATTTTTCCGCCATCGACAAAAAATGCCGTAAGGTCTTCATCCAGCCGGAGGCAGGTTGTGGAATAATCATCGGCGACCATCAATCCCAGCCCCACCAGAACCGTTGTGGCGCCCGTTCTGTATCGTATAAGGTTGGCGGCGCCTGTTGCTGTCATCAGAAAGCCAATGACTTTGAATGCAGTTAAATTGTCCATATTATTGTTTCTCCCTAGCCATTTTTAATGGAGAAACGCGCGTAAATTTCCAATAGGATGTAAGGGCAAACCCATAAACTGTGTATAAATATCCTGATGAGTAAAGCATTTACCAAAGAAGGCGACGGCGCGGATGACGAAGATGAAATCGCCGCCGACCGCCCGATAGATTACAAAAACTATGTTACGCCGCGCGGGTTTGAAGCGATGCGTGACGAATGGCGCCAATTGATGCGCGTTGAGCGCCCCAAAGTGGTGGAGGTGGTTTCGTGGGCGGCGGGTAATGGCGACCGTTCGGAAAATGGTGATTATATTTATGGCAAAAAGCGGTTGCGGGAAATTGACCGCCGCGTGCGGTATTTGACCAAAAGTTTAGAGTCGGCGGTTGTCGTCGACCCGCAACAACAGAAAAACCGGGACCAGGCGTTTTTTGGCGCGACGGTGTGTTATGCGCGTGCGGATGGCAGCAAGCAATGTGTGATGATTGTCGGCGTGGATGAAGCCGAATTATCCGCCGGTAAAATCAGTTGGATTTCACCCATTGCCAAGGCTTTGCTCAAAGCGCGTGCGGGCGACGAGGTGGGCGTGCGGACGCCTTCCGGTGTGGAGTATGTTGAAATTCTGTCTGTTGTTTATGATGTTTGAATAATTCCCCTTCTTATTCCCCTCGTTACAAAATGGCAGTCCCTGCAGGCGTCCTGTGTAAGGCAGGACGTACGTCAACAACCCTGAGGGCCTGCGCTTCCCTTTCATCCATGGCTGGCGGGGAAGCCGGTTTCATCAGGCATCCTTTTTTAGAGGATGCGGGTTTGTTTTAGCAGGGGGTGGGATGATTGTCAAGGGAAAAATCACATGCTAGAAAGATATTTCCATAATAATGAAAGTGGGGTCGTATGGAGAGGGAAACTGGATCCCGGATAGTTTCGCATTTTCCCGCGCTTTGGCGCGGAAAAAAGCAAAACTTCCGGGATGACGTTAGAGCCGGCTTGTTTTATTCCACCTGACCGGCGTTGGCGATAGAACGGGCGTGGACGCCGAGGACGCGCAGGAAGCCTTCGGATTCTTTGTGGTCGAAAGAGCCTTCGTCTTCCATCGAGCCGTCTGCCGAAAACAAAGAGTGTGGCGCGTCTGTTGCATTGACATAGGACACGGTGCCTTTGTAGATCGACACACTGATGGTGCCTGTCGCCAGTTCCGTCACTTCGGCAATCGCTTTGCGGGCCATGCGCGTGGCGACATCGTTCCAATAGCCTTGATACAATTGTTTGGTGATGGCCGCCGAGAGCGTGGTAAACATTTCATTGGTGCGGCGATCCATAACCAGTTGCAGCAAAAAGCCATAGGCGGTGCCGAGCAATTCCATGCCCGGTGCTTCGTATATGCCGCGCGATTTCACGCCGACGAAACGGTTTTCAACCATGTGCAGGCCGATACCGATGCCATGTTTGCCACCGATTTCATTGGCGATCAGCATAGCCTTTAAATCATCGACGGGTTGGTTGTTGATCAAGACCGGATGGCCGTTTTCAAAACGTACCGTGAAGATTTCGGGTTTGTCGGGCGATTGTTCCGGCCACACGCCCATTTCGGGTGTAACGAAACGCGCGGGTGTGTCCAGCGATTCCAGCTTGCCACCTTCATGCGTAAGGCCGAGCAGATTGGCATCGGTTGAATAAGGTTTGTCGCGCGAGGCTTTGATGGGCAGGCCATGTTGTTCGCAGTAATCAATCATTTGCATGCGGCCGCTGAACCGCGACAGGAAGGCTTCGTCGCGCCATGGGGCGTATGTATCAAAAGACGGTTCGCGCATATTGGTGATAAGTTGAAAGCGCACCTGGTCATTGCCGCGACCGGTTGCGCCGTGGCTGAAAATTTTCAGGCCGCGCTTTTTCATTTCCGGCAAAATGCCCGCGACGGTGACTTGGCGGCCAAAGGGCGTTGTCGACCAGTAACGGCTTTCGTAGCAGGCCTGGGTTTGGACGCCTTCGATGCCGATGGCGGCCATTGGTTTTTGCAATTGGATGCCGACAAAATCGACAGCACCACAAGCGCGCATGCGTTTTTCAATCGCGCCGAAATCGGTTTCATCGGGTTGGGCGAGGTCTGCGGTGAAGGCGACGACTTTGACGCCTTGTTCGGCCAGCCAATGGGTGATGGTGCAGCTGTCGAGCCCGCCGGAAGCGGCGAAGGCTATTGTTTTGCCTTTAAGGTCGGAAACATTCATGAAAAAACTCCGTAAGTTTAAATGCGGTTATCCTATGTGTGGATAAAGAATTTTTGGTGATGTGGGGGGACAGAAAAATATGTGCGCGGCTAGGCGCGTCGTGTGTCGCGGCGGATGGATTTTGCGAGGAACGAAGTATTTTTCATGAGGATGATTGTATGGATATTTAGGAGGGAGTGCAAGAATTATTGCAGGCCAATGGCGACGGCAATAAAGGCGCATATCAAGGTGCATGCGACTTCGATCCACAGATATTGGTTGCCGATTTTGGCATGGCAATGGCGGCATTCACCGCGCAGGAAAAGCCACGAGAGCAGGGGGAAGAGGTCGCGTGTGGTGAGCGTTATGTTGCAAGACGGGCAATGCGAGCGTGGCGTGACGATGGACAGACGGCGCGGCACACGATAGGCCAGCATGGTGCCGAAGCTGCCCAGCGATGCGCCGATAATGGCGCCGATGATGGCGCGAAAGATGATGGAGTCGAAGGGTGGGGGGAGGTCAAGCATGGGTTAGTTTTTTAATTAGGAATGGATAGGAAGAAATCCCCTCACCTGCAAAAACTAAGGGTTTGCCAAGAAGAGCAAACCCAAGTTTTTGCTTCCTCTCCCACAAGGGGAGAGGGATTTCTTTCTTATGGTTATTGTGTTTTATCATTGTCATGTGAGGCGTTGGTAAGTGCAGACGCCATGTTTCAGCATCCAGCCGATGCAGCGCCAGATAAGCGGGTGGCTGTCGAACGGGAAGGCGGCAAGGAGGTCGTGGATACGGACGGATTGGGCGCGGCGGATGACGCTGGCTAGTTCAAGCAGTTGTGTTTCGCTCAGAAGCAAATCGGGCACAAAATAATTCATGCTGTTCGACAGAATATTTCTTGTGGCGGGTTCATCCATCGCAATTTGCAAAATATCGGTTGGTTGCAGATGTGTGGTGGGGAAGGATTTGAACATTTCCCATGGGTTGGGGTAGCCCGGATGCAGGGCTTGCCAGTTTTGTGGCAAGGCTGGCGCAGGCGGTGTGGCGCGGCGTTGTTCCGATAAATTTTCCCACAGCGCGTCATAGGCGCGGATGATATGTTTCCAGTCGAATACTTCACGCGCGCGGCGGCGGCCATTTTCGCCGAACTGGCGGCGTTTTTCGGGGTCTTCGATAAGCGCGATATATGATTGTGTGCAATGTTCGATATCGACGGCGGTGCTTTGCACCGATGCCGCCAACGCGACGCCGTAATTTTCGACATTGAAATAATGCTGGGCTATCGCCATGCCTGCGGCGGGTGGCGGCGTTACGGTTGGCACCAGAAAACCTTCGGAACCATCGCGCACGCCTTCGCGGTAGCCGTCCCAATCGCTTATGACTGCCGGTAGTCCCGCCGCCATCGCTTCGATGGGGGTGAGGCCGAAGCTTTCCTGCACATTGTCGGACAGCGAGGTGAAGATGTCGCCCGCCGCCCACAACCCATCAGGAAAACGCGGGTCGTCATTCATCACGAAATCGACGCGGGCATTTTTGCATTGTTGCGCGGCCAGATCGCGGAAGGGTTTTTCCATATCCAGCGGTTTGAAATAGCCGAACAGAACCAAGCGCACTTTTTTGCCGGTACTTTGTGCGGCGCGTTCGGCGGCCATAAACATGGGCAGCGGGTGGGCTTTGGTGGCGAAGCTGAGGCGGCCCACAAACAGGATGATTATTTCGTCTTCGGTGACGTTTAATGCGGCGCGTTGCGCGGCGCGTTTGTCGGGCGTCGTTCGCGCCGCGAATTTTTCAGTGTCGATGCCGAGCGGAATGACGGGCGTTTGGACAGGGCATTGGAAATTGCCGCCGAAACGGTGGTTGATATAGTCGGCCTGAATATCCCACAGGCTTTGCACCGCATCGCGGATGGCGTGGGAGGGACAGATAAGCGCGTCGGTGGCGTCGCTGGGGGCAAAGCATAGATCGCCCACGGCGCGGGCGATGCGTTCGCCGCTCATGGTATGTACCAGGCCGCAGGTGGCATAGCCCGCGCCGCGCATTTGCGGGCGGCGCCAGATAAGGTCTGTGATCAGCGGGTCGGGGCGGAAGATGCAGGAAATGCTTTGCAGGTTTTTTTCGGGGTGGCGCGGGTCGAGCCCGAAAACGCGTTTGTCGGCGTCGATGCCTTCCGCCGTTGCCAAAGCTTTGAAATGGTCAAAGCTGGGCAGGTCTGTGGGGCGGCATATGAATTGCGAGGCGTTGCTGTGGCGGAAATAGCCACGCATGAAATTGGTGACGGCGACATCGAAGCCGAAGATTTCGCTGTCGCTCGCACCCGATGCGGGGCGGCTATATTGGATGCAGATGGACATGATTTAGAAAGCTTACCAGATTATAGGAATGTGATGAGTGGGTTTATAACTTTTGGCTTTAGACCCTCACCCTAACCCTCTCCCAGAGGGAGAGGGGACTTGTCCTTGCATCGTTTGCCGTTTGTTGCGTCAAACGGTGTTTTAAAAGAAAGATGAATAAAGGACGCGTTCCCTCTCTCATTGAGAGAGGGGGAGGGACTAAAGGCAGAAATTATCAATTTCATCACCAGTTTTTATGACATGGGTGTGAAGCAGGCACAATAAAATCTTGCGTTACGGGCTTGTTTCGCGGATTCTTGGGGCTTCAACGATTCGAAAGAAAAACATGGATCACACTATTCTGGATGCCTTTCTCGGTTATTGGACGGAGGAAGAATGGGCGACCAATCTCAATGTATTTTTGAATCTTTTCGGGGCTTTGGCTCTGGGGCTTCTGGTCGGTTATGAACGTTCTTTCCGCGGGCGCGCTGCCGGTATGCGTACCTATGGGCTTGTGTGTATGGCGTCTTGCGCCCTGACCGTTATCACCGGCGATACGGCGCATTGGTATGGCGGGCATGTGCCGGCGGCGGTCAGCGCGGTTGACCCGGGCCGTATTATGCAGGGCATTACCACCGGCATCGGTTTCCTTGGCGCGGGCGTGATTATGCGTGACGGCATGAATATCAGCGGTTTGACCACGGCGGCTTCCATCTGGGCGGTTGCGGCGATTGGCATTTTGGTCGGCGTGGGTTTTTACAGCGCGGCGATCATGATGTCTGTGGTTTCGGCGGTGTTTATGATGTGGGGATCGAAACTGGAAAACCTGTTGCCCGCGCGGCATGCGATTTCGGTGACTTTGCATTTCAAGAAAGATGCGGATTTATCAGAGAAGGATTTGTCGCGTTTGGTTCATTCGCAGGGTTATGAAGTTGCCAAGGGGTCGTTCTCCATTAATCAGAAGGAAGGCCGGATGGAATGGCGTTTTGTTGCTGTGTCGTTGGGCAAGAAAAAGGGTGGCACTTTGACCAAGCTGAGCGACAGTTTGCGCGAGGCGCATGGCGTGCAGGATTTCTTTATTGCGCATGCGCGTAACTGATTTTTAGGGAAAATATAATGAACAAGAACGAATTTATCGCCGCCGTTTGCGAAAGCAAAAATCTGGAAAAGTTTGATTTGCCGAAAGGCACCGTGGCCGAAGTGATTGACGCCGCATTGGATGCCGTGTCGCGCGCCCTACAAAAGGGCGACGAGGTGCGGTTGGTGGGGTTTGGCAATTTCTATGTCGCCAAACGCGCGGCGGCCAAAGGACGCAACCCGCGTACGGGCGAGGATATTCAGATCAAGGCCTCCAAAAACCCCAAATTCCGGGCCGGAAAATTGCTGAAAGATGTGGTTAACGGCGCACCCGCCAAGAAATAACGCTTGGGGTTGCTTTATGGGCGCGAATTGCGTATGTAAACGGCCTCTTGATGAAGATATAGACGGTTAGCTCAGCGGTAGAGCGTCTCGTTTACACCGAGATGGCCGGGGGTTCGATCCCCTCACCGTCTACCATTTTTTGGACGCGAAGCGTTCAAAAAATGCCACGCCGTAGCTCTTGCGAAGGCGGGCTAGTTCTTTGTTTTCCCATTCCTAAATATTGTGTTGTTTGCCGAAAACATTTTCGCCAAGCGGAACTGCAGGCTGGTTTTTAGCACGCCCAGGCCATAGGTGACGCTTCGTTGGAAGTTGATTGATGATGCCTCTTCGAAATATTTGGTGGGGCAGGAAATTTCGCCAATACGGAAACCGTGATAGATGATTTGCGACAGGAACTGGTTGTCGAAAATAAAATCGTCGGAATTGTGACTGTAATCAAATTTTTCCAGAACCGCGCGGCGATAGCCACGGAAGCCAGTGTGATATTCTGACAAACTCTGACCCAGAAGCAAATTCTGAAATTTTGTCAAAGCGATATTGGCGATATATTTATAAAGCGGCATTTTGCCCAGACGCGCGCTGCCCACGAGAAGGCGCGAGGCCAGCACCACATCATAAGGCCCCGCCACCAGCATCCATGCCATTGCGGGTAGCAGGCGAGGATCATATTGATAATCGGGGTGCAGCATGATGATGATATCGGCGCCGCGTTCCAGCGCCAACCGGTAACAGGTTTTCTGGTTGCCGCCATAGCCCTTGTTACGGTCGTGGGACACGCAAAACAGCCCGAGTTCCCGGGCAATTTCCACGGTGCGGTCGGTGCTGCAATCATCGACCAGAATAATATCGTCGATGCAGTTTTCCGGTATGGCGGTCACAGTGGTGCGCAATGTTTTTTCCGCGTTATAGGCGGGCATGACAATGGTAATTTTTTTATTATCTATCATGGATGGCCGACGGGATTATGGGTTGATTGAGGTGGGCGGGATGGAGCGCGGCTATCATCAGCCAGAAAATGCCACCAATAGCTGCGGCCAGCAAAGTCAGGATGCCATAGAGGATAGAGGCTGCGAGGGCGATTTCGGGCGGAATGCCGATTTGGGCAAGAAATATAAGCGCGGCACCTTCCCGCACGCCCCATCCCGCCAAGGTAAGGGGAATAAGTCCGGAAAGGCTGATGGCAGGGACGGTGATAAGGGCGTCGATGAAAGAAAACTTTGCCCCAAGACCCGTCACGATAAGTTGAAACGATACAATCAGGAAAAGTTGCGTAAGCGCGCTGAGGCCAAGTCCGGCGAGGCTGACGGAAGGGTTGGCAAAAAAGATGCGTGCCGCTTTGATTGTTTTCGCAGCGGGCGCAAGCCATTTTTTTGTTGCCATCCGGTTGAGAAGGGCGAGGGGGAACAAGAACAAAGTGAGGATGCCCGCACAAGAGATGCCGATAAGCGCACCCAATAGATCAAGAAGAAACCGGTTGGTGAAAAACCGGCATGCCAAGGGATAGAATATCGCCACCATAAGGATAATGCCGCCTATGGCCAGAACCCTGTCGAACAGGACGCTGAGAAAGGCTTTGGGCAATGGGAGATTAGCGTGCGCGATCATCATAACGCGCGCGGCATCGCCGCCGATTGTGGAGGGAACGGCCTGGTTAATCAGCCGTTCGGCAAATACCGCTTTAAGGATGGGCCTCCAGCCCGCGCTGCCTTCAAGATTTTTGATGACAATATGCCAGCGCTCTGCCGACACCACAGCATGAGCCATAAGGAGCAGGAGGACAAAGAAGACAGTCGCGGGCGCAATCGCCTGTATGTGGGCAAGCGTTTCGCCAAAAGGAATTTTTGAAAATATTTTGTATGAAATGAAAGAAAGAATGCCAAGTTTGGCGATCCAAAGCGCAATCCTGAAAGACATGCCGCGCGTGCGCAAGGTGGGTAAAAGGCTGGCGCTACTCACGGCTTTATTTCTTTCTTTAATTTTCTTGCGCTGATAAAGGCGCGATAACATTCAAAGCCAAAGCGGCGCAGTGGCAGGCTGCGGCTTGCGGCGAATTGGCGCGGCCGGTGCATGACAGGGATGTTTTTAATGCGGAAACCTTTGGCTTCGGCGCGCAGATAAAGTTCGGCATTGGGCAGCATGTGAAAAAGCTTGATTTCGTTCAGAACGGAATCAAGCACAGAGCGGCGGATAAGGCGAAAGGCGGAATTGCAATCCACGCATCGCGAGCCAAACCAGCGGCGCAACAAAATGTTGAAAAGCGAGGATGCCTTGATCCGGTAAAAAGGATCCTGACGGTTTCGCTTGGCGCCATGCACCATATCGTGATCCGCGATACAGGCTGCGATTTTCCAGAATTCATCCGGCACATATTGCCCGTCTGAATCGGTGAAGAAAACCAACGGGCATCGGGACAGGCGGTAAAGCCGCATCGCGCTGTTATAAAAACCGTCACGCTTGGCGAAATTAACACGGATGAAGGGATGTTTTTGCGCGAGCGCGGCCAGTTTTTTTTCGGTGCCGTCATTGGAGCAATCATCCAATATCAATTCGCTGCCCTCCGGCAGAAAACGGATGACCTGATCTATCCATTCCTGAATAACAGTATCGATAACATCGGCCTCATTGCAGACGGGCATGAGGATAGAAACGGGCTCGGAGAGGGAAAAGGGGGCGGGCAAAACGACCTCATGCACTTGGTAAAGTTTGATAATCTAACAGGGATAAAGCGGCTTGGGATAGGGCAAAAACGGGCCAAGCCACAGGCGACACAGGCCGTTTACCAGCGATAAATGACGGCTTTCATCAGGTCGGGGCCGATCCGGCAGGTGCCAAGCGGCGCGGGGGAAGAATCAGCCAGATATTTTTCAATCCGGTTGCAGCTGGTCATTGTTTCGGTGGCATTGGGTTCGCGCCATTGGGGGCTTGTGGACAGGAAGGCGACCATCGGGCGCGGCGCGCGGTCAAGTTGTTGCGCTATGCGGGCGCCATAATCGCAGGCGTTTTGTATGCCCGGATCTTCGGCGATATAAAGGGTTGCCGGTCTTAGGGCGGGGACAGCGGCATAGAGGATCATGGGGCTGTCGATAAAATGTGCATAGGATGAGCGCCCGACAAAAAGGGAACGGGCTTCGGGTGGAATAAGATGTGTGCACTCCTGCGTTGTTATTTCCATATTTTTCTTAAAGCTGCTTTCCTGCAGCCATAAAAAGCCTTTACTGTTTCTGGCAGTAAGCCACGGGGAGAGATCGCGGATAGAGTCGGTTAGTGGCACGAAAGAAATAACCAACATCGCCAACAGGATTATTCTGATTTTAATGCCAGACCACAGAACGCTGCCAATGAGCAGAGCGCCGGCTGCCATGCCCGCCACAGGCATGAAATGGGCATAATCGGAACGGCCAAGGGCATAGGGCAACATGGCGATGGGGGCGGCGATAAGGAAAAGACATTCGGCAAATGCTGTCGGGCGGGCGGGTTTCGCGGATTTAAACATAGAGAAGCCTGCACCCGACAAAACGGCCGTTGCCGCAAGGCTGGTGTAAAAGAGCGCCGACGGATCGAAAATATTGAAAGACGGTAACGGCAACCCACGATAAGGCATGATATGTTGCGGCACGCCGAACAGGAACCAGACAGTTTCATCCCAACTGTTGGTGCCCAACGCATAAAGCGCCATAAAGCCCATTGCGGCGATAATGCCAGCGCACAGAGAAAGTGTAACATTCATCATGTTGCGGGGCAGGGGCGAGCGGGATGCCTTCTTCCATGCGAGGCCACCCAGCAGAAGCGTGGCGGCAAAATCTATACCGGCAACGGCTATGGCTCTGTCCCAGCGAATGAGGGTAATGCAGAAGCCGCACAGAAAAATGGCGACAAGCCTTTGTCTTGAAGGGGATGATAGATTCTGCACCGAAAGTAAAAGCAGCGTAAGGAGCAAAAGCGTCGTGAAGGGTTCTGTGCCGTGGGTGTAAAAAAGAATTGTGACAAAAAGGGAGGAAACCAGCCCCATAAGCCCGCTGATGAAAAAGCGGAAAGGCTTTGTGTTTAGTGTCGTCACAAGAAACATATTGATGGCGATGAGCAAAAAGCCTGCCAGCCAGACCGTTCTGAGAAACATGCCGCCCTGGGTCAGGCCAAGGAATTTTCCGAAAAGCAGGGCGATGCCCGGCGGATAGACAAAGCCATAATCCTTGTAAGGTTCCAGCCCTTGCCCTGCATAGAGGGCCTGTAAAAGAAAGTTGGAGCCATCATTGGTGTTGATAGGCAAAATGCCGGATGAAGCGAGCAGGCACAGCATGGCCGCGGCCATGCCGCCAAGCGCCATTATTAAATATCCCATAATTCGGTTGCGCGCCATTAAGCCATTTCCCGATTTGATGAATGCATTATAATGACGGTTATAGCGATCAAGTAAAGTTCTTATGGAAAGGCTTATGTGTGGGCGATAAAACAATTGTCATACTTGCCGGGGGTAAGGGAAGCCGCCTGTCGGGTCTTTATCCCGCGACGCCCAAAGCCTTGGCGCCTGTCAAAGGACAGGCTTTTATGCACTGGCTGGTGACCTGGCTTAAACAGCAAGGGCATGGGCATTTTGTTTTTTCTCTTGGGTATCAGGGTGACCAGATTGAAGGCTGGCTAAAAGACGCGCCGGTAATGGCCGGTACGCAGTGGGATGTTGCGCATGAACAACAGCCCTTGGGCACCGGTGGGGCGGTGCGCGCCTGTCTTGATTTTTGTGGCGAAGATATTTTAATCGTCAATGGCGACTCTCTGATTTTACAACCTTTGCGCCCTGTCTTTGATTTGTTCGACCATATGCGCGCAGATGGCGTTTTGGTGGGGTTGCCCATGGATGATGCCGGGCGTTACGGCACATTGATGATAGGTGGTGACGACCGGCTAACGGGATTTCAGGAAAAGCGGGCGGGAAGCGGTATTATCAATACCGGCCTTTATCTGTTGCGGAAAAAGATTTTGGAAAATGTTCCCACCGGCCAGATGATCAGCCTTGAAGAAGATGTAATGCCCCGTCTTATCGCCGAAGGAAAATCCCTGTATGTCGTCAAGGCCGAAGCCGGAACGCCCTTTATCGATATTGGCACGCCCGAAAGCATAGCGCGGGCGGATGATTTTATAGGGCGCCACTTCGTTTGATTTTATCGTCGCTTTTGACCGAATCCAGTTCGGGGTCATAAAGCGCGATATGGCTGCCGCGATATTCAAAGCGGATGGGGACTTCGACCATATGTTTCAGGGCTTCGCGCACTTTGGGCTGCAAATGCGGTTCGACGATAAAAAGCAAGAAGCCGCCGCCGCCCGCGCCCAGCAATTTGCCGCCCGATGCGCCTGCGCTGATGGCCGCCTGATAGGCTTGGTCAATCTCTGAATTGGACACCAGATCGGACAAATCGCGTTTCAGTTTCCATCCTTCATCAAGCAGATTGCCGAAACGGCTGATGGAATCGGCGGCGCTTAGGAGGCCGGCCTGGCCTTCATCGACCATTTCCTGCATCCGGCGCAGATTTGATTGCTTCTTGCCGAAATTTTTGAGCTTGGAGGATTCGATTGTGCCTGCATCATGATCGAAATGCGTGAAGAAGAGCATCAAATGCTGCTCAAGCGCATCCCGTTTGGTGGCGGTTAGGGGCAGGGGCACGACGCGGAAGCTGCCATCCTGGATAAAATCGATACGGTTCAATCCGCCACAGGCAACCGCGACCTGATCCTGGCAACCGACGGGTTCTTTCAGTAAATCCTGTTCAACGCGCATGGCTTCGCGCGCCAGTTCGGCTTGGGAAATCAGTTGGCCTTGTTGGGCATAGAGGCCTTGCAGCATGGCGACCGTGAAAGCCGATGAGCTGCCCAAGCCGGTGCGCGAAGGCAAATCGGCATTATAGGCGATTTCAAAACGTTTCGGCGCATGGGGGAAGTAATGGCGCAACACTTCGCGGACAACGGGATGTTCGATTTCATCGATGCCGCCGACCTGTTCGATGATGCGCCAGACGACGCGGAAATTGAATTGATATATGGAGGGCAGGTTGCGGATTTGAAGATAGACGTACTTGTTGATTGATGCCGACAAAACCGCGCCGCCATGTTCCTTGATCCATGCGGGGTGGTCTGTGCCGCCGCCGAGGAAGGAAATGCGCAAAGGGGTGCGGATAATAACCATGATATACGCCAAAGGTTGCGGTGGGGTGAAGCTAACATTAATTTATAGGCAGGACAATCATTGCAAAGAGGGGGGCTAATGCGTTTTTGTGTTGTTTTTTCTTAAGACAAGATGGCACCCATCGCCGTCATCGGGATCCCAATCTTTAAGGCCTTGTCCGTGTCCGCGCACATAATCCTGTTTGATGAAGGGATGCGCTTCGACAGGCACCAGATTATGGATATGAAATTTTTCAAGCCACCATTCTTTATCGTGAAGCGTCACATGATAGACGGCACCTGTCAGAGGATCGCCATCCGGTAGAAAATTGACCGACCCGACAAAAATCCCATCTGGCTTTAGATGCCTGACGATGTTTTCTATGAGGGTATCAAGTTCTCTTTCGGGGATATGTTCCAGCACTTCCCATGCGGTAATGCAGTGAAAGTCAGCGGTTTGCCCGTCGACAGACTGTATTGTAAAAGGCTTGGTGATATCGCAGGTGAAAAGATGATGCGGGATAACGCCCCATTCGCCGGTACCCAGCCGTTTTGAAATATCCGAACCTTCAAGCCCCAGGGCTGTGTGGCCGTCCCGAATAAAGGAGTGAACAAACCCGCCGCCCGCGCAGCCCAGATCAAGGCATTGCAAATTCTTGATGCCCTGAAAGTAACCATACAGTTTTTCATTAAATTTATTATTTTTATGATTGTCGTAAAGCGAACCGCGGGGCTGTTTGTGGTCATCGGATTCAACGGCAACAGGATCGTCGGTCAGGAGCCGAAAGGGCGGCGTGGGATATTTTTGCAAATAATCTTGCCGGAGCGCCAGAACCTGTGGCGACGTATCTTTTATTAAGGGACGGTTAGATAGAATTTTGCAGGCTATATTCACGAGTTTAAAAAAAGAAACCGAAAGAAAAGAGGGCGGCCTTTTAAGGAAGTAAATTTTTATCTTATAATAGCCTTTATAGATAAGCCGGTTTACGATATGTTTCACTCTCTTAAGCAATGTTTGCGCCCCCTGAAGATGTTGTTTTTTAGCCTAGCTTGAATGGACAGGGCAGGCAAGGAGCTGCTTCTTTATCGCCGATGATGTTTGCAAAAGGATGTGTTTATGGCCAATCCCATTGTTCTTGTTACCGGCGCTGCCGGCTATATCGGGTCTGTCCTTGTTCCGGCTTTGCTGGGGCAGGGGTTTTCTGTCATCGCTCTTGATTCATTTCCGCGCGGCGACACGGCATTGGCGGATTGTTGCGCCTCGGTCGATTTTGCGCCCGTTAAAGGCGATGTGCGGGATGAAGCCCTTGTAAAATCTTTGGTGGCCAAGGCTGATGTTATCATCCCATTGGCAGCGCTTGTGGGGGCACCCTTATGCAAACAGGATCCCCTGAACGCGCAGACCGTCAATGGCGACGCGGTTCGTATGTTGAAAAGCTTTATGAGTAATCAGCAAAAAATTCTCTATCCCACCACCAATTCGGGTTACGGGATCGGTGCGAAGGATCAGTTTTGCACCGAAGAGACACCTCTGCGCCCCCTCTCGCTTTATGGCACCACGAAAGTGGAAGCGGAAAAGACTGTGCTTGCGGACGGCAATGGTATTTCTTTCCGTCTGGCCACCGTGTTTGGTATGGCGCCGCGCATGCGGCTTGATCTGTTGGTCAATGATATGGCTTGGCGCGCGGTGACCGACCGCACAGCCGTTATTTTTGAAGGGCATTTCCGCCGCAACTATATCCATGTGCGCGATGTCGCCAAAGCCTTCCTGCATGGTATCGAGCATTATGAGGCGATGCGTGGGCAGCCATACAATGTTGGATTGTCATCGGCGAATTTGTCGAAGCTGCAGCTTTGCGCCAAAATCAGGGAGCATGTGCCGGGTTTTGCGTATCTGGAGGCTCCTATTGGCGAAGACCCCGACAAGCGTGATTACATCGTATCCAATGCCAAGATCGAGGCGACCGGCTATGCGCCGGATTGGACATTGGATGACGGTATCCGTGAGTTGGTGCGCGGCTATGTTATGTTGCGTAATGGGCGTTACACCAACATCTAATAGGCTTTCGCCGCATAGAACCATTGGATGGTCTGGCTGAGCCCTTCGCGCAAATCGGTCAGGTCATAGGATTCAAGGGCGGCTCTGGCTTTATCAACCGAAAGATTTTTTGATTTCGCGCCGACATAGCGGGCGGTGTCATAGGTGATTTGTGCCGCCGGATAACCGACGATATCGCAAATAAGGGCGGCAAATTCCTTGATCGAATGTTCTGTGCCTGCGCCGATATTGAAGATCTCGTTGTCGTGGCGGGTGTTGAGCGCGAGGAGGATTTTGACAAAATCATCGACAAAAATCACTTCGCGTTTCTGGTTTCCATCGCCCCACAATATCACGGGCTCGGCATATTCTTTGCCGCGGATGATTTTGCGTATCAGGTCGAAAATAAAATGCATTTGCCGGCCATCGGTATGATAGCCGGGCCCATAAAGCGTGGAAGGCACCGCGCAGAAATAATGCAAACCAAATTGTTGGCCAAGGGCGCGGGCGCCCTGATAGAGCATGCGTTTGGTCATGGCATAGGTATACAGGCTGTCGATCGGTTCGCCCTGCATATAGTTGGTTTCGACGAGCGCGGTTTCGGGCGCATAGGCGCAGCTGGTACCCGTGAAAATCAGTTTGGCTTGCGGTTGATGTGTCGCCCACCACGCCAATAGATTTGTGTTGATTTGCTGGTTGATGATCCATTGTTCGCCTGGATGGGTCAGGCAGAAATCGCCCGCCTGTGTCCATGCCGCCAGATGAAAAATCTGGTCATATTTTGTGTGTGAAAAAGCGTCGAGGCTGGCGGCATGGCGTAAATCGCATTGGTGGGATGATGGCGCGGTGACAGTGTCGCCGCGTTGCGTAAGGCTGCGGCACAAAGCCGTCCCCAGAAATCCCGAACCGCCGGTTACCAGAATTTTCACGCGCTTACCTTTGGTTGAACAGGAAAATAAAACACCACGCCACGATCGATCAGGGGTTGGTTATTGGCAAGAATTTCCTTTTTGAAATTCCACGCCAGCACATAATAGATATCGGGCAATTGGATTATTTCATCTTCCATCACAAGGGGGATGTGCATGCCGGGTGAATAGAGCCCGCGCCGCAAGGTATTTTTTTCCGTCAGGCAATCGATGATATCGGAGCCGATGCCAAAATAGTTCAGCATGGTATTGCCTTTGACCGGCGCACCGAAACCATAGATGCGCTTTCCTTCAGCCTTGGCGCGGTGAAGATAGGCGATATTTTCATCCCGCATAATCTGGATGCGGCGATCGAAGGCGTGATAGGATTCAATCTTGTTGCATCCTGATGCTTTTTCCTCGTGCCGCATCTGTATCAGGCGGTCGGTTGGCGCGCGTGTTCCCTGATGACCGATAAAGCCGATGATGGAACCGCCATGGATGGGCGCCAGATCAGCATCGAACATTTCAAGCCCGTGGCGGCCAAGCAGGGTTTGAATGGTGGTCAGCGTATAATAGAGCAGATGTTCATGATAAATCTGGTCAAAGGCCAGATTTTCCATAATGCTTTTCATATACAAAAATTGAACAACGAACACGCCTTGGGGTTTGAGGCCTTCGCGGATGGCTTCGCACACTGAATGAAGTTCTTCCAGATGGAAGAAAACACCCGCGGCGTTAAAGACATCGAATTGTTTGCCGATATCGCGCATGGTTTGTTGATTGAAGAATTTGTTCAGGGTCGGCACACCCGCATCATTGGCGATTTGCGCCGTGGGGGTTGAGGATTCAACGCCCAGCACTTCGTAACCGAGGGCTTGGTAATGCTTCAACTGGGTGCCGTCATTCGAGCCGATATCGAGGACGGATTTTGTTGCGGTGTCCTTGAAAAAGCGTTGGTCGGTTTCCTGCGCAATCAGGCGGAAATGTTCCGACAATGATTTCGTCACACCCGATAGATAAGTGTGGTTGCCGAACATGATTTCTTTTTTGACCGTAAAGTCCAATTGTGCCGTTTGGCAATCATGGCAATAGACGACATGCAACGGATAAAAAGGCTCTTGGCCAATTTCTTCCTTGCGCAGGAAATGGTTGCACCAGGGTTGGTTGCCCAGATCAATGACGGGTTCTAAACGGGAAGAGTCGCAAACACGGCAAAGCATTTTTATTTCCTGGCGTTAAGATGGCCTGCGATAATGCCGAAAAATGGCAAATCCGTAAAGCCTGTCATTCGGTGCGATCCAGCGGGCAGGCGGCAAATACGGCGGTGACGGTGGGGATTGCCAAGCAGGGTTGGGCGCGCAGATGCAGATGATGGGTTGCCAGAAGTTGAAGATGGGTTTCGGTGGGCAGCGTAGGCGCGATCGTCCAAAAAGTGCCGTTATGCGCGGCGATGGTTTCAGTGCGGCGTGTATCAAGCAGAGTGCCGGGTTGTGGGTCAATATTGGATTGCAGGCGCACAAAGATGGCGTGTGGATTAAAGAATGGAATGACATAGGCCATGGGGGCATCGGACAGCATAAGAAACATAGCGTCCTGTGCTTGCAGCTCGGGCGGGACTTGCACATTAAACCAGTTATTGCCTTGTTCTGCTTGAATCCATTGGGCGTTACCGCTCCATGACGGGGTGCGGTTTGTCAGGCAGAGAAGGAAGGTAAGGCAGGCGATGACAATTATGCGGTGGCGTGCGGGGATGATGCGGCAGAGGAGGATGAGCGCAAGACCACTTAGAATCTCTAACCCAATAATATAGCGCATGATGCCGAACAGGGCGATCCATGTGGCATAGCTGATGATGAAAAAAAGAATAAGCGCGTTTTTTTGCCGCGTGCTTTTAAAGAACGCAAAAGGGATGAGTATGGCAATCGCAACGAGGCGTAAATCATAATAGGGAATTTCCGCGCCCGGATGTTGATGAAGCGCGATGCGAAAGGGGAAGGTTAGGGCATCGATAAACGAGCGCGCCTGAAACCGGTCATCGAGCGTGGTGGTGTCGCCAATCCACGGCGAGTGAAACAAATGGTTGAAGGCGGGGAAGAATGGATTGCCGGTTTCGCTGGCCAATTTCCATAACCAGAAACCATCGGTCAGCAGGAAACTCGTCAATATGCCGATGGCAAAGAATATAAAAATGCGGATGGTAGGGCGGTTCTGGCAAAGGAGATAGACGACAAAAGCGGGGGCATAGATGGCCGCCGTGAGTTTGAGGCCTGCCGCAAGGCCAAGGGTAAAACCGGACAGGATAAAATGTTGTTTGTTAAGCGCGATAAGGCCGCACAGAATGGGGATAAAAACTAGCAGATCGCCATTGCTGGCGCCAATTTCGGAAAGCGTCATGGATCCCGTTGCGCCGATGATAAGGGAAGCGGCGCGGATAATGTGGATTTGCGTGCCAGACATATCGGGAAACGAGACAGCGCAAATTTGTTTGGTGAGGATAGCGAGCAGGGGGAGATTAAGGCTTTGCAGAAGCGCCAGAGTGGCTGCGACCAGCAAGGGCGGCATATTTTCCATCAGAAAAACGGTGAAACCGTCCAAGACGGGATTGAACCAGCTTTGGATTTGCGAGGGAAAAAGATTTTGGTCGTAGCCGCCATGCAGGAATTTTGTGCCTGCATAGAAATGATAATTTTGTAAGTCCCAACTGAAATCCGGCCCCGCCGCAATGGCGGTGGCGATAAAAAACAGCATCAATGTGCCCACCAGCAGGGCGTGGGGAAATTCGGATGAATGGATAAATCTGTCGATTTTGTCTACCGACATGGATTATTCCTGTGCGGGGCAGACATGCATTTTCTGCCTGTGCGCATTATCAAGTGTTGCCAAATGTTTTGGCCAATGGTCGGGCGTATTTTTCGGTTGTATGCAATGGTCGCGCGAATACAGATCACCCAAACCTGTGGCGTGATAAAGCGGGGTCAGGTCATAAAGCGGCGTTTGCAGCGGTAAATCTACCGATGTTTCGATGACCGATGGGCTGGTCATCGTCCAATTGTTGGTGTGCAGGTAAACGGCGTTATTTTTTTCAATAAAGGCGAAATCTTGCCAGAAGGTGAAGAGCGGCCATTGCGTTACGCGGCCTTGGGGTGCTGTCAGAAGATCAAACCACGGCATCGTCCAGTCCCAGATGCACCACAGATTTTGGCGGGGCGACAGGATGGTTGTTTTGTCGTTCGGTGTCAGGAAATGGGAAAGGCCTGTGGTGGTGGTCAGGGGTTTATTGCCGCGTATGTGGTGATATTCTTGCGTGCAGGATTGCCAGATATCGGTTTGCAGTGTTTGGAAAAACCAGAAGAGGGAGCCGATGAGTAGGGCGGCAATGGCCGTGGGTGCCCCCCAATCGGTTGGCGGTTGGTTGCGGTAAAAACACACGCCCGCGATGCCCATAAGGGCGAAAGACAGCGCGATATAATCAAAACGTAAAGCGGATTGTATCCACGGTGACAGAGCGGGGTTAAGCAACAGTTGAACCGCGAGATAGATGAAAGTCAGCAAGAAAATGCCGAGAGGAAAGACGCGCGCGGATTTCGGCGTGGCGATTAAGGCGAGCGGAAAAAGCAGCCCAAGCATGATGACCTGACCATAAGGATGCGCATAAAGTTGTTGGAGGGCAAAACCGTGGAAACTGTTGGGTTCATATTGCCCCACGGTGATGTAGTCATACAAAGCGCGGATGCTGGCGGGGATGGCAGCCAGCGCATAGAAAAACGGACGATTGTTATTTTTGTAAATCCAAAAATAGGCGCCCAGCCCCAGTAATAACCCCGTTTGCGCGACGACGCTTTCGTATAATCCGGCCAAGAGGAGAAGCGATAGGGCGGCCAGCGCGAGAAAGGATTTGATACCGCTGTTGCGGTTGGCGGTGATCACGACAAAGAAATGCATCCAGAAAATGGGTACCGCCCAGCGTGTGTTATTGACGGCACTCCAATCCACCGCCACGCTGCATATTGCCCAGGACAGAAGCGGAAAAACCGCCCATGCCAGCAAGCGATTGCGATAGAGGAAATAAAAGAGCGCAAGATACAGGAAGCCCGGCAAGGCGTATTGCCAGAAGACATAGATATATTTGTAAGTTTGCGGGTCTTGTATGTGCGCCCACAAAGCCAGCTGCAAGCCGATGGCATTAAGGAACAAAGAACCATCGCGTGGCATCCCAACGGGAAACAGATGAACCCATGATGAGGTGCCGCCCATCAATGGCGTGTGGGAAAGATGGATAAGAAATTCGATGCTACCATCGCCCCAGAAACCGCGTAGCGCCGCCGTGTTGATATAGAGATGCCAGCACCACGCCAGAAGATAGAGCGCGGCGCAGAACGTCAGCGTTATCAGATAGGCTTTTTGTGTGGAGGCGGGGGATGTCATTTATCGCACCGCCGCGCGGCGCAACCGGTCATTGATGGCAACGCCCAAACCTGTGTCGGGTATCGGCGCGACCGCTATGCCGGTGTGGGCTGGTGTATCGAGTTCGCGCAGCATCGCGAAAAGATTCGCTGCCGCTTCGCCGGTATCGCCGTTGGGGCTGAGGTTCAAACGCGCCGCGCCGCCTTTGATAAATGAGTCGGGGCCGAAGGCGAGGAAGGCTTCGTTGGTGTTGGGTTGTTCTGCGTTGAGGCGCAAGGGCAGATGCGGCGCGTAATGGCTTGCTAACATGCCGGGCGAAGCGGGTGCGTAGGCTTTGCCGTCCGTAGCCTCTTGGCGAAGGCCGGGTGTTGATGTGTCGTGATGGGAATCTATTTTGTAACCGAGGACACGTTCGATTTGTTCCTGTGTTACGCCGCCGGGGCGCAGGATTATGGGCGTGGCGGTGGTCATATTCACAACGGTGGATTCCACGCCGATTTGCGAGCGACCGCCCGCCAAGATCATATCGACTTTATCACCCAAAGATTCCGCGACATGAAGGGGCGAGGTGGGGCTGAGCTTGCCTGATGCATTGGCGCTGGGCGCGGCGATGGGGATACCGGCGGCGCGGAGCAATTTTTGCGCGACGGGGTGTGAGGGGATGCGTACCGCGAGCGTGTCGAGACCCGCGCTGGCCAGCAGTGAGATTGGCGATGTTGTTTTGCGCGGCAACACTAATGTTATCGCGCCTGGCCACAGGGACGAGGCCAGTAGATGCGCCGCGTCTGTCCATTCCACCAAATCATCCAGCGCGCGGGCATCGGCAACATGGATGATAAGCGGATTGAAGGAAGGTCTGCCTTTGGCTTCATAAATGGCGGCGACCGCTTTGCCGTTGGCGGCATCCGCGCCAAGGCCATAGACGGTTTCTGTTGGGAAGGCGACGAGCTTGCCTTCGCGCAACATTGCGGCTGCGCGGGCGATAGAGGCTTCGTCAACAGGCGTGATGACAGCCATTAAATCTCTTCGGCGGCTTTGCGGACTTCTTCTGTATGTCCCGGCACGCTGACTTTGCGCCAGACGGCGCGGATGATGCCTTTGCCGTCGATCAGGAAGGTCGAGCGTTCTATCCCCATATAATGGCGGCCATACATGCTCTTTTCCTTCCATGTGCCGAATTTTTCGCAGATATCGCCCGATACATCGGCAATAAGCGGGAAGGAAATGTTATTTTTCTTGGTGAATTTTTCGTGGCTGTCCAGATTGTCTTTGGAAACGCCAAACACCGGTATGCCCAGTTTGGTGAAATGCGGTAACGCATCGCGGAAATCGCACGCTTCGGCGGTGCAGCCGGATGTATCGTCTTTGGGATAGAAATATAAAATGAACGCTTTGCCTTTCAGGGCGCCGCTGCTGATTTTGCCGATTTGAGTGGCCGAGGCGGAGAAAGAAGGCGCGCGTTTGCCCACGAAACCGTCGGGTTTGATGGCGGCTGCCGCCCTTGCGCTGCGCTTGGATGCGGGATTTGCAGGGGTATTACCCTTTTTTGTGGGTGTTGGCATTGATTTCCTCCTTATGATAGAAAATATATAAGCATAGAGGTATAGGTCTGTATAGCTAAGCCTGCGCGAAAGCCCAAAGAGCAGGGGATTCGTCTTTAAACCTGTTTGGGATCGTTGTTTCTGCATGTTGCGATTTTTGCGTTATGCCATCGAGATTGTTGCCGGATTCATCGCTGTGGCGATTGTGTTGGCATTGCTTCTGGCATGGCGGCTCAGCAGCGCCCCGGTTACTTCCGACTTTATGACACCCTATATCGAAGCGGGGATTGAAGGCATCATCCCGGACAGCGATGTGCATGTGGGGTCGACTTTGTTGACATGGAATGCGGCCGAAAGGCTGGTTTCTGTCCATGCCGACGGTATCAAGGTAGCAGACAAGGCAGGCGAGGAAATCGCCAATATCCCGTCTTTCGATGCCAAAATCAGCGTTATCGGCATTGTGTTCGGCCAGTTTGTGCCGAAAGATTTGGCTGTGGAACATCCCCAAATTAAATTGGTGCATAATGCCAAGGGCGCATTTGTGTTCGGCGGTATGGCTGTCAATCAGGCGGATAATGCAACATCCTCATCGCCCGATACCGCGGGCAATGCTTTGCAAGGCATTGTGCAGCATCTATCCCATGCCGCCTTGATGCATAAATTATCGGTGACGCAGGCGGTGTTCGATGTGCATGACGAGGCAACGCAACAAGACTGGTCGGTATCCATTCCCGAAATTTCCGTGACGCGGCATGTTTTGGCCGATGTCGATGACCGGCTTTCATGGGGCGGGTTGAAGGGGCATCTGGCGGTTGAGGTGACGCAGAAGGATTCCGTCGCGACCCTTAATCTGGAATATGGGTATGATCCGGATAAACAGGAACATACGCTTTCGACCGTTTTTGAGGATGTTGATCCGGCCTTTATCGCGGGCGGTCATCTGGAAACTTTGGGTTTGGGCGCCGCTTCGGCTGCCGATTTGCCATTATCGGGCAAGGTCAAAGTGACGTTTGATAAGGATTTTGCCATCGATAATCTGGATGCGGAAATTCACGGCGACGCGGGGCATTTGGTTTATGCCGATTTTTGGGAAAAACCCTGCCTCGTTAAATCATTGGATGTGAACGCGGTTTATAACCGCGCCGCGCAGAAGCTGGATGTGTCGGACACCAGGATTGATTTCGAGGGCCCCGTGTTGGGTTTGGAGATTGAGGGCAGCCCGCCAACGCATATCGGCAAGGATTTGGATTTCGCGGCGTCGATCACCGTGGAAAATATGCCGATGAACCGTTACGGCGAATTATGGCCCAAAGCGGTTTTGCCTGATCCGCGTTATTGGCTGGATGCGAATTTGCGCGACGGTATTTTTACGCATGGGGATGTTTCCCTGAGCGGGGATTTGGCGTGGAAGGATTTGGCCAATGTGAGTATCGCCGAAGGTAGCGGAAAACTGAGCGCCACGGGTGGCCGCGTTACCTATCTGGACGGGTTGCCGCCGGTGGAGAATGTAAGCGCGATTGCCAGTTTCGATTTAAAGAAAATGGATGTCGCGATTATGAGCGGCAATATCGGCAATATTAAAGTGTCGCCTTTCACGGTGCATATCACCGGTCTGGCCGACCCTGACCAGAATATCGAAATCCCATTACAGGTTGCGGGGCCGGTGCCGGAAATTCTGCGGTTGCTGGATTATGCGCCGCTGGGTTACGCCAAAAAGCTTGGCATTGCGCCGGATGATCTGGGCGGTCAGGTGTCCGGTATGGTCAGTTTCAAATTCCCGTTGCTGCGCACGTTGGAAATCAAGGATATGGATATCACGGCTGCTGCCAACACCACCAATATCGCCTCGACCAAGCTGGTGCCAGGTATTGCGATTGATCAGGGCAATCTGGCGATGACTTTGGATATGAACGGATTTGCGTTTAAAGGCCCTGTGAATTTGGACAAGGTGCCGTTTCAGATTGCATGGCAGGAAGCGTTCACCATCACGCCCGATAAATTGTTCAGCCATATGACGATTAATGGTGTGGTGAAAGACGATCAATGGAAGAATTTTGGCATTGATCTGTTTGATGGCAGCAAGGGCGCGATGAATGTCGCGTTGAATATCGACCGGCCAACCAAGGCCAAGAGCTTGTTTAACGGCACGCTGGATATGACGCCTTCGACCCTGTCCTTTCCGTTGTTGAACTGGAAAAAACCGGCCAATTCGCCCGCCACCCTGAAATTTACCGCCAACCAGACGGGTGACAAGCCGGTGAATGTCACATCGCTGGCATTACAGGGTGCGAAGGTTACGGCCTTGGGCGATGCCATTTTGTCGCCGGATATGTCGCATGTGTTGTCGCTTAATCTGGCCCCGTTGGTGGTGGGGCGCAGCAATGCGTCTTTGCATCTGACGCAATCCTATGGCGACGGTGGCGCGTTAAAGGCCAGCGTTATGGGCGCGTCTTTTGATATGACGGGGTTGAACAGCGATACATCGGGCAAGGCCGACACGCGCCCCAAGGATATTACGGTGCAGGTCGATAAACTGTATAACGGCGACATTGGCGAAATTGATAAGGTGCAGGGTAATGTGACCCGCGACAGTTTGGGTTGGCGGACGATTGACATGCATGGGTTGGCCGATGGTGATGCGCCTATGACAATTAGTTTAAAGCCGCAACCGGACGGGCACAGCATCTTCACGATGGCGTGTGATGATTTCGGCAAAATGATGAAGGGGTTGGGTTTCACCGACCATATCAAGGGCGGGAAATTTACGGTGGATGGCGCCAGCACGGTCGATGCCCCGCGTGTCATCACCAGCAAGATGAAAATTACCGCTTTCACCGCGCAGAAATTGCCGGTGCTGGCATTGTTGTTGAATGCGGCTTCTCCTTTTGGGTTTACCGGCATATTGACCGACAGCACCGATTTCAGCCGTTTTGAAGGCGATCTGCAATGGCAGGGCGATGAGATAACTTTTATGAAGGCGCATGGCGCGGGTTCCGCCGTGGGCATTAATATGGACGGCAAGATTAATGTGAATTCGGGCGACGCCAATCTGGCCGGAACCGTTGTGCCGTTCAGTGTTATCAACAGCGTGTTAAATACCATTCCCTTGCTGGGCGATTTGATAACCGGCGGCAAGGATGAAGGCGTGTTGGCGGTTGCCTATACGATCACAGGAAATCTGGGCAAGCCCGATATTTCCGTGAACCCGATATCGCTTTTAACCCCCGGTTTTGTCCGCAATCTTTTCTTTAAAGATGATGCGACCGATGAGCCGATCCCCGAACGCACCGAAGAAGGAAAAGACAAATGAACGCAGAGTTGAAGCCCAAACATCAGCCGGTTTTTTCGGTGAGGAAAGAAGGCGATCTGTTCACCGTCTATCGTGATGCGGAACCGTTGAAGACGCCGCGCAGTTTGCCGGTTGCATTGCCGACGGAGAAATTGGCGGATGCGTTGGTGGCAGAAGCGGTGGGGCAGGGTGAAAAGCTGGATTTACGGCAGATGCCTTTGACCCAGATGGCGCTGACCGCGATTGATATTTCGGCGCATCATCGCGGCGAGGTTATCGACGGCATTGTGCGTTATGGCGACACGGAATTGCTGTGCCAGCGCGCCAGCGAGCCGGATGCGTTGGTGTTGGCGCAACATGAAGCGTGGCAGCCTTATCTGGATTGGTGCGCGGAAAAGTTCGGTGTTGAGTTGCGCATTGGCGCGGGCATTGTGCCGTTTTCGCAGGATGCGGAAGGGTTGGCCAAGCTGCGCGGTTTTGTCGAGAATTTCGATGCGTTCTGGCTGACGGGGGTTAGCGAGGCTGTGGGCGTTTCGGGTTCATTGGTGCTGGGGCTTGCGTTGGTGGCGGGGCATGCGGATGCCGATGCGGTTTTGGCTGCGGCCGAGTTGGATGCTTTGTGGCAGGCGCGGAAATGGGGCGGTGATCCTGTGGTGGAGGCGCGGCAGGCGGGGATTAAGCGCGATTTGGATGTGTGCGCGCGGTGGTTCGAATTATTGGGCTAGGTAAGTTTTGCTAACAAACGACATGCTCTTTCATTACAAAAAATGGGCTTATGCATGACTGCATAAGCCCATTTTTTTCTTCATCTTCCAAAGAGAGGAAGTTGTTTCTTCTTAGTTGTAATCTTCGAATACGGGCTGATCGGTCGGTTTGATGCCCAACTGCTTGTCGCGATATTGGCGCGTCACACTACGCATTTCGGCATAGAAGTCGATCGAGCCGGCGCGGAGCGCGTCATAGCCTTCCATATTCTGGTCGCGTTGGGTGATGCCATCGGCGCCAAAGTACGAGAAGTTCACGCGGTTTTCATCGCCCTGGCCGCCATAGGCCGCGATGTAACCCCAAGGCGACATAACAGTATCAACGCCAAGGCCGATGCCGTCGCGGAAGTTGGATGGCCCGAACAAGGGCAACACCAGATAAGGCCCGCCATTGGCAATGCCCCATGTGTAAAGTGTCTGGCCGAAATCGCCCATTTGTTTTTGATAGCCCCAATCATTGGCGACTTCAAAGATGCCGCCAACGCCAACCGTGGTGTTGATGAGGAAGCGTGTGCCCGTGGTGCCGGCATCGGTGACGCGGCCCTGCATCAGGTTGTTGGCAAAGATAACCGGTTCGCCCATGTTCGACACAATATTGGCGACGCGGTCGCGCACATATTCAGGGGCGACAAAGCGATAAAGTTCGGTGATGGGTTTGATCAGCAAGCGATCAAGAAAATCATTCACGTTGAAAATGCGGCGGTTCAACGGTTCCAAAGGATCGTCGATCGCTGCGGCTTCGGCTTGCGCCTCGGGCGATTTGGGGACTTCCGCACAGGCCGCGAACAAAGACGGCGTGGCCAGAAGAATGAAGAAGAGGGGAAGTTGGCGTAGTTGCATGATTAAGACTCACAATTTCAGAATCGTTATATCGGTTTGTTTCTATCCGGTCTTGCCGCGCTAAGCAATATAGGCAGTAAAATAAACGTGCATGTCAGGGAATATAACAGAGCAATCGTTAATAATTCGCCCATACCCCTTGTGCCCGGATGTGAAGAAAAGGTTAAGGAAGCAAAGGCCACAAAGACCGTTGCGGCGCTGAACAATACCGCTCGCGCCATGCTGGATTGCAGGAAATCACGCCTGTTCTGCCGCGCAAAGAACACGAAATACACCGCATAGGACACGCCGAGGCTGAGCAGCAGGGGCAGGGCGATGATATTGGCGAAGTTCAGGGGCAGGCCGATGAGGGTTATGGTGGCCAGCGTCAGTATCCCCGCGATAACCAAGGGGGTGATCATCAGAATCACATCGCGTGGGCGGCGCAGCACCAGCAAGGACAGCAAAGCGATGGAGGTTATGCCGTAAATTCCCGCATGAACGAAGGCCGAGATAATCGTGTGGGCGGATTCGCGAATGGAAACCGGTGAGCCGGAAACATCGGGCGCGATTTTTTCGACAGCGCTGACGAAATTTTCAAGCGTTTGCGGATCGCGCGGATTATCGGGCGCGGCGCGTTTGGGGAATATTTCGACCAGATATTGCCCATCTTGCGTCACCCAATCTTTTTTCAACTCGGCGGGAATGTCATCCAGCGTCACAGGTTTTTCAGGCGCGATATTTTTCAGGCTCGCCATTTTGGCTTGCAGCGGAAGGATGATGTTGTCCTGCGCGCGTTTCAACATATCGGGCGTATAGTTTTTCACCAGGCTGTCAAGCGTATTGGCGAGGGCTTGCGCGGCGGGCATTTTGTCGCCTGCCTGATGCAAGGTGGATGCTGCGTTGCGGATCGCGTTCATATTGTCTTCGTCGGTGGCGGTCGGTTGATGCGGCAACGTATAGCTGCTGGCGAGTAGACCGAATGTGTCTGCGATCATTTTCAACTTTGTGTCCTGATCTTCGGGAACAAAGCTGGCGACGGTCATTGTGTGATCGGTTTCGGGAAGCTTGTCGAATTCTGCCGCGCGTTTTTGCGCTTCCTCCAAAGACGGGGCGAGGATTTGCGCGGCATAGGCGTCCGAATCCGGGTCCCGCATCACATCGAACATGGTTGCGACGGACTCGCTTTTGGGGTTTTTCAGATCCAGCGGATCAAAATCAAACCGCACTTGCGAGGCGATAACCAAGCCGATCAATGCCACGGCAAAAATGATAGGGGTAAGGATTTTGCGTTTGGAGGCGAGGAAGGCATTCAAAGGCGCAAGCGAGGCATAGCCAACCATTTCTGCTTCCGCCGGTGGATTGGTGAGCGTCATCAAGGCGGGTAACAAAGTGATGTTGAGGATGAAGGCGATGACCATGCTGCTGCCCGCGATGAGGCCAAGTTCGGACACGCCGCGGTAATCGGTGGGGATGAAAGACAGGAAGCCCAACGCGGTCGAACCCGCCGCCATGGCCAGGGGCACCGCGATGAGGGTTGCGGTTTGGCGCAGGGCCGTGGCGTGGTCGGGGGTGCTGTGGCGTTGGTCGCGGTATCGAACGCCGAACTGGATACCGAAATCGACCGCGATGCCGATAAACATGACTGCGAAAGCGACCGAGATAAGATTAAGCGAGCCAACGGCGAATGTGGCGAATGCGGTCGATGCAACCAGCCCAACGCACAAAGTCAGCATGATGGGCAGAACAATACGCCAACTGCGCATCGCGAAAAACAACAAGACCAGAACCAATACACCGGACAGGATGGTGGCGGTGCCTGTGCCTTCGCTGACGCTGGCGAATTCTTCGTCATTCAACGGAACGGAACCCGTCAGGCGCATGCGCACGCCATTGGCGGGTGTAATGCCAAGATCAAGCGCCGCCTGACGTACAGCTTGCGTTGCCTTTTCGCCGGGTTGCAGGGCGCTGTAATCCAGAACGGGTTTGGTGACGATAAATTTGCGCAACAAATGCGGGTTGGCGGCCATCGCGTCTGGCGTCATTTTCTGCCAATCGAGCGGCGCATCTTGCCCCGCAAGCGCTGCCTTGATTGTCTGGTTAATGGCAGTCAAAGGCGCTTCGATTTGTTTGGGGTCCATGGCGCCTGCCTGTATGCCCTGCATCATGAGGCCGATGGTGCCGAAAAATCCGCGCAGTGAAGGATCGGTGACCATCATCGCGATCAAGGGTTGCGATTGCGCGATCTGATCCAGAGTCGCACCGAGTTCCTTTTTGGAGAGGAAAAGCAGTCCGTTGGTGCGGAAGAAGGGCAACGCGTCGGGGCGCGACACGAAGGGGAATAAATCCTTCATGGTGTCCAGCTTGGCGGCCAGCGATGCTGCGGCGGCATCGGCTTTGTCGGCGCTGTCGCTGTCGATCACCACCACCAGATTATCGGATTTATCGGGAAAGGCGCGTTCCAAAGCCTTTTCGCGTTGGCGCCAGCCCAGATTGTCGGACAGAAGTTGGTTAATATCGGTGTTGATGCGGATATGCCCCTGCACATAAAACCCCAGCCCGATGCTGGCCACAAGCGCGAAAAGGGCAACCGGCATAGCCAAACGGCGGCTGGTATCCACAAGGCGGGTGAGGAGGGCGGCGAGCATGATAAACCCGTGGTTTGACGGCGATAATGAAAAATCTTTGCCCAACCTAAACTATAAGGTTGCCGATACAAGCTTTTTTGATTATCTCTGTGCCCGTCGGGGAGTAGCGCAGTCTGGTAGCGCATCTGGTTTGGGACCAGAGGGTCGCAAGTTCGAATCTTGTCTCCCCGACCATCCTACGCCTGCGGCTTCGGATGGCGCAGCCATCTGAGGCCGCAGGCGTAGGATGCCCTTCGGAGCCGAGCGAAGCGAAGGCGGAGTAGGGCTGGTTGCCGTTCTTTATTTCCTTAACAATAGAAAACAAAGCACATAGGCCTACATGCACTATGTCTATCTTCTAAAAAGTCAGAGCCATCCTGAACAGAAATATGTTGGCGTTACAGAAGATTTAAAAAGAGATTCAGCGACCACAATAAAGGCTTTTCCGAGCACACATCCAAATATATGCCTTGGGAATTGATCAGCTATCACGTTTTTCCAGATAAATATAAAGCCTATGCATTTGAAAAATATTTAAAGAGTGGTTCTGGCAAAGCCTTTGCCAGCAAGCGGTTTTGGTAGTATCAAGATTCGCAAGTTTCATCAGCAAGCACTCTGCCAACCTCACAGGTTTCCCCATGTTTTCACTTTCCGGTAAAAATGCTTTGGTCACTGGCGCTTCGGGCGGGTTGGGCAAGGCTATTGCTCAGGCTTTATACGCGCAGGGCGGACGGGTTGTTTTGTCGGGCACCAAAATTGATGCGTTGAACGCGTTGAAGGCAGAGCTGGGCGATCGCGCCTTTGTGGTTGCCGGTAATTTGTCCGACCCCGCCGTTCCGGCGCAATTGCTGAAAGAGGCGGAAGTGCAACTGGGCGGTGGCGTTGATATATTGATCAACAATGCAGGGTTGACGCGCGACGGTTTGGCGATGCGGATGAAGGATGAAGATTGGGATAATGTTATCAATGTTAATTTGTCGGCCGCGTTTCGTTTAAGCCGCAGCGCGTTGAAGGGCATGATGTCGCGCCGTTGGGGGCGCATTGTCAGCATCACTTCGGTGGTCGGTGTGACCGGCAATGGCGGACAGGCGAATTATGCGGCATCGAAAGCCGGTTTAATCGGCATGAGTAAATCTTTGGCGCAGGAAATTGCGTCGCGTAATGTGACCGTGAATTGCGTTGCGCCCGGATTTATCGCATCGGCCATGACCGATGTTTTGACCGATGACCAGAAGAACAAGATTTTGGCCAGCATCCCGGCGGGTTCAATGGGGGCGCCAGAGGATATTGGTGCAGGTGTGGCTTTCCTTGCTTCGAATGAAGCGAAATACATTACCGGCCAGACTTTGCATATCAATGGCGGGATGGCGATGATATAAGGCCATTTATGGTTAATGAATAACCATAAAACCTTGGCGATTTTATTTCCGGAATGCTATAGTTTGGCATTGTTTTACGGAGATTTAAAATGGCCACGCAAGAAGAAATTGATTTTATTCGCAGGCTTCCTAAAGCCGAATTGCATGTGCATATCGAAGGCACGCTTGAACCTGAATTGATGTTCAAGCTGGCCGAACGCAACAAAATTGAAATCCCTTATAAGTCGGTTGAGGAAGTTCGCGCCGCCTATCAATTTTCGAACCTGCAAGATTTTCTGGATATTTATTATGCGGGCGCGGGCATTTTGCAAAAAGAGCAAGGTTTTTACGATCTGGCGGCGGAATATTTCGAACATGCTGCCGCTGATGGCGTTGTGGACTCCAGAATTTTTTTCGATCCGCAAACGCATACTGATCGCGGTATTTCCTATGACGCGGTTATTCAAGGGCTGGTGCGCGCGGCGCATGATGCCGCAGAAAAATTTGATATAACATTTTCTTATGTACATAGTTTTTTGCGCCATTTGACGGAAGAGGCGGCGTTTGAAAGTCTGGCGATGGCCGAACCTTATCTGGATGACAAAGATTTTTACCGGATTGTTGGTGTGGGGCTGGATTCGTCGGAAGTAGGGAACCCACCGAAGAAATTCGCGCGTGTCATTGCAAAAGCTGTTGAGATGGATTTGGAAGAAAACTCTATTCATGCGGCCGAGGAAGGGCCGCCCAAATATGTTCGACAGGCGCTTAAAATCTTGAAGCCGAAAAAGGCTGATCGGAAGTCTAAAACTTTAAAACCTATTATTATTGATCATGGCAATCGCGCTATGGAAGACCCGGCGCTTGTTGCCTCTCTTCGTGAAGATGGCGTTGTTTTAACGGTGTGCCCACTTTCCAATCTTAAGCTTCGCGTGGTCACAGATATTTCGAAACATCCTATTCGGAAAATGTTGGATGCGGGATTGAAGGCGACGATTAATAGCGACGACCCTGCCTATTTCGGTGGCTACATTGTCGATAATTTTGTCGTTTTGCTTGATGCGGACGAGATTGATTTGAGGGATTGCGTTACATTGGCGCGGAATTCCATTGAAGCTTCGAATATGGGGCATAACCGGAAGATGCATTATCTGGATGTTCTTCAGGAAATGGAAGATTCTTTGCCCTTGCGGCCTGTGGCGGGCGCGGGTGGGCAAGCCCCTAGGCTGCAAAGCTAATCTCTGCTAATCCTCGCGGATGCCGAAATTCACATCACCCTCTAAATCCTCATTGCGGAAACGTGTCACGCGCTATGCCAAGGTTTCGACCTCTATGGCCGGTTTTGGCGCGCGTGTGGCGGGGCAAAAATTGGGTTTGAATATTGATCGACAGAAGCAGGCCGAACGGTTGCGCCTTGCGCTTGGCGGGTTGAAAGGCCCCTTGATGAAAGTGGCGCAGATTTTATCGACCATTCCCGATGCGGTGCCGAAAGAATATGCCGATGAGCTGGCGATGTTACAGTCAGACGCGCCGTCAATGGGGTGGGGTTTTGTGCGGCGTCGTATGGCGGCCGAATTGGGTGTCGATTGGGAAGCAAAATTTAAATCATTCGAGCATGAAGCTTGCGCCGCCGCATCATTGGGGCAGGTGCATCGGGCTGTTGCGCTGGATGGGCGCAAACTGGCGTGCAAGCTGCAATATCCCGATATGGAATCGGCGGTGGAAGCGGATTTGAAGCAGTTGAAACTGGTCATGGCGGTGTTCGAACATTATGACCGCGCGGTATCGACCAAGGATGTGCAAAGCGAAATAGCCGAACGTTTGCGCGAGGAATTGGATTACACGCGCGAGGCGAAACATTTGCGGTTGTATGGGTTGATTCATGCGGCGAACGATGCGGTGCATGTGCCGGAATTTATTTCCGAACTTTCCACCAGTCGTTTGTTGAGCATGGGTTGGCTGGACGGCGAGCGCATGGCCGATATTGCGCGGGATAAATCTTTGAAGCTGCGCAATCAGGTGGCGGTGAATATGTTTCATGCGTGGTACACGCCATTTTATTCTTATGGTGTTATTCACGGCGATCCGCATTTGGGTAATTATTCGGTGCGCAAAGATCAGAGCATTAATCTGCTGGATTATGGATGTGTGCGGGTATTCAAGCCGGAACTGGTTGGCGGCGTTATCAAGCTGTATGAAGCGCTACGCGACGGGCGCGAGGAAGAGGCGGTTGAAGCTTATAAGGCGTGGGGATTCACCAAGCCCAGCAAGCGGCTGGTCGAGATTTTGAATATCTGGGCTAAATTTATTTATGCGCCGTTGCTGGAAGATAAAACGCGTTCGATTGATGAAACCAATACGGGGCTTTATGGGCGCGAGACTGCGGCCAAAGTCCATGCCGAATTGCGCAAAATTGGCGGCGTGTCGGTGCCGCGCGAATTTGTGTTTATGGATCGTGCCGCCATCGGGTTGGGTTCGGTGTTTTTGCGTCTTAATGCCGAAATCAACTGGTACCGGATGTTCCAGGAATTGATTGATGGATTCGATGTCAAAAAACTCGCGGCACAGCAGGCGAAGGCTTTGCGCGATTGCGGGTTGTGATTAGCCGCCGCAGAGAGGGCGGTTGCCATTTTCCGCGTATAATTTTTTCAGATCGCTGTCTGGGCGGGATGCTTCAATGCAAAGCCTGTATTGGTTAGCAACTTGGTCTTCTATGCGTCTGGTGTTTTCAAGTGATAATTCGGCTGCGGTCTTGGGCTTGGCAGGCTTAACCATGATTCGGTGCGTGGCTACCAATGCGGGTTGGGTGGATTTTGGCGCGGCGGGAACAATAGTGAAAACCGGCAACGGTTTAATGTATGGGGATGGGGCGACGGGTGCGGTCGTGTGCTTGGCCGAATCCTGGAAAGACAGAATATTGAAATTTGGCGCGATGGTGTGGGCTGTCCAAGCTGCCAGCCCTGCAATCGCCAGTCCTGTTACCGCAGGATGAAGGCTGTTCTGTTTATTATTGCCGCGCTTAATTACTTGTGTTGTCATAATCGGCCCCATCCAAATGTTTAGAATGCACCGGGAATATACTGTATTTCCGGCCTTATCCGAAGGGCGATATTAGTTTCAGGTTTGGAAACAGTCTGAAACGGTTGAATTTCCTGCAAAAACCGGTTTCGCACTGCAAAACATCAATCACTTGTTTTATGGGGGCTAAGCCCTTATATCTCTTGTCTCTTCATCCGTTAACACTTCAATCCTGTGATTTTCCCATGGCTTCTGCTGCTGAATCCCTTGCTGCCAACATGAATATGTCGGCTTTTTCCAAGGCCACCGAACTGAAAAGCCGCATCTGGTTTACCGTTCTGGCGCTGATCATCTATCGCGTCGGGACTTATATTCCCGTTCCGGGCATCGACCCCGCCATGTTGGGCGAAGTGTTTAAAAAGCACAGCGGCGGCATTATGGACATGTTCAACATGTTTTCGGGTGGCGCTTTGCGCCGTATGACGATTTTCGCGCTTGGCGTTATGCCATATATCACCGCATCGATTATCGTGCAGTTGCTTTCGGCCATTCTGCCTTACTTTGAATCCTTGAAGAAAGAAGGCGAACAGGGGCGCGTGAAGTTGAACCAATATTCGCGGTATCTGACGGTGGCCTTTGCCATGGTGCAATCCTATGCGCTGGCGGTCGGGTTGGAAAATATGATGGGCGCCAATGGCGGCGTTATGGTCATTTCGGCAACATTTTTCCGTATCAGCACGATGATCACGCTGACCGGCGGCACCGTGTTTTTGATGTGGCTGGGTGAACAAATCACCGCGCGCGGTATCGGCAACGGTACATCGATGATTATCTATGCCGGTATTGTCGCCAATCTGCCCAATGCTGTCGCGCAGACATTGGAATTGGGTCGTACCGGCGCTTTGTCCAGCTGGTTCATTATGCTGATTATCGTGATTATCGTCGCTGTGTTGGCGGTGTGTGTGGCGTGTGAACGTGCCCAGCGCCGGATTTTGATTCAGTACCCCAAGCGTCAGGTCGGCAATAAAATGTTTGGTGGCGAGGCTTCGCATTTGCCGTTGAAGATCAATACATCGGGTGTTATCCCGCCGATTTTCGCTAGCTCTTTGCTGTTGTTCCCGCTGACGCTCGCCAGCTTTTCCAATGTTCAGGAAAAGGGCGGCATCATGGCCGATATCGTCACCAATCTGGGGCATGGCAAGCCTTTGTTTATGGTGCTTTATGCCGCGATGATTGTGTTTTTCTCGTTCTTCTATACCGCCGTGGTGTTTAATCCGGCGGAGACAGCCGATAATCTGAAGAAATATGGCGGTTTTGTTCCGGGGATCAGGCCGGGCAAAAACACCACCGATTATTTCGATTATGTTCTGACGCGTTTAACCGTGTTGGGTTCGGCCTATCTGGTGGCGATTTGTTTGTTGCCCGAATTTTTGATGAGCCGTGGCGCGATACCGTTTTATCTGGGCGGCACGTCGATTTTGATTGTGGTCAGCGTGACGATTGATACAATTTCCCGCATCCAGTCGCACCTCATTGCTCACCAATATGAGGGGTTGATTAAGAAATCGAAGATTAAAGGCAAATAGAGAGATAATATGAACATCATCCTCATTGGGCCTCCGGGTGCCGGCAAAGGCACACAGTCACATTTTCTGGAAGAAAAGCATGGAATGATTCAGCTTTCGACCGGCGATATGTTGCGCACCGCGATCAAGCATGAGGAGCCCGTTGGCTTGGAGGCGCAAAGCCTGATGGCGGCGGGTAAATTGGTGCCCGATGATTTAATGGTGCGCATGATCGAAGCGCGTATCGCCAAGCCCGATTGCGCCAGGGGTTTTATACTGGATGGTTTTCCGCGCACAGTGCCGCAGGCCGAAGCTTTGGATAAAATGCTGGTGGCGCAGGGTAAAAAGCTGGACGCCGTTATCGAATTAAAAGTTGATGAGGCCGCCTTGATTGCGCGCGTGTCGGGTCGTTTTGCCTGTGCGAATTGTGGTGCCAGCTATCACGACACCTATATGCCGACCACCAAGCCGAATGTGTGTGACGCCTGTGGCGGCAAGGAATTCACGCGTCGCCCCGATGACAATGCCGAAACAATGAAAGCGCGTCTGGAAGTGTTCCGCATACAAACCGCGCCTATCCTGCCTTATTATCAGGCCAAGGGTTTGTTGAAAGTGGTCGACGGCATGGCCGACATGCATGATGTGACCAAGGCGATTGAAGCGGTTTTGAACCAAACGCCTGCCTAGGTAGCAAATAAACCGCGTTCTGTGGCAACATGCCAAAAATTAACGGTGGGGTGGTTGCTGTTCAATGCGGCACAATGTAGTTGATGATCGGCTGTAAGAAGAGTTATATTTTCTTTTCCTAGTTCTAGCAAAATTGAATCTGTAATACCTAAATGAATAAATTCAGTTCTTTTTGAAGCATCTTGTGCCGTAACATAACGCTCTTGTACCTTGCCAATCAAATTCTGAAAATACTGATAAATTTCAGTTCTTGCAGGGTCATTAATTCGTTTCAAGAGATTGGAAGTTTCGGTAAGCGTGTGGGGGGTAACAAGAAATTCGGCTTTTTTTATGAGCTCTATGAGTAAATCGTAATGTTCGGAAGTATAGACTGGGTGCAGTTTTTTATGGGCAGGGATGTAGTGCTTGCTAACTGTACCGACGATAAAAAGGATAAGAAGATTCGTATCAAGCACGATAGTCTTGCTCATTGCATCTTTTCTCTGTCGAGTGACACGAGTTTGCCATCTGCATCAGAAATTCTTACGATTTTATAATCACGTTTTGATGCCCCAAGTGCGGAAAGAAAAGGGCTTGCCCCATCTGTTCTTGAAAAACCAAGTGTTACGTTCCAAACGAGATGCCTATCATCAAATGAAATCCCCTCTAACGTAAGGTCGGAAAGCCCTTCTTCGGCAAATATCTCGCGGGCATATTGTTTGGCTTTTTTAACAGCTTCAGTTGTTTCCATTATTTTACTCCTCTTGCTACGCCGCGCCTGCCAGACTTACGGGGCGTTGGAACAGAGCGAGGTCGAGGTAGTCTTCGACATATTCCGTCAGCAACGGCAGATGGTCGGCGAAGAAATGGCTGGCACCCGGAATGACGCGGTAGTCGATCTTCACGCCTTTCTGGCTGGACAATTTCGTGACCAGTTTTTGCACAAACGGTTCGGGCACGATTTCGTCAGCCTCGCCATGGATGATCTGACCCGAAGCCGGGCAGGGAGCCAGGAAGTTGAAGTCGAGCATGTTCGCAGGCGGTGCGATCGAAATGAAAGATTCGATTTCGGGGCGGCGCATCAGTAATTGCATGCCAATCCACGCGCCAAACGAAAAGCCGCCAACCCAGACCGTACGTGCATTGGGGTTGATAGTTTGCAGCCAATCCAATGCGCTTGCCGCGTCGCTCAGTTCGCCTTCGCCGCGGTCATAAACGCCCTGGCTGCGGCCGACGCCGCGGAAATTGAAACGCAAAGTCGCGAAATCGCGTTCGGCAAAGGCGTTATACATCGAATAAACAACTTTGTTGTTCATCGTGCCGCCATGTTGCGGATGAGGGTGGAGGACAAGCGCGATTGGCGCGGTAGGTGATTTGCCGGGGCTATAACGGCCTTCTAAACGTCCGGCGGGGCCGGCAAAAAGAACTTCGGGCATTATGGTCACCTAACTTTTGCTGCAAAAACTTGTGAAATCTGCTATAATCCCCTTCCTTTTAAAGGAATGGGGTTTCGACCGTATTCTAGCACAATCCGGAAGGTTAATTTCAAGCAAGTAATTCAATGCTTTGGAATAAGCCTCTCAGAAGTTACTATAGGTGGCTTTATGTGGAAAAACAATCAATTAAGCGATTTTGTGACGTTTAGAAGTTAGCAAGATGGATTCCGGATTTCGCCGGAATGACTGGATTGTGGAGAGATATGATCTATCTGGATGCCAATGCAACCGCGCCGATGAAACCGGCTGTGCGTGCCGCGATGATGGAAGCGATGGAACGCCATGGCAATCCATCTTCCGTGCATCGCTATGGCCGGATTGCGCGTCGGTATGTGGAAGATGCGCGGGCATCGGTTGCGGCATTGGCGGGCGTGAAACCGGCCCAGGTCATTTTTACCGGCAGCGGCACCGAAGCCAATAATCTTATCCTGCAAAATTTTGCGTCAGTGATTTGTTCGGCGATCGAACATGAATCGGTGCGGGTATTTTGCGCGCCGGAAAATCAATTACCCGTGACGCGGTTTGGCGTGATTGATGTCGCTGCCGCCGAAGAAAAAATTAAAAATGCGCCCCGTGGGTCGCTGATATCCGTGATGCTGGTCAATAACGAAACGGGTGTTATTCAGCCGGTGGCCGAAATCGCCGCGTTGGCCAAAAAATATGGCCACAGGATTCATTGTGATGCGGTTCAGGCCGCCGGACGGTTGGCGATTGATTTTGATGCGCTGGGCGTTGATGCGTTAAGCCTGTCTGCCCATAAAATTGCTGGGGCACAGGGGATTGGCGCGTTGATTGTCAAAGAAGGTTTGCCGTTGCAACCCGCCATGCGCGGCGGCGGGCAGGAACGCAATCGCCGCGCGGGCACCGAAAATGTTGCCGGTATTGTCGGGTTTGGCACAGCCGCCCAATTGGCGATGGATGATTTGCGCGATATGCCGCGGTTGGCGACGATGCGTGATTTGTTGCAGACGCGGATGATGGAAATTGGCGGCGCAGATATCGAGATTATCGGTGCAGAGGTGCCGCGCGTAGCCAATACTTTGTGCGTTGCCTTGCGCGGCGTGAGTGGCGAAACGCAAGTGGCGGCCATGGATTTGTCGGGCGTTGCGGTCAGCGCAGGTTCGGCCTGTTCCAGCGGCAAGGTCAAGGCTTCGCATGTTTTACAGGCCATGGGTTATGCGCCCGAAATTGCGGGCTGCGCGTTGCGCATCTCGTTGGGTTGGCACAATCAGGGGTCGGATATTGAGCGATGTGTTGAGGCTTGGCGTGGGGTTTATCAGCGGACGGTGGTGAGTAAATCAAGGGCGGCGTGATTTTTGTGCTTGTGATGCACATGCGGATGGTCGTCCCCTCACCTGTGAAAACTAAGGCTTGCGCCTTAAGAGCGCAAACCTAAGTTTTCACTTCCTCTCCCCCTCGCGGGGTAGAGGTAAACAAGAAGAGAAAGAGGGTTTAATGTTTAACGTCGTAGGAATGAATGAGTTTTGTGGCATGGCGAATGGCGACTCGCATTGCTGGCTTTGTCAAAAGCCGGTTTCGACCCGCGCTTTGTTTTGCCACCAATGCGGCACTATCCAGCCGGTGCGCGAGATCGATCATTTTGCCCGTTTGGGTATGGAGCGCCGCATCGATATCGATATTGAGATGCTGGAACGCCAATATGCCGCGCTGGAGCGCGCGCTCGACCCTGAACGGTTTTTAATCCGCGGTATGGGCGAACGTGGCCATGCGGCGAAACAGCTTGAAGCTTTGAAGGATGCCTATAACGCATTGCGCGATCCTTTGCAGCGCGGGCGTTATTGGCTCAAGCTAAACGAAAAGATTTTCAACGAAGCCGTGGCCGCCAATGTGTTGGTCGGTGAATTGCGTCAGGCTTTGACCGACGCGACCGAACCCAGCCAGTGCGACACTATCGCGCAACGGGCGGGGCAAGCGTTGGAGCAAGGCGTGATGCAATTGATGCAGGCCCTGCGTGGCGAGAATTGGGATCAGGCCAATGAAACCCTGATCGAACTGGACGGCGTCGAGGGTATTCTGGACGAAGTGCGTGCGCGTCGTGATGGGTTGACGCCACAGTAGCATCCTTATCCAAGCACCACTTTTTTTGGTAGTGTAGACAGTTCTTTCACATTGTGTGGATTGCGGCTGGCTTTTTGGTTTTTGTTAACCATACTATCTTCTTTTTTTGCGGTTACTTTCATGTAACATTTTGGGATTGCTTCAAATTTTTACTCGGAGGAGATTATGAAATCAGAAATACAAATCATGATGTGTGTTACAGCAGTTTTGATGACTGCGGCGTGTAACAACTTACCAGAATCATCTGGAAAATCCCGACCACGAGTAGCATCAGATAAGGATTTTGTGATTGATCTTGGTGGTGAGTATTACAGTGCGATAAATGGAAAACTGGATTGTAAATTTGGGATTATATCTTCGATGGTAGGGGGACCAGGTGCGGCCATGGTTGATGTTGCTGGTAACAATAATCCCAAACGGGCTAATACAGCAAGATCGGAGTGTAAGGCTCATGGATTTGAGCCGGGTTTCTGAGTTAGCTCCTTGTAATCGGCTTGTACTTAATCCGATGCGGTTGGTCGGCATCTGTCCCCAGACGGCGGTGACGGTCGATTTCATATTCCGCATAATTGCCTTCAAACCACACAACCTGACTATCGCCTTCAAACGCCAAAATATGTGTGGCCACGCGATCCATAAACCAACGATCATGGGTGATGACGACGACGCAGCCGGGGAAGGCGACAATCGCGTCTTCCAGCGCGCGCAGCGTATCGACATCCAAATCATTCGACGGTTCATCGAGCAGTAAGACATTAGCACCCGATTTCAACATTTTGGCCATATGGACGCGGTTACGTTCGCCGCCCGACAGGATGCCGACTTTCTTTTGCTGGTCGACACTCTTGAAGCCAAAGGCGGCGACATAGGCGCGTGACGGCATAGTTTTTTTGCCGAGGTCGATGATGTCGAGCCCGTCGGAGATTTCTTCCCACACGGTTTTATCGGCGCGGAGCGTGTCCCGGCTTTGGTCAACATAACCCAGTTTCACCGTATCGCCGATGCGGATAGAACCACTGTCTGGCTTTTCGGTTTCTGTTATCATGCGGAATAGGGTCGATTTACCCGCGCCATTCGCGCCTAAAATACCGACAATGCCGCCGGGTGGCAGTTTGAAGGACAGATTGTCGATTAATAAACGGTCGCCGAAAGATTTGGATAAATCGGTCGCTTCGATAACCACATTGCCTAGACGCGGCGGGGCGGGGATGATGATCTGCGCGGTGTCGGATGACGCATCGGCACTTTGCGCCAGCAATTCTTCATAGGAATTGATGCGCGCCTTGCTCTTGGCCTGACGGGCTTTGGGCGATTGGCGTATCCATTCCAATTCTTTAGCCAGAACTTTTTGGCGGCCTGTTTCGTCGCGCGATTCCTGTTCCATACGTTTATGTTTTTGTTCCAGCCACGCGGTATAGTTGCCTTCGTAGGGAATGCCCTTGGCGCGGTCGAGTTCGAGGATCCAGCCGGTGACATTATCAAGGAAGTAACGGTCATGCGTGACCATAACGACGGCGCCCGTATATTCGGCCAGATATTGTTGCAGCCACGCGATGGATTCCGCATCCAAATGGTTAGTCGGTTCATCGAGCAGGAGGAGATCAGGTTTCTGCAGCAACAGGCGGCAGAGCGCGACGCGGCGGCGTTCGCCGCCCGACAGGTTGGTGACATCGGATTCCGGCGGCGGGCAACGCAGCGCGTCGAGCGCGATTTCGATACTGCGGTTCAGATCCCACAAATTTTGGGCTTCGATTTTTTCTTGCAACTCGGCTTGTTCGTCGATCAGTTTCTGCATTTCATCGGGGTCTTCAACTTCGCCCAATTTGTTGCTGACTTCTTCAAACCGGTCGAGGATGATTTTCTTTTCGCCCAGACCCGACATGACATTTTGCAGCACGTTCAATTTGGGGTCGAGTTGCGGTTCTTGGGGTAGGTAACCGACAACGGCACCTTCGGCGACCCATGCTTCGCCCGACCAATCGGTGTCGAGGCCGGCCATGATTTTTAACAGGGTGGATTTACCCGCGCCGTTGGGGCCTAGGACGCCGATTTTCGCATCGGGATAGAAAGACAACCAGACATCATCCAAAACTTTTTTGCCGCCCGGCCATGCTTTGGACAGGCCTTTCATGACATAGATAAATTGGTTGTGGGCGGCCATGGGGCATTATCCATCGTTTGGGGTTCGCAAGGGTTTTAGTCCAAACAGGATAGGCTTTGCAAGCAAAGTAAAGAAAGTGGGTTATCAGGCGGTCGCCCGCAGAATGGCAGCTTTGCCCCTTGGGCTTGTGGTGTCTTCCCGTTGCAGGATTTCCGCCTTTAGGCCAATGCTTTCATCAATGAGGCCCTTGCCATCCGTATCAAGCTTTTTAAGAACATTTTTTAGCCATTCAATATGTTCTTTAGGCGCTTCAAGGGATATTTTGTAAAAGGCGCTTGCTGCCGTTAGCGTGTAAAAACATCCTTCAATATAATTCTTGCTTGCCGGGAAACCCTTGGCAAAAGACGTATCGAGGGCCGTGTGAATGTTTTCGGCTTTGGTCGATGTTTCCTGTTCCAGTGCGTAAAGATATTTATTGAGCATCTTTGTCGCAGCCGGGGCTTTTAACCCGCTCGCATAGAAAAAAGCGTACAAACTCGTGATCGCTTTCGCGTGAATTTCCTGCCCAATTCTGAATAAATTAATCGTATCATTAACTTCCTGTATCAGTTTGCCGCGTTCGGCGCTTCCTTCCGTGAAATGCGCGCTGATGAAATATTCTGAAAACATGCGTTGAGCTTTTACAACGCCGGTTCTGATGGCGGTTTCCCGGGAGCTGACCACCTGAAAACATTCGTCGCAGGCTTGCGCGACAGTTTTCCTTTTTAATTGTTCATGAAAATATTTTCTGGCCAGCTCGATTTGTTCATCAAGTGGGTCGCGCGATCCAAAATTTCTAAAAGGGTTTGGAAACATATTTTTCTCCGAAAATATTTTGTTTTTTATGCTAATGCGCTGTTATTCTAGCTAAACAGGCCCCTGAAGTCATCTTGAAAGCGTTCTTAAGAAAAAGCTGTAATTATATGGATTGTTTGTATAATTTGTCTGGGTGATGCGGTTTTTTGGTTATGAAATTAATGCAGGATTAAAATGGCAGATATGGCTCTCTGGACTCCCGACAGCTGGCGCGGCAAAACCGCGCGGCAAATGCCCACCTATCTGGATGCGGCGAAACTGGCCTCGGCAGAGGCGCGGTTGGCGAAATTGCCGCCTTTGGTTTTTGCCGGTGAAGCGCGCAAATTGAAGAAGAAGCTGGCATCCGTAGCCAATGGCGAAGCGTTTTTGTTTCAGGGCGGCGATTGCGCCGAAAGCTTTGCCGAATTTTCCGCCAACAATATCCGCGACACATTCCGCATGATTTTGCAGATGGCCGTGGTGTTGACCTTCGGCGGCGGGATTCCGGTGGTGAAGGTCGGGCGCATGGCGGGACAATTCGCCAAGCCGCGTTCGGATAATTTTGAGGTACGTGACGGGGTGAAATTACCCAGCTATCGCGGCGATATCATCAACGGCATCGATTTCACGCCCGAAGCGCGGGTGAATGACCCCGAACGGATGGTGCAGGTTTACAATCAATCGGCATCGACATTGAATTTGCTGCGCGCCTTTGTGCAAGGCGGTTATGCCGATTTGCATCGGGTTCATCAATGGAATCTTGATTTTGTCGGCAGCAGTTTGCAAGGCGAGCGTTACGAAAAACTGGCCGACCAGATTGGTGAAACGCTGAATTTCATGGCGGCGTGTAATATCACCGCGGAAACATCGGCGCAAATCCGCGAAACGGATTTTTACACCTCGCATGAGGCTTTGTTATTGCCTTACGAACAGGCTTTGACGCGCGTGGATAGCACGACCGGCGATTGGTATGATGTGTCGGCGCATATGTTGTGGATAGGCGAACGCACGAGACAGCTTGACGGCGCTCATGTCGAATTTCTGCGCGGCGTAAAAAATCCCATCGGGTTGAAATGCGGCCCCACAATGGCGCCGGATGATTTGTTGCGCCTGATCGATATTCTGAATCCCGCCAATGAAGCGGGTCGTTTAACGCTTATCACCCGTATGGGGGATGAGAAAATCGCCATCGGATTGCCGCCTTTGTTGCGCGCGGTGAAAAAGGCTGGCAAAGCGGTTGTGTGGTGCAGCGACCCGATGCATGGCAACACGCATGTGTCGGACAGCGGATACAAAACCCGCGATTTTTCGCGCGTGATGACCGAGCTGCGCGGCTTTTTCGATATTTGCCGCGCGGAAGGCATGCATCCCGGCGGCGTGCATCTGGAAATGACGGGGCAGGAAGTCACCGAATGCACCGGCGGCATGTCGGCCGTGACCGATGCCGGTTTGGCGGCGCGTTATGAAACACATTGCGACCCGCGGTTGAATGGGACGCAGGCTTTGGAATTGGCGTTTTTGATTGCCGATTATCTGAAGCAGGGACGCAAGGCGGATTCTTTATCCGAATAGGCGTTAAGGAAATTCTAACCATAAAACGCATGAAAAAGAGCATGTATGGCGAAATTAGAACCAAATTAGAACCAAATATTTACCACCTAATGATATGCTATTAGCATAAAAGCCTAAAAGTGTTTGGGGTTCTTTAAGGGGTGGTTCTTTCTGCGGCAATTTTAATTTTCTAAAAAGAAGCGTTTGAATAAATTGATTTTTCACGGGTGAGGATAATGGTTCAGGATATTCGCCGCGTTACGCTCAATACGGATGAGCTTGTTCAGGCGCTCAATGCCTATCGCACCGTCGCCGGAAATTTCCTGCCCGCTGGCGCGATTGACGGTTTTGATGTCATTGATGCGAGCAGTATTAACGTGACCCTCATACCCAAAGGATCAACCGACAAAAAACAGGTTGTTGTGACGGACAGCTTGTTGGTGCCTGTGATGATCCGTTTTTGTATTGAGAATAATATTATGCTGCCGAAACAGGGGCAAAAATCGGCTTTGGTCGCACAGGGCGGCATTTCCCTATGCATCACTTTGGATGTCGAAACCTATATGTTGGGCGATATGGATGTGCTGGGCGTGGCCAATCACATAGTGGACGCGTAAGGCGTATCAAAGCCAAAAAATGGCTCCCTGGGACGGGCTCGAACCGCCGACCCGGTGATTAACAGTCACCTGCTCTACCGCTGAGCTACCAGGGAATCGGGGGCTATGTATAAAGCCCACAGCCCCGAAGCGCAACACTCTATTTTTTAACCTTAAAAATCAATT
>JAMFSS010000007.1 GCA_026225415.1 Alphaproteobacteria bacterium | reverse complement strand
GAACCCGGCTCACGCGCAGTCGATGGATTATGGATCGCTGCAGGCTTTGTTCGGCGAGCCTGTTACTGTAGGCGCCACCGGCACGCCGCAACGCGCCAGTGAAGTCGCCACCAACATGACCATTATTACCGCCGACCAAATTCGGCAATCCGGCAGCCGCGACATCCCGCAAATTATTGGTGAGTATGTCACGGGTATGGATGTCTTGCGCACGAGCAGCGAAGGTTACGATGTCGGTGTTCGTGGTTATAATCAACCTTTCCAGCCTGATTTGTTGGTATTGGTTGATGGCCGCCAGGTTTTTGTCGATGATTATGCGCGTACCATCTGGAATAATATCCCTGTGAATATCGATGACATTCGTCAAATCGAAGTTGTTAAAGGGCCTGCGTCGGCTCTGTTCGGTTCCAACGCCGCCAATGGCGTTATCAACATCATCACCTACAGCCCGGTGAACGACACCAACAATGTCATCAATGGCGGAGTCGGTTCGCAGAACCAGTTGAACGGTGATGGAACGGTAACCAAGAATGGCGCATGGGGTGGAACCAAATTCTCGGCTGGCGGCATGAATGCCGATGGGTTCAACACAACCCGCAATTCTGCCGATGTTGCCCAGCTTACAGACCCGACGCATCGCTATGCCGTTAACAGTTCCGTTTTCAAGCTGACCCCCGATATGGTCGCCAATACGGAAGTGACCTATTCGGAAAGCAAGCAGGATCTGGCCAGCAACATCTTTGCCATCGCGCCGGAAAAAACCAGAACCTATTCGATCCGCGGCGGTTTGTCGGCGCAGACCGATTTTGGCCTGATTACCAATGATAATTACTTTAACCGTACCTCCGATTATATTTTGAGCACTGGCGGCGAAAGCTTCCTTTACACTAATCTGTTTGTCAGCGACCTTAATGATCAATTCAAAATTGGCACCGATAATACCTTCCGCGCCGGTATTGAATATCGCCACAGAGGGTTCCAATTTTCTGATCTTGGGAGTCAGATTGGTTACCAGCCTGTGTTGGCAGAGGATAGCTATGCCGCGAACGGAACCTGGCTGTGGCAGATAACGGACAGGCTGGCGATGACCAATGCTGTGCGTGAAGATCATCTGGCCATGCAGAATACCGGCACACTTCCTGCCGTATCGCTGTGGAATAATTCCACCTATAGCCATGATGTTAATGCGACTACCGTTAACAGCGGGCTGACGTATAAAGTGACGGATAATGATACTTTGCGTGCCACCTATGGCCGTGGCGTTCAAATGCCGTCGGCGTTGGAAAGCGGGCTTAATCTGTATCTGCCCTCAGCCGCCTACACTTCCGAGGGCAATCCACAGCTTAAGCCGACAATTACCCAGAATTATGAAATCGGCTATGATCATAATATCTCGCCGATCTTCTCGACCGCGTCGATATCCCCTTTCTACTCGCTTACCCAAGATGTAATCGGGACACAATATTTTCCTACCGCAACGGTTAACGGAAACAGCGTTTATCTGGCAGAGTCGAATAATGTGGGGAATACGGAGTCGTATGGTACCGAGTTAGAGCTCAAGGGCGCGCATGATAACTTCCGTTGGGATGGAAGCTACAGCTACGCCCGCGTAACAGACTCTCAACCCGTCATCACGGCCGCAGACTACCAAGGATCCACACCTGAACATCACTTCCGTTTAAACGGCGGGTATACGTGGGGCAAATGGGAGTTTGATGGCAACGGTCAGGTTATGTCCTCAACCCACATGTTGCGCTCCCCGCAAGCCGGTTATCCTAGCGCTCCTGTTCCGGTTGACGGCTATGTCAGCATGGGGGGGCGTGTCGGCTACAACATCAAGGATAATCTGACGGTTGCGGTTTCAGGCACCAACCTCAATGAGCAAACAATTGGCGCGACCCCTTATCCGTCCGTTGAACGTCAAGTGTTCCTGAATTTGACTGGCAAGTTTTGATCTCTGTCCTTGCAAGAGAGTGACGCGGGCAGCAGACACGGGCCGCGGTGTTTAGCCGATGCCCCGCTTGGGATCAAAATGTCCTTACATTTTGATCAATCTCATTTCATCGGCAATTAACTACCTTGAAGCCCATTAAACCACCGATTATAGTTTTACAATCTGAGATAGCAGTTCTGCTTCTGGTTTTGAAAGAGGGCTTATGTTCTTCAATGTTGTACGAAAAATCTGTCTCGCCATTGTTTTTCTTACCCTGTGTTTACACAACCCCGTTGCTGCCGCTGATTTAGAAAATTTACCAAGCACAGCATCATCCGATAGCAAATGTTACAACGACGGTGACATTATTACCTTACGTGGAATGGCTTCGCTCGTGTCGATTACTTTAGCGGATAATACCACAAGCGACGTTTGGGTTCTTACATCTGAGAAACCGTTTTGCATTATACAATCTAATGGAGATGAAGCGCCTCAAGCGGCAAATATATTTCGATTTCAAATCATAGGCTCTCCTCCGCCCACGGATGCAACTATTGAACTTAAGGGAAAATTGAGCACTGATAATATCACTCAGTATTATGTCGAACCTAATGCCATAGAAGTTATTAGCGGTCGACGCATCGCCAGCCAACAGCCCATCACAGTCTCTCAGTCAGCATCAACAGCAGACAACCCGCCCTCAACCGTTGAGACCAATGAAGAAAAAACAGAAAATTTTTCGTGGACACCTTTCATGATTTTAGTTTTTCTTCTTATACTTTTATCTGCCCCCCTTATCTCATCACGACAACAAAAAAAGAGGGAACGTGAATTTGAAAATAAGCTTATAAATCTTATCAAAGAGCATGGTCAAACATTGTCAAGAAAACGACATCAAAAGGTATATCAAGACGACTACGGCAATTATATCACTGCCGATTGGGAAAAAGAGAAGGCATATTTTCGTGACAATGTTGTGTTTCCTCGCTTCTCGGCAAGCGATAGAAAAATTTATGATGCAGCCGGATATAATGTTGAATTTGCCATAGAAACCACCTTAAACACCCATTATATAAAAAGAGATTCATCAGAACTTGATGAGCTTAGTTTTTCCCCAGCAATGCCTCCTTACGATTATGAGAAATTTTGTGCCGAATTACTTAAAAAGGCTGGGTGGAATGCATGGACAACTAAAGCAAGTGGAGACCAAGGCTCAGATGTTATCGCAGAGAAAAATGGGGTTCGAGTTGTCTTGCAATGTAAATTGTACACTCAACCCGTTGGCAACAAAGCTGTACAGGAAGTTTTCGCTGCCAAAACGTTTGAGAAAGCTGACCACGCAGCAGTAGTCAGCAATGAAACTTACACGCCGAGCGCCAGAAAAATTGCATCAAGCACAGGAATCTCGCTTTTACATCACGATGAGCTTTTGCAATGGGCTGAAAATTATAGCCCTTAAATTAAAATAAACAAAAAAAGAGGCTCCAACGGAGCCCCCTTCCTTGTTCAAACCATCACCCAAAAATCACGACAGGCTCTTGCTGCTGCCGCCGGCTGTTGCGCCGCTGCGTGACGAACGGCCGATGGTGGGTTCTTTGCCTGTTGTGGGTTTGGCTTGCAGGTAGCCGCCACGGGCGCTGTGGCCGTCGCGTTCGTGCCCAGCATAGGGTGATGGCGCATCGCGGCTGTCGTCGCGGTGGGATCCGCCGCCGCCATAACCCGCATCATCGCCGTAGGACGCATAACGGCTTTGGCTGTGGTGGTCGGCGTCACCGCTGTGGCGGTCATAATCCTGACCGCCGCTTTGTTGGAAACGGCCTTGGTCATTGCTGCTTTGGCTTTGATAGCCATAGCCGCTGTATTTCTGGCCTTCATAGGGTTGGTTGCGGTTTTGGCCGTGATCATTTCCCGAAGCCCCATTGCGGTTGCCGTAACCGCCTGAGGAACGCGTGTCATAGCTAGACCCCGCGCCCGAACCATAACGCGAGTTGGAACCGGAACCCGAACCGGATTGGCTTTTATAATCATCGCCATCATCATCGAGGTTGCCATAGCGGCCTTCATCATCGCCCTGGTTTCCACCTTTGTCGGCATTCACATAGCCGTGGCCATGGGGCTGCACGTGACGGTCTTCATCTTCGCCTGTTGCGTAACGGCTTTGGTTATCGAGGCCGCGGCTGTAGCGACCATCTTCGCCCTGTGTGCCGCCGACATCATGGCCTTCGTCATCGCGTTGATAGCGTGAGCCGGATTTGAATGAGCTGTTTTGCGAATTATTGGGCATGGTGCCTCCTGTGGTTATGGGGAACAGAGGGTGCATGATGCGCGGTGGCAGCATCAAATGGCGATTAAGGTTTTGGGGGGTGAGATAATATTGCGGTTAAAAAACGGCAGATTGATGAAGGTTTTTTATGCACCCCTCCCTCCGCCCTCAAGGGGCGGGGAACGCCATCGCTCTTGCTGCATCTTTTCTTCTAAATAACGAGATTGCGCACGGATTTCTGAAAAGAAGATTTTTTTGATGAATATGCCCGTCACTCCGCACTGATTTTTTATAGGGAATGCCCGAACATGCTGTGGCGTTCAGTTTCACAAAACCCTCCAGCCTTAAAGGATTTTCCCATGAAGAAAGCATCACCCCCCTCTTCCCTGTTGCGTCAGGTGGCCTTGGCCGCTTTGCTTGGCGGGTTGAGTGTTGCCGTTCCTGTGTTGGCGCAAAATATGGCGCCCCAGGGTGCCGACGCACAAGACACCGCGCCCGTGAGCCAACCGCATTCTTCGGCCAACGCGGACAAAATGGTTGAACAACGCATCAAGACTTTGCACAGCAAGTTGGGCATCACGTCGTCGGAAGAAACCGAATGGGGTGCCGTTGCGCAAACCATGCGCGACAATGAAGCGACCATTCACCAGTTGGTTATGACGCGTCACCAAGCCCCCGACAGTTTGAGCGCGATTGATGATCTGCAATCATATGAAGACATTACGCAAGCGCATGCAGACGGCATTAAGAAGCTGATCGCCGCGTTCCAGCCTTTGTACAACGATATGTCGGATAATCAGAAGGCGGTTGCCGACGATACGTTCCGCGGTTTTGAAGGCCATGGCCACAAGGCTATGAAGTCACATTCGTAAAGGAATAGATGATGAAAAATCTTATCAGATATATGGCCGTTGCGGCGATTGCGGTTGCTGTCGCTTCTGTTTTGCCTATGGATGCCCATGCGGCACCGCATGGCCGTGGCGGCCATGTTGACCGTAATTGGCATGGGCATGAATCGCGGGCGCATGGTTATTGGCATCATCCCGATCCCGGTGTTGTTTATGCGCCGCCGGTTGTATATGCCCCGCCACCGGAATATCCGCAATCATCCGGCATTAATCTGATTGTGCCGTTGCACTTCCGCTAAGTCGTTTATTGAAGAACGGGCGTTCATCACTTTGTTAGAGGGGTGATGAGCGCCCGTTTTATTTGCGCCCATGCTGGCGATGTTGGGTCGATAAGTTCAAAATGACCCGCGTTGGGGATGTTGATTATTTCGACATCCTGTTTTCTTGTTTGCGCTTGCGCCGCATAGTCTGTGCCAAACTGCATCGGCACGATGGGATCTTCGACACCGGAAACAATAATTTGTTTGGTGTCGATGTTTGACATTTGCGCCGGTGATGTATCGGCATAAATATTTTGTCGGGCGCGGTTGGCAAGCCCCACCAATTGGTTGATGGTTTGCGGACCGCCACAGACCGCAGGCCCTTTGTCATGATAGGCCTGCAGATCATTGATACCCGCGAGGGTGATAACTTTATCTATCGGCAAAGGGTTTGGCGTGAAAAGTTGGCTGGTGCTTGGCAGATAGTTGCGCCCCGCCGCCCACAGCCCCAGATGCCCCCCCGCGGAATGACCGATGATAATGATGTGCGACACATCAAGATGTTGGGGCGATGCTATTTGGCGCAGATAGTCGATGCCATTGGCAACATCAAGAAATGTTCCGGGATAGCCGCCGTCCGCATGACCCAGACGGCGATATTCCAAATTCCACACCGCGAAACCATCATCGCTCAAATTTTGCGCGAGCGCGGACATGAGTTCGAGCCCCGGAAGCGATGATTGCCAGCAACCACCGTGAAGCAGGATGATGACGGGATGATTGCCGCTCTTTTTGGGCAACCATAAATCGCCGAATTGGTTGGGGTCTGTGCCGTAACTTAGGCGCTCTGTGGCGGATGATACCGGGTGGTTGAGGATGTCGAGATAGGTTGTGGTTTGCGCAGCGGCGGGCGTGGCCATGAACAGGCTTAGAAGAAAGAGAAAGTATTTTTGCGGGCGCATCAGGGTATTTCCTTTTCTTCCAGCGCCAAAGATTTGGCGCTGTTTTTTGTTTTAGGTTCGATGGCCATATCGAAACGCGCCTGGGCAAAATAGGATGCGGAGAGTGTTGCGCCATCCAATTCGACCGAAGTGAGAATGGGTTGATAAGCGGATTTACGTTCCGCAGCATAGGTGATGAAAATCGCATCGGGGATGAGTGTGACATTGGTGAGGACGAGCAGCGGTGGTTCACCTTGCGGTTTATCTTTTTGTACCTCTCGCAAATTGCCGGTTAGCAATGCGGCATTTCTCGGCGGCGGCACGATGGAGCCGCGCCCGATGATATAACCGTTAAAAGGCTGGCCGTAATCATTGCGGGCTTTGCCGACATCGCGCAACAGATCACGCGCACCGGTATCCCACATAAATAATTGATTGATGTGCGAGGCAAGAATACAGCTTTGCACTTCGCCATACCGTTCGGCGTCGTAATCATCTTGTTCGGTGCGCGTGTCGACACGCACGCCTTTATCGGTGTCGATCAGTCGGCTGGCGATTTCATCCGATAAACGCGCCATTTCGATGAAACCGGTCAGGCTGACATTCTTTTGCCAACACAAAACTTCCAGTTCTTTGCGTTGCGTTTGCAAAGTTGCCAGCTCTTCTTCGGTCGCCTTTTCAATCATCACCTCGGTCACGGCCAAAACCGTTTCGGCAATCGGCGTGGCGCGCAAGGCACGAAACGCGTTCATGCCGTCCAGCAAATCGGAGGTGTGGTGCTGGTCTGCCCCATGCCCCTTGCGCGTGTCGTGGCGCAAACCGTGACTTTCCAACAGGGCGGCGATAAGCGTGATATCGCGCATGACGCGCGGCGGTTGTTTGGCGCGCAGGCGTTGGTCGTCCTGGTGTTTCGCTGCTGTGATCAGCGCGCCCATTTCGGGGCTGACCGGCAGATGTTTGATGAACAGCCCGTCTTTGGTCAAAGACCAATCGCCTTCGATCAGTTGCAGGCGCATCAATTCCTGTTTCGATTGCGCCAATCGCGCGGGCAGCGCCGCCTGCCCCGGCTTACTGGCGATATCCCATTTGAGCGTTGTGGGATCCGCGCCGAGGCTTGCGGCCAGAAACGCAATGATGTTGAGGCCTTCGCGTTGGATGGCGGGCGTGTTTTGCGTTACACGCATATCGAACGGTTTTTTGGCATGCAGGATAAACAAGCCACGTTCAAACCCCGTCGCCGCCGGATCGCGGTTGATGCGGCCGATTTGTTGCAGCAATCCCGCCTGTGGTTGGTCTTCCTTTACCAACGCATCGGCGCCGGTATCATCGCGGTGGTACGGGATTTTGCGGTAACCATCCGACACGCCTGCATCGAGCCAACGCAGATTAACACCGGATTCGATAACATTAGTGCCGACGATAATTTTGCGCCCCAATCGCGGCGCGCGGCGCGCGATGCGGCGTTCATCCGACGGTGTGCCGCCATGGATCGCCACCACTTCGACATCGCGGATATTTTTATCGGACAGAAGTTTTTTGAGCGTCGTGACGGAATTTTCAACCTCGCGCACGCCGGGGCGGAACAAAGCGATGCCTTTGCGGTTTTGCGACAGCAATTCGATGATGATGTCTTCGGCGCTGCGGTCTTTGTGGTTGGCCAGCATCGGCGATTCATGCAGCACATCGCAGGCGGGGCGTGGCGCTTCGACTGTGTGGATCGCCGTTGGCGCGATATCGCGCCAGTATCCGGCCTGGGCTTGCGCATCGACGGTCGCGCTCATTTCCAAAATGCGCAATTCGGGATTTTTTTGTTTTCGTTTATGCAGCAAGGCGCGGGTCAGCGAGATATATTCATCCGCTTCATGCACTTCATCCAGCACGATTGTTTCGGCACGCATGATGAGGCCGGAGCGGATGGCATAACCATACGTGCAATAGAGCACGCGCGTGTCGGGCGAACGGCGCGAGCTTTCGCCATCCATTTGGCCCAGCGCATAGCCGACCGCGCCGCCGATTTCTGTTTCGGAAAGTTCGGCGACATTATAGGCGGCATCGAGCGCCAGAAAACGACGCGGCACGCAGACGACGATTTGGTGGGGATAGGCGTCGGCCAAGGCTGTTGGCAACATCATGGATTTGCCGCTGCCTGTGCTGGCCGCGACCACCGTTACGGCACTGGTTGCGACATCACGCACGACAGAGGCGACAAGCGTTGCGACCGGCAGGTTTTTGAGTTTGTCGTGGAGGGGGTGGAAGTGGGTCATGAGACAAAATAAGAATTTTTTTCTTGGTGAAAGAAAACAACCCCCTCACCTGCAAAAACTAAGGGCTTGCGCCTCAAGAGCGTAAACCCAAGTTTTTGCTTCCTCTCCCACAGAGGGGAGAGGGAGTCTTTACTTTCTATAACCTGCTGCTTCATCAATTTATGAATTCCCAAATAAGAGCGGCAGATAATGTTGGATCATCGCATAGGCGAAGAGGCCAATGCAGGCGATGGCGGCAAGCGTGGCGACGCCGAAAACCTGATGCCGTTTGGTCATCACGGCGACGGAGGCCATAGCGATGCCGATTTGCGCAGCAAGCGAGGCATATTCCAGCATATCTTTTTCCGCCAGACGGCTGCGCCCATCCGTCAAATGATTATCGCGTTCGGCAGTTTTTTCTTCGGCGGTTTTTTTGAGTTCCGGTTGGCGGTCGCGCAGGCTCTGCGTATCGGCATCCAGTTTGGCGCGGATATCATCGGCCAGCGCGGGCGATGTCGCGATTTGCGTTTCGAGAATCCGCGCTTTGATGCTGTCAGCCTGATATTCGCCCCACGCGTCCGATGCCTGTGCCTGCGCCAAGACCGCGAGGCTGGACTCATAGATCGCATCGTTGGTCAGCCGCGTGGAACGCACAGCGATAATGCCGGTGATGGCCGCCAGAATACCGGTCAGCATCGCGACATATTTTATCCAGCTGGGGCCGTCTGCCGTTGGCGCGGATTTCGTTGGCCCATCATCGGAGAAAAGCGATTCCGCGAGCGCGGCTACTTTGGAGAAAAAAGATTTTTCTTCTTCAACCATTTTGTTTTCCTTCTTTGATAAAAGCATAGGCGGCAAGCAACCAACCCAGCATAAAACAAATGCCGCCGATGGGTACCAGATGAATGACCGGTTCAAACCCCGTCAAAGCATACACATAGAGAGCGCCGCAGAAAAAGACCAGACCCACGGCAATCGCCAAACGAGCCGCCGCAAAAATTTTGCCTGTGTAGGGGGCGAGGACAAGCAACAGCAACGCATGCGTCAATTGGTACGCCGACGCTTTTTGCGCCAGTTCCGCCGCGTGGGGGTCAGCAAGCGCATGGGCAGCAACCGCGCCCATCGCCACGGCGATGAATCCATTCGCACATGCAAAAAATTTTACAAATCGCGTGTCGGCAGGTTTTTGATAATCGGCCATTGTTTGACCAGGGCTCTTTTCAAGGACGGGGTGAGTTGTTTGATCTGGTATTCCAGGATACTGGCGGTGGAACGGTTGGCGCATAATTTAGCGGCAATTATATGCGAAGGCGCATTTAATTTTGTGAACATCGCGCCCCTGCCCGCGCAATGTTTTTTAAACCGCGCGGCCAGATCGTTGGTGATGCCGGTATAAAGACGGTCATTTCGGCACTGCAATAAATAGACAAACCACGGTTTGTTCTTATCTATGGCCTTTTTTGTGGATTTGGTCACTTTGGGTATGCACATGTGCCGTGTGAAATTCGTGGGATTCCATTGTTTCAGGCAAAAATTTACTTTTTGCTAAGGATGTTTCTACCCCTTTTGGGTATGTAGTTACCAAAAAACATAACTAAGTCATTGAAACTATTGTTATATTTTTAAAGCGGGCGGTTTTGTGATAGGGTGTTTTCATAGGGAGACAAGAGAGATTTAACGGCAACCATTTTAAGGGGAACGATATGTACAACAAGCAAGATATTCTGGAGCTGGTCGAATTAGGATCTTATGGCAGCTTTCCTTTGCAGGGTTTAAGCACGCCGCGCGGCTTTCAATCCTATATGTCCAATGCCGGCACGATCGAGTTGGAGCTGGTCGAACAAAACAGCCAGCAACTTTGCGCCTAAGCTTATTAACTTGTTAAAGATTGTGGTGGAATGTTGCCCTTGAATATACCACTCCGCTCTTCATCAGGTTTCTTATGTCAACTGCGCTCGATAAAGAATTTTCCGGCCATGCCTGTCCTTCTTTTTCCCAACTTTGCCTTGCCGGGCTTGGCATTGTTTTCGGCGATATCGGCACCAGCCCGCTTTATACTTTAAAAACCGTTTTCGATCTGGCGGGCGGTTCGCCTTCGCCCGATGCCGCGTTGGGTTTGCTGTCGCTTATCCTGTGGACTTTGTTGGTCACCGTTTCTTTTAAATATGTCAGTTTTGTCATGGGCGCCGACAATGACGGCGAAGGCGGGATTCTGGCTTTGATGTCGTTGTTGCGTAAACACAAACATCACCGGCCCTTGATTATCGCATTGGGTTTATTCGGCGCGGCGTTGATTTATGGCGACGGCGCGATTACGCCGGCCATCTCGGTGTTGTCGGCGATTGAAGGTTTGAAAATTTCCGCGCCCGGTATTGCGCCCTATGTCTTGCCCATTTCCGTCGTTATTCTGACGGTTTTATTCGCGTTTCAATCGCAAGGCACCGCGCGTATCGGCTGGGTGTTTGGCCCCGTTATGGTGGTATGGTTTTTCGTGATTGGCGCGTTGGGGTTGGCGGGCATTATTCACCACCCCGCCGTGTTTATGGCGTTTAACCCTTGGTATGGCGTTAAATATCTGATTACGGGCGGCATGACCGGCTTTATGGTTTTGGGCGGCGTGTTTCTGGCGGTGACGGGCGCCGAGGCGCTGTATGCCGATATGGGGCATATTGGTGCGAAACCGATACGTTTGGCGTGGTATGGGTTGGTGTTGCCTGCTTTGTTTTTGAATTACATGGGGCAGACGGCGTTGTATTTGGCGGGCGGCGATATTGAAGGCAATATTTTTTACCGTTTGTGCCCGCCCGCCCTTTTGACGCCGATGATTATTCTGGCGACTTTGGCGACGATTATTGCCAGTCAGGCTATCATCACCGGCGCTTATTCCATGACGCGGCAGGCGATACACATGGGTTGGTGGCCGCGCATGAAAATTACCCAGACATCATCCGAAGGCTATGGGCAGATTTATATTGCCGGTGTGAATTGGGCGTTGATGACGGTAACGCTGGCTTTGACAGTTATATTCGGCAGTTCGGATAATCTGGCCGCCGCTTATGGCATTGCCGTTTCACTGACCATGTTGTTGACGACCTGTTTGTTATTTGTGGTGATGCACGAAATCTGGCATTGGAAAAAGCTGGTGTGTTATTTTACCGCTGGAAGTTTTTTCTGTATCGATGCGGTTTTTCTGGCCGCCAATTCGACCAAGATTGTCGAAGGTGGTTGGGTGCCTTTGTTTCTGGCGGTGATCACTTATACCTTGATGGTGACATGGCGGCGCGGGTCGGTTGCGATGACGCGCAGTTTGCATGCGTTGACGATGCCGGTCAGTTCGTTCTTTATGTATTTGCAAACCTATAACATTGCGCGCGTTCCCGGTACGGCTGTGTTTTTAAGCAAAACCACGGGGCAGACGCCGCCCTTGATTATTCGCCATGTCATGCATAGCCGCGCGTTGCATCAGAATGTTATCACCTTGGCGATTGCGCCGACACAGACACCGTGGGTGGCCAGTGAGAACCGGTTGCGCATTGATATGATCGCGCCGAATTTCTGGCGGATTATTTGCAATCAGGGGTTTATGGAGAAGACCGATATTCCCGCGATTATTCAATTGGCCAAGCCGCATCTCAAAGATAGCAAGGGGCGCGATATCGATTTGGACAATATGGTTTATTATATTGGCCATGAAACGATACGCCACCGGTTGAAGGGCAAGGCTTTGCCGGTGTGGCAGGAAAGGCTTTTTGCCGTGATGCAACGCAATTCCGCCCAAATCTACGAATATCTTAGTTTGCCGCCCGAGTCGGTGACCGAGATTGGCCGGCAGATTGAAATTTAAACGAGGTGTACTGTGAAATTTTCCGTTGCGTTGTTATGCGCTGTTATTCTTGCCGCGCCTGCTCATGCTGTTGATGCGCCAGCGGCACAGGCGCCGATAAGTAATGGACAAATCCTGCGCGGACATTTTACCGAGTTGCGCCAGAAATTGGGCGACCCCACACCGATGCAAACCGCCGGACATTTTACGGTCGCGCCCGGTTTTGGGTTGATATGGGGCATCGAACAACCTTTTCCCACATCGACCATTGTGACGCCGAACGGCGTGGCGCAAGAAGTGGGCGGGATGGCGTTGAAGATGCCGATGAAAAATCTGGCGCATATTTTTGATATGGTCGGCGGTGCTTTGGCTGGCCATTGGGATGCGTTGGAAAGCGATTATGTGATTACGCCAGGCGGCAGCGCCGCGAAATGGCAAATGGTTTTAACGCCCCGTCCGGACGCGCCCCACAAGGTTACGTATAGTTCCATCACCGTCAGCGGCGGAAAATTTGTCGAGAATATCGCGATGTTGACCGCCAATGGCACTTCGGATGTTTTTGCGTTTAGCGATGGGGATTTAGCGACCTCCGCGCCTACCCCCCAGGAAGCCAAGCTTTATGCCGCTGCGGGGCGTTAAAACGGGGTTTTAAGGGTTGTTTTCGCATAAAACCTTTGAAGATCCGGCCGTTTTCCCGTATGGGAAGGGCATGCTTTATACCGTTGCCGCCCTTTATCGTTTTACGCCTGTGCAGGACATTGTTGCCCTGCGCGATGTTTTGTTGCCTGCGTTCACGGCTTTGGATTTATGCGGCAGTTTGTTGATCGCGCCCGAGGGCATTAACGGCACGCTGGCGGGCAGCGCAAGCGCGATTGAAGAGTTGTTGCGTTTGTTGAATGTGCATACCGGATTGTTGCGCGAGGATGTGAAATTTTCGCAGGCCGATGAAAAACCATTTAACAAATTAAAGATCCGTTTGAAGCGCGAGATTGTGACGTTTAAACAGCCCGCCGCCGACCCCACGAAAATTGTCGGCACTTATGTCGCGCCACAGGATTGGAACGCGTTGATTGATCAGCCGGATGTGGTGGTGTTGGACACGCGCAACAAGTACGAAACCATGATCGGCACCTTCGCCAAGGCGCAAGCCCCAAACATTGATGTGTTCACCGAATTTGCCGATTATGTGCGTACCCATCTTGACCCCGCGCGCGATAAAAAAATTGCCATGTTTTGCACTGGTGGTATTCGGTGCGAGAAAGCATCGGCATTCATGCGCGCCGAAGGTTTTGAGGAAGTGTATCATTTGAAGGGCGGCATATTAAAATATCTGGAAGAAATCCCGCCCGAACAAAGCCAATGGAACGGCGAATGTTATGTTTTTGACCGCCGCATTGCGGTTGGCCACGGCTTGACGACCGGGCGTTACGCCATGTGTTTTAATTGCGGATACCCGTTGGCCGACAATGACCGCGCCCATGTGCAATTTGAGGAAGGCGTTTCATGCGCCCATTGTTTTGCCGCAACCAGCGCCGAAGATAAAGCCCGTTACCGCATGCGGCAGCAACAAATGGGGACACAGGATACACATGATGAAACACACGCTTCATAAACTGCCCCTGCTTGGTTCTTTTGCGGTGCGGCCACGTTTGGCTTTGGCGGTTATCTTTGGCGTCGCTTTGTATTTTATTTTGCCGGTGCAAGGCAGCGATAATTGCCGAATGATTTTGAGTTGGGATTTTGCCACCGGGTTTTATCTGGTCGCTGCCGCCGTGATGATGGGACAGGCGGACGAAGCGAACATGCGCAAGAACGCGGCTGTGCAGGATGAAAATGGCGGCGTGATTTTGGCATTGACGATTATCGGCGCGACGGTGAGCCTGAGCGCCATTATGCATGAGCTGGCGACCGCCAAGAGCCTGACAGGGCATGCGGAAGTTGGCGCGATTGCGTTGGCGGCAGCCACGGTTTTTCTGACCTGGTTATTTATGCAAGTCATTTTCGCGCTGCATTACGCGCATGCGTATTATAGCCCCGCCACAGGACGGCCTGACCGCGGGTTGGAATTTCCGGCGAAATATACCTCGCCGGATTATTGGGATTTTGCGTATTTTTCGATTGTGATTGGCGCCGCCGCCGCCACCGCCGACATTAACATTACATCGCGCGAAATTCGTCGCGTCGCGACTTTGCAAAGCATTATCGCGTTTTTCTTTAACGCCGCGATTTTGGCTTTGGCGATTAATATTGGCGCAGGCCTTGTATAGGAACACACATGGATAAATTTATCACCAAAGATACGCCCACAAGCGACGATGTTTTGACTGTGATCGCGCATTTGCCGACCACGAGTTTGGATGCGACGGTTGAAGATGGTTTTTTTGCCAAGCTGACGGACAAGGATTTCATGCGCGTTGCCGTGTTGCTGGCGCAAAAAGGGTTTGATGAAGGCGGTTGCCCGATTGGCGGCGTAATTATTGATAATGCGACGCACCGGATTGTCGGCAAGGGGCACAATACATTGGTGCAGGAAAACCATCCGTATAATCACGGCGAAACATCGGCTATTCGTGATGCGGGTCGTCGGGATTTTAGCAAGACCACGATTTATACAACGCTGAGCCCGTGTGATGTGTGCGCGACATTGATTTATATGCGCCAGTTTAACCGCGTGGTTGTGGGCGATGTCACCAGCGCGTCGGGCAACGAGGATATGTTGCGCGGCAAGGGCGTTACCGTGGATATTTTGGAAGATGCCCATGGCATTGAGCTGTACGCCAAATATCGCAAAGCTAAGCCCGATTTGGATATTGAAGATTGGAAAGGTCTGGCGGCGGTCACCAAGGGCTGATACGTTCCGCGCCTGTTTTGTTTCCCTATGAAAGTTTAGTTTATGCTGTCAATACAAAGCGTTTCTTACCGCGTGGCCGGACGCAGCCTGTTGGATAATGTGTCGGTCAATATTCCCGCCGGTCGGCGCGTGGGTTTGGTGGGGCCGAATGGCGCGGGGAAATCGACTTTGTTCCGCATTATCACCGGCGAATTGGCGGCGGATGGCGGCGAGATTTCATTTATCAAAGGAGCATCGCTGGGTTTTGTGCGGCAGGATTTGCCGGATGATGAAACGCCCATTTTGGATGTTGTGTTGGCCGCCGATACCGAACGCACAGCCTTAATGAAGGAAGCGGAAACGACAGAAGATATCGACCGCATCGGTTATATTTATGAACGGTTGAATGAGATCAATGCCTATGACGCGCCTTCGCGCGCCGCCGCGATTTTGGCGGGTTTGGGTTTCAGCGATGCGGCGCAAGCGGGCCCTATATCGGCGTTTTCCGGCGGTTGGCGTGCACGCGTGGCGTTGGCGTCGGTGTTATTTCTTCAGCCGAATGTTTTATTGTTGGATGAACCGACCAACCATTTGGATATTGAATCGATGGTGTGGTTGGAAAATTTTCTGATCCGCTACCGCGAGACTTTGGTAATTATCAGCCATGACCGCGATATTTTGAACAAGACCGTTGACCATATTTTGCATTTGGAAAACCAGAAATTGGTTTTATATACCGGCAATTATGATGCGTTTGAACGCCGCCGCGCGGAAAAATTATTGAACCAGCAATCGATGCATGAAAAACAAATGGCGCAAAAAGCGCATTTGATGAAATTTGTCGACCGTTTCCGCGCCAGCGCCGCCAAGGCCAAGCAGGCGCAAAGCCGTTTGAAGGCGATCGAGCGTATGGATATTGTGGACGCGGTGATTGCGGAGCGCGTGACCGCGTTTACGTTCCCAGAGCCCGAAGAAATGCGCCCGCCGATGATACGGTTGCGCGGGGTTGATGCGGGTTATATCGAGAAGAAACCTATTTTGCGCGGCATTGATCTTTACATCAATCCGGGTGACCGCATTGCGTTGTTGGGCGCGAACGGTAACGGTAAATCGACTTTGGTGAAGATTATTTCTGGTCGGTTGGAGCCGATGGCGGGCGAGATTTTGAAATCAGGCAAGCTGCGGATTGGTTATTTTGCGCAGTTCCAGACCGATGAATTGGATGTTGAGTTGACGCCCTTTGCGACTTTACGCGCCGCGATGAATGAGCCTTCGGAAGTTAAAGTCCGCGCGATGTTGCATCGTTTTGGTTTTACGAAGTCAAAGGCTGATACTTTGGTGGGTGGATTGTCGGGCGGCGAGAAGGCGCGGTTGTTGTTCTGTTTGATGAGTTTCGACGCGCCGCATATTATGTTGTTGGATGAACCGACCAACCATTTGGATATCGATGCCCGCGAGGCGTTGATGCAGGCGCTTAACAATTATACCGGTGCTGTTATTCTGGTCAGTCATGATCCGCATTTGGTCGAATGTGTTGCCGATCAATTATGGTTGGTGGCGGACGGCAAATGCAAAGCCTATGACGGCGATTTGGAGGAATATAAAAAACTGGTCATCAAGCAACGCAAGATGGAGCGCGATAAGGTCAAACAGGCATCACGTTCACCCAAGAACGAGGATGGCAGCGCCAATGACCCCACACAGGATGCCGAGCGTTTGGAACAGCTGGTTGGCGAGTTGACGCAACAAAAACATTTGCTGGAAGGCGAGATTGCCGAATGTATCAGCCACGACCCCAAAGATGCGAAGGTCAAAAAGCTGAACGCCGCCTATGAAAATGTGCAGGTTGCATTGGAAAAAGCGGAAGGCGAATTGGCCGCTGCGATCAGCCAGCTTTAGCCAAACCTAAAACAGGAGATGGCTTTATTGCCGATTTCGGTGGCGAGGCTTTGTCTGCCAACATCCCTGCCCGCAGCGCCCGCCGCGACCATGAGAGGCAGCAGATGTTCTTCGCGCGGGTGGCAATCACGTGCCGCCGGTGCTTTGGCCCATTGGGTAAGTTGGGCGTTACGTTGATCGATGTCGGCGTTTGTTGCCGTTTGGGCGAGCCAGTCATCGAACAAACGGGAATGGGCTTCTTTGCCATCAAAAAATGCGCGCAGATTATGGTACGAGCTGCCGCTGCCGATAATCAGGATGTTATCATCACGCAGGGGTTCCAGCGCCGCGCCAATCGCGATATGCGCTGCCGGATCCAGATCATGCCGCAAGGAAAGCGTGACGACAGGGATGGAAGCGCTTGGTTCCATGATCAGGAACGGCACGAAAACGCCATGGTCGAAACCGCGTTTTGTGTCTGTGACGGTTTTTATGCCCGCCTTTTCCAGCAAATTTTGTACCTGTGCGGCGATTTCCGGCGAGCCGGGCGCGGGATAAGACAATTGATAGGTATGTTCGGGGAAACCGTAATAATCGAAAATCATTTCCGGTTTTGCTGCGATGCCCACCGTTACATTTTCTTCTTCCCAATGGGCGGAGATTACCACAATCGCCTTTGGCGGTTGGGGAAGTGACGGGATGATGCCGGCCAGATAATCGCGCAGGCCGTCGAAGCCATGTTCGCCGATGGGTGGCGGAAAACGCATCCAGAAACAGGGGCCGCCGCCGTGGGAAATATAAAGCGTGGGTTGACGCATTTAGGATGCCAGCGCGGTTAGAGCCGGTCGTTCATTTTGTAGAGCCGCGAAGAGTTTTTCGAACAGTTTTTTCTCTGTGGCGCAAGCGGCGGGCAACGCAGCATCGGGTGCAAAGCCGATTTCATTTAAGCGCGCGACCATATCGACCAGATGGTTGTCTTCTTCGGCGATAATACCGCGCAGCGAGAGCGAGCTGTTAGCCTCATTCAACGCCTTTTGATACAAATTATAAACCCACAGCGCGCGCAGTTCGACCACCAGAGACATCCATAAATACGCCGTTTCTGCGTGGGTATTGTGCGGCAGATCGCCCGACAGGCTGGCGTCCAGACGGCCGAAATAAAAACGCCCTGCGGAGGCCGCCATTGTGTCGGCATCCGTATAGCCTTCGATTTTTGTGCCGGAGAGTTTTCGGCTTCGCGTTTAAAGAAAAAAGCATGGCGCGTTTCTTCGGCAAGATGTTTCAGGATATCTTGCGTGAGGATGCCCTGCATTTGCGAGAGCATGATTTTGCGGCTGCCCATATGTTCGAGCATCGATACCATGTTCAGAAAACGCTTATGGGCGAATTTGTCGGCAATTGTCGCGATGAGGAAAGCGTAAAACGTATTCTCATGCGGCGCGTTCAAGCGCGCCATTGCCGAGAGCATCGCACCCGCCGATGATGGTATTAATGATGACATGGATATCCTCGTTCGTCGTGCAGTAAGGGGGCAAGATGTAAATTGTGTTGCCGAGTGGCCGCAACAATACCCCTTGCGACAGGAAAAAGCGATAGAGCTTGGGCGCGATATCCGACAGGTAACCGTGATGTGCGTTACGCACATCCATTGCCAGAATACAACCGGTCTGGCGGACATTTTCGATGTCGGGACGCGATGACAGGCGTGGAATTTGCGCAGCAAGATTATCGGAAAGAGTTTTGATGCGTTGCGTTACCGGTTCCGTATCCCAGATATCGAACGCGGCACAGGCCGCCGCGCAAGCCAGCGGATTGCCAGTGTAGGATGACGAGTGGAAAAATGTTTTGGCGCGGTCGGTGCTGAAAAACGCCTGATAGATTTCTTCGCTGGCTAATGTCGCCGCAAGTGGTAGCGAACCGCTGGTGAGGCCTTTGGAGGTGCAAAGGATATCGGGGGTAATTTGTGCCTGATCACAAGCAAAACGCGTGCCGGTGCGCCCCCAACCGGTCATGACTTCATCGGCGATAAAGATCACGCCATATTTTTGGCAGAGCGCGTGAAGCTGTGCCAGCAATTGCGGCGTATACATCAACATGCCCGCCGCGCCCAGCACCAGCGGTTCGACAATCAAAGCGACGATGTTGTCGCCCTGTTCGCGCAGCAGTTTTTCGAAATTCTCTATGGTGCGGTGTTCGTGGTTTTTTGCGGGGAACGGCAGATGATGCACATTGAACAAAAACGGTTCATAGGGCGCGTTAAAAACGCTGCGCCCCCCTACCGACATGGCACCGAATGTATCGCCGTGATAGGCGTTTTCGAGTGCGACGATGATAGTGCGGGGTTGGTTTTTATGAGCCCAGTAGCCGAGCGCCATTTTGAGGGCGACTTCGACCGCCGTGGAACCGCTGTCGGACAGAAAGACGCGTGTTAGATGGTTTGGTGTGAGCGCGATAAGTTTTTCCGCAAGTTGTTCGGCGGGCGCGTGGGTGAAGCCTGCGAAAATTACCTGATCAAGTTTTTCGGCTTGTGCCTGTATTGCCGCCGTGATTTTGGGGTGGTTATGGCCGTGGATATTGACCCACCAGGAGGATATCGCGTCGATAATCTGGCGACCGTCTTTGTCATAAAGATAGGAACCTTGGGCATGCGATATATGGATGGATTCCGGTTGCAGGGCGTGTTGCGTGAAGGGGTGCCAGAGAGGGGATTCTGTCATGCGAAATCCTCTATACGGAAATGCGTGTCGAATGTGTGCAGCAGAGATGATGGCGTGAATGTGTCGAGATGCGGGATACGACCAAGAATTTTGGCAGCGGAAAAATCTGCGATTGTTTTGATATTGTCAGGGTTATCGTCACCGATAAAGACGATGCCATGTAGTGCCATTTTTCGGGCACGCAAAGCCTCGACCGATAGAAGCGTGTGATTGATGGTGCCGAGCCCTGTTCGGGCACAAAGGATAAGTGGCACGTTCCACGCGGCGAACATATCAGCTTGTAATTTTTGGCGCGTGAGGGGCACCAGCAAGCCCCCTGCCCCTTCGATGATGAGCGGTTTATCGGTGTGGGGCGGCGTAATGTTGGTGATGGTTATGCCGTCGATTTCTGATGCCCGATGTGGCGACAAAGGTTGCGACAGCACATAGTTTTCGGGCAGGAAATGTTCGGGTGGTAGCCCCGTCATATGGCGCACTGTTTCCGTATCGGTGCCGTCCATTGTGCCGGATTGAAGCGGTTTCCAATAGATGCCTTGCAATGCCAGCGTGAGCATGGCGGCGCAGGTGGTTTTGCCGATGCCGGTATCGGTGCCGGATATGATGAAGCTTTTCATGCGGCGCGGGACGACAGTAACGGCATAAGGGCAGCGGCAAAATTTTCGATATCTTGTGGCGTGAGACCGACATGCAGCGAAAGGCGCAAGCGCGAAGTGCCGTTGGGCACCGTGGGCGGGCGGATGGCGCGGATATCGAAGCCTTGGTTTTGCAAAGTGCTGGCGATGGCAACCGTGTCGTTTTCATCGCCGATGATGAGCGGCACGATTTGGCTGTTAACCACGCAATGTGGCAGTAAACGTGCCGCATGTTTTTTAAGCGCGTCCAATTGCGTGCGGCGTTCGGGTTCGTCGCGCACCAATTCCAATGCGCGTTTGACCAAAACTGCTTGAAGAGGCATCGGCGCGGTGCTGTAAATAAAAGGCCGCGCGGCGTTGATAAGGTAATCCACGATATCGTCGCTGGCGCAGACTAAGGCGCCCGCAACGCCTAACGCCTTGCCGCAAGTGTGCAGCGATATAAGCCGGTTATGGGACAGGCCTTCGGTTTCGCCGCGCCCCGTTGCTCCCGACACGCCTGTGCCGTGGGCTTCATCGACTACCAGAATGGCATCGTATTTTTCGGCGAGCGCCAACAAGTCGCGCACAGGCGCAATATCGCCATCCATGCTGTAAATCGATTCAATCATGATCCAGAGATGGCTGTGCGCGGCGCGTGGTTGTTTTAATGCGTCTTCAAACGCGTTTAAATTATTATGCGGAATTTTGAGGGTGCGGCATTGCGCGGCATGGAGCCCGTCGCGCATGCTGGCGTGGCACAGCGCATCATACACAACCACATCATGCCGCCCGACGAGCGTGGTTATCAGCGCGTAATTGGCCATAAAGCCATTGGCGAAAAACAAGGTGCGGGGTGCGCCGTAGTAAGTCGCCGCGAAAGATTCCAGTTCGGCATGCGCATCGCGGTGACCACGCAGCAAACGTGAACCCATCGCGCCAATTTCGATACCATTTTCCAATGCCGTTATCGCCGTTTGGCGTAACGCGGGGTGCGTTGCCAGCCCCAGATAGTCATTCGACGACAGATCAATGCCTGCGGGCAGATTGAGCGAACGGTAACGACCCGCAGCGCGGATCGTTTTCAGTTCAGGCGCGAAGTTTTTCACGACATTCTTCTTTGTTCGGCGCGCGGGGTTTCAGGCCCAGTTCGTTCATCAGCATTTCGTCTTCGTTGCTGCCCGGGTTGGGTGTGGTCAGCAATTTGTCGCCGGTAAATATCGCATTTGCGCCCGCCATAAAGGCCATCGCTTGCGCTTCGCGGCTTATCGACAAGCGCCCAGCCGACAAACGCACCATGGCGCGTGGCATAAGAATACGCGCGACCGCAATGACCCGAACCCATTCGAAAATATCCAGTTTGGGCGCGTCGGCCAAGGGTGTGCCTTCGACCGGCACCAGCGCGTTGATGGGAACGGATTCCGGTTGCGGATTGAGGTTGGCGAGCGTGTGAAGCAGCTTGATACGATCTTCGCGGCTTTCGCCCATGCCCAAAATGCCGCCACAGCACAGCGAGATTCCGGCTTTGGCCACATTGGCGATGGTGTCCATCCGGTCCTGGTAAGTGCGCGTAGTGATAATTTTGGCGTAATATTCTTCGGACGTATCGAGGTTGTGATTGTATGCGGTAAGCCCTGCGTCTTTGAGACGTTGCGCCTGTGTTTCCGATAACATGCCGAGCGTCACGCAGGCTTCCATGCCCATATCGCGCACGCCTTTGACCATATCGACAACGCGGTCAAACGCGCGGCCATCGGTCGCCTTGGGCCATGCGGCGCCCATGCAAAAACGGGTCGAGCCGCTTTCCTTAGCGCGGCGGGCATCGGCCATGACGGCATCGACATCCAACAGTTTTTCTTTTTCCAATTCGGTTTGGTTATGGATGGATTGCGAGCAATATTTGCAATCTTCGGTGCAACCGCCGGTTTTGATCGACAGCAAGGTGCACATTTGGACTTCTGACGCATCATGATGGGCGCGGTGCGCCGTTGCGGCCTGATAAACCAGATCGAGCAGCGGTTTAGCATAGAGGGTTTGAACGTCGGAAAACGAAATCGTCACGGTAAATCCTTGGGGCGGGTGCGAAAGAGGCAAACCTAAGCATTTACCACGCAGGTGGTCAATCACACAGAATTTCGCGTTAACAATTGCGCGAAGCGCGTTATAATGCCGCATCTTCTTATAGGGAATACTGTATGCCCACATTGTTCGACCCGTTGAAAATTGGCGATATCACTTTGCCAAACCGCATTATCATGGCGCCATTGACACGTTGCCGCGCCGGTGTTGAACGCTTGCCCAATGCAATGATGGCCGATTATTACCGCCAACGCGCTTCGGCAGGTTTGATCCTTTCCGAAGCGACATCGGTGACGCCGATGGGCGTTGGTTACCCAGATACGCCGGGCATTTGGTCGGACACGCAAATAGAAGGATGGAAATTGGTTACGAAGGCCGTTCATGATGCGGGCGGGCGGATTTTTCTTCAGCTGTGGCATGTCGGGCGGATTTCGCATGCGTATTTTCTGGATGGCGCGCAACCGGTTGCACCCAGCGCGATTGCGGCCGAGGGGCATGTGCGTTTGTTCAGCCATGCCGAACCTTATCCTATGCCGCGCGCTTTGGCGTTGGACGAAATTCCCGGAATTATCGAAGCCTATCGCAAAGGGGCGGAGAATGCGAAGGCCGCCGGTTTTGACGGGGTGGAGGTTCATGGCGCGAATGGATATTTGCTTGATCAGTTTTTACAGGACGGCAGCAACAAGCGCACCGACGCCTATGGCGGAGTGATTGAAAACCGCGCGCGGTTGATGTTGGAAGTGACGGATGCCGTTATCGGCGTGTGGGGAGCGGGACGCGTGGGCATGCATTTGGCGCCGCGCGGCGATGCGCAATCGATGGGCGACAGCAACCTTGCCGCAACATTTGGTTATGTCGCCGGTGAATTACGCAAACGCGGCATTGCGTTTATTTACGCGCGCGAACATGAAGGCGATGATTTTCTGGGCGCAAAATTAAAGAAAATTTTCGGCGGCGTTTATATCGCCAATGAAAAATTCACGGGCGAAAGCGCGGCACAAATTGTGGCGGTGGGCGACGCGGATGCGGTGGCGTTTGGGCAGTTATTTATCGCCAACCCCGATTTGCCCGCGCGTTTAAAGCGCCAAGCGCCGTTGAACAAACCCGACGCGAGCCGTTTTTATGGCAGCGGGTCAGAGGGTTACACCGATTATGCGACTATGACATAACAGGTCTATCTAGTTGATTTGATTGGTGATTAACAAATCACACAGCTTTTTTACAAGCCAAGCCTTATTGTACACGGGCTTTTTATTCCAAGGGGTTGGTTTACGTTGCGGGTCGCCCTGTCCTAAGATGCGGCTGTGCTTATCAAAAACAGAAGAGACAAATTATAAATGCAGTTCTTTCGGCATCTGTCATCACAAGCAGTCATAATTGTCGTGACAATTATTTATCTTCTGCTGGGCGTTGCCAGCCTCCGCGCCTACCACATGTATATGACGGTGCCGGAATTCCGCGGTGTCACCGCCGGTATTGAATGCCTTATCCTTTTTGGGTTTAACAGTCTGTTTATCGTTATGGCGGCGCGGTATTTGTCTTCGCGCGAACATATTGCCGACGGCGAAAAACTGTTCATGATGATTTTGAACGGGTTGAACGATGGCATGTTCGATTATGATGTCGCCACCAACCGATGCATTTATTCGACATCCTATGAATTGATGCTGGGCTATACGCCCGGCGAATTAAACGGCGAGCATGATATTTTTTATACCATCGTCCATCCGGACGATATGCATGACGCTTCGTTGATTTTTATGCAGTTCCTGAGGGGGGAAATCGCCACCTATAAAAATGTTTTCCGCGCCCGCCACAAGGATGGGCGTTGGTTATGGTTATTGTCGCGCGGCATCGCCATGCGTGACAAGAAAAATAGAATCTGCCGCCTGATCGGCACCAGCAGCGATATCACCGAGCAAAAACAGCATGAGGAAGAGCTGGCTTATTTCATTGGTGAAAATGAATTGCAGAAGCTGGAGCTGGAACTGGCGATGAAAAAGGTCGAAGCCGCCAGCGAGGCCAAAAGCGATTTTCTGGCGACCATGAGCCACGAAATCCGCACGCCGATGAACGCCGTGGTCGGGTTGTCGGGGTTAATGTTGAACACGCCTTTGAACGACAAGCAAAAGCGTATGATCGAAACATTGCACAGCAATGCCGATATTTTGCTGAGGCTTGTGAATGATTTGCTGGATATCAGCCGTATTGAAGCGGCCAGCGTCGACATCGAAATGCGCCCCTTTTCTTTTGATGCGGTTTTTGAAAGCCTGCGCGGCATGTTCGATACGCAGATGGCGGCGAAGAAATTGCGTTTCGAGATTAATAATGAATTGGGCGCGCGTACTTTTATGGGCGATGCGACGCGCATTCAACAGATTTTGGTCAATCTTATCAACAACGCCTATAAATTTACGCCTACCGGTTTGATATCCGTCACCAGCAGTTTGAAACAGATTTCGGAAAACGACGTGCAGGTTGTTTTGTCTGTGGCGGATACGGGTGTGGGCATTCCACCCGATAAACAGGCCCGCGTTTTCGATAAATTTGTGCAAGCCGACCAAACCATTTCGCGGCGTTTTGGCGGATCGGGGCTGGGGTTGGCCATTTGCCGATCTTTGGCCGAATTGATGGGCGGTTCTATTTCTTTGGTCAGCACCGAGAATGTCGGCACTGTTTTTTCTGTCGCGTTGCCGTTTAATTTGCAGGACAAGAATGTGAGCGTGCCGCAAGACAATGTTCAGACGACAGAAGGCAACCTGCTTTCGGGACGTATTTTGTTGGTCGAAGATTACGAGTCCAACATCCTTGTCGCGACCTTGATGTTGGAAGGCATGGGGTATGCGGTCGATGTGGCGACCACGGGTCAGGAAGCGATCCGCAAGGTGGAGCTATGCACGACCCCCTATCATGTCGTGTTGATGGATGTGCAGATGCCGGATATGGACGGGTATGAAACGACAAAACGCATTCGCGCGATCGACAAGGCGCGCGGTATGCAGCATTTTATCATTGGTGTGACGGCGCATGCCTTGTTGGGCGACAGGGAAAAATGTATTGCATCCGGCATGGATGATTATTTGCAGAAACCGATTAACCCCGACCTTTTGGAAAGCATTATCCGAAAGTCGCGGTTGGCGGCTTAGATTTTGTCGAAACGGCGTCGAGCAATGGCTGCTTATGCCCCTTGTGACAGAACGCAACCATAGCCGAAATTGTCCGGTTGAAGGGATCTTCGGCTTTCACCCATTCATCGCGATCATCGGCCGGTTTCATATAACCGATGTTTTCCATACCGCAAGCATCAAGCGCCATCCCCAAACGGTGTTCTTCCATTTTCACAATGGGCGTGATGTGAAGGCGCTGTTCCGGCCATAGTTTGTTAAAAAGAAACATATCGACATTCATATCCTTGCCCCACGGAAGAGGTTTGATGCCGACGCCGACATAGCGCGGATCATACATTTCATTGGCTATGTTTCTGCCTGTCCAATAGGCGTGCGTGGAGTGCATGATACCTGTTTGAACCAGTTGCCGCACCAGCGCATGATCAGCATAATTATGGGCAAGGGCTTTTGGATTTGTGGTGAGATCAAAACTTACGATAAAAATCGTGCCTGCATTAAAATTACCATTCAGGAATTTTAACAACGCCTGCAGGTTAAAATCATTGGCGGTCATGCCCGGCATGAAAAACGCTTTTTTCGCCGGATCATACCGCAAGAAAGATAGCAAATTGCCATTATGGGAAGAAGATATACCGGCTTTGCCCATTTGAGCAACGATAGAGGATCCGCGATAGGTATTTTCATCCATCCAATCGCCCAGCATAGTGATGACGGGGACTTTCTGACGCGTTCCCTTAACCCGCATATCGTCCGTAATGAGCCCTATTTTGTCGCGCATGTCGCGGAGAACTTCTTGCTCCGTATCATTACAGATAACAAGGCGCGGCGCCTTGCCCGCTTCAGCCATATATTTCAGGATGCGCGCCAATTTATCCATATTGCCGCCGCAAGGCTCATAAATAACCCTGTCATCGAGCCAGGTCACAAGATTGTCCTTGTAATGGTCGATCGTTTTCATGTCATTTCTGTAATAGGGATAATTATCCGACTGGCATATCAGATCGAAAATTTCCGAAGGGCTGCAAATGCCACCGTTTTTTCTGTACGGTATCGCAACAGGTGCATCATCGATGAAGCCCGGTGACTGCTGCGCCTCTTTCAACATTTTATAGCGCGCCGAAATATTAAAACGGGCATTCCATCCATCGGGTTGTGTATGGCGCGCCTCGATATCAGGATCCGGCGCATAGGCCAGCCCTTCATAGACTTTTGCAAGATCGATATGAAGATTGGTTTCAAAAGTATTGGGATTGAAAACCGGAACCGTGGCAAGCGGCAGGAGTTGCTGAAAATTAACGGCGGATTTTCTAAATTCGTCTAACATCTGCATCCGGGTTTTGGGGCGGAAATTTCCGCACGAAGATTGTAAAATCGCTTTATTTTATGCATTTCTTGTAGACGAATTGAGGGGGGAAAACAAACCTAATCGCCGGGGCCGCGTTAACCATAACGGCGGGGCGCGGAGGTTTAGTGGTTGTTTTTATTGGGAAGATTGAAAAATAAAGATGGATAGAAGCCAGAAATTGACCCGGATTTATCGCGTTTTCGGCAACGCGCGCACGAAATTGTCTTATAAATGAAATTGCTGGAGCCAAGGGGGGTAATATCGACCCATAATTTTTTGTTACTGGCATGCCTTATATCTTGGCACTTTGCGCCTCAGAAAGTCAGGGCGCAGGTGGCGTGCAAAACTCGATAAGAAATCCATTGTTATCCCGAACATGCGCCATCGATTGCCCCCATGGCTTGATATGGGGCGTCACATGACTTACGGCTCCAGCCTTAATCGCTCGATCATAGGCTTGCGGCACATCATCGGTAAAGAATGCGATCTCGGCGCCACATGGTTTTTCGTCCGGACGATTTGGGAGCATCGGATAGTCTGCAGCCATTAAATTTTCCTGAGAAAAAGCGAGCGTTGTAGCTCCTGTTTCCATTTCGGCATATTGGCCACTTGGTTTAATTAAACGTCGCGTCAGGCCAAAGGCGGCTTCGTAAAACTCAACCGTCTTTTGTACATTTTCTACATATATAACTGTGTATCCTAAGTGCATAATATCCCTACTGCAAAAATTTCGATGTCTTAGAAGTAGAGTTTCTTTTATAAGAAAGATATGGAGAAGAATATTTTCACGGCAAAAGATTTTGGCGCTTAATAATTAAAATATCTCAATAATATAGTTAATGGTGGACCCAAGGGGAGCAATATCGAACCAGTTGGCCACCGGTGAGCTTGCCAGAATTTGCGCGATAATCGAAGGAAGTCAAACCATTAGCGCCGCGCAGCAGCCTATACGCCATTAGCGAAATTAACCCTGATTGTCCGGTTCGATATTCCTCTTGGGAGTCAAATCACAATGCGCTTGCAAAATTAAGAAGGGTTTGCTGCTAAGCTTGGACGTACAGCACCAACTAACACTTTATGCGCATTAGCATCAGCTATATCTAGATCTCTCACTTCGGCAATCGCTGCAGCAAGCAACTCCTCAGGTGGCAATTGCTTGTTCTTCTCATACCATGCCTGGCCTAGCCAATCAGCATAATGCTTCTCCGGAAACTCTTCGGAATACCTTTTATAAAGCTCAATTGTTTTTGGATCTTCCAGAATTTCCACCTTCATACCATGAAGTCTCGGTTCGCTACTTGGCGCATTCGTAATATCGCCAATAACAATACGCGCCGGCCTTGTGCGTGTATTAAGTTGGCAACAGCAAACCCGGCACGGCGTCAGTGTAGTGAACATTGTTGTTTTAGAAAAATCGACTGGCTTTGATTCACCTTTAAGTTTTGCTGCACGACCCGCATCAATAGTTGCAGCTGTTTCGCCATGCACAACCGAATTGAGCTCCTGCATCATGGTATTATGGCCCTTGCCAATAATTTGACGCGTTTCATCATCGATAATCACGCCACCGATCGGACAACCGCCCTCGTCATAGCCTTTTTGCGCGAGCAACGTTGCGACGCGCATGAATTTCTCATCTGAAAGATTTTGAAAAAACTCAGGATCGACCAATGTCGATAGTTTCTCCGTTGGAGTTTTGGCAATTTGATCCAAAAGCTCATCGCTAGGTAATGCATCTTTGCTAATAATGAAGCTCATAATTATTCCCTGTAGTTAAACTTAGTAAAAATTACGCAGACGTGATCGTAAATAAAATCATTATCGACAAGAAGCTATTTGCTTTCATCCAGAGCAAATTTAACTTCGCCTAGCCTTATAACATTAGAATTTGAAAATAATTAGAACTAATTATAGTTAAAATGGTGGAGCCAAGGGGGATCGAACCCCTGACCTCAAACATGCCATGCTTGCGCTCTCCCAGCTGAGCTATGGCCCCACGCTTTACGAGGTCTTAGGGTGCGCAAAATGGCTGAAATACAGATAGAGAGCAAGCGTTTTTTCTTTAGCCCCTATTCATGATCTTTTGTGCCGTAGGCACAAAGCATAAAATATCTAAAGATATTTTATGCACCCCGCCCCTCGCCCCTCCCTCAAGGGGAGGGGAACACCAACAATTCTCGTGGCTCGTTTCGTCTATCAATCAAATATGAATAGGTTTTTTAGCCTGCCAGAATGCTTGTCCAAACGCTTTTCACTGCATCATTGAAGGTTTGGGGCGTATAGGCCGCGAGGGTTGCGGCGCAGGCTTGGTGATAGGGCGTGAGGCGTTCGGTTGATGTGGCCAGCGTTGTGGCCTGTGCCAGCGCGGCGACGCAAGCGGGGAAGTCGTCTTCGGCGGCCCAGAAGCCGTTTTCGATGTTCGCATATTCGCGCCCGCCGATACCGGTAAAGCCCGCGACCACGCAACCCGATGCCATCGCTTCCAACGGTGTCAGGCCGAAACCTTCCAGACGGCTGAGCGAGAGAAATACTTTGGCGTTGGCGAGAATTTGCGCGGCTTCGGCTTCGCTGGCGTTGGCGATTTCCTGCCATTCCCAATCGGCGCATTCGGGATGCGCAAAGCGGAACATGTCGCGGATATAGGCCGCTTCGATCGCGCGTTTGCGCGGCATATAGGCGATGATGTTTTTTTTCTGCGCGGCGGGTTTGAATTGCGCCGCATCGACCGCGCAAGGGATGATGCGCGCGTGCAATTTGGGGTGGCGCAATTGCGCGTGGTCGTAAATGGTTTTGCCGCTGCAGAGAATATCGGTCACACCGAAATCGGCATAGGAACCGCCGTTAGGTAATCCAAGTGCGCCGTAAAAATGGTTTTGGCTGTAAATCACTTTGCGTTGCGGCAGGCGGGCGAAATCGGCGAGGATGTGCGGTTGGTCTTCGGGCACAACATAAATATGTTGTGCATCGGGGGTGAAGATGCCCTGCCCCGCGCCTTGTCCCACAATCGGCGCGGTTGAGGCGAACCATGTCGGGCGTTGGGTATTTTGTTCAAATACTGCCGCGTCGTGGCCTTGGGCAATCAGCGTTTCGGCCATGCGGAAGATATGTTTGATGCCGCCATTGATGGTAGTGGTTGAGGGGCAGAAGAAAATGATTTTCATTCTAGGCAGTCCCCCCTCACCCTTGAAAACTAAGACTTGCCAAGAGGGGCAAGCCTAAATTTTCAAGCCCTCTCCCGCGAAAGGGAGAGGGAGTTTCTTTCTTACTCGTCGTCGCCGACTTCTACGGCTTCTTCGATGGGGTCATCGCCCAATTCTTCGGCGTCTTCGATCACCGCGTCTTCGGTGTCGCCGTCTGTCACCGGCAAATCATCGATCACTTCTTCGGCGACATCTTTGGCTTTTTTGTCGACGCGCCCACGGCGGGCGCGCAACAGATTTTCGGGATCAAACGGCGTTTTGCATTTCGGGCAAACGGGTGGCGTTTTTTTCATATCGTAATAGCGCAGCCCGCAACCCGGACACAGGCGCTTCATTCCCCATTCAGCTTTCGACACGTTCTGCTCCCTTAAAAACCTTGATTCACTGGCGTAGCGCCCGCGTTCTTGTGACCTCTTACACGAAAAAAATGGAGTGTCAACGCGGTATAACAAACCGGAATCGGTGATTGCTCTTTATTTTGCAAGAAGTTACATAAAGACATGAAATCACCCTCCCCCACCCCGCAAATTGCCGTTATCGGCGGCGGCCCCGCCGGATTGATGGCGACCGAACGGCTGGCCACTGCCGGGTTTGCCGTTACGATCTATGACCGCATGCCCACCGTGGGGCGCAAATTTCTTATGGCGGGACGCGGCGGGTTAAACCTGACGCATAGTGAGGGTTTGGACGCGTTGGATATTTTTATGGCACGTTACGGCGGCGCAGCAGCATGGTTGAAGCCGATGATCGAAAATTTTTCGCCCGCCGCATTGCGGGAGTGGTGCGAAACTTTGGGACAGGAAACATTTGTGGGCAGCAGCGGCCGCATTTTTCCCAAAGAAATGAAAGCGTCGCCTTTGTTGCGCGTATGGTTGCGGCGGTTGGACAGTTTGGGCGTTGCGTTCGCGTTGCGTCATGTATGGCGCGGGTGGGATGCGCGAGGCGATTTGCATTTTGTGAATGAAGCCGGCGCGGATGTGTTGGTGAAGGCGGATGCGACTGTGCTGGCGTTGGGCGGCGCGTCTTGGCCACGCCTAGGTAGTGATGGTGGATGGGTCGATATTTTGCGCGGCGCAGGCGTGGCGATTGCCGATTTGCGTCCCGCGAATTGCGGATTTGTGGCGCCGTGGAGCGATGTGTTTGGCGAGCGGTTTGCGGGTGCGCCTTTGAAGCCGGTGACTTTGTCATTCGGTGGGCGGGCGATCCAAGGCGAGGCGATGATAACGGCGCGCGGGTTGGAAGGTGGCGCCGTTTATGTATTGTCGGGCGCTTTGCGGGATGCGATTGCGGAAAAAGGCGAAGCGGTTTTATCGGTGGATTTGCGACCCAGCCTGACGATAGATGAGATTATCAAACGATTGAATATGCCGCGCGGCAGCCAATCGACCAGCACATTTTTGCGCAAGGCGGTTGGGTTATCGCCCGCCGCGATTGGTTTGATGCGCGAGGGTTTTGGCGTAAACCTGCCGGTTGAGGCCACGGCATTGGCAGGGTTGATCAAGAACACGCAAGTGCCTTTAAGCGCGACGACACCAATAGCGCAGGCAATTTCCAGCGCGGGCGGTGTGGCGCGGGATGCCGTTGATGCGCGGTTGATGTTGAAAACAAAGCCGGGTATTTTTGTGTGCGGCGAAATGCTGGATTGGGAAGCGCCCACCGGCGGATATTTACTGCAAGCCTGTTTCAGCAGCGGATGTGCGGCAGCGCGGGGTGTGGAAGAATTTTTGGGCTAAGCGATTGCATTTCTTTGTAAAGGAAGAGGCTGTTGATAAATCTTTGCCGGTATTTCTGGTGTAGTCTCGACGGGTTCCGACTTGCTGCGTATAGGCACAACATTAAGCATCGCACTGACTTCACAAATTTTGCCGACAGAGACAATATTACCGTTTAATTGTGTTTTGGCTTCCAAGGCCGAATAGCCGGTGAAGATTTTATCGACACCCGCTACGTCCCTTTGCGTCAAATCATGTCCGCAATAACTGATAGCGCGCAAAAACGCTTTATCCTGCGATTTTGCTTTTTCCACGCAATCGACCCAGGTTTTGGTAGGGGGAACCATGCCCGACGAAAAGCCCAACAGCCCTTCGGGCGTTTGCATATCAATGATTGTCGGCCCTCGGCGCAATTTGGGGATCATCTCGCCCAACCAAAGGCTGCACGCTTGCGCTTCCCTCACCACCCAGCGCAACCCCTGTTCCTCAGCTTTTTCGCAATTATAAGTTTCATAGTCGCTGGCAATATCCAATAAAGCAGCTGTGTTTGCGCCCTTTGTAAAGAAAAACCATTTTTTGTCTAAAAGATCGCAAAGAACAAGATTGGGTCTTGCCTCTGTGGAGATGAGATCACTGACACAGATCATGCGGTCTTTTGCTTCGTCGAAATTGACGCTGTCTTTTGTTATATTAAAGGTTCTGTCTATGCGGTTAATAACGAAGTCGCGCCCCCTATCGTTAGGCGAAAGAGAAAGATAGGCCGGTGCGCTTGGTTTTTTCGCCATACAATCGCCTTAAACAGGGTTGCTACGAATCAATGGAATTAGATTCTCACGAGAATCATATTCCAGGCAAGAACGCGTACAGCCCAATTCGTGCTTTTATTCACCTGTTGTATTTGTGCATAGGATTGTTCGGCAAAATTTTGCGGATGCGAGGCAAAAGCGTCGATTTCTTGTTGCATTGCAGCACGAAAATCGCGTGCCAGAATGTCGCCGTCTTGGGATGTTATCGGCACAAGTTTGGCGAACCCCATGCAGGTATCGGGCAAGGCACCCAGATTGGTTGTGACAATTTTCATGCCCGCCGCCATCGCTTCGGCGGCCGTGATGCAGAAAGTTTCAGGATAGATGGAAGGGTAGAAAAGAAAGGCGGGCGCGCGGAGCGATTGCGCCAGCGTTTTCTGCGTGACCGCGCCATGTAATGTTATCGCCGGGTTTTGCGCGGCTTCGGCAAACAGCGGCGCATAGTCTTCATCGCCCGCCTGATAGGTTTTCATGGATGAAAAAACATCGAGTTTTGTGGGGCGGTCGAGATTTTGCATGGCGCGGAGCAGAACCGACAAGCCACGATAAGGGGTTGTGGTATAGGCGGCGCGGTTTTGTTTGACCGCCAGAATAGCGGCGGGCGAAGAAAACATGTTTTCAAAGGCAGGCGCGATGCCATTCCCGATGACATGGGCGTTGGCAAAAGAACCGAAAACCCGTTCGACTTCGCCGCGTTGCCATGCGGAGACAAAAACCGTTTCGTCTATTGCTTGTTTAACATCATTTTGCGACAGGCATTGCATCGCCGGTTGGTCGGGTAAGGCATGCGCCCAGAAGATGATGCGCGATTGCGGCGATGCGGCTTTGAGCAAAGATGCGGCAACGGGCGCGTTGCAGATGATGATGGCATCAAAATTCTGGCTTGTGAAAAAGGCGGGGTCTGTAATCGCGGTCAGCGGATAGTGATGGATATTTTCTATGAGGCTGCCCGCATTTTCGGGCAGGTTGGCCGTAAGGGAGACATTGTGCCCCAGTTGCGCCAGAGCGCGGGCGAAATAACACAGCGCGGATTCGGAACCGCCCAGCGGCGTATGATCGGGCGAGGCAACCGTGAATTTCAGCGATGACAAATTCACGAACAGGATTTTCACGGTGGGTCTTTCTTTTATTGGGATCCAATCAAACGAACAGCCTAACCCCTCACCTGCAAAAACTAAGGGCTCGCGCCTCAAGAGCGCAAACCCAAGTTTTTGCTTCCTCTCCCTATGGGAGAGGGGTCTTGTGGCGAGATACTCCCTTATAATCGGAAGATGATTAGTGACTGCCGGTCTGGTTGCTTAGATCCGGCACAGGATGGCTGAGATCGCCCAGCAATTCGCGCCAGATGGTGTATTGCTGGCCATAGGTTGGTGTTTTGCGGTCGACAGGATTGGCATCGGCGGATTTTGATACATCCAGCATGTTGGCGGCTGTGACGATGCCGTTATCGTCGAAATCGACTTCAACCGCCTGTTGTTTGATGACGTTCGGCGTGAAGAACGAATATTGTTCGGTTTCGCGACCGACATAATACCAGACTTTATCATCAAAAGTGCTGACGGAGGTTGGGGTGCCGAGTTTGGCGGCGACTTCTTCGCGCGTTGTCATGCCGGGCTTGATCTGCGCCAGCTGGTCGGAATCGAGAATATTACCGCGGCTGGCCATAACGGGTTCGCACGCCGTAAAGCCCAAAAGGACGCCAAGAACAAGGAATTGCGTTTTTTTCATGCGAAAGGGGGCGAGAGTGATTATAAGAGAGCCATATAACCTCACAAAAGGATTAAGAGGTCAAGCATCATGCTCAACCGTTTGAAAAACTTTCTGCTGCGCCCCATTGCCAATCCGGGCGTTGAATCCTTGTACCGCGCCTGTGTCGCGCAGGCGCGCCAGCCCTATTTTTATGCCGCGCTGGGCGTACCCGATACGGTCGAAGGCCGGTTTGATCTGTTGGTGCTGCATGTCTATGTCACCATTCAGCGTTTGCGCGACCATGCGGATGAAACCCAACAGCTGTTCGATATTCTTTTCGCCGATATGGATAAAAGCCTGCGCGAGATGGGCGTGAGCGATATCAGCATTTCCAAAAAGATGAAGCCGATGCTGGCAGCCTTTTACGGGCGCGCCAAAGCTTATGAGGAAGCATTGGCAGGCGATGACGCGTTGTTGTCAGAAGCGGTTAACCGCAATATCTTTGCCGGCAAGGGCGATGCGCAGAATATCGCCGCGCTGGTCGGTTATGTGCGGCGCGTTTATACCGCGATTGTGGCGCAAAGCGATGATGAGTTGTTAGGCGGCAAAATTCGTTTTCCTTTGGTGGATCAAAATGTCTGATGGCTTTCCTGATGTAGCACCTGAATTTTCGCGCGTTATCACCGCCGCGCGTTTGCCGCCGCATGGGATCGAAGAATCTTATGAGGCAAAACCGGATGAACGCGCCGCCTTGGCCAAACGTTTTGAATTGTTGCGGTTGGATTCGTTGAAGGCGGAGCTTTCGGTCAAGCCCGGTCGTTTGGATATCGTGACGGTCACCGGCAAAATCACCGCGACTTTTGTGCAGAATTGCGTGGTCACTTTGGAGCCGCTGACGACACGCATGAAGTTGGATATCGATGTGACCTTTGTCCCCGCCGGACAAGCCGGTGGCAACAAGCAAAGCAAGGCGCAGGAAGCGGACGAAGATTTGGACGATGCCCCCGATGAGGATATCGAAACCTACAGCAAGGACAGGATCGATCTGGGCGAAATGGTCGCCCAGCAGATGGCCGTGAACATCGACCCCTATCCCCGCAAACCCGATGCCGCCCTGCCCGCCACCGAATTTGGCAGCAAAGTGGTTAAAATGCCCGGTCTGGGCGGATTGCGAGATGCGTTGAAAAACAAAGATAAAACAAAAGATTAACGGGCGTTGTTCCCGTGAGCCATGAAGGTTTTGGTTATCCGGCTTTTGTTTCTTGCATATGGGGGCAAAAACCATTAAGTAAGTCCCGTTCGCATGTCCCTTCCCGGAAGTGGCATGCTTTATTTTTCGCATCACTGTGAGTTAAGACAATGGCAGTTCCTAAACGAAAGACCTCGAAATCTGTGCGTAATATGCGTCGTTCGCATCACGCCTTGTCGGCCACCAATTCGGGCGAATGCGCAAATTGCGGCGAACCCAAGCTGTCCCACCACATGTGCGACGCCTGTGGCCATTATGACGGTCGCGCCGTTATCAAGACCTCAACGACCGCTTAATCCCCCCTTTGCCCCCATTGATTAATGGTTGTCGGCGAAGCGTAAACCGCTATGTTCGTCATAAGATTCGCCAATCAAGGTTTGGATAAGCATGACGGCTGTTGAAAATCTGAAAATCGCCAAGCCTAATGTCATCGCGTTGGACGCGATGGGCGGCGACAATGCGCCGGTGATTGTTATTGACGGGGCGGCTTTGGCGCGGGCGCGCACGCCCGATATCCAGTTTATCTTTTTCGGCGACGAGGCGCAGATTGCGCCCCTGCTCGCCCACTATCCCCAGCTGTGCGGATGCAGTGAAATTCGCCATACGACGGAAGTGATTTCATCCGACATGAAGCCGTCGCTGGCTTTGCGGCAAGGGCGGAAGTCGAGCATGCGGTTGGCCATTAACGCCGTTGCCGAAGGCGAGGCCAGCAGCATTGTATCCGCAGGCAATACGGGCGCATTGATGGCCACGGCGAAATTTGTTTTGCGCACCCTGCCCGGCGTGGATCGGCCCGCCATTGCCACCATGCTACCGACCAAAAAGGGCGAAACTGTTATGCTCGACCTTGGCGCGAATATCGAATGCGACGCCGAAAATCTGGTTCAGTTCGCATTGATGGGCGCGATATTTTGCCGCACCGTTTTGGGGCGCAGCGAACCTTTGATCGGTTTGTTGAATATCGGCACCGAGGAATTAAAGGGTCATGATGAAGTGCGGATCGCCGCGCAGATTTTACGCGAGCGGCCTATCCCCGGGCGTTTTCTTGGCTTCATCGAAGGCAATGATATCACGGCGGGAACGGTTGATGTCGTGGTAACGGACGGGTTCAGCGGCAATATTGCGTTGAAGGCGATTGAAGGCACCGCCAATTTAATCGCCTATTTCCTGAAACAGGTTTTTACGTCGTCGTTGATTGCGCGTGTGGGTTATTTGTTGTCGCGCGGCGCGTTCCAACGTTTGAAATCACGCGTCGATCCGCGCCGGTATAACGGCGCGATGTTTTTGGGATTACAGGGCGTGTGCGTGAAAAGCCACGGGGGCACCGATGCCGAAGGTTTCGCCAATGCGATTGGCGTTGCCTATGATCTTGTGCGGCGCGGGTTTAACGAACGCATTGCCGAAGAGATGGCGGCGCAATATGGTATGGCCGATCTGGTTATCACCAAGCAAGAAGATGGCGCCCCATGATACGTTCTGTTTTTGCCGGTTGCGGCCATTATTTGCCTGCGCAAAAGATATCCAATGCCGATTTTCTCGCAAAACATAATATCGACAGCGACAGCGCGTGGATCGAACAACGCACCGGCATTACCCAACGCCACATTGCGGGTGAAACCGAAACCACATCGGATATGGCGACAGCAGCGGCCCGCGCGGCTTTGGCCGATGCCAAACTGACGCCCGAAGATATTGATATTATCGTGTTGGCGACCACCACCGCCGACCATGCTTTTCCTGCCGCCGCCGTTCGCGTACAGGCCAATTTGGGTATGACACGCGGTTTTGCGTTTGATGTGCAGGCGGTTTGTTCGGGCTTTGTTTATGCTTTGACGGTTGCCGATAATTTTATCCGTTTGGGTCAGGCGAAACGCGCGTTGGTGATTGGCGCGGAGAAATTTTCGACTTTGCTGGATTGGAATGACCGCACGACTTCCGTTTTGTTTGGTGACGGTGCGGGCGCGGTTGTGTTGGAAGCACGCGAAGGCGCAGGCGCGATCACGGATACGGGGATTTTGTCCACGCATTTACATTCCGACGGGCGTTATTACAAATTATTGCAAACCGATGATGCCGGTTTTGTGCGCATGGATGGCAAGGAAGTTTTCCGTCACGCCGTAACCAATCTGGCGGAAGTTGTCGATGAGGCTTTGGCCGCGACAGGATTGAAGGCCGAACAGATTGATTGGTTGGTGCCGCATCAGGCGAACCAGCGCATTATCGATGGCACCGGCAAGAAATTGGGATTACCGGCAGAACGTGTTGTTTCGACGATTGCGCAGCATGCCAATACTTCCGCCGCATCCATACCACTCGCTTTGTCCACCGCTGTGCATGACGGACGGATTAAACGCGGCCAGATTGTTTTGCTGGATGCGATGGGTGGCGGGTTTACGTGGGGTGCGGTTGTGGTGCGGTGGTAGTTATTCGCTCAACAAGGGCAACTGCACAACGAACCTGGCACCGATAATAGTGCCCGCCGCGTCTTTGCGGTTTTCGGCCCAGATGCGGCCATTATGCGCATCGATAATTTGTTTGGAGATGCTGAGCCCCAGACCGGAATGGGTGCCGAATTTTTCACCCAAAGGACGTTCGGTATAAAAACGGTCGAAAATCGCGGCCCGTTTATTTTCAGGAATCCCGAGCCCTTCATCATCGAACGTGATTTGCGCCACAGTGCCGACACGCGACGCGGTGACCACGACCGGCGTGCCTTCCGGCGTGAAAGACAACGCATTGTCGATGAGGTTTTGGAACACTTGCACCATGCGGCCTTTGACACCCTTGATGCGCAAAGGTTGGACGATGGGGTTGATGATGAGGCGCGGCTGTGCGCCTTCTTGCGTGGCGGCATTATAATAATCGGTCAGATGCGCGAGTTTGGTGCCGATATCGATGGGTTTGAGTTCTGCCCGTCCCAATTCGGCGTCCAGACGCGACGCGCTGGAAATATCGGTGATCAATCGCGTCATGCGATCGACATCATCGCGGATGATGAGCATAAGTTTTTCACGCGCGGCTGGGTCTTTCACCCGTTCTGCTGTTTCAACTGCGCTGCGCAAAGACGTAAGCGGGTTTTTAAGTTCATGCGCGACATCGGCGGCGAAAGTTTCAATATCGCCAACGCGTTGCGCCAAGGCCGAGGTCAGGTCGCGCAATGCGCCCGACAGATCGCCGATTTCATCATGCCGGTTTGTCATATCGGGGATGGCTTCTTCGCGGAGCATCATGGCGACGCCTTTGATGCGACCGCCTGCGGCACCCGTATCATCGAATTGACCGCGGCGCAAAATTTCGGCGGCGTGCGCCAATTGGCGGATGGGGCGCGCAATGGCGCGCGCCAGATAAAGCGACAGCAAAACCGTGATGCACAAAGTGATACAGAAAATTTGCAGGATATTGATGCGCACCGCGTAAATGGCGCGGTCCACGGAAGCATCGCTGCGTGACATCATCACGGCGCCCAAAACGCGATGCCCATGTTCGACCGGCGCGGAGACAGCCAGAATCAATCCACCATGCGGCAATGTCCAGACCTGCGTTGATTTTTCGCCATTCAGGGCGCGAAGCGTCACATCATATTGGTTGGCGCGTTGTAGTTGCTCTTCAGCATAGGGCGGATAGACACGGTGTTCGTGGATAAGGTCGAAAATATCGAAGAAGGCCGAGATGGCCTGCGCAAACCAGCCCATCGGCGCGTCTGCCGTGTTGCTGCTGAAATCTTCCGTGTCGATCTTGTCGTCTTTGTCGGCCAATAAATAACGGCTGTCGGCCAGCAAGGTTTCGGTGACGCTGAACAAACGTGTGCGCGTGCCGGTGGTTTCGGCCAGACGCCGCACCATCATCCGTGCCAGCAAGGGCGATAAGATGCTTTGGTCGTTATCGTCGATCACAACAGCGTTTTCGGCAACTGCACCCGCCACGATCCGCGCTTGCGACATCATCGCATCCAGTTCGGTGGCGATAATACGATCCTGATAATTGCCCATGTAAAGCAGGCCGCCGACAAGAATAGCCAGCGCCATAACATTGACCGCAAGGATACGCAGCATCAAAGGGGATACTGTGCGTTCGGGGCGGGTCGTTATACCGACAGGAGCAGAAGATATATCGGACAAGGTCTATTCCTTATAACGGTATCCGACACCATAGAGGGTTTCGATTTGCGAGAAGTCGTTATCCACGTCACGGAATTTCTTGCGCAGGCGTTTGATGTGGCTGTCGATGGTACGGTCATCGACATAGATCGCTTCACCGTATGCCGCATCCATCAATTGATCCCGGTTTTTCACATGACCCGGGCGTTGCGCCAACGCCTTGACCAGCAAAAATTCGGTGACGGTCAATTCGACATGCTGCCCTTTCCACGCGCAGACATGACGCGCCCCATCTAACGTCAAGTCGCCGCGGATGATGATGGAGGCAGGGTCGTTCCCGGCAGGCGTTGCCCGCGCCTGTTCACGGCGCAGCAACGAACGGATACGTTCGACCAGCAAACGTTGCGAGAAAGGTTTTTTGATATAATCATCGGCTCCCATGCGGAGCCCCATGATTTCGTCAACCTCTTCATCCTTCGAGGTCAGAAAGATCACCGGCATCGACAAGGTGCCGCTGGTGGCGCGCAGTTTTTGCAGCAATTCCATCCCGTTCATGCGCGGCATTTTGATATCGAGCACTGCGAGGTCGGCGGGTTTTTGCGTCAGGCCGCGCAGGGCTTCGTCGCCATCGGGGAAAGTGCGGACATCGAAACCTTCCGCTTCCAGCGCCATTTGCACCGACGTCAGGATGTTACGGTCATCATCAACAAGAGCGATACTTTGCGACATGGTTTTCCCTGTATGGTTGCCGAACTCATCTGTATTTCGCCTTTAAATTAGGGCTTTTTGATGGAAAAGGCTAGGCAGTTAAATGACTTTAAGGGCTATATTCGTTGCTTAAGCGGATTTTAACCAGTGCCGGAGGATAAGGGTGGGCGAAATAATCATCCCCCTTTCCCCCGCGAGGATATCATGGCCGACGCCCCCAAACGTACCGTTACCCTGACCGACGATCAAAACGGCCAGAGCTGGAAGCTGCCCGTTCTCGACGGCACCGAAGGGCCGAGCGTTATCGATATACGCAAGCTGTATGGCGAAACCGGTTATTTTACGCATGACCCCGGTTTTACTTCGACCAGTTCGTGCGAATCCAAGATCACCTTTATCGATGGCGACAAGGGTATTTTGTTGCATCGCGGTTATCCGATTGACCAGCTGGCGAACAAGAGCGACTTTTTGGAAGTCGCCTATTTGCTGCAATATGGCGAATTGCCTAACCCCACCGAAAAGCAGGATTGGGTTAAGCACATCACCTATCACACGATGGTGCATGAGCAACTGAGCAGCTTCTTCAGCGGGTTCCGTCGCGATGCGCATCCGATGGCGATTATGTGCGGCGTTGTCGGCGCGTTATCGGCATTTTATCACGATTCGACCGATATCCATGACCCCGTTCAACGCGAAGTGGCCTGCCACCGTTTGATCGCCAAGATGCCGACATTGGCCGCTATGGCCTATAAATACTCGATCGGGCAGCCTTTCGTTTATCCGCAGAACAATTTGTCTTATGCGGAAAACTTTTTGTACATGTGTTATTCGGTGCCCGCCGAGCCTTACAAAATTAATCCGGTTTTGGCCAAGGCGATGGATAAAATCTTTATCCTTCATGCCGACCACGAACAAAACGCATCGACATCGACCGTACGTCTGGCGTCTTCGTCGGGCGCCAATCCGTTCGCCTGTATCGCGGCGGGCATAACATCGCTGTGGGGCCCTGCGCATGGCGGCGCCAATGAAGCGGTTTTGAAAATGCTGATGGAAATTGGCAGCAAGGATAAAATTCCTGAAATCGTGCGCCGCGCCAAGGACAAGTCGGACAGTTTCCGTTTGATGGGTTTTGGTCACCGCGTTTATAAAAATTATGATCCCCGCGCCAAAGTGATGCAGGAAACCTGCCGCGAAGTTTTGGCCGAATTGGGCATCAAAAATGACCCCCTGCTGGAAACCGCGATGGAGTTGGAACGCGTCGCGTTGCAGGACGATTATTTCGTGCAGAAGAAACTGTATCCGAATGTCGATTTCTATTCGGGCATTATCCTTCGCGCGATGGGCTTCCCGATGAGCATGTTCACCGTGTTGTTCGCGTTGGCGCGTACCGCCGGTTGGGTATCGCATTGGCAGGAACAATTTGGCGAAGGCGGCGAACAGAAAATTGGCCGTCCGCGTCAGCTTTATACCGGTGCGACGGAACGCGATTTTGTGCCCGTAGACAAGCGCAAATAAAGCCTTTCCAAATTACAAATTATAGGGCGCAATCAATGGGTTGCGCCCTTTTTGCTTTGTGGTTTTTTTGTGATAGTCTGCCTTCGTTATGATTCGAGCCGGAGCGCAGAAGCCCTGCGCACCTTCCGCCCCATTTCGGGGTTTTGAAAATGGAGAATCCATGACCGCTTCTTTGCATAATATTGCGGACACCAAAGATCAGGAATTACGGTTAGGCACTTTGGAAGTGCGGTTGGCGCGGGACGCGCAGGATATCGATAACGCGCAGGCTTTGCGGTATCAGGTTTTTTACGAAGAAATGGGCGCGAAGCCCACCGTGGAAATGGAAACAACCAAGCGCGATTTCGACGCGCATGATAGTTTTTGCGACCATCTTCTGGTTATCGACCATGCGCGCAAAAACAAAAATCCTGTTGTCGGCACTTATCGTTTGATCCGGCGCGAAGCGGCAGAAAAATGCGGCGGGTTTTATTCTTCATCGGAATATGATGTGTCGCGCCTGTTGGAATATCCCGGTGAAATTCTGGAATTGGGGCGTTCCTGCATTGATGCCGAATACCGCACCGGCACTGTGATGCAGTTTTTGTGGCGCGGTTTAAGTATGTATCTTGCGAAACATAATGTGACCTTAATGTTTGGTTGCGCCAGCCTGCCCGGCACCGACCCGGAAGCGTTGAAAATCCCCCTGTCCTATCTTTACCACCACCACCTTGCGCCGCCCGCGCTTCGCACCAAGGCTTTGCCGGAACGTTATGTGGATATGAAGATGTTGCCGCGCGAGGCATTCGACCCCAACACGGCGTTTGAGGAAATGAAGCTTGACCCGCGCGGCGGCAATAACAGCCTGCCCCCCTTGATCAAGGGTTATATGCGGGTGGGCGGTTTTGTGGGCGATGGGGCGGTGGTCGATCATCAGTTCAACACCACGGACATTTGCATTATCGTCAAGACCGATTTGATGACCCGCCGGTACCAAAAACAGTATAAATTAGGCGGGGATAGCGGGATTACTTTGCCAGTGGAATAATCCCTTTTTTTGTGCGACAAACCGCGCATGAAGAAGCTTGAGAACATATTTGCGACGCTTGGCGGAGCCACCAAGATTGTCGTCTTTCTGGTCGCCGTTGTTGTGATGGTTCCGGTCGCCTGGGCGTTTAAACGCTACCGCCCCGAGCAGCCTTTCTTTATCCCGCGTTTGTTCCACAGTTTTTTATGCCGTTTGCTGGATCTGCGCGTGCGGGTGGTCGGTGCGCCTGCGCTGGCCAAGCCTCTTTTGTTTGTAGCCAATCATGCTTCGTATCTTGATATTCTTGTGCTGGGTTCCGTCTTGCCCGCCGGTTTTGTCGCCAAATCGGAAGTCGCCAAATGGCCGCTATTCGGTTTTCTGGCGCGTATGCAAAACACGGTTTTTATCGAACGGAAATCGACCCGCGCCGCCGCGCAGCAAACCCAGCTTCACAATCATCTGGCCACGCACCAGAATTTGATTTTGTTTCCCGAGGGCACTTCATCCGACGGGTTGACCGCTTTGCCTTTCAAAAGCACGTTGTTCGGCATCGTCGAAGATTCCGCGCCCGATGTCGCCATTACCATCCAACCGGTTTCCGTCACCTGTGTCGAATTAAACGGTTTTCCTTTGTTGCGTGAAGAACGCGCGCTTTATGCGTGGTATGGCGATATGACCTTGCCGCCGCATTTGTGGAATGTGTTCAAACATGGCGGTTTTACAATTGAAGTTGTTTTCCATGCACCCCTTACGCCAGCGCATGATGCCAACCGCAAGGAATTGGCCGCGCAATGTCAGGCCGTTGTCGCCAAGGGAATTGAACAATCGCTGGCGCATCAATCCTTGTTAGCCAAAGAAGTATCATGACAAAAAAGCTGCATATCAAAACCTGGGGCTGTCAGATGAACGTGTACGACAGCGACCGTATGGCGGATGTCGTGGCGCCTTTGGGTTATATGCCGAGCGAGGATGCCGAGAGCGCCGATCTGGTTATTTTCAATACTTGTCATATTCGCGAGAAGGCGACCGAGAAATTGTTTTCCGAACTGGGTCGTTTACCTGCCCTGCAAAAAGAAAAGAAAGCCAAGGGCGAGCGCATGATTATCGCCGTGGCCGGTTGCGTGGCGCAGGCGGAAGGTGCCGAAATTCAACGCCGCGCACCCTATGTCGATATGGTGTTCGGGCCGCAGACCTATCACCAATTGCCGGAAATGATCGCGCGTGTGACGCGCGAAGCGGGCATGGTACTCAACACCGAATTTCCGGTCGAGCCAAAATTCGACGCCCTGCCCCAACAAAGCAAAACCGGCATTGGCGCGTTTCTGTCCATTCAGGAAGGGTGCGATAAATTTTGTACCTTCTGTGTGGTGCCTTACACGCGCGGCGCGGAATATTCGCGTTCGGTGAAAAGCATTGTGAGCGAGGCCGAAAATCTGGTTGCCAATGGCGCGCGTGAAATCACTTTGCTGGGACAGAATGTCAATGCGTTCCACGGCGAAGGCGAAGATGGCACTGTATGGGGGCTGGGCCAATTATTTTACCGGTTGGCGGAAATCCCCCATCTGAAACGGTTGCGTTACATGACGTCGCATCCGCGCGATATGGATGACGCGCTAATCGCGGCGCATCGTGATATTCCGCAATTGATGCCGTTTTTGCATTTGCCGGTGCAGAGCGGATCGGATTCCATTTTGGAAGCGATGAACCGCAAACATACTGGCGATGATTACCGCCGCATCATTGATAAATTGCGCGCAGTGCGTCCCGATATCGCTTTGTCTTCCGATTTCATTGTTGGATTTCCGGGCGAGAGCGACGCCGACCACAAGGCGACGATGCAATTGGTGCGCGATATCGGTTTTGCGCAGGCTTATTCGTTTAAATACAGCCGCCGCCCCGGCACACCCGCCGCCGCCATGGTTAATCAGGTGCCGGAAGAGGTTATGGATGCGCGGTTGCAGGAGCTGCAAGCTTTGTTGCGTGAACAGCAGATAAGTTTTAACCAATCACTGATCGGCAAGGTTTTGCCGGTGTTGTTTGATGATGACGGAAGGCACAACGGCCAGTTGCATGGCCGCAGCCCTTATGCACAATCGACCTATATCGATATACCGGCGGTTGCAAGAGAACGCATTAATGGCCAGGAAGTTATGGTTAAGATTATATCCGCGAATCAAAGTAGTTTGAATGGCGCGGTTGCCGTGGATTAATATGGATTTTTGGCGATTCTGCGGTTACATTGCCTTTCATTAGGGTAATTTTTTACAAAACAAATAATGCGTAGCTGCTGGGACAAATATTTTGAGGAATGGCCGGATTATAATCCGCCCAGGGGCATTGCCACCGCCCGCAGCCACACTCCTTTCAAACGTATCAACGCAGAACATCAGGAATTGCTGACGCGCCGCACCCAAATGGAGGCTGCTTTTGAGTTGCTCTCTGTCCTCGCCCCTGAAGTTGTCGATTATCTGGCCGGTGAGCTTGACGAACCGCCCACGCCACATCTTTCCGAGCCCATCAATGCGCGCGCCAAACAGAGGGAGACACGCTATGTCGTCCTTCTGGATTGCGAACGGACGGTGCAATCTTTGCCATCGCGCCTGCAGGAACAGATGACAAAATTGGCCAAGGAAATAACCACGCGAACGAAATTACCCATTGATCGCCGCCGCCGGTTGCAATCTGCGCTGATATTTTTGTTCGCGGATGTTAAATATCAGGTCAGTGGCGTTCACAGCCTGAAAAACCCGAAGCGCAATAATGTCAAATTTGTTCTTCTGCCTTGGGTGGAAGACAATGCGGCCACGGAAACGCCTTTGCAGGCATTCAATTTGCATAACCCGCAATTCCGTCAGGGAACGAAAAATATTTGCGGTTCTATGGAATTGGTGAACAGCGTTTTTCTGCCGCTCGACAGGCGTGGGTTGCCTTATATTCCAACACGGCTTGGTGATGTTCCGCTTTATTTGGATGCGAACGCCTTTCCTGCCAACCAATCGCAAGCGGCGCGGTTGCTGCATAGTTATTTGGACACAGAAGAAGATTTATCGAAAACGGGCGCGGGTATACGCCGCAAAAAACTGGAGGTTTTGCGCGTTGCCGAATCCCTTATGGGTGACGAAGTCAACGTTGCGCCATCGCGTGCCGCCAGCCTGCCGGAAACAAGAAGGCTTCATTTTACGCGGAGATAAGTGAATAATATGCCAGTTTTTGAAACGAGCCATAATCCCCTTCCCGCATTCTGGCATGTGGTGCGGGACGACCAATTGGCACAATCCAAATATCGTCAGGAAATTTCCGGCCTGCGCAAAAAAATCGCCGCCCAGATCGCGCAATCTTTGGTGGAGATGTCCGAACCGCACCCGGCGCTGGTCAGTTTTTTGGAAAAAATTCTTGTGTCCGCGCCGATAAAAATTTTCAGCGACGGCGACACACCCATCATTCGTTTTGATGATCCCCATGCCCGCCTACCGGGTCGTTTGTTTGATGAAGAGTTGAGCTATGGCCTTCAAAACGGCTATGTGCCGCTTGTTGACAAGCAAGGGCGCGAACATATTTTGGTGAAATATGACGGCAAAAACGAAGAAGAAGCGACGCAAACAGCCAAACTTCTGACCACGCCCACGCAGCAACAATTAGTAGATGGCGGGATTTTGGGACAGCGCATCCTTTTTATCGCCATCCAAAAGGACAATGATCTGGCGGCCAGGGCCGCGCAAATCGATACCCCGTTGCCATCCAAAGGTGATTTGACCCGCAGTTTGCGTCATTTCTTGTTGCGCGAAGCAGATCTCGCCCAGCAATGCCTTGATGCTGAAAATGCCGCGCTGGATCATATAAGCCGGACGGAAGCCCGCCTTGCAAGAAAAGCGCGCATACGCCCAAGCGTGAAAAAAGAAGGCAAGGAAAAAAAGCCGAAAATTGGCAAATCGAACGCCGATCTGCTGCACGCCATCGAACAAGAAATGGTGTTGCAAAGCGCAAAAATCGAAGCTGAGCAAAAAACCAAAAGCGCCCGCCACAGATGGGAGCACGAAAAAAGGGTTACAAAGAAACTGGAGGATGCCGTTGGCAAATTGGTGGCCAACAGGGCATCTTATAATAAAATCAGGGACAAGCGCGAACAGTTAGACCGCGCCAGACAGCGCGTGCTGGCTACCCGTCAGGCATGGCAATCGCAGCAGAAGGATTGGGAAATGTTCCACGCCAAATACCTTCAGATGCGTTTGCAGAAGCCAGCTGCTATGGCGTTGCCACTTTCTGTGCGGCAGCTTTTCAGCCTGCAAGCCGCCGTTGATTGTCTGCGCGATGAAGAACAACGTCAGAAAATGGCCATTCGCGCGCATACCAAAAAAATCGCCCGCTATAAAGAAACAATAGAGGATTTGACGCAGAGAGGCGAAATCAAGGACAGAAATAAAACCCTTCATTCCCAAAGCAAGACCCAGAAAACATTGCAATATGCGCGCAAGGCGGCGCAAGAAATTACCTGGCGCGTGCAACAAGCTGAAACCCGATTGCAAAACCATATCGAGATGAATAGCCTTGGCCATATCCACAGCCGAGCGCCCGACTATATGCGCACCGGAATTACCAAGCGTTACTTTAGCCCGCCGAAAACGAGGGGGGTGCCTGTTCAAACAGGGCGTGTACGCGCCACCGCCCCCAAGCCTTAGGCGATGGCCTTAGGCAAAATGAGCCTCTGTTGATCTCATTCCATGACTAGGATAGGGTGCAGTCATGCCGACCCCCACCGCCCTTCTTGATATCCAGATCGCAACCGCCGCCTGGCGCAAGCTGCCGAATTTGCGCGGGCGTTTGCAGATGGCGGCGCAGGCGACGGCAGAACACCTACCCAAGAAATTGTCCTTTCCCTTTATGGCGACAGTCTTGCTGACCAACGATGCGCAGGTACGGCAATTGAACCGCGATTTTCGCGGGATGGATAAACCGACCAATGTGTTGTCTTTTCCTCAGCATGAAGCCGCCGAATTGCCCAAAATTGGTAAAGAAGGTGGGGCGGTTGAGCTGGGGGATATCGCCCTTGGCTTACAATATATTGTGGTTGAAGCCAAGTCAGAACACAAGATATTGATAAAACATGTCACTCATCTGGTGATTCATGGTCTTTTGCATCTTTTGGGGTATGATCATATCGAGGATGGGCAGGCGGAAACGATGGAAAAGCTTGAAACACGCATTATGCACGCGTTGGGGTTGCCCGATCCTTATGAAGCTCTGCCCGATTTGGGTAAGAAGAAAATGAAAAAACGGACAAGATCCAAGAAATGAAACCTGACACTTCTGCACCCGTTTCTGTAACCAATACAGCCGAAGAGCCGCGAAGTATCTGGCTTCATGCATGGCACAGGTTGATCCATGTCATCAGCCCGCCGGCGGACGCCGAAGTTCTGCGCGAAGTTGTGGAAGAGCTGATTGAAGAACCATTGTCCGAGTCGGGCATATCGCCTGCCGAACGTTTGTTGTTGGGCAACATCATCAAATTGCGCGAATGCCGCGTGGGCGATTGCATGGTGCCGCGCGCCGATATCGTCGCGCTCGACATCGATGCGCCGGTTAAAATTCTGGTCGATGAAATGTCGGCACATGGGTTCAGCCGTATTCCGATTTTTCGTGAAACGTTGGATGATGTGCTTGGCATGGTGCATGTGAAAGACATTGTGCCTTGTCTGGCGCAACAACGTCCTTGCGTGATTGCCGATATTTTGCGCCCTGTCTTGTATGTCGCGCCTTCGATGGCCGCGTCGAAACTCTTATTACAGATGCGGCAAACGCGTCAGCACATGGCCGTGGTGATCGACGAATTTGGCGGCATCGACGGTTTGGTGACGATTGAAGATTTGGTTGAACAGATCGTGGGCGATATCGATGACGAGCATGACGCGCCCGGCGCGCCGCCCATCATCACCCGCGCCGATGGTACTTTGTTGGCCGATGCGCGTTTGACGATTGAAGCGTTTGAATATCAAACCGGTATTCATTTGCCGCCGATGGACGGTGAAGATGTCGATACGTTGGGCGGTTATGTGGCACATTTATCGGGGCGCATCCCCCACATGGGCGAAAAGATCCCCAGCGAGTCCGGCCTGAATTTCGAAGTGTTGGAGATGGATCAGAGCCGCGTGAAGCGATTGCGTATTCGCGTGCCGAAACGCGTGCCTGATTCTTCTGCGGCAAAGTAGAAGCCTCACCCCACTGACATTTGTTTCCGCTTTCCTGTGATATTGCCCCTCTCCAACAAGTTGGGGCGAGGTTTTTCTGTCGCTCTTGCTGTCACAGGGATTTTTGTTTGATTTTGTTGCGCGCGAATGCGAACACTGGCTTATGAGGATTCCCCTTTCTTCTTTTGCAGCCTATCTGCGTCGCGCCACGGGTTGGCGGCGGGCGGGTTTGGCGTTTGGATTGGGCGTGGTCATGGTTTTGTCCATGCCGCCCTTTGATATGTTTCCCGTATTGTGGGTGTGTTTGCCCGCGTTGGTTTTTTTGTTGCAGGGGACGGCCACCGTTAAACAAGCATTCGCCACCGGCTGGTGTTTTGCGTTCGGCTTTTTTGTTTTTGGTCTTTATTGGACGGCGGCATCGATGTTTGTCGATATCGCCGCCTTTTGGTGGGCGGTGCCTTTGGCGATTGCCGGACTTCCTGCCTTCTTTGCGATTTATTACGGCATAGCGGCAGCGGTTGCGCGGCGCGTAGGATTGTCAGGCATCACGGGAGCCATATCATTTGGGCTCTTATGGTTTCTGGCCGATTATGCGCGCGGGCATGTCTTGACCGGCTTTCCGTGGAATTTGTCCGGCTATGCGTGGTCGGGCGTTTTGCCCGTTTTGCAAATCACCAGCATTGGCGGGATTTATTTTCTGTCGCTGCTGACATCCCTTGCCGCCTGTTTGCCAGCCGCATTGACAGACAACACGCAAAAGGCGCGGCGCGTTTTTGCCGGCAGCCTTGTGTTGTTTGCCTTGATCGCCCTTGGCGGCGAGTACCGATTGCAAACAACCCTTTTGGGCACCCAACCGAATGTGCGCGTGCGTTTGGTGCAACCCAACACGCCGCAAAGCATGAAATGGGTCAACCGCGAGCGCGAAAAGAATTTTCAGACCTTGATCGATTTGTCGGCGACACCATCCGAAAAACCGGTCACGCATATTTTCTGGCCTGAAACCGCATCGACATATTATTTGGCCGAAGACGCGCTGCGCCGCAAACAGATTGCATCCGCCATTCCAGCAGAGGCGGCAGTTATCACCGGCGTGATCCGCCGCAGCATCGATGAAAAAGGCGACACGCAGTTTTACAATTCAATGGTTGCGGTCGACGGGTTGGGGCGTTTGGTCGCAGGGTATGACAAAGCGCATCTGGTGCCGTTCGGCGAATATATGCCGCTTCGGAAATATAATCCGTTGCGCACTTTGGCGGCCAGCGGTGCGGATTTTTCATCGGGTCCCGGCGCGCAAACAATCCGCATTCAGGGTTTGCCGAATTTCAGCCCCCTGATTTGTTACGAGGCGATTTTCCCGGGCGCGGTGACAGACCCCAATGACCGCCCCGATTTTATGGCGAACCTGACCAATGATGGTTGGTATGGCGACACCACGGGCCCCTATCAACATTTCGCCATTGTGCGCGTGCGGGCGATTGAAGAAGGGATGCCGTTGATACGCGTTGCAAATACAGGCATTTCGGGGGTTGTTGATCCGTTGGGGCGCATCACCGCACGGCTGGGGTTGGAAAAACAGGGCATTATCGACAGCGACTTATCCACAGCCCTGACACCTACTCTATTTGAAAGATGGGGCAATACACCCGTATGGATTGTATTTATTTTAATGATTGCAACTGCTATAGTCGGCCGCCGGTCAAAGCCCGGATTGTGAAAAATTGACGACCCCATTTGAATTGAGCGCCTTATTCATGCCCCACTTTGCATACTAGGATATTCTTCATGAACGCATTACCTGAAAAGACCATGAAAAAAACCGAACTCCGTTCCGAGAATCCTGATCCTGTCGATATCCATGTTGGCGCACGCCTTCGTATGCGACGCAATCTGGTGGGGTTGAGCCAGGAACAGTTGGGCAAGGCGTTGGGTTTGACGTTCCAGCAAATTCAGAAATACGAACGCGGCATCAACCGGATGGGGTCGAGCCGTTTGTTTCAGATCGCCAAAACTTTGTCGGTGCCTATCGCGTATTTCTTTGAAGAAATGCCGACATCGATCAGCCTGACCCAGCCCGGCTTTGCCGAAAGCGGTCAGGAAACGTTGGAAGGCGTGCACGACGGCCAGAAAGCCGAGATGGATATTATGCGCCGCCGCGAAACGTTGGAATTGGTGCGCGCCTATTACCGCATTCAGGATATCAAGCAACGCCGCAAGGTTTATGAGCTTGTGCGTTCGATGTCGGATGAAGAGTAAGCGTTACGCTTTCTCAACCAAAACACCCAATGGCCGCCCCGCCAGAATATGCACATGATAATGCGGCACTTCCTGGTGCGCATTGACGCCGTTATTTGAAATCAGGCGATAACCGTCGGCCACCACATTCGCGTCATTGATCGTTTTGGCGAGCGCGCGTTGGAAGCCGGCAATTTCCGCATCATCGGCGCTGGCGATAAAATCATCATAAGTCGTGTAGGGCCCTTTGGGGATGACCAGAATATGGGTCGGCGCTTGAGGATGTATGTCGTTGAAAGCCAGCGCGAAATCATCTTCATAAACTTTTTTGCACGGGATTTCGCCGCGCAGGATTTTCGCGAAAATATTGCTGGGGTCGTAGGACATGGGTTTCTCCGGTCAAGGGGGCGAGGCAAGGCTACAAAACATTGCCTCTTTTAACAATATACTTAAATCACCTCGACTTGCCCCAGATGCGTTAACCACAAACGGGCAAAAGCCCCCTGTTTCGCAAGCAATGTCGTGAAATCGCCCTGTTCGATAATCGCGCCGTTTTCCATAAGAACGATATAGTCAAAGCGCGGCAACAGATGCAACCGGTGAACAGTGGCGATTATCGCCTTTTCGGCAAAAGCGTCAAAGAGCCGATCGAAAATCAGGCCTTCCGTGGTTTGGTCGATGCTGCTGGTTGGTTCGTCCAGCAACAGCAACGATGAATCTTGCGCCGCGATAAGACCCCGCGCCAGCGCCAACCTTTGTTTTTGGCCGCCCGACATATTGACGCCGCGTTCGCGAATATCGGTGTTGATGCCGTTGGGCAGTTTGGGCAGAACTTCGTCAAAGGCCGATATGGAAAGCGCCTGTTTCAACACCGAGGGCGCGACCTGTGTGCCGAAAGTTAGATTATACATGACGGTGTTTTCAAAAACTTCACTGTCCTGTGGCACCAAAGTGGTGAAGCCCGCGAGAGGCGCGAGGTTTTTAAATTTATCATTGTCGATCGACAGATCGACGCTTTGCGCTTCGTACAAGCCGCGCATCAGCGTGAGGAAAGTTGTTTTGCCGGAACCGCTGGCACCGACAAAGGCGATTTTCGCGCCCTTTGTTATGGTAAGTCCGACACCGCGCAGATGATGCAGCGCGTCTTCGCCTTCGTGATGCGTGAAAACCAGATTATCGATGCGGATTTTTTGCCAGTCGCGTTTCTGGGGTTTGCGGCGTTGCGTCGCGAAACGCGCATGATCGGCCAGCAATTCATCGACGCCATGCACATCGATGCTGTAATAAAGCTGTTGCTCGAAGGTCATGCTACCTTGAAAAAATTGCTGCATGATATTCAGCAGATATTGAAAAATGGCGACGACCGAACCCAGCGCGACGGCTTTTTCCGCCGACATGTGCATCACCATATAGACGCCGACAATGGCCATTTGCGTGAAGATAAGCAGGAAATTGATGGAAGCCCACTTCCATTCATTGATCACCACTTCGCGCCAGAAGGATGTTTTGATTTTCTCATACCGCCCCTGCAATTCATTGCTGGTGTTGCCTTGCATGCGCAGCGTTAAAACCGTGACGATATTGCCAATATAATCATACAGCGCCGAGCTGAGATGATGTTCGGCTTCGTTTGTTTTGCGCACCACGGGGGTAAGGTCGTGGTCGAAACGGCGGATCATCCATGCGACGAAAACATTGGAAACAATCGACGCCCCCATTATCCAGGGCGAATAGAACCCCAGCATCAAGGTGCTGATAAAGATGCGGACGATAATTTGAATGGTGACGAATTGCCCTTGCGAAAAACCGAACAAAGCGCGTTCTGCTTTGCGGATGCGGTTGATGGTGCTGCCCGAATGATTATCCTGATGCCAGCGGAGCGGCATTTCGGTGACGACGCGGTACAGGCTGTTGATGAAACTGCGGCCACCATTAAACGCGGTGCGCCGTTCGATAAGCCGCGCGGGGCCATGCAGGCACCAGAAAAAAACCGTCAGCCCGCCGTACAATAACGAAAGCCACAAAATGCGGATCATCGCGCCGTCGCCGCCTGCCTGCGCCGCGTTGATCAAACGCGCCAGCACAACGGGTTGGAGCGAAACAATGATATTGGCAAACAGGAACAGGCTGTAAAAAATCAGCATGTCTTTTTTGCCCTTGGCATCGGCGTAACGCCAGGCAGTGCGAACAAGGAAAACGAAATTTTGGCCGGGATAGTTTTTCATGTGCCCAGATTGGGGGCTCAGCCGCCAAAATTCAACAGGTTCTTATGAAGAAATGTATTGTGCGCCGTTTACGGTGAATGTCGCGCCTGTGGCAAACGCCGCCTGATTGGACGCCAGAAACACTACCATAGCTGCGACTTCTTCGGGTTTACCCAGACGCTTCAACGGGATTTTATCGATGATTTTTTGCAAAACTTCGGGCGATACCGCGCGCACCATTTCCGTGTCGATATAGCCGGGCGCGATGGCGTTAACTGTTACGCCTTTGGTGGCGCATTCTTTGGCCAAGGCGCGGGTAAAGCCGAGGATGCCCGCCTTGGCCGCCGAATAATTGGTTTGGCCGACCTGGCCTTCTTGCCCGTTGATCGAGCTGATATTAATGATGCGGCCGAAACAACGTTCGCGCATGCCTTCGATCACCAGACGAGACATGTTGAAAACGGAATCCAGATCGCAGTGCATCACTTCGCGCCATTGTTGCGGCGTCATTTTGTGCAAAAACGCATCGCGCGTAATGCCGGCATTATTCACAAGCACATCCACCGCGCCGATATCGGCGGTGATTTTGGCAACACCCGCCGCACAGGTATCATAATCGCCGACATCGAATTTATAGGCAGCTATGCCGGTTTTTTTGGTGAATTCCTGCGCCGCTTTTTCATTGCCGTGATAGGTGGCGGCTACTTTATACCCCGCTTCAAGCAGAGCCTCAGAAATCGCCGCACCAATGCCGCGCGTGCCGCCGGTGACTATTGCTACTCGTGTCATATTTTCGTCCTTTAATTTAATATAGAGAGAAGAACGGGGTCAGAGATCAGAGGGAAAACGGATAATGCCGCTATGATGGCTCTTGACGACATCCCTCTAACCCCACCTTATTCTCAGCCTTCCCTCGTTTGCCTATCTTTCCACACACATTGCGATACCCATCCCGCCGCCGATGCAAAGCGTAGCGAGACCCTTTTTGGACTGACGTTTCTGCATTTCATGCAACAAAGTCACCAACACGCGCGCACCCGATGCGCCGATGGGATGACCCAGCGCAATCGCGCCGCCATTCACATTGACTTTCGACATATCAAAATCCAATTCTTTGGCCACGGCACATGATTGCGCGGCAAACGCTTCGTTGGCTTCGATCAAATCGATATCCGCCAATTTCCAACCGGCCTTGTCCAATGCGCGTTTTGTCGCGGGCACAGGGCCGATGCCCATAATGGCCGGATCAACGCCCATGGTTGCCCATGAGGCTATGCGTGCCAATGGCGTGATGCCGCGCTTGACGGCTTCTTCTTCGGTCATTAACACTAAGGCGGCGGCACCGTCATTCAAACCGGATGCGTTGCCAGCGGTGACCGTTCCTTCTTTAGCGAAAGCGGGTTTCAGTTTGGCCAGCGCTTCGATGGTCGCGCCGAAACGAGGGAATTCATCTTGGTCAAACGTAATATCGCCCTTGCGGTCTTTGATGATGATCGGCGTGATTTCGTCCTTGAACTTTCCGGCTTTGATCGCGGCTTCGGCTTTGTTTTGCGACGACAGGGCAAACGCGTCCTGCATATCGCGGGTGATGCCGAATTTGGCGGCGACATTTTCCGCCGTGACGCCCATGTGGTAATTATTGAACGCGTCCCACAAACCGTCTTTGATCATAGTATCGACCATTTCGGCATTGCCGAATTTGGTGCCGTTGCGCAGATGGATCGCGTGGGGCGATAGGCTCATGCTTTCCATGCCGCCTGCGACGATAATCGATGCCTCGCCCGCCTTGATGGCCATATAGCCATTGGCGACCGCCCGAAGGCCGGAGCCGCAGATTTGGTTAACGGCATAGGCCGTTGTTTCGATGGGGATGCCAGATGCTACCGATGCCTGACGCGCGGGGCCCTGCCCCTGTGCCGCCGCCAACACATGCCCCAAAATGGTTTCGGATACTTCGCCCGGCGATATTTTGGCGCGGGACAGCGCTTCCTTGATGCAGGCTGTCGCCAGCGATGCCGCGGTTTGGCTGGCCAGAGCGCCGTTCAGGCTGCCGATGGCTGTGCGGGTGGCGCTGGCAATAACGATGGAAGATGACATGGGCAATCCCCGTATGGTGTGAAGAGGAGAAGACACTCCAAGAAAGGCGACACTAAGGCGGCGACAGGAATATATCAAGACACCTACCATGCAGCGCAGCATAGGCTTGCCCTTCTTATAATTTGACCAAAGCGAAAATGCGGATTAGATTCAATAGACTACAGATTCGTATAGGGAGCTTACGCTATGACCGATACAACCGTTACCCGCGCTCAGCTTGCCGAAGCCGTTTATGAAGAAGTCGGTCTGTCACGCAATGACTCGGCGCAATTGGTTGATGAAATTCTGGAAGAAGTCAGCCAGGCGCTTATCAAAGGTGGTTCGGTCAAGCTTTCTTCGTTCGGCAGTTTCCAGGTGCGCAGCAAGGGCGAACGTATCGGTCGCAACCCCAAGACCGGCGAAGAAGTGCCGATCAAGCCGCGCCGCGTTTTAATTTTCCGCGCCAGCCATGTTCTGAAAGACAAGATCAACCGTTCTTTGTTGGGTCACAACAAGACAGAAACCGCCGGAGGTAGCGCATGAGCGAAGGGATGCAAATTTCTACATCGTCACTTTCGAGCAGCGAAGTTAAATCCCCCACCGCTTTCCGCACCATTAGCGAAGTCGCAGACGGCTTGGCTTTGCCCCAGCATGTTTTGCGTTTCTGGGAAAGCAAGTTCCCCCAGATCAAACCGTTAAAGCGTGGTGGCGGACGCCGTTATTACCGTCCGGAAGATGTCAAAGTTATCCATGACATCAAAGACCTGCTGCATAACCAAGGCTTCACCATTCGCGGTGTGCAAAAATTGTTGCGCGAAAGTGGCGCGACAACAACATTGGCACGTTCGATGGTCGCACAACCACGCTTGCCGGAAGGCATGCAACCTTTGGCTTTGGAACCGGTTTCGACCTCTGCAGTTTCCACGTCAGTTCAACAGGTTAAGCCCGCCGCTTCATCCAGTGTTTCAGGAATTGAACGCCGCGAAATTGAAGGCATTCTGGCCGAGCTGAAATCCTTGCGGAAGTTGTTGCAGCAAAGCGGCATTTAGCCAGTCGTGCCCGAACTCCCCGAAGTTGAAACGGTTTGCCGTGGATTAGCGGAGCCATTGGTCGGCGCGCACATTACCGATGCCGAGGCGCATCGGGCCAATTTGCGTATGCCCATCCCCAAAAATCTGAGTGCCAGACTGGTCGGGCGAGCGGTTATATCCATTACGCGGCGGGCGAAATATATCCTTATCAATCTGGACGACAACCAGACCTTGCTGCTGCATCTGGGCATGTCGGGGCGCATGACCTTGTCGCGCGGCGATACGCCATTGGCCAAGCATGACCATATCAGTTTTGTATTCGATAATGGATGGCAGGCGCGGTTTAACGACCCGCGTCGTTTCGGCATGTGCGATTTATGCGCCACCGATAAAATCGACGCGCATAAATTATTCCGTGACTTGGGCATCGAACCCTTAAGCGATGATTTCACCCCGCAAAAATTGGCCGGGTTATTAAAAGAGCGCAAGACCACCATCAAAATTGCTTTGCTTGATCAACGGTTGGTGGTCGGAGTCGGCAATATCTATGCCTGTGAGGCTTTATACAGGGCAGGCCTTCACCCTGAACGCCTTGCGGGCTCTATCACCGCGCCAGAAATCAAACTATTGCACACCGCCATTCGCAAAGTGTTGAACGAAGCGATTAAAGCGGGCGGTTCGTCCCTGCGCGATTATGCGCAGGCCGATGGGACATTGGGTTATTTCCAGCATAAATTCGCGGTCTATGGCAAGGAAGGCAAGCCCTGTCCCGATTGCACATGTAAAGCAAAAGCCATTTCGCGCATTACGCAAGGCGGTCGTTCGACATTTTTCTGTGCGACAAAGCAGAAATAAATTCTCTTTGCCGCATCATCCAACTTTGATTTATTTTGCGGCCAGTTCGCCATACCAATAGGATGCCGTAACCCCGCCATCCATCAGAAAATCACTGCCGGTGATAAATGTTCCATCCGTCCCCATCAGCAATGCGCCGACGGCCCCCACCTCGTCAGGGGTTGCAGCACGTCCGACTGGACACAGATCAATCATTCGCCGATAATCTTCACTGCGGGGACCATTCAACTCATCCTTGGCAAGCGGTGTGATGACGATGCCCGGGCTGATTGTGTTGACCCGCGCCTTGCGCTTGCCCCACCGCACAGCCTCTGCCATGACACGCAAGGAATTACCGCGTTTGGAAAGTTGGTAGGCATGCAAAGAATCTTTTATCTGACTGGGTTGAAGCATTGGAAGATTTAACAATGCATCGGTAGGTGTCGTCGCAAGAGCCTTGTTTTGCTCTGCTGTTAAAGCCCCCAAACGATGCCCTGACTGCGATGCGATCACCACCGCAGAACCAGACGGCGCGATAATATTACCGAATTCCTCCAACACAAGCGCGGTTCCGTACAAATCAACTTTCAAAATCACTTCTGGCGATGCCTGTGAAGGGGAAACACCCGCCGCATGGATAACACCCGTGACATCCCCGAATGACAGAGCCATCTGAACAAGCGCATGAACCGACACACGCGATGACACATCAACGATTGTTGTGCTTGTCTCATATCCCGCGTTACCAAATGTTTCGGCTGCCCCATTGGCATTTTCCTGTCGTAAATCGGCAAGAATGATGTGCTTTCCCACGCCCACGCGCCGCGCGATAGCTTGGCCAATGGATCCTGTTCCGATGACGACAACAATATCTTTCATGATCGAGTTTTCCTTCAATCCTGTGTTATTTCCGCCAGATATTCTTCATCCGTTACTTGATCCATCCATTCGACAACTTTGCCGTCCAGTGCTTCCTGAATGGCGATATGGCTCATGCCCGTGGTCGCCGTCGCCCCATGCCAATGTTTTTGCCCACAAGGGCACGAAACAACATCACCCGCGCGGATTTCACGTTTGGGCCCGCCCCAACATTGTGTCCAGCCACAGCCGGAAATAACCACCAGATTTTGCCCCAGCGGATGCGTATGCCAGGCCGAACGCGCACCGGGTTCAAACGTCACAAGACCGGCAGAAGTGCGTGAGGGTTCGACAGCGCAGAACAGCGGGTCGACACGCACATTGCCCGTGAACCATTCGGCCGATCCTTTGATGGAAGCTTGCGAGCCGCTGCGTTTGATTGTTTGCATGTTTATGTTTTTTTCAAAGTTGCAAGATCGATTACAAAGCGGTATTTCACATCGCCTTTTACGGTGCGTTCATAGGCTTTGTTGATATCCTGAATGGCAATTTTCTCGATATCGCAAACAATGTTATGCTTGCCACAGAAATCCAGCATTTCCTGCGTTTCAGGCAAGCCGCCAATCAACGACCCCGCCATGGAGCGGCGGCGGAAGATAAACGGAATGCCGCTGACATGCGTTAAGGGTTCGACCGCACCGACAACAACCATAGTCGCGTCGCGTTTCAACAGCCCCATATAAGGGTTGGTATCATGCCCGACCGGAATGGTGTTCAGCAAAAAGTCAAAACTGTTTTGCGCAACCTTCATCGCAGCGGCGTCTTTGGATAATAACACTTCATCCGCGCCCAGTTTTTTGGCGTCCGCGCCTTTTTCCGGCGAGGTGGTTATCATCACCACATGCGCGCCCATGGCATGCGCGAATTTCACACCCATATGACCAAGGCCACCCAAGCCAATGATGCCGACCTTCTGCCCCTTGGTCACTTTCCAATGCATAAGCGGCGAATAGGTTGTAATACCGGCGCACAACAAGGGCGCAGCGGCGGCAGGGTCAAGATTTTCCGGCATGCGGAGGACAAATCTTTCATCGACGGTGATTTTATCGGAATAGCCGCCCAATGTGCGTTGATGCGGCGTGCCGCCAATTTTATCTTCGCCGCCATAGGTGCCGGTAAAGCCATTATCGCAATATTGTTCCAGCCCATCAGCGCAAGACGGGCAATTGCGGCAGCTATCGACCAGACAGCCGATACCCACCAGATCGCCGGTTTTGAATTTGGTGACCTGATTGCCGACGGCATTCACGCGACCGACAATTTCATGCCCCGGCACAAACGGATATTGTGTGCCATGCCATTCGTTACGCGCCGAATGGATATCGGAATGGCACACGCCGCAAAACAAAATATCTATCACCACATCAGTGGGGCGCGGATCGCGCCGTTCAAACGCGAAGGGAATAAGTTCGCCGGTGGCAGAGGGCGCGGCATAGGCGCGTGTTTGGATGGTCATGTATTATCCTTTCAATGTGCGTGTCAAACTAGCATAGCGGGCATAAGGGCGATATCATTTTTCCCTATCGCGATAGGTGCAGCCGCATACAAAATTATCGGCTTCTTCATGCAGAAAATTTATGATGATTTTATTCAAACGCATCTATTTCAGGGAGGTTCTCATGCTTGACAGATCTATTCCAACCACTTATCGGCAAGATTTTCTGCCCTTTACCGTTCCGTTGATGGCCGACAACGACAACCTTATCAATATTCTGATGGTCGAAGATAATGACAGCGACAGTGTTTTGGCGACACAGCGCATCAACGCCACGCATATTCCGCACAATCTGCAACGCGTAACGCGCGGCGACGATGTTATGCCCTATCTGAAAAATTGCCTGCAAACGAGATTGCCGGATGTTATTTTTCTGGATCTGGGTTTGCCAGACAGCGACGGTTTCGACATTCTGCAAGAACTGGCCATGGCGCCGTCGATGATGCGCGCCATACCGATTGCCATTATGACGGGGTGGAAGAATTTTGATTATCTGCCATCGTATTTCCATGCTTTGCCCATTTATGGTTGTCTGAATAAACCGTTGCAAATCGACAAAATGGAGGCGATTTTGTCCAAGGTTACCTTGCTTCGATAATCAGGCGACTGAAGATTGCCTGCTTTGTTCCGGCATCCAGAAATGGTGCATGCTGTTACCGGATTTCTTGGCTTCATACATGGCCTTGTCAGCACCGCTTAGCAATTCGGCGCCTGTTATAGGGCTGCCCGCAGGGCACAGCGCGATGCCGATGCTGACCCCCACCTTTAATTCTATGCCCGAAGTCATAAAAGGTGTTTCAATCGCGGTGATGAGTTTCTGCGCCAGAAATGCGCAATGATCGGATGAAACGCCGTCTTCGATCAGAATGGCAAATTCGTCGCCACCCACACGCGCAGGCATGTCGGCGCTGCGCAAACATAATTTTAATCGCGCGCCGATTTCCGCCAGCATGCGGTCGCCCACGGCATGACCATGCGTGTCATTAATGGGCTTGAAACGATTTAGATCCATGTAAAAGATGCCGACAGCACCACCATAGCGTTTAAGACGCGCCATGGATGATGCCAGACGTTTTTCAAATGACAGGAAATTGGCCAACCCTGTTAACCGGTCCTGATGCGCCTGAACCAGCAGGCTGTTTTCAAATTGTTTGCGGATGATGGCGTAACGGATGGCGCGTTTGATGGCATGACCATCCATTTTGTCTTTTAAGATATAATCCTGCGCGCCGTCTTCGATAGCCTGCACAGCAGTATTCTCGCTTTTGTAGGCCGTTAAATATATCACGGGCAGGCTGGGCACCATGTTTTGTATGCTTTGCAGCCCGCTGTTATCCACCACATCTGGCAAAGACCTATCCAGCAAGACAATATCGAATTTATCCTGTGACAGAGCCCGCAGCGCGTGGCTGAGAGTCGCGGCATGCAGAAGGACAAGGCCGTCTTGCATGACCTGACGCATATATTTTTCGATCAGCAAGGCATCCCCGCGCGAGTCGTCCACAAGCAAGATGCGCAGAGGATCATTCGATTTCATGGGCGAAGTCTCCAGCCTTTTCTATCGGGCGATTTTGTCACGAAGCCCTTACCAAACATTCAACAACGCACATACAGACGCAATACCGTGATGCGCATTTCCGCTATCATACGACGGGCGTTGCGCCTGTCGGAATTGTAAAACAAAAGACGGAACCCTGGCCTTCATCCCCTTCGACCCAGATTTCACCGCCATGGCGGTGCGCGATTCTTTGCGCCAGCGTCAGGCCCATGCCGATGCCGGGATAGGCGGTATCGGGGTGCAGTTTTTGAAAAAGCCCAAAGATTTTTTGGTGAAAGCGCGGCGCGATGCCGACCCCGTTATCCGCCACGGTAAATTTCCACCAATTATTTTCTTTATCGGCGCGGATCGAAATATGCGGTTTTTCGCCCGCAGCGCAGAATTTCAACGCGTTATCCAGCAAGATCACGAACATTTGCCAGATTTGCGTTTTATCACCAATAACATCCGGCAGGAGTTCCGTTTCGATCACCGCATGCTTGTTTTGAATGATATCAGATAGAGCGATAACTGCATTTTTCAACGCCAGATCGCAATCGGTTTTGGCGAAAGATTGCGCTTCGGTATTCAGGCGCGAGTAATCGAGCAACCCATCCATCATGCGTTGCAGTTTCTGGCCATTTTCGATGACAAAGGACAGATAAAGCCGCCCTTCGTCATTCAACGCGTTCTTATGCTCATCGGTCAGAAGACGCGAAAATTCCACCATTGCGCGCACCGGCGCGCCAACATCATGCGAAACGGCATAGACATAATCACGAAATTCTTTGGCCAGCGGCACATCATCCGCGCGAAGCATTGATGTGTTTGTCATACCGCTACCCCGCATGATTCCACATCATCACTGTCGGGCATCGCCATGGTTTTGAAGAACAGTTGATCGAGCGAGCGCACCATTTCATCGAATTGTTCCAGCTCGATCGGTTTCACCAGATAACCATTGGCGAATGACTGGTAGCTGTCGACCACGTCCTGTTTGGCGCGCGAGCTGGACAGGATAATGACAGGAATATGCTTTAATTGCCTATCGTCTTTGATAATTTTTAAAAACTCATGCCCATGCATTTTGGGCAAATTGAGGTCAAGCAAAATGATATCGGGCGTCGGGTAAATTTCATATTCGCCTTCTTTGTGGAGCAGCGCCAAGGCCTGCTCGGCACTGTCTGCGGTGTACAGATAAAGCGGCGTGGCGATGTTTTTAAAGGCGCGCGCCGCAAGGACAGCATCGCCGCGATTATCTTCGACCAACAAAATCTTGGCCGGCCGTTTTTTCTTTTCGATGGTGGTTATCATGCGGCAATCCTCCGGTTGGCAGATTCTTTGGGAAAACTTATGTGAAAAATGCTGCCCTGCCCCAATTGGGACTCGACCCATATTTTGCCGCCGTGGCTTTCAACAATTTTTTTGCATACCGACAATCCCAAGCCGGTGCCTTTGATTTCTTCCCAATTATGTAACCGGCGGAAGGGTTCAAAAATCTTGCGGATAAAGGCTTCGTCGATGCCTATGCCATTATCCTTGACCGACAAATGCCATTCGTTGCCTTCGTCGCGTACGCCGATATGGATGATGGGGGAATTGCCCGGCGGTTGGTATTTCAGGCCGTTGGCGACCAGATTTTGCATCAGCCGCATGAATTGCATGGGATTGCCGTACAGAGTGGGCAGCACATCCCAGGTTATTTTCGCGCCCTTTTCCTGAATGAGCATGCCCAGATTTTCTACGACATGATGGATTTCAACCATGCTGTTGATTTCCATCACGCCATCATCTTCGCCGTCGATACGCGCGTAATCCAGCAGATCATCGATCATGTGGTAAATGCGTTCGCCCGATTCCGTGATGAAGGTTAGATAGGATATGCCTTCTTCATCCAGCCTGTTGCCAAAATCCTGTGCCAGAATTTTGCTGAAATTCACGACCATGCGAACGGGTTCCTGCATATCATGCGATGCGACATAGGCGAAACGTTCCAATTCCATATTCGATTGCATCAGCCTGTCGAACAGTTTCTGGCGTTCGCGTTCCGCATTGCGGCGTTCCGTTATATCGCGGGTTATTTTCACGAAGCCAGTTAACGTGCCTTCTTTATCGAACAACGCGTCGATCTGGCTGCTGACCCAAAAAATGCCGCCATCCTTGCGCACATGCCACGCTTCGTTGGCAAAATTTTTGTGCGCCATGGCCATGGCCAGCGCCTTAAGCGGCGCTTCGTTGGTACATTCTTCCGCCGTGTAAAAAAGCGATATATGCCGGTTGATAACTTCTTCGGCGCCGTAGCCCATCATGCGTTCCGCGCCGCTGTTCCAACTTTCGATGCGCCCTTCGCGGTCCAGCCAGCAAAAGGCGTAATCATGCACGCCGTCGATCAATTGTTGATAACGCCGTTCCTTGGTCAGCAGAAGCTGGGTTTGTTCCATGATTTTATTTTGCAGATAATTATATTGCATGGCCATATGGATGGCGTGGCACAGGCCTTCGGTTGTCATGGATGATTTTGAAAGATAATCATCCGCGCCTAGTTTAATGGCCTGCACCGCGATCGCCTCGCTGCCCTGCCCCGTTAACAAAATCACCGGAATATCGGTACGCACTGCTTTGATCTGTTTCAAAACATCCAACCCGTTCAGGCCGGGCAAGGAATAATCGAGCAAAATACAATCCGGATGTTTGTCTTCCACCAGATCGAGCCCCGCTTTGCTTTCGGACGCTTCATGATAGCAAAAAACCATATCGGGATTTTTTTTCAGCAGGCGCACATAATGATCGCGATCATCGGGGTTATCATCGATGATCAAAATGGTCAGGCTGGCGGGGATCTGGGTCATGCGCGGTTCTCCTTTATCGGCAACACGGCAATGCCGAACCAGTAATCCTTCATCGCGGCGATGGCCTGTGTCAGCCCTTCGAAACTGACCGGTTTTTGGATATAAGTATTGGCACCCAAAACGTAACATTGGTCGACATCGTGGCTGTCGACCGAGGTGGTCAGGATAACCACGGGAATTCTTTTCAGATTTTCATCCGATTTGACGATTTTCAAAACCTCTCTGCCATCAATGCCTGCCATGTTGAGATCGAGCAGCATCAGATCGGGCAAACGCGCCTCGCTGTCCTGGCTGTAAACGCCCTTATGTTGCAGGTAATCCAGTGCATCCGCACCGGATTTGCACCAATGAACGGGATTGACGAAATGGTTTTTTTTCAGGCTGCGCGATGTCGCTTCGTAATCATCGGGGTTGTCTTCGACCAAAAGAATATGGGCTAAGGGGTTCATGCTTCTTCTCCTTTTGGTTGATTGATAGTGAACAGGAAACGTGTTCCCACACCCATTTCGGATTCGACCCACACGCGGCCATCGTGACGTTCGATGATTTTTTTGACAAAAGTTAAGCCGACGCCGGTGCCTTTGACCCCGTCATCTTCGTCGTTCAGCCGTTTGAAAATGCGGAACACATCTTGGTAAAATTGGGCGGCGATACCGATGCCGTTATCGGCCACAAAGAAGATACGTTCTTTGTCTGTCGTTTCGCAGCCAATCGTGATGCGTTTGTCGGGCTTGTCGTTATATTTAACTGCGTTGGTTATCAAATTGCGGAAAACTTCTGTGATGCGCGGCAGATCGCAAACCAGCGTGGGCAGCGTGCCATCAACATGCAATGTGGCGTTTTTTTCGTGCAATGTCGTCTCCATCATGGTTTCGATGTCTTTGATGACGGCGTTCAGATCGGTTAATTGCACTGCCAGTTCCTGCCGCCCTAGACGCGAGAAATACAATAAATCATTGACCAAACGTTCCATGCGTTCGCACAGATAAACCATACGGTCGAGCCGTTTGGTTTGCGCGCCGTCCAATTTGCCCGCGCAATCTTCTTTCAGGAATATCGCGTTGTTGCTGAGGCCGCGTAGCGGTTCTTTGAGGTCATGCGACGCTATATGCGCAAAATCATCCAATTCCTGATTGCTGCGTTTCAAGGATGCCAGCGATTTTTCAATTTCATTTTCCGCTTCCTTGCGCCCCGTAATGTCGCGGATGATGCCGCAATAATGCGTGCCGTCAGCGAGCGCGAAATGGCTGACAGAGAGTTCCAACGGAAAGATCGAACCATCTTTGCGGCGGCCGGAAACTTCGCGCCCCGCGGTGCCGATAATTTTGGCATTGCCGGTTTTTTGGTAATTATCGATATAGCCATCATGTTCCGCGCGGTACGGTTCGGGCATCAGCATTTTTATGTTTTGCCCGACCACTTCATCGGTGCCATAACCAAAGATGCGTTCGCAGGCTGGATTAAAACTTTCGACAATGCCCCGTTTGTTGATGGTGATCAGGCCGTCCAACGCGCTGTTGACGATGGCCTGCAGCCTGTCGCTGTCATCCTTAAGCGATGGCGCGGGTGATGGCATCATAAAACCCCTCTTGGGTGAGATTTTTTTTATTCAGACAGGCGGCCACGCCCTGTCTTTCCGCGCTTTCCTTCAACACTTCGTTATGCATGCCGGTCACAAAAATAATCGGCGGCAAGGGCGTGCGGTCTTTGCGCATTTCGGCCAGAAGTTGAAACCCGTCAGAGCCATACATTTTAAAATCGAGAATAATGCAATCGGGGCGGTGTTCCAGAAACGCGCTGTAACCGTCGCGGGCGTTATCTGCTTCGATAATATGTGATTTTTTGTGTGTGTCTTTGGCCAGCCATTTTTTGTACAGCGCGCGGTCTTCCTTGCTGTCATCGACGATTAAAATAACCCTGTCGGTGTCGCTTGGCATGCGCGCTTTTAACACCAACCCCACGCCGTCACGCGCATAGGTGAATAAAATACCGTGGGCTTCCAGCGTTTCCTGAATCGCCCGGATGGTGCTGACTTTCGGATCGGTTTGCACGCCGCGTTCGATGTTGTTCAGCGTCGCAATCGACACGCCCGCTTCCATCGCCAGTTGTTTCTGGCTTAGGCCGGTCATGGCGCGCGCCGCCTTGATTTGTTCGCAGGTAATCATGTTTGATTTCCTCACTCCGATAGGCGTAAGGACTACATAAATAGTTTTTACGCTCAATCGAAAACGCAGAAATCACATACCGTTATAATCGAAAATCTTTTTGTGAATATATTTTGCCTAAAGAAGAAGGCTATAGCCCGATGCCTTCTCTTTTTTTAGAATCTTTCGCGCCATGAAACCCCACAAGCCGCGCGAGCAAAGTGGCCGGAAAGAGTTGCCCACAGATGGATTCGATATTGGCGAGGCTTCGCGCGATGGGGTGCATGGGAACGATATCGCCAAACCCGCTGGTTGTAAGCGCGCTGAAATTAAAATAGGTCAATGCTTCGCGCAAGGCGGCGCTGTCTGCCGGCAGACCGGTAAAGGCATCCGGTATTGTTCGCGCCAGAAAAATATCAAGGCTGGTGAATATCATGCCGATGCCCAGATACATGACAACCGCGCCCAGAACGCGGTGATAGGTGGTGCGCCCGGGGCCGAATACGGCCGAAGAGACAGCCCACAACAGGGATATTTGGGTCAGAACTTGCCCGGTGCCGCTGATGGCATCTGTCAGAAAATCGGGTTGTTCATTGTGCCATATAATGCCGGCGATGCTCAGGATAATAGAAATAATCATCATCACCATTGCTTTGCGGCTGCGCGACAGAAGGGTGGCCAGCGCGGCGAAGATCAACAAAAACCAATAGACGATGTTATGCGAGATGTGAAAACCCATCGCGCGCAAACAGGGCATGACGAACAGAATGAAAATCTGGAAAGCGAGCAGCACCGTCAGCAAAGGTTCGCGCAATTTTTTATAGGCGATGCGTAACCTTTTGACACCGACATGATGATTGGCGGCGGCAACGCCGATGCCCAGTTTCGATGTGATGGGTTTTGTGTCTGACATGGTGGTCACAGAACACAAACTTTGCGTTGATTTTATGGCGGATATTCTAGATGTGATAATCAAAAAAAATTGCAGAGACTAACCTATCAAATTAAAATCTCCAGCAAGAGCATCATGCACTGTCTTTTTAGATACTACAGCCTCTCGAGCCCTCAAAAGAATTGTTTTTCCATCCACTACCTTGGAATACGCGTTACGAGAAAATAGATATTGAATCTTCTGAGCAATTATCTGTGAATCTCCATAATTAGTGCAATATATTCGCCCTGCGCCTTGAGTATTTTCTTTTAATTTCAGCAAATTGACATTGTCATCATTAAATCCAAATCCCAGAAAATAAATAATGTCCGCTTTTTTGAGCCACTCTTGAGCTATAGCGGCGTTCTTTCTCACCCGGTCTTCTCTATCTTGGCCAATTACATAAATTGTGTCTTTCCACTCTTCTTCAGCTCGCGTTAAAGCTGCATCCCCCTTGTATTCACCATAATCATTATTCGCTCTATCTTGACCGCCCTTCCATTGAAACTTGCCAACTTGCCCATAGACGTGAACAATGTTGTCACTAATTTTTTGTAAGAAAGGTGCTGATTTTGTTGCGAGCAATGGTGAGTTGTGGAAACGAGAATACAGAGAATACTCTAACGAATTATCGTAATTAAAAGTAACGATATTAAGCTTTAGCTCATCTTCTATCAAATTATGTGGTGTGGCATTAGATGTAATTGCATGATGTAAAAATCGATACCAATTTTCACTTCTTTTTTTCTCCGTTCCATGTGCATGGCTTCTTTGTAATAATTCGCGATCTTCCGATTCCAGAATCTCATAAGCGATCATCGCTTTCCCAGCATCAATCATTTTTTTATCAGAGAACTGAGAAAGAAATGAATCGATACTTAACGGGTCATAAAACTCTAATTGATTATATAATGCTGTATACTGTTCATGATTGTTGTAGAGAGGCAAATTTTGGACTCCCCGTGGCCTGGCAAATCTAAAATTTCTCTCCTTAATAGAATATAAAATTCGATCAATTAGCCCTTCACCAGTTGGATAGCCGTAATGGCAGCTCGCTCCAGCTCCTAAAACAAGCACTGTGTTCTTGGTAAACATCCCACAATTTAACAGTTGGTTTAATTGGCGACCAGCACAAATATTACGAAATGTCTTTATTCCAATTTCGTCTAATATATTTTATGGAATCTATTAGGAAGGGTAAATGGTGCCCGGGGACGGAATTGAACCGCCGACACGGGGATTTTCAATCCCCTGCTCTACCGACTGAGCTACCCGGGCAACGGGGCGTCACAAGGACGCGATAGGTGGACGCTTATAAGCAAGGAACCGCTGATTGTCTAGCGTTATCAACCCTTATCGCTTTCATCCATTTGGCCTGAAAAAACCTCGGTTTCATCGTCGTTTTCATCGGTCGGCACGCGGTACCCTTCGCCCAGCCATTGCCCCAAATCAAGCATGGCGCAACGCGGCGAGCAGAAAGGCCGCGCCTTGTCCGACGCAGCTTTGCCACAGATGGGGCATTTATCGCTTAACACCTGCGCCATTAGCCGCCTTCCCCGTGAGAGCGCAATAGCTGCGACACCTCAAACAAAGGCAGGCCGACAATGTTGGAATAAGAACCAGAGATGTAACGGATCAACGCGCCCGCCTGTCCCTGTATCGCATAGCCGCCCGCTTTGCCGATGCCTTCGCCGCCCGCGATATAGGTTTCGATATCCTGTGCCGACAGTTGGCGGAAAATCACGGTGCTGTCGCACAAGCGTTGCAAAATTTTGCCGTTGGGCATTTGAATGGCAACGCCGGTAAAAACATGATGCCGCCGCCCCGACAGCAAACGCAAACAATGGCGCACATCGGCATCATTTTCCGCCTTGGGCAAAATGCGGCGGCCAACGCCAACAACGGTATCGGCGGCAAGGATGGTGGCGCCGGGTTGTTTGGCCGACACCGCTTGTAATTTCTCCAATGCCAGCCGCGATGCAAGTTTGCGCGGTACTTCGCCCTTGCGCGGTGTTTCATTGATATCGGCGGCGATAATTTTATCGGGCACGATACCGATATCGGCCAGCAGAGCAAGACGACGCGGTGAGGAAGATGCGAGGATGAAAGAATGGGTCATGAAGAGAAAGAAAAGCGATTGCTCACTTGTGCCTAAAGGTTATCCGTCCCTTGGTCAGATCATACGGCGTCATTTCGACATTTACCTTGTCGCCCGTCAAAACGCGGATGCGGTTTTTGCGCATTTTGCCCGAGGTGTGCGCAAGCACTTCATGGCCATTGTCCAGCTTGACGCGGAACATGGCGTTGGGAAGGATTTCGGAAACGATGCCTTCAAATTCAAGGAGGTCTTCTTTTGCCATTGTATCTTTCTAGTGTTTAAGCGCTTGGAGGCGGAAAGTGGGCTTTTTTGGGCTTTCCGTCAAGTTAAACGGTGGATTCGTGGCATGGCGCGCATAAAGCGGGCCAGGATTCGCCAAAATCCTCGACCGCCGCGCCCCATTCCCCCAGTTCGAGCCGGATTTGCGCATTGCCCGCGAACATGAAGGTTAGCGAAGACATGGACGCATCCAGCATCAGCGCAAGCAGATCGAGCATACGGCCGGTATCATTTTGGTCGATGCCGTTAGTTTGCACCGACTTCACACCAGCTATGGTTAAAGCGCTGCAAATGCGTTCGGCGTCTTTGCCCGCGTCGCGTTTCAAACGTTGGGCGACGATAATAAAAGTTTTCGATTCCACCTGAAACGCCATATCGCAAAGCGGCACGATGGAATCTTGTAGTACGGCAGAGATTACTTCGACATCTTCGGCATCGCGCGCACGGAGTTTGAGCAGATTACTCATGCGGCGGCTTTGACTCTCTCAATATCCGCACCGCACGCCGCCAGTTTTTCTTCCAGCCTTTCATAGCCGCGATCCAGATGATAGATGCGGTTGAGCGTGGTTTCGCCGCGGGCAGCCAATCCCGCCAGCGCCAGCGAAACAGACGCGCGCAAATCGGTCGCCATAACTTCGGCACCGGTCAGTAACGGCACGCCGCGCACCAATGCGGATGAGTCATGCACAGTGATATTGGCGCCCATGCGTTTTAATTCGGGCACATGCATGAAACGGTTTTCAAAAATGGTTTCGGTGATCATCGACGCACCATTGGCGACGCACATCAACGCCATCATCTGCGCCTGTAAATCGGTCGGGACCCCGGGATAGGGTTCGGTCATCACATCGGTGCCATTCAACCCATCGATACGGCGCACCATAAGACCTTCGGCGGTTTCGGCCATGCCGATGCCCGCTTCGGCCAAGATAGCTGCGACGCTGTTCAAATGTTCCATCTTCGCGCCGATCAATTCCAATTCACCATCGGTAATGGCGGCGGCCATCGCGAAAGTGCCCGCTTCGATACGGTCGGGCACAACGCTGTGTTTGGCCGCGTGCAGTTTATCTTTGCCCGTAATGCGCAAACGGTCAGAGCCGATGCCTTCGATCTGTGCGCCCATCGCGACCAGACAATGCGCCAGATCGACAACTTCGGGTTCACGGGCGGCATTCACGATTGTGGTTTCGCCTTTGGCCAACGTCGCGGCCATCATAATATTTTCGGTGCCGGTTACCGTAACCATCGGAAAGGTAATTTCCGCGCCCTTTAATCCGTTCGGTGCATGCGCATTGATATAACCGTTATCGAGCGTGATAACAGCGCCCAGTTTTTGCAAAGCCGCGATATGCAGATCGACAGGGCGCGACCCAATCGCGCAACCGCCGGGCAGAGAAACTTTGGCTTCGTTGGCGCGGGCCAACAAAGGGCCGAGCACAAGAATGCTGGCACGCATTTGGCGCACCAGATCATAGGGCGCCGTGGTGCTGGCAAGTGTCGCGGCTTTCAATTCCATCACGCGGCCTGCGCCGGATGTGCCGTTCAGGCTGATATCAACGCCCAATTTCCCCAGCAAATTCGACATGGTGATGATATCGGCCAGATGCGGCACATTGCCCAGAGTCAGCGTTTCATCGGTAAGCAGGCAACAGGCCAGCAAAGGCAGCGCGGCATTTTTCGCGCCGCTGATATGAATTCTGCCCTTAAGCTGTTTGCCGCCGATAATGCGAATAGAGTCCATTGTGTTATCCATAAAGAAGTGATGTGTATTCGCGTCCAAACTAGTAATTTTCTTGACCCAGAGCCAGCTAAATAACATGGTAAAAGCGTTATTTATCGCCCCATTCCTCTCCTCTGGCCAAGGTTTAGATACCCATGTCGGATGTCCAGAAAGCGTTTAAAAACGCGATGCGCGCCACGCTTCAAAGAGCGTTTGCACAGACGGAGCCGCAACCGCTTGCGACCCTGCTGGACGAGGCGTTAAGCATGGCAACCCTTCCACAGAAACAGAAAACCAGCGCGGGCGCACAGATCCATCTGAGCCCCCATCAACGGTCGCAACTTGTGACAATTTGTACCGACGCGGTTATTGCGGGGCTGGACGGGTTGATGAAGGACGACCGCGATTTTCTGGTGGCGGCGATTGGCGTCACGGAACGTTACCCAGAATTTAAAGACCACATACCCGAACATTACATCCGCAAAGCGCGGGCGGCGGCCAAACCGGCACCGTAATTTTTATTATTTAGCTTTTAACAACCGTTCGATTTTAACAACCGTTCGATGAGGGACGAAGCTTTTTCCGCATAGACTTTTCTTATATCCTCAATCTGTGCGGCCACCGATGCCAAAGGATAATCGGCGATGGCATCCGACAGAATGGGTGCGGTTGAACAATAAGCATCCAGCCCCAGCTTGGCGAAAAGGCTGACAATCTTTGATGCATTATGATCGCCGCGATAAACGCCGATAGTAGGCCGTCCGCACAACAACGCCAAAATCGCGCCGTGATATCTTTCGCTAATCACCAGATCGGCTTCGGCAACTTCATTGATAAATTCCTGCATTGTCAGCGCCAATTTTGCACGCGGGAACACCGCCAAAATGGGCGCGTCCACTTTGGCTTCGAACAAAACAACGCGGTCATTGTCGCGCATCTGTGCTGCAACCTTATCATGCCAGGCCGTTCTTTCGCCCCGCAAAACAAACAATCGTGTAAAGTTTTGATTTTGACGTGGAGGCATAGTTGGCATTACAAGCGACAAGATAGGATCGGGACATAATTCTGCATCCGGCTTTGCACCCAGCAAACCCGCCACACTTTGATCATCACGCCCGCTGGCGATAAAAGAATGCGCCACCAGATTATGAAGACGCGCATCCAGTGGATTGCCCGCGCCAATTGCCAGAATGAGCAGGGGAATTGGCACTTGGTAAATCCAGGCAGGATCCCAAACGGGATGATGGGGGCAGGCAAGAAAACCGCCGCCGCCAATAATCAAACCGTCAAACAGCTGAAGCACGCGTGGGTTAAGTGAGCAAAAAGATGCATCAAATTTTCTATCGGTTATAAAAGTATAATCTGTGACCGCAAGTGGCGAATGAGCAAAACACACAGCTTCGTGGTTCTTTTCGATATCTTGCGCAATCACATGTGCCATTTCGACATCGCCCATGTTGCCGTTGCCATAAGCACCCAGCAAAAGCAGTTTTTTCTTGGCCGCGGGATAGGAATCCAATCGCGCCTTCACCCTCTGCAACGCGACTTCAACGCGCTTGCATTCATCGCTGTTTTTTATTCTGTCAATAATACCGGCTTCGTCCAAAGGACAGGCAAGAAGCGAGGTATATTCCGCAGCTGTTGGAAACCGTCCCAGATAATGGGAACAAGCGGTTGTAATCGCCACTGCGCGTGTTGAAATTCCGATGGTCACGCGCTCACCTTAACGGTAAACACACTCATGCCAATTTCTTTTCCATGCGTGGCAAGGTCACGCCGGTTTGTTTCATATATTTGCCGCCGCGATCTGCGTAAGATGTTTCACATTCGCTGTCGGCCTTTAAAAACAAAAACTGGCACACGCCTTCATTGGCATAGACTTTGGCGGGCAACGGCGTGGTGTTGGAAATTTCAAGCGTCACATGCCCTTCCCATTCCGGTTCCAACGGTGTGACATTCACGATCAACCCGCAACGTGCATAGGTCGATTTACCCAGACAGATCACCAAGACATCGCGGGGAATTTTGAAATATTCCACCGTATGCGCCAGCACGAATGAGTTGGGCGGGATAATGCATACATCGGTTTTACGCGTGACAAAGCTGCTTTCGGAAAAATTCTTGGGGTCAACCAGCGCATTATCGATATTCGTGAAAATTTTAAAATCATCCGACACGCGCGCATCATACCCATAGGATGACAGGCCATAGGAAATGACACCTTGCCGTTGCAGCTTTTCCTCGAACGGCGCGATCATACCGTTTTCGAGTGCGGATTTGCGTATCCAATGGTCGGGCATTACGGGCATTAGTCTTCATCCTTTTCTTGAATACGGTTTGCCTGAGCCTGCGCCTGAATTTTGCGTTTACGCAAATTTTCGCGCAATGCGGCCGCCACGCGGTCTTCGCGGGTCGGAGGCTGTTTTTGGGAGCTTGTTTTCATGCCCATCTGTTTAAAGCTTTTCGGGCGCGGAGGCCAGAGATTCTCTGCGGTCGCCGAATGGTTAATGCCCGTTTTTACGCTATCATTGACGCGAACCCCGTTCACCCTATAGGCTTGTCGTTACACAGATTCGGGAGTCACCCATGGAACGTTTAAAACAGGCTTTGGAAGATTTGGACGAAGCGATTTTCGCCCTTGAAGACAAGGTCGCCTTTGACGCGACCAACCGCCGCGACACCATCAAACGCCAAAACGAAATTTTCAAGCAAGGCCGCGCCCGCGAAGTGGAAATTATGGCCACAACGCAGAAAGTCGCCGCCCGCCTTGATCACACGATCGAGCATGTTGAACGTATTTTGCGCCACTAGGGGACAACAGCCATGACCAAGCAACAATCCAAACTGGCCATCAATTTATACAACCGCGAATATATCGTGAATTGTGATGCGGGTCAGGAAGACCGTTTACGTCAATTGATCGCCATGGTTCAAGCCGAAACCAAAAAAGTTGATGACAAAGTGGGCAATGCCACCGAACCCCGTTTGTTGATGCTGACCTGCCTTTCGCTGGCCGACAAGCTTCTGGAGGCTAAAAACCAAACCGAAGGCGCCTTAACCAAGCAGGAAGACCTGTTTGTGGCCGCCGTTTCCCATCTGAAAGACCGCGTTACGATGCTTGCATCTCAGGTCGGACGGGCGTAAAATCCTTCCCGGAAGGTTCCTGCGCGATCCGATAGGAAGCCATATCCCCAGGGCCGATAATTAGAAACTCCCGGGAACTGTCCCTGTCCTGACCGTGGTTAGGATATATGGTGCCCACCTGCTTATGCAGGCCATGGAGGAATGCATGCCGACGGTCGAGGTGGTGCCTTCCACTTACTTTTCAAAATAAAATGACGAACATCCCCACCTCCGTCGCCGAACAAAAGCGCGTCCTGCGCGCCGTTATGCGCAGCCAGCGTGCGGGGCAAGCAGGCAACATTATCAACGCATCCAATATGTTACGCGATATTTTTCATGCTCATCTAAAGCTTGAATGTTCTTTGGTTATCGGTGGCTATATCGCCTTTAATGGCGAGGCCGACCCGGCACCCCTTATGGAAATGCTGCGAAATGGTGGGCACTCTATTGCCTTGCCCCGCATTGTTGGCAAAGATGCACCGTTGATCTTTCACATGAACAACACCGACGACAGGCTTGTGCCACATGAATTTGGCGTACTTGAACCACATGCCGATGCGCCGCCCGCATCACCCGATTTGCTTCTGACGCCCCTGCTGGCCTTTGATGACCAACGCAACCGTCTGGGTTATGGGGGCGGTTATTATGACCGAACCATTGCCAGTTTGCGGCAACACAAACCGGTCATGACCATTGGCATCGCCTATGGTTTTCAGCAAGTCGATGCGGTGCCAACCGGCGCATATGATATGAAGATGGACAAAATCGTGACCGAAACCGCGGTTTTTTAGGTTAATGTTTTTTAACCGAATCCCGCCATACTCACGCCGTAGTTACCAGGTATTGTCTTTTTACACTTCACATAACCACGGAGCTTGCAATGGTTTCTGTTTTTCATCGTCGCGTTGGCCTCGCTATTCTGACGCTTTCACTGGCTGCCGCGATGCCTGCGCTGGCGCAAAACAATGCCCCCCAACAACCGCCCTCGCCGCCTGCGAATGGCACCAACAATCGTGGCCAAGGCGGCGGCGATTGGGACAAAGAGGGTTTTGAGCAACAAAATACCCGCGAAGAAATGGAACAGATCCGCAAGGAGCATGAAGAACTGGAAGAAGCCCGCGACAGGCTGATGGACAAATGCATGAATGTCACGCTACAACAAGCGGCACAATGCAAGCAGGAGCGCGATGTTCTGCATGAACGCATGGAAAAGCTGCATGAGCGCCAGCAAGCCTTACATGAAAAGATGGAAGCGCTGCACAAGGAACGCGAAGAACATCGCGAGGAACGCCGTGAAGAACATGGCGGGCCGCAAGGCGGCCTACCGAATGGCCAGCAAGGCGGGCAACAAGATGGCGGCCATCGTCCGCCACCCGGTTCACCCCCTAATGGCGCACCACCTGCGCAATAAAGCGAGCCGCCAAATGAATCAGGTATAAGAAAACCCCTCTTTGTGAAAACAAAGAGGGGTTTTTTATTAGCTATGTTTAGCCACGGCCACGCGGCGCGGAAGAACCGCCTTTGTGCGCGGGCTTTTTATCACCGAACTTGCCACCGAATTTACCACCCGGTTTGCTGGCGAACTTCTTGCCGGCAGGTTTATCACCACGCGGCTTGTCGCCCCATGTCTTTACGCCTTTTGGTGTGTCGCCTGCGGGACGTTCGCCGCGTGGCTTATCGCCAAACGGTTTACGTTCACCAAAAGGTTTTCTTTCACCGAATGGGCGATCGGATTTGGGGCGATCACCTGCTGGCCTGTCACCTGTGGGTCTGTCACCACGCGGCTTGTCGCCCCATGATCTTTCGCCACGCGGTTTATCGCTGTGGGGTCTATCGCTTTGTGG
>JAMFSS010000006.1 GCA_026225415.1 Alphaproteobacteria bacterium | reverse complement strand
TGCAAAAACTAAGACTTACGCCCCAAGAGCGTAAGCCTAAGTTTTTGCTTCCTCCCCCACAAGGGGGGGGGATTCTTTCTTTCCTTTTTGTCTTTCTTAAAGCCAAAAGAAGATAAAACCGTTTAGAATTTTTTTAGGCTGAAACAAGAATTGTGAACGGGTTTTACTGGCCGGTGCCCAGGCCGTTGCTCTGCCCGCCCTTGGTCAATTCGCCGACCACCGCGAAGATCGACATCATGACCCAGGCGATAAGGCCGCCGACCACGGCCATGCCGACATTGCGGATCAGGATGGCTTGCACCTTCATCGCATCGATCTGGTCGCGCATCCATTCATTGGTGACTTCTTCCATCACCAGGCCGACATCGGCGCGTTCGGACAGAATTTCAAGATCGACCGCCACGGTCGGATCGGGAAAGTTCATTTTCGTGAGGCGTAACGCTTCGCCCAGATTGCTGCCGCGCAAAACGCGTTGGCGCGCCGCGTTGATGCGTTCTTTGATCCACGGCTTGCCTTGTTCTTCCATAATTTCCATGGAGCGTTTGAGCGGCACCTGTGCGCCCAGCAAGGACGACATGCCCAGCATGAAACCGCTGCCCTGCATGACGCGGTACCATGACCAGGGCGGATACATATCGCATTTGATGCGCAGATTGCCGCGCCAGTAAGGCAAGGTAACGGCGATGAAGGTGAAGAAGACAATAATGGCCGCGACGATATAAAGGCCCCATGCGGCGATAAAGTCGGAAAATGGCACGACGGCGCCCATCGCCTTGACAGCGCTGGGGGGCGCGTTCATGCGCATATTGGCGATAAGGTTGATGCCGAAACTATAGATAACGAAACCGACAAGCATGAACATGAAAATAGGATAGCCGACGGCGTAGGACACCGCGGCCTTCATTTCCTTGCTGCGTTCGCCCATTTCCTGAATCGAGCGGAGCGCCTTGGCCAGCGTGCCGGATTCTTCGCCCGCGCGGATCATGTAAAGTTCGCCCGCCGGTACCCAGCCTTCCATCGCCTGGGACAAGGTAACGCCCGCGCGGTCTTTTAAAAACCATTCGCGCAAGGCAACCGCCGCCGGTTTGTTGGGGAATTTGCCCATTTCGGTGACGTTTTGGTACAGGCGGTCAAGCGCGCGCGACAAGGCTTCGTTGGTTTTCAACATGCCTTCCAGCTTGCGGTAGATGCGGAAGCGGTTTTTCCGGTTGGAGCGGAATTGTATCCGGACAAAATCAGCTTGAAATTTTCGGAATTTTTGGTCGAATTCGCTCATCGCATCGGCCCCAGTTTTTGTTCAACGTCGATCACATCGCGTTCGCGCGCGAAAATGCCCAGTTCGAATTCGGCATCGTCGGGCGAGACTTCGCCGCCGCGCACTTTTTCCATGCCGCGCCACAACATTGTCACACCGTTTAATCCGGCGGGCGACAGCCAGTAATTTTCGGCTTCTTCGGCGCGGTTGTCTTGCAGAAGTTCCATAAGCTTCGCATCGGTTTCGATGATTTCCGCGGCCACGGTCCGGCCCGCGCGGCCTTTATAACATTTGGCGCAGCCTTGCGGGTTGGCCAGATAAACATTGGCAAGATCGGGTTCGGCGACGCACTCCATGATCGGTTTGCCGACGAACGCTTTGTTACGGCGGGCATCCAGAATGGAAAGGCCGGCGCGGACACGCCGCGCAAGGTCGCGCATGACGGGGCCGAATTCTTCGACCGCCGCCGACAAAGGGATGCGGCAATTGGTGCAAAGGGTACGCAGCAACCGTTGGCACGCCATGCCGCGCACAAGGTGATGGTCATAAACGATATAAGGTTCCATGCCGATATCGCGCAGACGTTTCGGCGTGGCGAGCGCGGCATAAACGTGGCCCGTTGTGTAAACCTGGCGACCCGTAAGCGCGAGGCGGAAGGCGAATTTGGCGGTTTGTAAATCGCGCACTTCGCCCAACATGACGATATCGGGATCGAGGCGCAGGGCGCAGCGCATGATTTCGGCGAATGTTTTTTCGCGCTGGTCGTCTTTGACCGATGCTGAAACGCCGATCTGGCGCGCGCCGATAACGCCGCCTTCGGCGGGATCTTCGATCAGCAAACAGTTAAGCCGCATTTCGGTTTCGGCCATGCGCCGGTTAAGCACGACGCGCAGCGTGGTGGTTTTACCCTGATTAACGGGGCCGGAGAAGATGCGCAAACCGCCCGGCGCGTTACGCAAGGATTGCACGACTTTTAATTGTTCTTGCGAGAAACCGAGCGAGTCGACATCGGCCATGACGAAATTTTCGCCGAACAAATACGCCGAGTCGTATTGCAGACGCATATCGAGATAGCGCCCGTCGTTTGCCAACGGCACCCATTGGCAACGCACAGAGATGATGCCCTTGGGCAGCGTGATGATTTCCTTGCCGCGCGCGTCTGCTGTCAACATCGCGGCTTGGGGTTCCTGCCAATTGGCGGTGGCGCCCGATTGGCCGATGGAGTGCGAATAGACTGCGGCCAAAAATTGTTCGCCTTCGCGTTGCGTCCAGGTATCCTGTCGGCGCAGCGAACCATCGATACGATATTGCACCGTGGCGCGGCCATTGACGGATTCGATATGGATATCGTTGGCGTTCATTTGAACGGCTTGTTCCAATGTCGCGACGATGCGGCGGCGGACGGCGTTTTCGTCGAACACCGACGCGTTGCCTTTGCGGTCGGCATACAAATACGCCTGAAGAATAATATTCGGCGTCACATAGCGGGGCGGTTCGACTTGGTAACCCTGACGGCGCGCCGCCTGTTCAACCGAGGTGACCAGGGGCGAACGGCGATGCGATGCGCTGACCAGCCACATGCCGTTATCGAAAAGGGCGCAGAGGTTGCGCGCTTCGTCGGGAATTTTCAGCGCTTCGCCGGCCGCCGTTAGAACCGTTCCTGTGAATGCCAGCTGGGTGCTGTTTTCATCATGGATTTTAATCGGCGCTTCGGCCGCTTTGGCAATAACGGGCGCAAGCGTTTGCCCTTTGGGGCTTTCGGCTTCGGCGGCTTCGCGTATCGCTTTTATTTCCGCTTTTTTAGCCGTGGTTTTTTTGGAATCACCAGGCAACCCGACCGGTTCGGGTTTGGCCGGTCCTTTTTCCTTTTTTCCAAAAAGCGTATTGAAATTGACCACGATAAATTCCTTGACCCTGTGTCGCGGTTAACTGGCGCTATGTCCGCAAAAATAACAAAGGCTGTTTGGCCTTGGGTTTGTTCTTACCGTATCGCGCTGGTTACGATATCGACATTTTTGACATGGATGATTTCTGTGTGGCCTTTTTCATCCAGACCGATGGCCGAGGCCGTTATCCAGCGCACCGTACCGCCGCTGACCGTATCGCCAACCCGCACAGAACGCATTTCACCGTCGGACATTTTCAGGACGGCTTCATATTTTCCGTCCGCGCCAATGATGCGTGAAATTTCAGGCTTGGCGGGTGCCACATGCATGACAACAGGTATTTCCTGTGCCGAGGGGAAAGCCGGCATTTTGGGAAAGCCTTTGTTGCCGCCGAACGGCGTAAGCGCGCTGGCGGGAATGGCGCCCGCGAAATTGGATGAGCCGCCGCCGTTTTTGGCTTCACGCAATTTTTCAAGTTCGCCGAGGCGTTTTTCGATATCGATCATCGCATCGATGCGCGCCACGGTTTGGCGGGCGCGGTTCAGATCATCCAGGGTCAGGGGTTCGGTGCCGTCAAGATTTTTAAGCGCCGCTTTGGCGCCGTCGGTTGCTTTTTCTTCCAGCGTCGCGATGTTTTTGGTCATATCGGCGGCGCCACCGGGCGGTAGCAGGGCGGGTGCGGCCGGGAGAGGCGCCGCAGCGCCGGGCGGAAGCATAGCAACGGGCATTGCACCCGGAGCGATTGGGGCAGGTGCCGGCGGAATTGGCAAAGGCGCATTATCAGCCCATGCCGCCGTGAGCGGCGTTGCAAGACCAAGCGCGACCCACAAAAGACCGCGCGCCAGTGAAGGGACGATGCCGGTGAGGGAGGATTTATTTGCGATTCTCATAGATAATCCCTTCGATTGACCATGTTCCGCCGACGCCGGCCGGAGCAAGAGAAATGCTGTTGACGATAAGCCCCGGCAATCCGTCGAAATATTCCGCCAGGGTCGAAGGCAATTCTGGCACTGTAAGGGTAAAGGAACGCTTAACCCATGGCGGGGGTGGCGGATGCCATTCGCCGGTGTAGCCGGGTGGCGGTGGTGGCGGGGGATCATCGGCAGCCACGGACAGACCTACGCCCCAGTTTTGAGCCAGATAGCGTTTCAGAACATCGGTGGGGTCGAGCAACGTTTCGGCGCCCCGCGCGGGCAGGACGGTCAAACCTATGGATTTGCTGGCTGTTTTGCCCACATCATCCAGTTGCGCGCCTTCGGGGATGGTGGCCATGCCTTTATCAAACGCCCATGTCACGGCCATGTTTGATTTCGCGCATTTGACGCCGGATATTTTCCAGCCCGCAACCGCTGCGGGTATGGACGATAAACCGGCGCGGCAGGCTTCGATAGCGGCCATCGGTTGGGGTTCGTTTTCCCAGACGCGGACATATTTGGGTTCGGGCGGTTTATTGTCTTGAAAAAGGGACATCGGCGAGGGATGCGCCAGTGCCGCAGCGGCTGCGGCCCGGGCTTCTTCTTCGGCCTCTTGCGCCTGCCAATACCAGACGCCGCCCACAAGGACGATCAGCAACAAGCCGACGCTGGCGGCGATGATTTTGACTTTTTTGGGTATCGAGACTTGTTGAAGCTTGATGTCCTGACGGTTATTCAGCAACAGCGTGAGCGGAATGGTATCCGCGCCGGGTATCGACCAGGATTCAGGCGCATAGGTGGTTTGCAAACCACCAAAACCGATTTCCTGAATCAGACGATCACGCGCTTCGGCTTCGTCCTGAAAAAAAACATCGCCGTCCGGCACGATCAGATCATCGCGCACCACGGTGACGATGACGCCTTCGGAAAGACGGAACGCCCCTACCCATGAACCCGGAACCTGATTGGCGAGACAGCCCGCCAAGGCGGGCATGCCGGCTTTTTGTCCTGCCTCGCTGGAACACAGGCCGAATTGCGCCACGCGCCCGTCATTATTGCCGGGGCGGACAACGTAAAATTCCGCCTGGGTGCCCGGTTGTTTGGCCGCTTCTTTGGCGATTTGCGTGACACGACCGCCACCGGGGCTGTTTTCCCAATACAGCCCTACGGCGTATTGACGTCCGCCGATCGTGGCTGTACCTGCCGCCATTAGTTCTGCTCCCCGCCCGCGACATCGAGAACCTGGGGCGTGATGGAAATAAACATCATGAAATGGTTGCCGTTGCTGGAGGTGCCGCCGCCAAGCCCATAGAAATCGGGCGCGCCGACGCCTTGTTTATTCTGCGCCGTGTCTTGTTGATCCACGCCGCCGATCATCAGGGTTTGGCCGGAACGCAACATGGATTGTTGGTCGAAGACGCGGTTATTGATAACCGGCAAGGTGATTTGGGCACCGCTGTAAGTCGCTGTTTGCAAGGATTGCAGATCATTCTGGCTGAGCGCGTATTGCAGCAAGATGCGGCCATCATCCAGCAAGCGCGGCGTCAATTGGATCGTGAAGCCGGTTTGCAACGTCGACACAGTCGGCGTGATCGATGTTGTGCTGGCTGTGTTCGTGGTTGTCAGCGAGTTGACGGTCGACACATAACTGGTTTGTTTGCCGACAAGACGCGAGACAGGATGATTGTTCAAGGTTGTCATCGGGAATTGCGCAATCGTACTGGTGTCGCCCAATGTCGACAAAGCATTGAACACATCGCCCGCATGCGCTGTTGGATCGGTCGGGCTGTTGAGGATGGCGATGCCGAGCGTGCCAAGGGCGCTTGAGGCAAGGTTTGTGTTGGCAAGCGTAGGGGCCGCTGCCGACGCATAAGTTAACCCTGAGAATTTTTCGATATTATGCAAGAAGCCGGTGAAGGCGACATCGAAATCTTCGCTTTGGCCCAGATTGACGCTGTAAATCTGCACATTGATCGCGATTTGCCGCGACATGTTTTTGTTTTCTTTGGACAAATAATCGGCCACCGTTGACATGACATCGCCGGTCGTCGTGACCGTTACGGTGCCCATTGTCGGTGAAACGACGACCGTACCCTGGCCGCCGAGCATGGAATTGAGAACCGCCGTTAGTTCATCCCAATATTTGAAATCGATGGTTTCTTTGCCTTCCTGATCGAGCGCGTTGCTCGCCGTGGCACCGCCGCCTGCCGATGAGGATCCGGAAGAACCGCTGCTGCTGCTGCCTCCGCTTCCGCTGCTGCCGCTTCCGGAGAAGGAGGAGGAAGATTGTTGTGTGCCGGGCAAGGCTTCAATCGAAAACACACGTGTTTCGTAACGCGAGATGGAAATGGTCGAGCCGTTATAATGCCATGTCACACCGAAATAGGCGGAAGCCCTGTCCAGCAAACCGGACAACGGGCCTTCGTAGGAGATAGGCATGTCGGGCGAGTTTGCGGCGCTGCTTGCGGCGGGTGTAAAGCCGCTGGATGCCGAAGAAGAAGTAGGCGCGGGCGTTGATGGGGTGGAAGGCGTCGTAGAAGTTGCCGATGACGTTACCGTTTTGCCGGGCATCGATAAGGCGCTGAGGCGCACGGGGATGCCTGTTTGCGAAGCTATCGCCGTGGCAATGGCGTTAAGCGACATGGGGTCGGAAGACACCAGCGTGACGCCGCGCGGCGATTCGAAACGTTCGGGCAAAGGCATGCCGCGCTGCATGCGCAACGCCGCGTTACCGCCCCATACTTTGTTCGATACCGTCAAAGGATTATAATCGACACCTTTTTGCACGGTGGGTTTTTCGGCATTGGATAATGTTTGTTTGGCCTCATCGGCGCTTTTATCGATATCCTTGCGCGTATTGTCGGTTATATCGCAACCCAGCAGGGCGAATGTGGCGCCCACGACAAGCGCGCAGACCGCCAAACGACCCGCCCCGCGTGCGGGTAAATTTAACTTTCCCGCGCGCGGGGTTTGTGACAACCGTCCGCTTGAAAAAACGAAAAAGTTTTTCGTCGCCTTAGCGCAAAGACCAAAAAAACTGTGCAAGGGCGACGAAAAACTTTTTCGTTTTTTCAAGTTGACGGAATCTAAAAACGGCATCTCAATCTCCATTAGTTCGAGTAATTATTGCCGCGCGCCTGCACAACCAAAACCATTTGCCCTGCATTGGAATTGGTATGAAGCTCGCCGATCGGTTGCGGACGCGCCGCATCAAAGCCGGCCAGCAAATTACGCACTGAATCTTCAAAGCCATTGGTGAAATGCGCCGATGCTTCGACCGGATAATCATATTCGGCCTGCCATTGCAGTTCGACACCCGCGCGGCGGCACCATTCGGTCAGAACCTTGTGCAAAGTATCGCCGCGTTGCGCCGACCAATTGTCGGCAACCGGCGCCGCAAAACTGGCATCACCGCCGGTCGTCATAATGACGGGGGCGCGCGAGATGGTTTGCGTGGATTCGATTGGCAATAAGACAGGCGCGGCTTTTTCAGCCGTGGTTGTGGCCGATGCGCCGTGGCTTACGACCACAATGGTGCCTTCTTCATGCGCCGAAAGCCCCGCAGGCGCTAAAGCATCGCGCAGCGTGTCGCGCCAAGGTTTGCCGCCTTTGTAGGAGACAAGCGTGTTCATATCGACATCCGGTTCGATCGACGAGCCATAGTCGGTGGGCAGAATTTGGTGCAATGCCAGCGCGAGCGGAATGGACGAGCCGAAACCGCTGACTTTATCCGCGGGGGCGTTGTTTGACACGCTGATGGTTGCGGTGGAGAGCGAAGGCGTTGAAGGCGAAGACGTTGGAGGTGTTGGCAATATATGCACAGGAACCGTTGCCGCCGGAGCGGAAGGCGCAGGCGCGTTGCCGCCGGTGATGATGACGGGCGAGATGATTTCGGGTGCCGCCGTTGCGACGGGCGCAGGTGCTGGCAGGTAATTTCCCATGGGCGGGGAGATGACAACCGGCGCCTGATAGGCGCCGTTGTCATTAGTGTTGGGTGCGACCCATTCAAACCCGGCATGCGCCGGAACGGAAAAAGACAGAAGGCCGAGCGCCAGCGTCAGGGAGGAAATTTTTGCGGATTTTTTATTTGGCATAAAGGCTGCCCTTCATCGGGGAAAGGTACAAAGTGATTCGCCAGATTGTATATAGGCTTAGAAGCGGGGGCAACAGGCGATTGGCTGTTTTTATCGCTTTGCACAAAAGAGATGCGCCGAAGCCACGGGCGCAGAAAATGGTTCGTGTGCGTTATAAAAAACCAGAAGATCCATTTAAGAACCGCACTCGGCGCATCATTGCGGACTTGATCCGCAATCTATCGCCGCGCGTCTGCGCGGCAATAGCGTGGAGTTAGAACTATCCTGCTCACACAGATGCCATTCCACGCGGCTCGGAGGCCGGAATGACTTTGAGAGTTGAGTTTTTTGCTTTAAATTGGGGTTTTAGCCGAAATCGACCCATAGGCGCTTTTTCTGGTTGAGGAGTGCCGGACGGCGGCGGCCAAGGATCCAGACCCGCAGGGCGCGCAGCGAGGCTTCGAAGGTCAGGCCGCGTCTTTCGAGAACCCAGAAAACCAGAATGGTCAGGACGACGAGCGCGAATGTCCAGAGGCGCGCATGGAGCATAAAAAAGAAAACGGCCGCGAAGGCGCGCGCGTCAAACGCGAAGAAGCGTGGGGTTTTCTGGGAATTGCGCCAATGGAGATCCATAAAAACCAGGGGGTTTGGAGTGGCCCGTTTTGTTTAGAATTCTTTCACGCTGAGGCGAAAAACCGGGATTCTCACTTTTGGCAAGACAAGCTTATTCAAAAGACCCGCATCGCGAAGTTTGAAATAGGCCGATTTATAGCCCAGCATGCAGTAGCTGTAGATTAGGTCTTTAAAAATCATCGATTGTCAGCGCCTCCTCATCGACAAAATCATGTTCACTGTCATCGCCGCTGAAACCCTTGGTTAGCAGGAGATAGGAGCGGCGGTCAATGATGCCTTCTTTGAAGGCCTTGGTCGCCGTCTGTTCCATTGTCTGGCCATAGCGTACCAGAAGACGTTGCGTTTCCGATGTCCATTTTTCGATTGGCAGATCAAGCAGCGTTTCGCGGACATTTTCATCGAACACCAGAAATTCGCGTAAACCCACGCGACCGCCGCCGACACGCGGCACCAGCGCCTGGGTCACGACCATGCGCAGCGTTTCCATCATGGCAAAGGCGCGTTCGGTTCGTTCCGCCGGTTCGAACACCGAGATCATACGGCGGACGGTGGCGGCAACGCCGATGGTGTGGACGGTCGAGAAAACCAGATGGCCTGTTTGCCCGGCTTCGATTGCGGCTGCCACCGTTTCGCGGTCGCGGGCTTCGCCGACCAGAATGATGTTGGGTTTGCGGCGGAGCGCGTTGCGGATACCGGCGGCGAAATTGGGCAGATGGCGCGGGATTTCCGATTGCGCGACCAAGGAGCGTGGCCCCGTGATGGCATCATAGACATATTCAATCGGCGCTTCGTAGGCCAGCATTTTGCCGCAGCCCTGTTCGCGTTCGATCAGCATGCGGCATCCGGCGGCGAGCAAGGTTGATTTACCGCTGCCCGTAGGGCCGGTGACGAGAATGAGGCCCTGGCGCGGCGACCAGTTTTCGACAATTTTATCTTCGATGCCCAGATCTTTGAGCGTCGGCGGCAAATTGGGCAAGGTACGCAGTGTTATTTGCACCGAGTCGCGCCCGCGGCTGAGGATGGCCGTGATATTGGTACGGAAACGCACCCGCGTGTTGCGGTCGGGTTTGACTTCGAAGGACAGATCGAGATCGCGCCCCGAGGCCAGTTTGGCCAGCGCATCGGCACCATAAATTTTGGACAGGATATTGGCCATATCGGCGCTGTCGAGCGAACGGCGCGTGACGGGGAACAGGATGCCGTCGACTTCGATATAAACAGGGCGGTCGGTTTGCAAGGTGGTGTCGCTGGCTTTTTGTTGCGAGCACCACAGCATAAGGTCGTCCAGATGTTCTTCGCCAATACGCATCGGTTCGTTCGGCCAGGTGCCGATTTTGACCGTAAGTTCCTGAATCTTTTGCGCCAGAGATTGGTCTGTGGTTTGGGCTTCTTCTGTCATCCGGCTATCATGGCGCGGGAAGGTTAAATTTTGATAACTATGCGGGGGTTTGTTTTGTTAATGAGGGGTTAAGTTATTATTCGCTGCGTGAAACCAAGGGACACCCTCACCTGCAAAAACTAAGGGCTTGCGCCCCAAGAGCGCAAACCCAAGTTTTTGCTTCCTCCCCCATAAAGGGGGAGGGAAGAAAGAAGCTTAACGGCTGGCCGGAGTCCAGCTGTTGGATTTGGGGATCAGTGACGATTGGCCGGTGATGGTTACGCCGCGATCGCCGACGCGCATTTCATCGCCGCCGCCCGTCACGCCGCGGTCATCCGCCAACGCGTAAGGTGGCGAGATCATGCCTTGCGCCAGAAGTTCGCGGTACCGCACCATGCCGGTGAAGTCGTTGGTCAGGCGGTCGGTGTCGGATTCAAATGTTTCTTCGGCCTGTTTTACGCCTGCGTCCCAGCCTTGTTTGACATAGGCCGCCCATGCTTCCTGTTCTTCCGGCGTTTTGGGCAACAAAATCGCGGGTGGCGGGTCGACTCGACCCCAATCGCGTTCCAGATACAAATGCCAGTTGCGCGCGGCGGTTACGATACGCGCGATTTTATTGATACGGTAAATGCGGTCGGCGACGGCAGCCGCCTGCCCCGCGCTGTTCACCAACACGGCGCGTTGCGCTTCGGAAACGACCGGCGGTTCGATCAGCAAACCCGAAGGCGCCGCGACCAGAAGGCGCGAGAAGTTGAAAGTTTTCGACAGGCTGGTGTCATATTCCGCCAGACGCCGTTGGATTTCAAAAGTGCGTGACGCAAGGCCGCCGCGCGCGCCATAGGACAGCGCCGATTCACGTTGCGCATCGGCGCGGATTTGCAGGCCGACGGTATTGGTTTTGTCTTTGTTGTCATCGTCTTCCACAGGTGCCGATTGGTTTTGAAGATCGGCGAGCGCGGGTGGTGGGGGCGAAACGCCGTTATCGGCGTCGGCGGGCGGGATGATTTTGATATGGAAAACATCCGTGGGTTTATCCTGATCCGCCGCCAACGCGAAATTATTGGCGGGCGTTCCTGTGTTACTGTCGAGCGCGTGCGCGGGCGAAGTGGCCAGCAGCAAAAAGGCAGCGCAGGAAAGAAGGGCGGTTTTTTTCATGCGTTCAGCGTGATTGGTCATTAGCGGCATAGCGCACCTCGACCACGCCTTCGTTGGTGTCTATCGCCAGATCGGCGCGCGTGCCGGCTTGCAGGCCGATATCACGCAACACATGCATGATGGGTTGTTGGTACGCGTCGATATTGACGACCAGCGGCACCGCCGGTTGGCGGCCCTTGACGCGGAAACGCATGCCGGCGCGTTCGGCTAGCGTGCGCGAAACTTGTTCGATCGGCCCCGACCAGCGCAGCGAAACCGGCTGCATCATGCTGGGCGACGCGTTGGCGTAATCATCCGTTACGGGGGGCACAGCGGGATTTTTTTGTTGTTCGATATTCGCGATGCTGTCCAGCGATTTGGAGGCTTTGTCCGCCGCCTGCGCCAGCTTGACGGAAACGATATCGGGTTCGGTCGCGACCGGGCGGACCGCAGGTTGGTCGTTGCCTGTCATGCGGTTCCAGTCGGCGCAGCCGGTCAGAAGAAGCGCGGCACAGGAAAGCGCCATAAAGCCGGTACGTAGGGTCATGTTGCGTTGGGTCATTTTGGTTCGCTTCCGCTCGATTCGTTTCTTTAAAGTGATACTCGACACGCGCCCACCTTTCAATCCTGATGTTTAAGAAGATGCAGGGCAAAGCCCGTCAGACAGGCACCGAGGGCGAAAACCGCCAGCGCCGGAAACCAGTGTTTATGGAGGAGCAAAGAAAAAGACGCCACAAACAGCAAAGCCGCGCCGATGCCATAGATAACCGTGGCGTTGGGCAGGGATTGCGGCGGCAAAGGTTTAGGGCCGGTTGTTTGGGCGGGCAGGTTTGTTTTGCCCCCCAGCGCGGGCAGTTGGGCGATTTTCTGCAACCAGCCTTTTTGTTGCCCTTGTGGGACTTGTGGCATTAGCCCCCCAGATCGGAAAGAAGGATGGAGGCTTTGTCCGGTTCGCCTTGAATGATTTTCACTTTGCCGTCTTTGCCGCGATAAACCAGATAGGGCGTTTTATCGATTTTCCAATCATCGATCACCGTATGATTAGCGCGTACCGCTGCCAAAGCATTTGCCGTAGGCGTGCCCGCCAATTGTGTGGTGTCGCCTGCCACATATTTATCCCATGCCGTCATCGCATCGGGCGCGCTGAGCAAGATGGCTGCGGCGCGTTCATTATCCGTATCCTGATTGCCGATCGGGACAAAGCGCAGATGCAGCGCGCCCTTGGCGATGCTGTCTTTCAGCATTTTCCATGTTGCCTGACAATGCGGGCAATGGGGGTCCATGATCATCAGAATTTCCGGCGTGGCCGGATTGCCCATCACCACCGTTGCCGATGTCGACAGATCGTGAATGAGTTTTTCGCCCGGCGATAATGTTACGGAAGGTAGGCCGTTGGAAGAGGCGACAGGCGTTGAGACGCTTGCGGGTGACGGGCTTCCGACCTGGCTAATGGCGGCTTGTTCTTTTTGTGCGCTGGCAATCAACGCCGCGACTTCTTTGTTATTTTGAATGAGCGCGGTCATTTGCGTGGCGGTGACATTATCGCCATTGTCGCCGAACATCGCGCCGATGATCGTGCCTTTGTTATCGGGCGTCGAATAGGCGATTTGCACCTGACCGTCTTTGACGATGAACCAGCCATCCATACCGAAACGCGTGCCGAGATAAAAAAGTTTGGCGCCCTGTTTTTGGATGGCGCCCAGCACCGGATTGGCGTCGGGCGAAGGTGTGGTGGCAGCGAAAGCAGGGAGAGGAAGCAGAGCGAGGAGAGAAAAGAGGAGCAGATATTTTTTCATTATTCGATCCTATTTCTGGGCGAGCTGGGCGGAAGGGGTGCGCGTTGCGCTTGAAGGATAGAGCGGCACATCATGCCTGACCAGACCTTTGCGATCCATTACCGCGATTACGCGCGTGGCGTATGGGCCGCCGATGGCGGGTGTGGCCGAGTGGTAGGCCGCTATGCCGCCCCACAGGCTTCCGCTATCGTCGATTTTTTGTTTCAGAATCCACGCCGCGACATGAACATTGACGCAGCCATTATCGCGCACCCATGTGCGCGCCGTTGGGCTGTTGACATGCCATGTTTGTTCCAGCATCGGCAGCCAGCGCGTGTTGACCTGCATCGGGCCGAGATCGTAAGTGCCGTTGATATTGGGGCCGGCTTCCTGTCCGACATGGCCGCCTTCGACATGCATAATGCCGATCATCACGGCGGCCGGCACATGATAGGTGTTGGCGGCCATAAGCACGCAAGCAGCCAAGGCTTGTGCGGTTAGAACCATTACCATCCACCCGCATCGAGGCGCGCCGATTCAGGCACATCGAGATAGGTTGCAAGCGTTGCCAGCATGGCCATGCGTTGATTGAAGGCCTGCCAGACTTGTTGCATCGGCACGATCTGGCCATGTTGCGCGAAATAGGCGGCGCGTTCTTCGGGTTCCATATAGACAAGGCGGTCGGCTTCGCCCAGATGGGATTCGGTGTAGATTTGCCCGGCGGCTTTGAGCACATGCCAGCACAGCAAACGCCATTCTTCGGCGGATGCGCCCGTGGGTGCAAGCGCGCGCGTGACTTGGTCGGCAGTCTTGACGAGTTTTTCCGCGACTTCGGCCAAGAGCGCATGTTCGGAACGGCCAAAGGAATATTGCGCGACAGCGCCCACCACCGGCACCATGGCTTCGAGCATCTTGGCGCGGAAGGTGGCGATGGTGTTGGGCAGGTTTTCTTGCCCTGCCGGAATTTGAGCCTTGAATTTGGTTTGCAGATCGACGGCGATGGCGGCGATGTGATCGGCTTCTTCTTCGGTCATCGCACGACCTGACGTTTTATATGCCGAACCTACCGTTTGCGCTGCCGCGCCTGCCAGCGCCCAACGCACCCACGCATCGACCTGATCTTCGCTGGCGCCCAGTTGCGCGGCGAGTTTCTGGCTGAGCATCACGGTGCTGTCGACCAGGGGGCCGAGGATGGCGGCATTGATGGGGGCGGGTGTTGAAGGGTCTGAATTTTGATCGCGGCTTTGGGCTTCGCCGACGGCTTGTAACAAAGGCAGGCCCAGCTGGCGGAAGGCGGTAAGCAACGCCTGCATATTCGTGTTTTCTGCTGTCTCGGTCATAATGTTCTTAGCCCTTCAAATCTTTTGTCTGTGGCCTGTATCAAGGCCACCTCATGCTTCTACCCCCCTATTTACTTTCAGCAAAGAGGGCTGGATGCCTAGGGATTTTGAAGGGCAAAGCCCCCCATTCCCCGCCTGCAAGCATGCCGTTAAATGGTTAGCGAATGGTGAAGGGAAGAAACAGGGTTGGGCATGGTACAAACCCGTGCCCGCAACCCGTTCATTGCACCGGTCTGTCTGCAGCGCTGGTTGTGGGAATATTGGTTCCCTTGAGGCCAGTGATTGCCTGTTGGACTTCGACCTGTTCTTCTCGGAGATCGGCCCGAAATTTAATTTCATCAGCCCAAGCTGCAGCCGTCAGTTGGGGTTCGGTGTTGCGGTCAACTACAGAAAGCACTTTGGTCGTATATTGGGATTGCGCGCCAAGCCTGTAAGCCCGGTCATGTTTGGCCTGTAAAAGACTGCGGCCATTTTGTTGACAGTCGGACAGTTGGGCGGATGTAAGCAGATTGGCGGCATAATCATCCTGACATTCATTATATTGAAGCGTGTGGGCGACAACCATCGTGTTGGTCAGCGGATCATAAGCCGTTACCGGGTTGGTGGAAGCATATTGCATGCGGTCGGCAAGCGCATCCCAGCAGGCACTGATGATGCTGACTTTGGATTGTTCGTTACGGCGGCTGGCTTCGACCATATCACCCGCCGTTGCCGCGCCCGTACCCTGAGGCGGTGCAGATTGCGTAGGCGTTACATTTTGGCAAAAACCATAAGCCGCAATAAAGCCCGAATAATCCTTGCCGCCTGTTGGTGCAAGAAGGATTTTGTAAGAGCCATCCGTTTGTTGGCCGGGATAATTATCGGGCACAAAATATTCAAAAGGCTTCAACAGGCTGGTGATGGATTTATCGGCGCCGGGATGCGCGGTCATGCCGGAAGGCGGCGTGCAGGTACCGATCAGGCGTTTATAGGCGGCCGAGTCGGGATCTGTTGCGTTAGCGGTATTAATAAGACCCAAGGCGCATTTGTTTTTTAATTCTTGTGCCTGTGTCGAGGGGTCGTTGGGGCGGTTTGACTGGCTTTGGGTAAGCGCCGCCGACATTTGACCCGCGCTGGCGGCTTCGGCCGAGCGGCGGGTGCTGCCCGTTTGGACGGCGCAGGCGCTGTAACCCGAAGGGGCGGTATGGGAAGCGGCGTTATTAAGAACAGCGCCAACCGCGACGTTTTGTTTGTTGTTGGTGTTGCTGATATCATTCAAAGTTTGATTGATTTTGGATTGTATCGATTGGCCGGCCGTGTTCACGACACCGGCCAGGGCTGTTAAAATATCCGTCAGGCTGGGCAGGCTGATGCCCAGCAACGCATAAGCGGGCGTTGAATGGGTTGACAAAAGCACTACGGCCAAACCGCATAGGGCGACACCGTGAAGAAATCTTTTTTTGAAATGATTTACTTTGTCTTTCATGGAATCTTCCCGGTCTATTTCAAATAGGGGTTAACTGACGTTTGCACAAAAGAGCTGTTCGCCGAAAAGCTGACGGGGCTGACGGTTATGCCGCCGCTGCACGAGGGCGCGCTGATCGTTGGCAAATCCAACCCGTTAAATTTGGGGATGGGAAGACAGATTTTGGTCAGGTTCGTCAAAGCGTTTTGCGCCGATGTCACCGTACCCAAAGCCGATTGGCAGGTTGAATTGATAACCTGCGAAACGATTTGCCCGGCCACAGCCGTGATCGCAGCCAACAAAGGGTTGGGGCTGCTCATGATGGCGGGTAGTTTGTTAAAGGCGTTCAACAGATTGCCTATACAGGAATTGGCGGATGTGGCGATGGGGTAAAGCGTATTGATGTTGAACATATTCTGAGCCGTTCTTTGCATATCGGCGGATTTGTTCGTGAAATAGGCTTCATCCGTGGCATTACCCGAGGGGCAATCATTTGTCGCCACAGGCGCATCGGCACCGGTTGGGATATTGCTGGCCCATGATTTTTGGGGGGCGCTTACAGCGGCCAAAAGGAGGAGGGCAATGACCAAAAATCCAGGTTTTTTTTGCATAGGGTCTTCCCTTATTTAACAATAGGCCAACACAGAAGAAGCTTTTTATTATGATAAAGTTTAGCGGCAAAAGGATTAATCAACCCTTAATTTGGGGGGTAGGGCCTTAAGGTTGGGCGGAAGAAACAAGGCGGTTTTGTGCGCCTGAAAACTCGTCCGGCGTGCCATATCCCCGGCCACAGAGTCTTGCGAAAACGCGATGCTGCATATCGTCAATCGCCACCAGAGCAAAAGTTCTCAAAAGCTCTTTCTTGGAAGCATCGGAAGGTTCTGGCGCGCCTTCGCGGCGCTGGGTGTTTACATATCGGGTGGTTGGAAAATAGTAAGGGCGCACATTAGCTTGAAAATAGATGCCATTGGTTCCCGCCATGACATAGGCGCTTTGGGTGCCATAGCCCGGGCTAATATTAATGCCGGACACAAACACATCATATCTTTTGCCGCCCATATCGGCGCGGTAATAAAGTTCGGGGCTGCCGTTGAGGTCGCTGCAAACGCGGCTTGTGCGGGTGATGGGATCGGCGGGGGCAGAATGCGCGTTGACTGTTTGGGGCGCCGCAGCCAGCGAAGCCGCAACAACCAGACTACGTGCATAATTCTTGAACTTCATTCTTCAACCCCATCGGAAAACTGTCGGGGCATTATAACCCGCACCCTGCCCCGCCTCCAAACGCGGATTTAGTTTCATCGCACCAAATCTATGGTATGGTTAACGCGGTTTTTTCCTGTCCGTCTGGCTTTGTCGATGCGCCTTTCCCCCTTTGTTGTTTTATTGGCCGTGTTGGCTGCCGCAGTGCCGCAGGGTGCGCGCGCCGTGAATATGTCCAAACCGCAAGAATCCCTGACGATGGTGGGCGAGCCGGTTTACAAAACGGGTTTTGACCATTTCGCCTATACCAACCCCAACGCGCCCAAAGGCGGTTTGTTGAAGCTGGGCACGATTGGCGGTTTCGACAGCCTTAATCCGTTTATCGTGCGCGGGCAGCCGCCGTTCGGTTTGGGTGCGGGCACCATGTCGTTGGTTTACGAAAGCCTGATGATGCGCGGGTGGGATGAACCCTTTACGCTGTATGGGTTGATTGCGCAGAGTGTTGAAGTGGCCGATGACAGGTCGAGTATTGTTTTTAACCTGAACCCCAAGGCGCATTTTTCGGATGGCGTACCCATAACATCGGACGATGTTTTGTTTTCGTTTGAAACCTTGCGCGACAAAGGCCGCCCCAACCACCGCACTTATTACAAGAAGGTTGCGTTTGTCGAGAAGCTGTCGCCAACGCGTATCAAATTCACATTCTTAAAAGACGCCAAGGGCAAGATTGACCGCGAGATGCCGTTGATTATGGGGTTGATGCCGATTTTGCCCAAGCATGATTGGGCGGATCGCGATTTCAATCAGACCAGCGTGCGTATTCCCATCGGTTCCGGCCCTTATAAAATTGCGGCAGTGGATTTGGGTCGGCAGATTACCTATGACCGCGATTTGCGTTATTGGGGCGCCGATTTGCCGGTGACGCGTGGGTTGTATAATTTCAACAAAATCCGCATTGATTATTACCGCGATGACAGCGTTTCCTTACAGGCTTTTAAAGCCGGGCAATATGATATTCGCCGCGAGGGCGATCCGACTTTATGGGCGACGGCTTATGATTTTCCGGCGGTTGCCGATCATCGCGTGCGGTTGGAAAAACTGGAACATCATAATGTCGAGCCCGCCTATGGGTTTGTTTTTAACACGCGGCGCGCTTTGTTGGCCGACCCTGCGTTGCGCGCGGCGTTGGAATATAGTTTTGATTTTGCGTGGGTGAATAAGAATTTATTTCACGGGCAATATAAACGCGTTGAAAGTTTTTTCCCCAATTCGGAATTGGCCGCGCCCGCTTTGCCTGAAGGCAAAGAGCTGGAAATTCTGAACGCTTACCGCGATAAATTGCCGCCGGAAATTTTCACGACACCGGTAACGCCACCGCGTGCCGATAATGAAGAAGTATTCCGCGATAATTTATTGAAGGCGGAAGCGATGTTGCGCGATGCCGGGTATAAAATTGTTGATGATCAGCTTTATACGCGCGCGGGCATGCCGGTTGTTTTTGAAATTCTGTTAAGCGATCCGGTGGAAGAAAAGACCGCGTTGAATTGGGCGCATGCGTTGCAACGATTGGGCATTAATGCCACCATTCGTACGGTGGACAGCGCGCAATATCAGATGCGCATGACAGGTTTTGATTTTGATGTGACGATCAATAAATGGTCGAGCACCTTATCGCCCGGCAATGAACAAAGTTATTATTGGGGCACAGCGGCGGCAGACCAAAAAGGCAGCCGCAATTATGCGGGTGTGAAAGACCCGGTTGTGGATGCCTTGGCGGCATCGATACCCAATGCGCGCACGCGCGAAGAATTGGTGGCGTCTGTCCACGCGCTCGACCGCGTTTTGATGGCGGGACATTACACAGTGCCGCTTTATTATCTGGGCGCGAACGATATCGCTTCGTGGACGCGCGTGCACCACCCCGACCAAATGTCGGTGTTCGGCATTGTGCTGGATGCTTGGTGGGGGCAGTAAATTTTAAGCTTCGTTTTTACGCGATTGTAAAATGGCGGTGCATTTATCGCTGCCTCTGACTGGCTCCCAACCCTCTGCTTGAGGCGTGAAGACGGTGCTGCCAGCTTTTTGCGATTGCTTGATGGCAAGCAATCCATTGCCGGCAAAGGCCGCGCAATACACTTGGCCTTTGACAACTTTGCCTGTGGGCTTGGCTTGAGTGGCGTCGCCGCTCATAGCGCCGGTTTTATAAAAATAGGCAGTGCCGGAACCGGTATATTGGACAGCCCCACGCGTATAGACATCGCCGATTGAATTGACATCAGGCGCTGAGAACATGCTGGACGAGTCACCCGGTGTTGGGATTTTAAATTTATCGCGTGCAAGGCCGATCATTTTTGCATCATTATGCGCGAGCCTTACGGCGGCACTGTCGGGTGAATAGATGCCCCAATTAAGCGCCGCATTCATAACAGCAGGGAAAAACGCGAGAGCAACAGCGCCCAAGATGACCCCCTTGGCGATATGTTTTGCGGGATGTTTTTGTTTGGCTTTGGCCAGCTTGTAGGCTGCGAGTTCTTCCGGGTTGTTCGGCTTGGAAAAGGGGATCAATTCCTGACCCCACATTGTGACCGCCGCCGAAATACCAAAAAGCGCGGCGCCGCCAACCAGACCGGCGGGGCCGTGCGGTAAATAATCGCCAAAGTAGGCGAGCGAAGTAACCGCCGCCGCGACGCCAACAGGTACCCATTTATTATGCGAAAATTCTTTTTTGGCGTCCTGAAAATCAGACTGAATCTTACTTGCAGAGGGAGCAGCCGCGCCTTTACTTGCGGGGGGAGTATTAGCAGCAGGTGTTGCTTGCGGCCCAATTTTAATATCCGGCATAATAAACCCTCATCCAATTTTTAAATCATGCCGTCATTATACAGTGCTGCGGCATGGCGCAAAACTATTAAAATAGTTTCGCTATATAAAGCAAGAAGCATGATCAATTATTGGTGTTTTTTGTTGATAAACCTTAGGTTTTACTATCTATAGAACCAGGTGGTTTAGATGTTCCAGGCAATGTGGGAGAAGAAAAAGGTGAAGAACCTTTAACAGATCCCACATTCGAACCACCTTGAGGAGGCGCCTGACCGGGCTGTCCAAAAGTGCCGGACTTTCCATCACTGGCCACATTGGTGGATTGTGAAGAATCTGGGCCAACACCCGAACCCCCAGTGAGTCCTTGAGGCAGGTAATTTTGGCCACCTTCTCCACCACCATCTCCAGCGCCATCTCCAGCGCCACCGAACCTGCCCAAAGCGCCGAGAATTTCTTGATGGCGTTTTTGTTCAGCCCCGGCATTCTCGAGTGCTTTTGTATTACTACGATAGCCAACATTGGCTTCATGCGCTTTGGTGGCAGAGGCGCGAATATTTGAGAGCGCTTGCGCCCCCATATAGCCAGCCGCTGCCGTGCCGAAGGATTCGACCCTGTCCACATCGCCCATCTTGGCCATGCCTTGGCCTTGTGAGCCCATCCAGGTAAGTGCCTGTTGCGGAATATGGTCGATAAGTTGGAAAGCGTGATTGGCGCAAATATACAAAATGGCCACATACAAAATGGAGTAGAGCAGCTTTTCCATTGTGATCAAACCAAAGGCCGTTCCGCCTGCACCCGCCACGGCAATGGCATAGGCGTAGTTGAGGAAGCTGAGCGCAACCAGGAAAAGGATCAGGCCACACAGCAAACCAAAAACGGTCAACACAGGACGAAGGAACAAATTGAAGACATAGAAGTAAGCCGTTTTTGCTTGTCCCGGCAAACCCTCGCCTTCGGGATTGAGGTGCGCCAAAGCAATCAGCGGCACAGCAATGATAGCTTCGAAAACACCCGCGACCCACGACAAGACAGCAAAGAAGAAGCGCATGAAGGGCATCAGTGGTATCATGAAAGCCAGAATAAAGCCCGTCGTCCAGAAAATGAGCGCAAGGAAAAATGCAAGCGGCGCAGCGGCACCAACAATACCACCTGCAAGACCAACCAAGGGATTAGCGCCGGCAAAGAGAGAGGCAATGCCCGAAACTGCCGAAGCTGCGGCACCCACCGCCGCAATGTCGAAAGCGGTTTTGATATTCGCGTGACCCAAAAATGACATCGCCGAGAATGGATCAGTGCCACCAAACTGAACGCCCAATTTGAAGGTCGCGGGTGTTGTGCCACCACAAACAGTGGCGCCCGTTCCGGCAGACCAAACACCGTTGAGGGTGGCCAAATGATCAACTGCACCAAAAAGATATTCTATGGCGCCCGTGATAAAGCCAGTCGTTGCCCCATCCGAGCTTTGAGCGGACAAGCCCAACATAGCGGCACACTGCACGTTGCTGTTATCGCTGATCGCCTTGATCTGATAATGGTCGAATGCCGCCATATCCTGGGCAACTTTTTTGCGGACATCCCACGCCTGTTGGGAATCACTGTAATCAAGAGGATTATATTTCTGCAGCCAGGATTGTTCTGGCTTGCCTTTATTACTGATGTCGCCCGACTGAGGTGGCGATGTTTTAATCATGCTGTCATTGGCTGCTGCTGCAAGGCTGGCTTGCATGCGGTCAATCGTATTCATGAAAGCACCAGCCATCACCCATCCATAAGGTTTCATGGTGGCAATCGTGCTGCTGATCTGGCCTTGTTGTTGTTGGATAAGACCAGCCATTCCCGTCGTCACGGCTTTTTGATAATCACCAACGGCATTGGCAAATGTTGCATCCAAATGTATCGGTGTTTGCGTTTGACCGAGCGGTGCATCAAACACACCCTGAATTTTATCCGCCGCCGCCTGAAATTCGCCGCCAACCGATGTTGTCAAAGCGGTAGTCTGAATGTCTATTGCAGATTGCAGTAAGGTGTTGCCAGTACCATTGGGAACAAAATACCAACCGCAAACATCCAGATCGCCCAGCGCATTGCTGGAGAATGAATATTTAGTACCCGTCATGCCGCCAATATTGGCCGCCGTTCCGGTAGGCATTGGCATTTGTGCAATCGTTACGCCGCCTGCTGCAAATTCTTGAATATGATAATTCCAGGATTCACGGCATGCCAGCATACGGATAACATCCGCGCCGACATTTTCAACAGTGCCCGCCGGAGGAGGAACAGCCGTCGATGTGCTGGAGGCCATTTGCGTTAAAAACAAATCCCATGCCTGGCTGGCCATACCGCCGCCCAGCTCTGCCATTTTGACAACAATGTATTGACCGCAGCTGAGGCCGCCATTGACGGGAACCAGCAAGCCAATGGCAAAGACCAGACGGATAGGCGCCCAGATCTGGCTGGCGCGTTTGCCCATGGGTACGCCGTGATGCGCCGTTTCCACAACCATCGAAGCCAGATGATAAAACAAGATGATGGCGGCAACGACAAGAATGGCATCGCTGTAAAAACCGAGCGCAGTCATCAAAGCTTGTTGCAAAATATGGCCGCCTTGAAACGGGTCGGCGAGCGCGACGGTGTTATCGCCGCTGTAGGTATCGGAATGCGTCGCGAAAACGGTGCCGCCTGTCGGATTATTGAACAGATAATCCAGCCATGCCTGACCGAGATCGCTGCTTTCCGGTTGGAACATGCTGGCCTGTGCATGGGCATGGCCGATGAACAGGCTGAGGAAAGTCGAGATAACGGCAAAGGTGCTGATAACCATCACGCCGACCACGGCGAAAAAGATGATGGCCTGGGGCGCGCCTTCGCGGGTGAAACGGATATTGCTCCAACCGGTGCGCAGGATATGGCCGAAAGACAGGCGCGTTTCTTGGTCGCGCAGGCCGGGATAATCTTTGGGAATCAATTTGTAAATCGAGAAGACGGAGGCGACCAGATGCACAAAAATCCGCGTGCTTTCGCGCAAGGGGCTGATACTGCTGCCCAATTGCGGATTGAACAAAAGGCCAAAGACAGAGCGTTTCTTGGCTTTGGCCGTAGCGGCAGTTTTTTGCGGATTGGTGATCATTCTTAAGATGTACCCCAGATTGGTAAACAAACTCTTATTTAGGGTCCTAAAATCCGGTTGAGGGCTTAGTTCCACTGGTAACGTGCAATTCTATCATGGGGGGTTGAAAGTAATTAGAAATTTATTAAGGGTCAGATGGACGGGTGTGGCAAGCCGCCCTTAACCAAAGTCTTTTACGCCCCCTTTATAAGGAGGTGGCGGATTCAAATTGTAAAGAATCGGGCAGTGGCGTTTGATACGCCCATGTATATGAATCGATTTTTCATGGGTTTTTCTTTGATGCTGACGCTGGGGTTATCCTATGTGTGCGGCACCGCGATGCATGCCCACCGGATGGAAGCGCTGCTATCTTCTGTCGTTCGGCAAGATGCTGTGGCTGATACTGTTCTGCCCGCATCGACACCGCAAGGCACTAGCCTTGCGCAATCGCCTGTGGTTGAAAATCATCTTGTTACGCAAAGCATGGCGCCCGTCGCGCCGAATTTAAAAACCTGTTTGTATCTGGCGTCGCAAACCTATCATGTGCCGCCCGATGTTATCCGCGGCGTTATGTCGGTGGAAGGCGGGCGCGTGGGCATGGCGGTGGGCCCCAACATCAATGGCACCTATGATTTGGGGCCGATGCAGATCAACACTTTGTGGGTGCCGCGATTGGCGCGGTTGTGGGGTGTTGGTTACAACACCGCCTATCATGCGATACGCGACAGCGGGTGCGAGAATATTTATATCGGCACATGGATTTTGAAACAGAAAATGATGGAGACCGGTGGTTTGTATAATGGCATTGCCGCTTATCATTCCGCGTCGCGCGCCTATGGGCCACCTTATGCCAACAAGGTTGTTTACGCGATGGAGCATGTGCCGCCTGTGCCACCTTTGATGTCTTATAATGAGCAGGTCGCGTTTGCGTCACATCATAAAAAAACGCATCATGCGGCGGGAAATGCTGCGCACAAAATGCGCATGGCAAAAATGTAGCTAATAAATACCCGGAATAAGTCGCCACGTTTTCTTGGCGTAATCTGCATATTCGGGGAAAGTTTCTTTCAGCACTTTTTCTTCGTAATGGATGCGAGCGATTTGCATGGCGAGCTGCACCGCGACCAAGATCAATGCCCAGGGCGACAGAAAAGTTATCACTGCACCCAACGCCGCCACGGCTTCGGCAAGATACAAAGGATGCCGCACAATCGCATAAGGCCCATGGGTGACCAAGCGGCGGCCTTCGGGCAGAATGGAAAAAGAACGCCCAAGATGCAGCAAGATGATAACGGTGAAAAGATTGCCGACAAGCACAAGAATGGCGGCTGAGGTAAGTGCCCAGAGCGGCAGATCTTCGCGCGGTGATAACAGCAATAAAGCCGACATCAGGAATCCGCCAAGGATCGCGGCGGCGCAAGGGCCGACGCCCGCAAATTTGCTGCGCGGACGCAGGCGCAACGCGTAAAGACAGGCGACCATCAGCGTATAGAGGCCGATGGCAAACACGGACAAGATGTGCGCGAGTTGATGCGGTTGCGGATTGTTGAAATCGACCGCCTGCACATAGACCATGCCGTTATGGAGGTAAAACCCCGCCGCGAGCGCGAAGCTGAGCCCCAGCACGAAGCGAATGGAAAGATCGATGAGATGGCGGTGGTCGAGTTTGTCGGGTGTGGTGTTCATGGGGGCATTGTCCCGTATGGTGCTTAAAACTTGCTTAAGTTGGGGTCTGGGGTTAGAGGTCTGGGGCGTTTGAACCCGAAAAGATGAACAGAATGAAAAAGTTTAAAAACAATCCCCCTATTCATGGTTGGCTTATTTTGGATAAGCCTTTGGGGCAGACATCCACACAGGCTTTGGGGCGGGCGCGACGGTTGTTGGGCGGCAGCAAAGTGGGGCACGGCGGCACGTTGGATCCTTTGGCAACGGGGATTTTGCCGTTGGCGTTTGGCGAGGCGACCAAATTGATCCCCTATGTGATGGATGGCGACAAGGAATATGAATTTACCGTTCAATGGGGCGAAGCGCGCACCACCGATGATGCCGAAGGCGAAGTTTGCGCCACCAGCGATGTGCGCCCCACGGAAGCCGGTATTCGCGCAGCATTACCCGGTTTTGTTGGGGTTATTGCGCAAAAACCGCCCGCCTTTTCGGCCATTAAAATTGCAGGCGAACGCGCCTATGACCTTGCCCGCGCCGGTGAGGTGGTCGAGATGGCCGCGCGGAATGTGACGATTCATGATTTGCAACTTGTTGAAATAATTGATGAAAACAGCGCATCTTTCCGCGCCTCGTCGGGCAAGGGCATGTATGTGCGGTCTTTGGCACGGGATTTGGCGCAAAAACTCGGCACACACGGGTATGTTGTTGCCCTTCGGCGCACTCGCGTGGGTGCATTTACAATCGAAAATGCGGTTACAATGCCCAAATTAGAGAGTTTGGTGGCTGAAAAGGCCGGTTTGGGCGTCGTTTTACCCATGAAATCGGTATTATCTGGCTTTGAAACCCTTAAATTGAGCCCTTCGGAGGCACATACGCTACGTTTAGGGCAAAAAATCCTGATTAAACCTTCGCATGGGGATATATTCAATGCGCCGGTTATCTTTGCCGAGGAACAGGGCGTGCCGGTGGCTTTGGTTGAAGCGATTGCGGGGGAATTCCGCGTTTTGCGCGGGTTTAGTTTTTAGAGAATTATATCGAACATGCTTGCTAACATCCTTTGATTTTTGTATTTGCTTCAATACATATATTGTAATTTTTAGCAAAAATAAGGAGTTTTTATGAACATTATTGATGGCGCTATGGTGTTGGTCGCATTGCCGACAGCAACCTTATGCATAAATAAAATGTTTACAACAGATAGCAAACGCCCACTTTTACTTTTTGCTGTAACAGCAGCTTCTCTTTCTATGGTCATATATGCAGAAAGTGATATAGCCAAGATCGCCAGAAGCCATTCCGCGGTTATAGCACCCACCCTTAAATCGAAAGATTGTGTGCCATCATAGCTTTTTGGCAACGTCATTTTTGACTCGCTTAATGAAGTTATTTGAGCCATAAAGCGCGTCTTCGCCGTGATCACTGGACGACATCCTGGTTCCGGCACTAACACCTAAACAAAGGAGATTATGATGTCGGAAGCAGCAGAGCGCAAAACCGCGCTTATTAGAAAACATGCCCGTACCAAGGGCGACACCGGTTCACCCGAAGTGCAGATCGCCGTTTTGACCGATCGCATCAATCAATTGACCGGCCATTTCGACACACACAAAAAAGATCACCATTCGCGCCGGGGCCTGTTGATGTTGGTCAGCAACCGCCGCAGCCTGTTGAACTATCTGAAAAAGACCAAGCAGGATGTTTATGAAAAGCTGATTGCGGATTTGGGTCTGCGTAAATAAATGGATCAACTATCCCCGCGAAAGCGGGGATAGTTTTATGTGGTGTTTTTGTGTCTAGGGTAGCACATAGACTGATGGACGCCCCCTCACCCGGAAAAACTAAGACTTACGCCTTAAGAGCGTAAGCCTAAGTTTTTCTGACCTCTCCCCCTCGCGGGGTAGAGGTTCTCCCGGCCATTCGCTTCCCTTTACCTAATTCATGTTTGGCCTAGACTTCTTGCGATATTCAAGGCATAAACACCGCATAAATTCATGAAGCGAAACGCCGCATGAAAGGCCATGGCACATAGGGTGTTGTGGGACTCAACCGGAACAATGACGGTTGCAGGAAATGGTCCGCCACAGGTTGCGGCCTCCTCGCGCAGTTATTGTTCCTCGATACCTTAGAGGAAATAACGAATGTTCAAAGTTTACCGCAAAGAAATGGATTGGGCCGGACGCAAGCTGACGCTTGAAACCGGACGCATCGCCCGTCAAGCCGATGGCGCCGTTTTGGCCACCTTGGGCGGCACCACCGTTTTGTGTACCGTTGTCGGCGCAAAATCCGCCAAGCCCGGTCAGGATTTCTTTCCGCTTACCGTTAACTACCAGGAAAAAACCTATGCCGCCGGTAAAATTCCAGGTGGCTTCTTTAAACGCGAAGGCCGTCCGACCGAAAAGGAAACTTTGGTCAGCCGTTTGATCGATCGCCCCATTCGCCCCTTGTTCGCCGATGGTTATTTGTGTGAAACGCAAGTCGTTGCGCATGTATTGTCGCATGATCTGGAAAATGATCCCGATATCGTCGCTTTGGTTGGTTGTTCAGCCGCGCTTACCATTTCCGGTTTGCCGTTCCTCGGCCCCATCGGCGGCGCACGCGTCGGTTATAAAGATGGTCAGTTCTTGCTGAACCCGACTGCTGCAGAACGCGAAGCATCCGACCTTGATCTGGTTGTGGCCGGAACGCGCGAAGGCGTTTTGATGGTTGAGTCGGAAGCACAGCAATTATCCGAACAGATTATGTTGGATGCCGTGACATTCGGCCACAAAGGTTTCCAACCTGTTATCGATTTGATTATTTCGCTGGCTGAGAGCGCCGCGAAAGAACCACGCGCATTGCCAGAACCCGCTTATGACAAGAAGGCGTTGCAGGCGAAGTTGAAGTCGTTGATTGGCGCGGAAGTAACAGCCGGTTACAACGAAACAGCCAAGCAGGCGCGTTATGCGTTGTTGGATGCGGCGGAAGCGAAGGCTTTGGCAAGCATCAAGACAGAAGAATTTACGGCGGAACAAGTTGAGGAAGGCGTTGAGTTGCTGAAATATGATCATGTCCGTGGCATGATTTTGGACAGCGGCAAACGTATCGATGGACGCGACACCAAGACAGTGCGCCCTATCGTTTCCGAAGTCGGCATTTTGCCACGCGCGCATGGTTCGGCCTTGTTCACACGCGGTGAAACACAGGCATTGGTTGTCACCACGCTGGGCACCGGCCAGGACGAACAGATCATCGATGCGCTGGAAGGCGAATATCGCGAAAACTTCATGCTGCATTACAACTTCCCTCCATACTCGGTTGGTGAAACCGGTCGTATGGGCAGCCCCGGCCGCCGCGAAATTGGTCATGGTAAATTGGCGTGGCGCGCGTTGCGTCCCGTGTTGCCAGCGAAAGACAAATTCCCATACACGATCCGCGTTGTTTCGGAAATCACCGAATCCAACGGATCGTCATCGCAAGCCAGCGTTTGCGGTGCATCCTTGTCGATGATGGATGCCGGCGTTCCTTTGACCGCGCCCGTTGCCGGTATTGCGATGGGTTTGATCAAGGAAGATCGCGGCTTTGCCGTGTTGACCGACATTCTGGGTGATGAAGATCATCTGGGCGATATGGACTTCAAGGTTGCCGGTACCGAAAAGGGTATCACCGCCTTGCAAATGGATATCAAGATCACGTCGATCACGGCGGAGATCATGAAGATTGCGTTGGAACAGGCGCAAGCAGGTCGTTTACACATCCTGGGCGAAATGGCCAAGGCGTTGAACACGGCGCGTGACGGCGTGAACCAGAATGCACCGCGCATCACCAGCTTTATGGTTCCGAAAGAAAAGATCCGTGAAATTATCGGCACAGGCGGCAAGGTTATTCGCGAAATTTGCGAAACAACCGGCGCCAAGATCGATATTGACGATGACGGCACGATTAAGGTGGCCGCCGTTGACCAGACCGCCGCTGATGCTGCGATTAACTGGATCAAGGGCATTGTCGCCGAAGCCGAAGCCGGCAAGGTTTATGTCGGCAAGGTCGTCAAAGTTGTCGATTTCGGCGCGTTTGTGAATTTCCTCGGTTCGAAAGACGGGTTGGTTCATATTTCCGAAATCAAGGCGCAGCGTATTGAACGCGTTTCCGACTTCTTGAAAGTTGGCGACGAAGTTCGCGTGAAGTGCCTGGGCATGGATGATCGCGGCAAGGTGAAATTGTCGATGAAGAATATCGACCAGACCACCGGCGAAGAATTGCAAAAAGCGGGTTAAGCCTCGTTTTTATGCGGTTACCTGGAAATCGGCGTTGCTTTACTGCAACGCCGATTTTCTTTTTGTATCCAATATCTTGCGGGATTGCGCCTGCGCTTGTACCTTGGGGGTGAACCTCTAACTCTGGCTTTAGTCTCATGAAAATTCTTGTCACCGTTAAACGCGTCATTGATTACAACGTTAAAATCCGCATCAAGCCGGATGGATCGGGCGTTGAGACTGCCAATGTTAAAATGTCGATGAATCCGTTTGACGAAATTGCCGTGGAAGAAGCGGTGCGTTTAAAAGAAAAAGGCATTGCGACGGAAACCATCGCCGTGACGATGGGCGTGACGCAGGCGCAGGAAACATTGCGCACCGCCATGGCGATGGGCATTGACCGCGCGATTTATGTGCCGATTGAAACGGATATCCAGTCACTCGGCGTAGCGCGCGCGTTGAAAAAAATTATCGAAAAAGAAAAGCCCGATCTGGTGATTATGGGCAAGCAGGCGATTGATAATGACAGCAGCCAGACGGGGCCGATTTTGGCCGCCATGTTGGGTTGGGGTCAGGGCACGTTTGCGTCCAAGGTCGAGATCGTGGATGACAAGGTGAATGTGACGCGCGAAATTGACGGCGGGTTGGAGACAGTCGCGTTGAAATTGCCCGCCGTGGTCACGACCGATTTGCGTTTGAACGAGCCGCGTTACGCATCATTGCCCAACATTATGAAGGCCAAGAAAAAGCCGATTGAGATTATCGAGTTGGCCAGCTTGGGTGTGGATATGACGCCAACATTGCAAACCGTGAAGGTGGCACCGCCGCCGGTGCGCAAGGGCGGCATCAAGGTGCCGGATGTTGCAACTTTGGTTGATAAATTAAAGAACGAAGCGAAGGTGATATAGTCATGACCACACTTGTTTTAGCCGAACATGATAACAAGGTTTTAAAGCCTTCGACCCTTCATACCATTACCGCCGCCGCGAAATTGGGCGCACCGATTGCTGTGTTGGTTGTGGGTTTTGATTGCGGTGCCGTGGCGCAGGAAGCGGCGGCGATTCAGGGCGTAAGCGACGTTTTGCATGCCGATGATGCGGTTTACAAAAATTTTCTGGCGGAAAATGTTGGCGGTTTGATTGCGAAATTGGCCAGCGGATACAGCCATGTGTTGGCACCCGCGACCAGTTTCGGCAAAAACATCCTGCCACGCGCCGCCGGTTTGCATGATTGCGCGCAAATCTCCGATATTATCGGCATTGAAAGCGCCGACACATTCGTGCGCCCGATTTATGCGGGCAATGCGATTGCCACCGTGAAATCTTCGGACAAGATTAAGTTTATCACGGTGCGCAGCACAGCGTTTGATGCGGCGGGCAAAGGTGGTTCGGCTGCGGTTAAGAAGATTGATGTTTTAACCGACAGCGGTTTGTCGGGTTTTGTCAGCGCGGAATTGTCGGTATCGGCACGCCCAGAATTGACCGCCGCGAAAATTGTTGTGTCGGGCGGACGCGGTGTTGGGTCGGGCGAGAATTTTAAAACTGTGTTGGAACCCTTGGCCGACAAGTTGAATGCCGCCGTGGGTGCGTCACGCGCCGCGGTAGATGCCGGATTTGTGGCGAATGATTATCAGGTTGGGCAAACAGGCAAGGTTGTGGCGCCGGATTTATATATTGCCGTTGGCATTTCGGGCGCCATTCAACATTTGGCGGGCATGAAGGACAGCAAGGTGATTGTCGCCATCAACAAAGACCCCGACGCCCCCATTTTCGCGGTGGCGGATTATGGGATTGTCGGCGATTTGTTTGTGATTGTGCCAGAGTTGGTGAAGGCTTTGTGAACCCTATGATGGATATTGGTAATCTTTCCTTTGTGGCCGCACAACCGGAAGATTTCGATTATTTTTATGCACTTCGCAAACAAACCATGCTTGATCATTTTGTGCGCGCAGGCAAAGGTTGGCCGGAGGCAGAAGAGCTTGCTGGGCATCGGCAAATATTTAATATCCAGACGTTACGGATGATACATCTAGATGGTGAGCGCATCGGGTTCATCAATGTCGAAACGCGGGAAACTTATGTGGATATTGGATTATTCTGTATCCAACCGACCTATCAGAATAAATCTATCGGCCAAAGCGTAATGCAAAGAATTTTGGGGGAGCCGGATACTAGGAAAAAAATAATCCGCATAAATGTTTTGCATTCCAACCCGGCGGCACATCTTTATGAAAGATTGGGGTTTGTTCGCACAAACGAACGACATGACAAACTGGCTTTTTATAAATTAGTACCTTAGAGAATTTATTCGACACGAACCATTAAACGGCTGGCGCGGCGTTCATGGCGCACCAAGTAAATGCCTGAAACAATAATTACAATTGCGCCGGTTATCAGATACGCGTTCGGTACATCGCCCCAGATGAAATAACCAAGGATAGAACCCGTTATCATTTGCGAATAATGGAAGGGTGCAACCGCAGCAGCCGGTGCCGATTTGTATGCTTGCGCCATTAAAGCCCAGCCGGTTGCGCCGAGCGCGCCCGACGCGCAGATAGCCAGAAAAGCCAAGGGCGACATCGCGACAAAGCCGGTTGAGGCGCAATAGACAAGGCCCGTTGCAACCAATATCAAACGCGGGTGGAAGGACATCGCCTCACTGCTTTCGGTTTTGCCGACGATGCGCAACAACAGCATTTGCGTGGCGGTTGCCGCCATGCTGCCAAACACAAACACATAGGGCAGCAAGGGCGTGTCGCCGTTCATAAGGTTCAACGGATTGACCGCAATGATAACGCCGCAGAAACCCGACGCGATGGCCGAAGCGCGTTTCCAGCCCAGATGTTCTTTGAGCAGCACCGCCGCGAAAGTGGCGACGATCATCGGCGTCATGAAGGCGACGACATACATGCTGGCCAAGGGCAAATGCGGCAACGCATAGACCCAGAAAAGCCATGCGGCAGTTTGGCAGAGGCCGAGTGCAAACAATCCGCGGCCTTTGTGTGGTTGCAGTTTTTTGACGGTGCCGCGCAATGTGGCGACGGTGAAGACAACCACCATGCCGCTGATGCCGCTGATGAGAAGCAATTGACCGGCAGGGATGCCGGTTGTTCTGATGAGTTTGAGCAACGCGTCGCTGATGACCCAGCCGGTGAAGGCGGTGAGGGCGAAGGATGCCGCGCGGGCGTAGTGTTTGGGGTGTGTGGACATAGAAACCCAGAATCAGAATTTTGACGTGCATGCTGATAGATTGAGAGAAAACGGCACGTCACCCCCTCACCTGTAAAAACTAAGGCTTGTGTCCCAAGAACGCAAACCTAAGTTTTTACTTCCTCTCCCCCGCGAGGGGGAGAGGAACCAAATTCTTCAATAGTTCTTTCTTGAACATCATCAGTTTGGAATTTGAGAAAGAGGTAATTGCGGAGACTAAGGCGAGAGCTGTGATTTTCTGAAAAAAGGCAAGGCAGGCGTATTAAACATACGCGCGTTACCTTTTTTCAGAAAAGCGCAGTTATCGGCCAGTATACGCGATTACCCGGCTGAGCCATGGCAATGTTTGTATTTCTTGCCTGACCCGCAGGGGCAATCCGCGTTGCGCGGTGTGCCGCCCCATGTTGCGCTGTCTGTCTGGTTAAATTCGGCGCGTTGCGTGGGCGATGCCGCGATTGATTTATGCGCCATCGGGTGGCGCAGTACGGTGCCTTCGGGCAGGGTTTCTGTGCCAAAGGATGCGCTGGCTTCCGCCCCGGTTAGTTCTTGCAGCGCGGCCTGACGGCTGGCCATCAATTGTTCCAATGAAGGCAAGCGCATGCCGGCCTGCATCAGAACTTTGGTTACTTCTTCGCGGATGCTGCCCAACATCAATTGGAAGAGGCCGAACGCTTCGCGGCTGTATTCGTTGAGCGGGTCACGTTGTCCGTAACCGCGCAGATGGATACCCTGACGCACGTGATCGAGCGCCAGCAGATGGTCTTTCCATGCCTGATCAAGCGTACCGAGAAGAGCGGCTTTTTCCGCGTGACGCATCGCGCCTTCGTCGATAATGGAGGTTTTTTCTTTCAGTTTTTCTTCGGCAGCGGCCGTTATGCGTTGTTCGATTTCGGCTTCGGCTATGCCGTTTTCATTCGCCCAATCAACCAGCGGCAGGTCGAGCGACAATATATCCTTCACCCGTTCGGTCAGCCCCGTAATATCCCATTGTTCGATATAGGAATGGGGTGGAATGGATGACGACACCATATCATGAATGACTTCGGCGCGCAGGTCGCGGATAACGCCCGCGACATCGCCCGCGGCCATAATTTCGCGGCGTTGTTCATAGATGACCTTGCGTTGGTCATTCATGATGTTATCGAATTTCAACAGATTTTTACGCATGTCGAAATTGCGGCCTTCGACTTTTTGTTGCGCCTTGGCCAGCGCGGTCGAGATCCACGGATGGGCGATTTTTTCGCCGTCGCGCAAACCGAGTTTGGCCAGAATATTTTGCGTTTGGTTATGCGCGCCGAAAATGCGCATCAGATCGTCTTCGAGCGATAGAAAGAAAATCGACGCGCCCGGATCGCCTTGGCGGCCAGAACGGCCACGCAATTGGTTATCGATGCGGCGCGATTCATGGCGTTCGGTGCCGATGACGAAAAGGCCGCCTGCTTCGCGGACTTTTTCGCGCGCTTCGTCGATTTCCTTGCGCAAGGCGACGACGCTTTGCGCATCGGGTTCGCCGCCCTCTTGTCCTTGGGCTGCCGAAAGTTCGGCCAGACGCGCATCGAAATTGCCGCCCAACTGAATATCCGTCCCGCGCCCCGCCATATTTGTGGCGATAGTCACGGCACCGGGGCGGCCGGCTTGCGAGATAATGCTGGCTTCGGAATCATGGAAACGCGCATTGAGGACGTTGTGTGGGATGCCTTTTTTCTTGAGTACTTCCGACAAAGTTTCGGATTTTTCGATCGACACGGTGCCGACCAGAATGGGCTGGCCGCGTTCGCGGCATTCTTCGATGCGTTTGATGATCGCTTCGTTTTTTTCGGCCATGGTGCCGTAAACTTCGTCTTCCATATCGTCGCGTTTAACCGGTAGGTTAGTTGGCATTTCGACCACTTCCAACCCATAGATTTCGGCGAATTCCGGCGCTTCGGTCAATGCGGTGCCGGTCATGCCCGCCAGCTTGGGATAGAGGCGGAAGTAGTTTTGGAAAGTGATACTGGCCAGTGTTTGGTTTTCGCGTTGGATCGACACATGTTCTTTGGCTTCGAGCGCCTGATGCAACCCATCGGAATAACGGCGGCCTTCCATCATGCGGCCCGTGAATTCGTCGATGATGACAAGCTTGTCATTTTTCACGATATAATCGACATCGCGTTGGAACATTTTGTGCGCGCGCAACGCCTGATTGACATGATGCACGATCATAACATTGGCGGGGTCATACATGCCGCCGCCATTCGCGCTGGCGATCAACAAACCGGCATCGCCCAGGAGCGTTTCGATATGTTCGTTGCCCGCTTCGGTCAACGAGATGTTTTTGCCTTTTTCATCCTTGTCGTAATCTTCTTCGGTCAGTTGCGGGATGAGTTCATCGACGCGCATGTAAAGTTCGGAAGAATCTTCGGCAGGACCCGAGATGATAAGCGGCGTGCGCGCTTCGTCGATCAGGATAGAATCCACTTCATCGACAATCGCGAAGTTAAACGGGCGTTGCACCAGATCGGCATGCGAGAATTTCATATTGTCGCGCAGATAGTCGAAACCGAATTCGTTATTGGTGCCATAGGTGACATCGGCGGCATAGGCCGCGCGTCGTTCATCATCTTCCAACCCATGCACGATACAGCCCGAGGTGAGGCCGAGGAACGCATGGATGCGCCCCATCCAACCGCTGTCGCGGGAAGCCAGATAGTCGTTGACCGTGATGACATGCACGCCCTTGCCGGTGAGCGCGTTGAGATAGGATGGCAAAACGGCGACAAGGGTTTTGCCTTCACCGGTGCGCATTTCGGTGATTTTACCCTGATGCAAAACCATGCCGCCGCGCAGCTGAACATCGAAGGGGCGTTGACCCAGCACGCGCCAGGCGGCTTCACGGACAGTTGCGAAGGCTTCAGGCAGCAGGGCGTCGAGCGTTTCACCTTTGGCCAGGCGGGCGCGGAATTCGTCGGTTTTGGCGCGTAATCCTTGGTCGCTGAGCACTTTGAATTGTGGTTCCAGCGCATTGATGCGTTCGATAGTCGGCACCTGTGCCGCCAGAATGCGGTCATTATGGGAGCCGAAGAACTTACGTGCGAGCGAGGTGATCATAAGGGGCATTCTGTTCGGGTTCATGATCCGGCATCGGCCAGACCTTTATACCCTTTAAATGGAGGTTTTACCGCCAAATTGCAAGGGATAGGACGGATTTTTCCGAACAAAGGAAATTGGCGTTTTTTGCGCTTTTGCTGCGCAGCATTTTTTGCGGAAGATGCAGCAAAAAGGCCGGACAGCGGGTGCATGTCCGGCCTTGAAAGCTTATTCTATTTCACTGTATGGAGCCCTTTGTGCCCTGCACAACCCACTCATCGCCATTTTGGCGAATGGCGGTAACGCGGCCGATGGTGGGCAGCGTATCCCCCACTTTGACCTGTTTCAGGTCGCGCGAGGTGTTGCTGTCCGATACCCAGGCCTGGTCAGGGGTGGCGGAACGCAGAACCCATTTTTCTTCTTTAACTGTCAGAGGCTTGGCCACAGGTTTAGGCGCGGCTGCCAGTTTGATGGGTTTGTGGATCTTAACCTGAACCGTTTTGGGGGTGCGCGGTTTGTGTTTGACTACGACAGGGTGCGAAACCGGTTTTTCATCCGTCACCACCAGAGAAGGCGCGACGGATGAAGTGGTTGCGTTGCCCGCATGCAGGGTGGCGATTTTTTGTTCAAGCACATCCAGACGGTGCGAAATGTCGCTGGTGGGTGTGGCGGTTGCCGCCAGCGCGTTGGTCATTTGCCCCAATTGGGTTGTCAGATGTTCGACATCTTTTTGCAAAACATCCATACGGGTTGCGAGCGACTGGATATTGGCATCGCCATTTTGTGACGGCACCGCAAGCATAGGCGCAACAGATGCCGGTGTTTTAACGATCACGACTGGCGCGGGTGCCGGTACGGGCACGACAGGCAAGGGTTTAGGTGCCGCGATCAACGCATCAATAGGTTTAAGCGTGGGTTGTTCCACAGGCGCAGGAAGCGCTGTCGCCGATACAGGTGGCGTTGCGTCTGGCGTTGCGAGCGGCAGAACGGGCGAAGCCGCCGTGGTTGCCGCGACGGGTAACGGGGGCGGTGATGCAGGCGCAAGAGGTGCCGGCGCAACAGGCGCGGGGGTGACAGACGCCGGAACAGAAGATGAAACTGTTGCCGCAGGCATCGATGCCGCCGACATAAAGGATGCATCAGGCGACGAAGAAGCCCCGCCGAATTGCCACCAGGCAACACCGCCCAGAACCAGAACGCCACCAACAGCCGCCAGAATAGGCAGAAGCGAACGGCGGCGCGCAGGCAGAGCGTCCGCGGCATCGGCAGACAGCGAGCCATGTTCATCATTATGGTCGATGGTCGACGCGCCGTGATCATCGGCAAATTCGTAATCGGAGGGCGCTTCATGCACAGCGTCGCCCGCGATGACGGTTTCTTCGTCATGGGCATCTTCGTGCAAATCGTTATGGTCGTCGGTCATGGAAGCTCCTGAACTCTTTACATAGCGCCGCTCTTGCCGGGCGGCAAGAGAACTCTGCGGCGCTTCTGGGTTTAATGGCCTATGGCGTTGGGATAGGGCACGTTGGTATTGACATTTTGCTGGTTGCTGTAGCCGTAACCATTGCCATAGCCGCCATAACCATTGACGGTTGTGCCGTTATAACCGTTGTTATTATTGAGCCCGATGGATGGATAGCCGTTCGTGCTTCCCGGATAAGGGTAAGGCACCGAATTATTGCCATTCGGATAGCCATTGCCATAACCGTTGGGATAACCACCATTGATGCCGTTGGGGTTGATGGCATTGGCGGGATTAAGCGCCGCAGGGCCGCCATAGCTGCCATCGGCATTGGGTTCGTAAACAGGGGTGACAAAGAAAATACCGATCGGCGTTCCCGACGCGACGCGCACCAGCGGTTTGGTGACATCGGCCTGTTGCTGGAAGAATTGCGCCGCGGTTTGCGCCGCCTGCCCCATGCCTTGATAGATGCCTTGGTGGAATCCATTGGAACTCGTTTGCGAAATGGATGTTGTGCCGTTGGTCGTGATGCTGGTGTTACCCTGCCCCAACGCCTGGCCCATGCCTTCCAAAAATCCTGCCGCCGCCGGAAGCACGACACGGGTGAAATAACGTTCATCCACTTCGGTCGCCATGCCGCCCAAGGTTGTATCGGGATCGAGCGCAACCGCGCTGATCTGATAATCTTTGCCTTTTTTGTCGGCGATAGTGAATTTCAGAACCAGATATTTTTCATAGCCGGTCGCCACTTCGAAAGAGCCCACCGCCCGCGCGCCCGCCAACGGGCCGGAAACGATTTGCGCCAGAATGGGGCCCGGAACATCGGAATTGGCTTCGGTCATCAACTGGCCATAGCTGACTGTGCCGGCATTGACGATGGCTTTGGGTGCCGGATTGCCTGTGGCAGTCGCAGGCGTTGTGCCATTGGCAGCATTCGCATCAGCCGCAACAGCGTTCTTATTGTCTTCGGGTTTGACGACCGTGACAGCCTTGATGCCTTTCGGTGTCCAGCCTTCCAGCAATTGCTGCATCTGGCGTTGCATTGCTTCGGCCAGCGAATTATCGAATTGTTCCGGCTGGCGATTGGTTTGTTGTTGTTGAACCTGTTGTTGCGCCATTTGTTTGCGCAACATATCGGTTTCAGCACGCAATTCGTTCAGCTGATCGTCTTTTTTATCGCTGGCGCCAAAATTGCCGACATCGGTTGTTTGGCCGATCGGCGTTGGCAAGGCGCTGCCGCCTGTCGCCGCCGCCTGTTCGGTACGTTCCTTGTTCGCGAGTTCGGTTTGTTCGCGCATATAGGGCGACACGGCGCCGCCCGGCGCTTCCTTCATTTCGGGGGGATGCGCCAGATGCGCGATGTCGAGTTGTTTATCGCTGCCACCCAAAAAGTTGAACGCCGCCACGCCGACCGCGAAAACGGCGATCAGCAACACCATGAATTTGAACAAAGGTTTCGTGCGCCAGGCTTCGGTCAGGTTGCTGGCCATGCCGGAAGATTTGCCTTGTTCCGACAAGGGGATTTCGTGTTCCACGAAATCATCGTGGTGTTCTTCATGTTCGTGTTCGTCAAAATTATCTGTCATGATCATCGTCCCGTGAAATCTGGGCGCGAACCATCGCGCCATTATCCGACATTAAAAGAACTGGCGCCGAGCCAATTTCGTACACATTGGTGCCATCGCCCGAGGAAACACTGGCGTTCCAGGCGGGCGAAAGCATCGTCAGAGGCGTGCGGACATATACTTTGTCGCCGACCGACCAAGCCTTGGTGCGCGCGTCCAGCCCCGCAACCTTGACCCGTGTCGCCGATCCCGGTGGCGCGTTTTCAAGTATGAGGGTTAGCACTTCATCGCCGGCTTCCAGTTTCTGACGACCGATAATTTGCGGTTTGGCACCAGGGCCCATTTTGCCGATACGCGCATCGTAACGCAGATCGACCGTGGGGCCGCCCGCCGACAGGCGGAAGATAACGGGGGTTGGCAAATCTTTCAGCAACACCGACAAATCGCCAGTGCCAACGCGGGTCAGCGGCATGATGCGAACCACATGCGTGCCGGACGGCGTGGGCGAAACTTCGAAATTGCCGCCGACGCCGACATCGAGGATGGGCCAGGGTTCGCCGGTCGCATCAACCATCGTGATAGTCGTGACATAGCCGGTCGCCAGATTGATTTGCGGCGGTTCCACACCCGGATCGAGCGAAAGGGTCGAGATACGCGTTTCGCCTTTGGGCGTTCCGGCATAGGGGGTTTGCGCGGCGTTTTGCGTCTGTTCCAGCTTGTGCATGAAATCGCGTACCTGGTCGGGCGACAGCGGCATCAGGCCGTTGGAGGCTTTGTCATAGGATTTGATGTTATGGTCGACTTCGGCCTTGTGTTGCGCCGCGTCGGCATCGGCTTGCGCCTGGGCTGCCGCTTGTTCCGCCTGAATTTGCAGCTGGTTCGGGTCGTTGGAAAAAGCCGAAGGTGGTGGGGGCGACGGGATCATGATGCCGTTGGAAGTAGGCGCCGGTGCAGTGCCGGGCGTTGTCAGCGCGGGAACGGAACCTGAACCCGCCACAGGTTGCGCGACGGATGGCAAGCCGCCTGTCGATGTTGCGGCAGCAGAAGAGGGATAGGCGACATTGGCAGAGCCGGAGGATGCGCCCGCAGTAGCGCTGGGCATGGCAGTGCCGTTACCGGCAGCATAGGCAGTGCCGGCAGGCAGTGAGGTCAGGATGATGCCCGCCAGAAGCAACAAGGGGCGGGACTCTGGATTCAGCCGTATTTTGAATGGTTTATAGAACAACAGATCATCCCCGAATCAGACAAGATGGTACCATCTTGTGTTTGACCACATGAAAGTTAATAGTAGGTTTATAAAGTCCCACAGATTGAAAATTGTGGAGTTTTATTTGGCTGATAAGTGAAGCTTACATCCGGCCAACGCGCAACCTCTATATTACTTTCTTCTTTCCGAACGGATTTTCTGTGACCTCTTTGCATATCACATTGCTTTATGCCGGCCTGTTGGGGCTTTTGCTGATCGTCCTCTCGTTTAATATGGTCAAATGCTGGGTGCGGGTTTCAAGCAATGCCACAGGCGGCGGTGATGATTTGCGCCGAGCGGAGGCTTTGGTGCGCAGCTTTACCGATTATGTGCCGTTAACCATAATCTTGATGGGGTTTATCGAAACCAGCGGCGCGCCCGCATCGGTGTTGCATTTTATGGGGTTGGGATTGTTTGCGGCGCGGTTGATGCATGCCTTTGGCAGTAATCACGGCGCGATGGCAGACGGCATGCGTTTTTTGGGCGCACAAATCACCTATCTGATTTTGACGCTGGCCAGTTTTGGTTGTTTGTATGTTTATGCGGCGGCGGGGAAGTTTTAATCCTGCACTTCTCTCGAAAATAGAGAGCGGCAAAATTTCGAATGTTGTGACAGAAATTGCGCTTTTTATAGAAATAGAAGACAAGCGTACTCCCTGTACGCGCGTTTTATTTTCTATAAAAAGCGCAATTTATGGCCAACAGGCGAGATTTTGTTTAGTTTTGTAGCAGACGGCGGAGCAGCTCCACATCTTCGCGGAAGCTTGCGTCATAAGCCGACAGCTCTTCGATCTTTTTCACGGCATGAATAACCGTGGTGTGGTCGCGGCCACCGAATTTACGGCCGATTTCCGGCAGCGAACGCGGCGTGAGTTGTTTGGCCAGATACATCGCCACCTGACGCGGACGCGCAACGGCGCGTGAACGGCGGGCGGAGTGCATATCGGCGACGCGGACATTGTAATGTTCGGCGACTTTTTTCTGGATTTCGTCGATGGTGATGCGGCGTTCTGCGACGCGCAGCATATCGGCCAAAACTTCCTGGGTCATTTCCAAAGATATCGTGCGGCCCACCAGTTGGGCGTGGGCGACGATACGGTTGAGCGCGCCTTCGAGTTCGCGGACATTCGAGGCGATTTTATGCGCCAGAAATTCCATGACTTTGTCAGGCACGGGGCAGCCGAGTTTTTCACCCTTGGCATGCAAGATGCCCAGACGCAGTTCGTAATTAACAGGATGCAGATCGGCGACAAGACCCCAGCCGAGGCGCGAACGCAGACGTTCTTCCATACGGTCGAGATCTTGTGGTGATTTGTCGGCAGAAATAATCACCTGACGGTTACGGTCGACCAGCGCGTTGAAGGTGTGGAAAAATTCTTCCTGTGTCGTGTCTTTGCCGCCGATGAATTGTACATCATCGATCATCAACACATCGACCGAACGGAATTGTTCTTTAAACGCCACGGTATCCTTGAAACGCAAAGCGCGCACAAATTGATACATGAATTTTTCCGCCGACATATAGATAACGCGGCGATGCGGGTAGTTGGTGCGGATATGCCAGGCAATGGCGTGCATCAAATGGGTTTTGCCCAAACCGACGCCGCCATAAAGGAACAGTGGATTGAAAGCGGGGTTTTCGGTATCGGCCACGCGGCGCGCGGCGGCATAGGCCAGTTCGTTTGGTTTGCCGACGACAAAATTATCAAAAGTGAAACGCGGATCAAGATCGGCCGACAGATCGCAATTGAAGCCCGATGTGGAAGGCGACGCGATATCCGCCGGACGCGACATAGCGGCAAGCGGCGCGATGGGCGATGTGGCCGCGTGGTCGATCGCGGTTTTGGTTTGCGCGGCCTTGGTCAAAGGCGACATGACGGTGAAAGTGACGCTGTCCTTAGCGGAGCCTTGGCCGGCAATTTGCCCCCACAATGAACGGACAGTGTCGCCATAATGCGCTTCGACCCAATCGCGCATAAAGCGCGTTGGCAGAGTCAAAGTCACGGCGGGGTTGCCAGCATCGTCGCAGGCGACCGAGCCCGTCATCGGTTCCAGCCAACGGCGATAGGCGGTTTCGCCGAAACGGTCGCGCAAGGCAACACGGAGATTTTCCCATGCGGTATCGGACAAATCCTTGACAGGATTGGCGTCGGACGACACATCGTGGGCTGATTGAACCTTCATCACTACTCCGTTGACAGAACAAACGCGATAGACAGGCACTCAACAAAAGACGAAACGGCAAAAGACAAAACGACTACCGGTGCTTCCGGAAAATTTCCGGAAGCGTGGAAGAGACAGACAGTTTAGAAACCGGCCGTATGAGGAAAATCAGACGATGTTGCGGGGCAAAGAATAAGAACAGCGTGAGATGAAGTATTTTTCGCAAAAAGCTTCTTGGAGAAGATGTTTTTCGTGGAAAGATTTTTCATAATCATAGACTGAATCCGCTTCGCTGCAAAAAATCCGAGATGGACAACAAGAGAAACAACAAGTGAAGAGAAAAAACCATAGATCAAATCGGATGGACTTGTCCACAGGCTCGTCACAAAAATGACATAAAAAAAATTTTATGACTCGAAGAAATTTCTGGACAAAAGTTTTTTCTTTTTTGCGCGGAGAAACAGAGAAGAAAAAAAGAGAACGAAAAAGAGAACGAAAAGAAAAAGGTAAAAATAAAAAACGCCGCGTCCCGAAAAAAATCTTTTTTCAAGACGCGGCGTTTTTCAAGAAACAAAAATTACTTATGCTTTTTTGGCAGCCTTGGCTTTCGGCGCGGCCTTTACAGGTGCCGTTTTTACCTCGGTGCCTTTGGCTGCTTTGGCAGCCTTGGCCAGACGCGATGTTTTACGCGCCGCTGTTTTCCAATGAAGCGTGCCACGCGATGCCGCGCGCGCCATGCTGGATTCTGCCTTGCGCAATGTTGTCAATGCGGCCTTGGCATCGCCTTCGGTTGCGGCAGCTTCGGCTTGCTTGACCACGGTGCGGATAGCCGAACGGCGTGAACGGTTCAGTTCGTTGCGCTTGATTGTTTGCCGGGCGCGCTTGGCGGCTGATTTATGGTTTGCCATAGAAAAATTTCCCAAATGTCATCGTTAACTGTGTACCGCGCACGCTTTTAAAGGCTTTTGCGCGAAGGCCGGACTCATACCCCCCGGTATCGATATGGTCAAGCAGAAAGAAGGGGGGAGTAGAAAGAGCAAGAAGGAGCAACGAGGAGGAAAACCCAGAGAAATTGCCTTGAATCTCTCCTATCATCGTTCTTAACCTTTTTCTCTCCTTGCTCATCTTCCCTCCCTCTGCTTCCTCTCTTCTCTCGCCCTTCTTTACACTTCCCCTCCACGCTGATATATCCACGCCGGATATTCCACCTATTATAGGACAGGACATGAAGCTTATCGCCGGCAACAGCAACCGCCCTCTGGCCGAGGCCATTGCGCAAAGTCTGGGCACCACGCTGACCCGCGCCACCATTCGCCGCTTTGCCGATATGGAAGTTTTCGTTGAAATCCTTGAAAATGTCCGTGGCGAGGATGTTTTTATTATCCAGCCGACATCCGCCCCCGCCAATGATACATTGATTGAATTGCTGGTTATGGTCGATGCCTTGCGCCGCGCGTCGGCACGCCGCATTACTGTCGTTGTCCCTTATTACGGTTATGCCCGCCAGGATCGTAAAACAAGTTCACGGTCGCCTATTACCGCCAAGCTGGTCGCCAATTTGATCACCACCGCCGGTGCGCACCGCGTTTTGACGTTGGATTTACATGCCGGGCAAATTCAGGGTTTCTTCGATATTCCGGTCGATAATCTGTTTGTGGGGCCTGTTTTTGTGCGCCATGTGCGCGATGCATTATCGGTTCACGGCAAATTGCCGGAAGGATTAACCATAGTGTCGCCCGATGTGGGCGGCGTTGTGCGCGCCCGCGCGATGGCCAAAAAACTGGATGCCGGTTTGGCGATTATCGATAAACGCCGCGAAAAAGCCGGTGAATCCGAAGTCATGCATATCATCGGCGATGTCGATGGCCGCGATTGCATCATGTTGGATGATATTGTCGACAGCGCAGGCACCTTATGCAATGCCGCAGGCGCGTTGAAGGAAGCTGGAGCCAAGAGTGTTTCCGCCTATGTTTCCCATGGGGTTTTGTCGGGCGAAGCGGTTGACCGGATCCAGAAATCCGCTTTGGAAAAAATGATCATCACGGATTCCATCGAAGCGACGCCCGCGATTGCGGCCTGTGCCAAAATTCAGCAGATCAGCATTGCGCCTTTGATGGCTGAGGCCATCATCCGCATTAGTCAAGAACGGTCGGTTTCGAGCCTATTCAGCTGAAATTAGCCCCCGAAGATAAGGGGTTAGCGGTTAGCAGAAAAGACTCGCTTTTAGCCTGAAAAACCTGTTATTCACTGACCCGCAAGACGGAACGGCACCCCTGGAGGCCGCCCGGTATAGAAGATTTAACGTCAGGGGGCGGCTTTGAGCGAATAGCCATTCGCCCGGTCTCTCCCGTTTTTAGGAGAGCAAAATGTCCAAACAAGAAGCAACCACTCTGGCAGCAACGCTGCGCAACAAATCCACCAAAGGCGCCAACAGCGAAATCCGCGCGACCGGCTTTGTGCCCGCCGTGATTTATGGCGACAAGCAAGCGCCCGCCCTGATCTCGGTCGAAAACAAAATTCTGGTTCGTCATTTGGAAGTCGCGGGTTTCATGACCCGTTTGTTCGATATTGAAATGGACGGCAAGAAGCACCGCGTTTTGCCACGCGATGTGCAATTCCATCCTGTTTCCGACCGCGTGTTGCATGTCGATTTCCTGCGCGTTTCGGCCAACACTCGCGTGCGCGTCAATGTGCCTGTCGCCTTTATCAATGCCGACAAGTCGCCCGGCATCAAGCGTGGCGGTACGTTGAACGTCGTGCATCATGAAATTGAAATTTCATGCGCGCCCGACAAGATCCCCGCACGTTTCGAAGTCAGCCTGGAAGGTTTGCAGATCAACGAAGCTGTGCATTTGAGCGCATTGCAATTGCCCGCCGGCGTTACGCTGACCACGCATGAAAAAGATTTCACCATCGCCACGATTGCGGTGCCTTCTGCCATTCGTTCTGAAAACGCGGATGCGGCGGCTCCTGCTGCTGCGGTTGCTGCCGTTCCTGCGGCTGGTGCTGCGGCGCCTGCTGCCGGCGCGAAAGCTGGTGCGGCTCCTGCGGCTGGTGCCAAGGCGGCGCCTGCGGCTGCGGCTAAGCCTGCAGCCAAGCCTGCGGCGAAGAAGTAAGGGATAAGGGGTTGAGGGAGGTTTCTTTCTCAACCCCATTTCTTTATGTCCAACACCCACCTTATCATCGGTCTTGGCAATCCGGGCGACGAGTATATTCGCACGCGGCATAATATTGGCTTTATGGCGGTGGACGAAATTGCGGCGCGGTATCACGCGGGTGCGTGGAAGAAAAAATTTCGCGGGCTGATTACCCAAGCTGAAAGTTTTTTATTACTGAAACCACAGACATTCATGAATCTTTCCGGCGAAGCCGCGCTGGAGGCGATGCAATTTTACCAGATGAAGCCCGAACAGATTATTGTTTTTCATGATGATCTGGACCTGGATCCCGGACAGGTCCGCATCAAACAAGGTGGCGGCACCGGCGGCCATAACGGTTTGAAATCAATGGACGCGCAAGTGGGGCAGAATTATTGGCGCGTGCGTTTGGGTATTGGCCGCCCGATGACGGAACAGGGCGATATCGTCAAAGGCGATGTCGTTTCCAATTATGTTTTGAACCCGTTCGCCAAGGCCGACAAGGTGTGGCTAGAATCTTTACTCGCAGCGCTCGCCAAGAATTTTGATTTGATGCTGGCGGCTAATCAAGTTGAATATGCCAAAATGTTAAAGAACATTGACAAATATTAGCTCTTGCTCGCCGTCGCGCCATAGCGGCGGTCACGGGATTTGAATTCGGCTATCGCCTGCGCCAGATGGTCGCCGCCGAAATCCGGCCAGAGCACATCCATAAAGACATATTCCGCGTAAGCGGATTGCCATAGCAAGAAATTCGAGATGCGTTTTTCGCCCGAGGTGCGAATGACCAGATCGGGATCGGGCATGCCGCCGGTGAACAAAAATGATTGGAACACATGTTCATCGATCGCGTCGGCTTTCAGCTGGCCACGTTCGACCGCTTTGGCGAGGCCATGCGCGGCTGCGGTGATTTCCTGCCGCCCGCCGTAATTAAGCGCCAGCGTTAGCGTCAGTTTTTTATTCTCATGCGTTAGTTCTTCGGCATGGTCGATCAGTTCGACAATATCGACGGGCAGTTTCTTGCGTTCGCCGATCACGCGCACGCGCACCTGTTCTTTATGCAAATTCGCCAGTTCGCTGCGCAGATAGAAACGCAGCAAGCCCATCAGTTCGCCGATTTCGGTGTCCGGACGCCGCCAGTTTTCGGATGAAAAACTGTAAAGCGTCAAATAACCCACGCCTTGATCGACCGATGCCGTTATCGTCCGGCGCACCGCCTCGATGCCCGCGCGGTGCCCCAAGGGACGCGGCAGACCGCGTGATTTCGCCCAACGGCCATTGCCATCCATAATAATGGCGACATGCAGGGGGACGATAGGCGCGCCGATTTCAGTCATTTACACTTGCGTGATTTCTTTTTCTTTGGCCGTGAACAGATCATCAATTTTCTTGATGGTGTCGTCGGTCAGTTTCTGGACTTTGTCGTTTTGTCCTTTGGTTTCGTCTTCGGACAGTTTTTCTTTTTTCACCTCATCCATCGCATCGCGGCGCACATTACGAACCGCCACACGGGCTTGTTCGGTATATTTACCTGCTATTTTCACCAATTCCTGACGGCGTTCGGAACTCAGGTCCGGCAAGGGCACGCGGATAATCTGGCCATCTGGTTGCGGGTTGAGGCCAAGGCCGGCATCACGAATGGCTTTTTCGACATTCTTAACCAAACCTTTGTCCCAGACCTGTACCGTAATAAGGCGCGGTTCGGGAACACCCACAGTGCCGACCTGATTAAGCGGCATGGGGCTGCCATAGGCATCGACCATGACACTGTCGAGCAGATTGACCGAAGCGCGACCGGTGCGAAGGCCCGAAAATTCTTTACGGAGCGCGTCGATAGCACCCTCCATACGTTGTTTTGTTTGATCAAGATTCATTTTGTCCTCGCGTTAACTAAGAAGCGGTTTCTCATTACCAGAATTCCAAGGATTTTTCCTTGAAATTCTGCGGTCGGAAATGGTAAAGGAAACAGAGTATTAGCAGCATGCGACATGAATAAGAATAGTTTTTTAGAGGAAAAATTTATGATTTTAACATTGGATTTAGTTTCCGAGCTTCCCTGGGCATTTCACGCGATTGATTGCACCCTGTCGCAATCGCGCTACATCTCCAACCATTTTTCATCGGAGGAAGACCGCATCACCCTTGATGCCCTGAGACAAGAAACCAAATCTGCTTTCTTTGCCATAGCGAGGAGCGACCAAAGAGGAAAGGCGTTTTATGAATTTTCCGACACGGTTTTTATCCCCTATGAAATAGAGCTAGCCCTTAGGATGGCGCCCGCTTTGCATGCGGCCATTGCTGCATTTGAGGAGAAAGCCGCCGACATCTTGCCGAAAAACACGCATGGGCTAAAAGCTTTGCAGAAAGTTCTGGCCTGCGCCCGCGCAATTTTGAGCGAGATAGACCCCGCTCATTTCAGCGGCCCTTCAACGGAGCTGCGTCTTCACTTGGCGCGTACTATCGAAGCCGCGCTGTGCACCGAATATCCGGCTGCAACCCTTCCGGCGCCTGCCCCAAGATTGCGGTTTATTAGTCCACAATCGTGAATTTGCCTTTGCCCTTCATCACTTCGGCGAACATGCCATGTTCGAAGATGGAGAAGACGAGGATGGGAATTTTGCTTTGACGCGCCAGTGAAATGGCCGAGGTGTCCATCACCTGCAAATCCTGCGACAACACATCCATATAGCTGAGGCGGTCATAACGCGTGGCGTTTTTATCCTTGGCAGGGTCGGCGCTGTAAACGCCGTCGACCTTGGTGGCTTTCAGCAACGCGTCGCATTGCATTTCGGAGGCGCGGAGCGCGGCTGCGCTGTCGGTCGTGAAAAACGGGTTGCCGGTTCCGGCGGCGAAAATCACTACGCGGCCTTTTTCCATATGGCGTTGCGCTTTGCGGCGGATATAGGGTTCACACACCGTCGACATGGGGATAGCGGACAATACGCGCGTCGGCACTTCGGCTTTTTCCAAAGCGTTTTGCATAGCGAGCGCGTTGATGACGGTCGCCAACATGCCCATATAGTCGGCCGCCGCGCGGTCCATACCTTGCGCCGCGCCGGAAACGCCGCGGAAGATATTGCCGCCGCCGATAACCAGACAGACTTCGACACCCATCGCCACCACTGTTTTGATTTCGCCTGCGACGCGTTCGACAATCGCGGGATCAAGCCCGTAATCGCGCGTGCCCATCAAGGCTTCGCCCGATATTTTTAACAGAACGCGTTTGTAGCGTGTGGGGACGGGCATGGGGTTTTTCTCCGCAAGATGGGAAGACGACATAGTTAATTCCTTGGAACCTGTAAAACCTGGTGATTATACAAGTTTGGGCGGCAAAGAACAGGTGGAAACTTATTGATGAAAATAAAGAAAAACATTAAATTCGTGCAGGTATTCGCAAAGGAAAAAATATGCGCGTTCTGTATGTTGAAGATGATAAGGGGCTTCGTGAACCAAGTGCCCGGTCTTTTGGCCGCAACTATCCCGATGATACGCTTTACACAGCCGTTAATTATAGGGAAGCCGCCGATTTCCTGATGACGTATGATTATGATGTGATTTTTTCGGATTTCAGCTATCGCGGAATTCATTCCGCCATCAGTGGCGGCGTTGATCTTTACCAACTTGCCGTTCGGACACAGCCCACTATAGATTTCTATTTTATTTCTGCCACGAATATTTCGACCATTATGGCGCATATTCGCGGTTTGCCTGAATATGCAACCCGTCCGCCCGCAGGGATTATTCAAAAACCCGATATGCTTATTACCGGTATGCGGCTTCACTTGAAAAATCTTGCGGCCAGACCCGGCGCAAGCAAAATATCACCAGAATTTCCACAACCCTGATAAAAAACCCCGCACCGGTTTCCCGATGCGGGGTTTTTCTTTGTCGTGGTAATCTTACGAAGCCATTTTAGCGACTTCGGCAGCAAAATCGTCGACTGTCTTTTCAATGCCTTCGCCCAATTGGTAACGCACAAAGCCGGTCAGTTTGACAGGCGCGCCCAAAGTTTTGGAGGCTTTTTCGACAACCTGCGCGATGCGGCTTTCACCGTCGACGACATAGATCTGTTCCATCAACACGACTTCTTCGTAATATTTACGCAAGCGGCCATCGACCATCTTGGCGATGATTTCTTCCGGCTTGCCCGATGCGCGGGCCTGATCGGCCAACACGTTGCGTTCACGGTCGAGCGATTTGGTGTCGACATCGGCGATGCTCAATGCTTCGGGACGGGATGCTGCGACATGCATCGCGATTTGCTTGCCGAGTTCTTGCAACTTGGCGGCATCAGCCGAAGATTCAAGCGCGACCAACACGCCGATTTTGCCAAGGTTTGGCGCTAGCGCGTTATGCACATAGGACGCCACGATGCCTTGCGATACCGACAGATGCGCCACGCGGCGCAGCGCCATATTTTCGCCGATGGTGGCAACCAGATTGGTGAGCGACGCTTCGACCGTTGTGCCATCGGCCAGTTTGGTAGTCTTCAACGCTTCCGCATCCGCGCCGGTTTCCAACGCAACCTTGGCCGAAGCCAGAACGAAAGATTGGAATTGTTCGCTGCGCGCGACGAAATCGGTTTCGGCGTTGATTTCGACAATCACGGCCTTCGTGCCCGATGAAGCGACAGCAACCAAACCCTCAGCCGCGACGCGACCGGATTTTTTGGCGGCAGCCGACAGGCCTTTTTTACGCAGCCAATCCACAGCGGCATCCATGTCGCCTGCGGCTTCAGTTAAAGCTTTTTTGCAATCCATCATGCCGGCGCCGGTTTTTTCGCGCAAATCTTTAATCAGTGTTGCGGTGATTTCGGTCATTTGGTTCTCCAAATAAAAAGAGGGAAGAGGAGCATAGAAGGGGTTAGAGGGATTAAGAGAAAAATTTTGCTCTTGTCCCGTCTTCGCTCCTTCTATCTCTCTCACTTACACTTAGCCATTAACGGCGGTTTTGGTTTCTTCGATCGTTGTTTCGCTGGCTGGCACAACATCCGAAGCGCCCAGATCCTTGCCCTTGGCCTTGGCGTTCGAACCGATTTCGGCTTCGATACCATCCAGAATGGCCTGCGACGCCAATTCACAATACAGATCGATCGCGCGCGAAGCGTCGTCATTACCCGGGATCGGGAAGGTGATGCTGGCGGGGTCTGAATTGCTGTCGACGATGGCGATAACGGGGATGCCCAGTTTCACGGCTTCGGCGATCGCGATGTCTTCCTTCAAAGTGTCGATGACGAAGATCAGATCAGGCAAGCCGCCCATATCCTTGATGCCGCCCAATGCCTTTTCCAGCTTGTCGCGATCGCGCGACATGCCGAGCGCTTCCTTCTTCGTCACTTTGTGCGACGTCGATGTCAGCTTGTCGTCGATTTCGCGCAAACGCTTGATGGATTGCGAAATGGTTTTCCAGTTGGTGAGCATGCCACCCAACCAACGGTGATTCACATAATATTGGCCGCAACGCTTGGCGGCATCGGCTACTTTGTCGGCCGCCTGACGCTTGGTGCCAACGAACAGCACGCGACCGCCCGAGGCAGCGGTGTCACGCAATTGTTGCAACGCGCGTTGGAACAGGGGAACGGTTTGTTCCAGATCGATGATGTGGACATTGTTGCGCACGCCGAAAAGATAGGCTTGCATCTTGGGGTTCCAGCGGCGCGTGTTATGGCCGAAATGAACGCCAGCTTCGAATAATTGGCGGAGAGTAACGATTGGCATCGTCATGTGCGTATTTCCTTTTCCGGTTAGACCACCATATGTTGTGTACTTGAATTTCAAGCACCGGATGGCAAGTGCGGGATTGACCGCAAAAGCCGAACATATGTGAGTTTTTAAGTTACGTGCAGAGGAACACCCCCCGAACGGCGCTATTCTTATGCTTTTGGCGCGAGAAAAGCAAGGATAGCGTTATTGTTTCGCTCACGAAACAATATAAATCGTTATATATCAATGAGTTGTTTTTATGAATTGGGTCTGGCCATTAAATCAAACCCCAAATCCACGCCGTTTTTGACGTAGTTTTCGCCCTTAAACATGCCCAAACCGACATCAAAATCGTTACGCATCAACAAAACATGGCCCACCGCATGCCAATAAGGCCCTTCGGGTGCCAATGTGAAGGGAAGCGTTACATTCTTGCTGATACCCTTGATGGACAGGGTTCCGGCTGCCTCATAGCTGCCTTCGGAAATTTTGCGGATGGTGGTCGAGGTGAATTGCGCCTGAGGAAACACGCCCACATCGAACCATTCTTTTTGCGGCAGCAATTCATCGCGGTCGCTGCTTCCGGCAAAGGCGGTCGAGGTATCGACAGTGACGGAAATTTTTCCTGTTTCCGGATGCGCGGGGTCGAGCGAAATTTGCGCGGTGAATTTTTTAAAACCGCCGGAAAATTTCTCGCCATTCTGGTCGCCTGTGAAAGTAAGCATGCTGTGCGCCGGATCCACTTGCCAATCGCTGGCGTGTGCCGATGCGCAAAGGGCGGCCAGAAAAATCAGAGACAAAAGTTTCTTCATTTTATACCTCTTAAACAGTTGAGAAAATTTCCACAGGCTTTTGGCGCCATACGCAACAGAATATCATCACGCGAAATGAAATGATGTTTCAAAGCAGCAGCCGCATGCCCCGCCACAAGTGCCGCCATAATATAAGCGCCCCAGCTATGCGCGTTAAAGGCAAGATTATTCACGGCTTGTTTATTATCGGCGGCAACAGGAAGATTCGGCAAGGTAATGAGGCCATACAAGATGGTCGGGATATTATGCCCGCCGCTTGATACAACCACCCAACCCGACAGCGGCATGCCGATCATCGCGACATACAACAAAAAATGTCCGATATGCGCGGCCATCTGTTCCCATCGCGGCATTGCGGCAGGCAAAGGCGGGGCGCGATGCAACAACCGCCAGACAAGGCGAAAAACACTGAGCGCCAGAATGGTGATGCCGATTGATTTATGCAGCTGTAGCAACGCGAATTTCGTTTCACCTTTGGGGAGAAAACCGAAACTCCATCCCAGCGCCAGCATAAAGAGTATCGCCAGCGCGATAAGCCAATGCAGGATTTTGGCGGTACGGGTATAGGATACTGTCGCAGTTGATTGCATAAAGAGAACCTTGACTGAAAGAAGCTGGTGAAGCTTTGTCCTAAATAGAACGAATTGCAAGTCGCCCCTTCATTTACCACGCCTTTCGCGTTAGAATTAAATATGGATCGTATAGAGACAATCATTATCGGCGCGGGCGTGGTGGGTTTGGCCATTGCGCGGCGTTTGGCGCAACAAGGGCATGAGGTGTTGGTTCTGGAATCGGAAACGACACCCGGCACCGCGACCAGTTCGCGCAATAGTGGCGTTATTCATGCCGGCATTTATTACAAGCCGGGCAGTTTGAAGGCGCGTTTGTGTGTCGAGGGCCGCAAGAAATTATACGCCTATGCGCAGACGCGCGGTATTCCGCACAAAAATTGCGGCAAGTTGATTGTGGCGACTGATGAGGCACAAATTACGAAATTGAAAGAATGGCAGCATATCGCCGAACAAAATGGCGTGACGGGTTTGCGCCTGATAACGCCCGACGAGGCACATGCGATGGAGCCGGAGGTTTTTTGCACAGCCGCCCTGCACGCGCCAATGACCGGCATTATCGATGTGCATCCTTACATGCTGGCACTGGAAGGCGACGCCGAAGAAGCAGGCGCAATGATCGCGTTGAAAACGCTCGTTACCGGCGGCGCGATTACCGATGATGGTTTTGTGCTGGATGTGGCGGGTGATGCGCCTTCGCAAATTTCCTGCACATACCTGATTAATGCCGCAGGATTGGGCGCACAAAATGTCGGGCGCAATCTGCGCGGTTTGGATGCCGCAACGGTGCCGCCGCAAGTTTTGGCCAAGGGTAATTATTTTTCGCTGACCGGCAGGCAACCTTTTTCGATGTTGATTTATCCCCTGCCCGTTTTGGGATCGTCAGGCCTGCATGCGTTTTGCGATATTGCGGGGCGCGTGCGTTTCGGCCCCGATGTGGAATGGGTTGAACAGATTGATTACCATGTCGACCCACACCGTTTGCCGCAATTTGAAGAGGCGGTGCGTCGTTACTGGCCGGGTTTGCCTTCCGGTGCGTTGCAACCGGATTATTGCGGTATTCGCCCCAAAATTGGCCGCGCCAGCCCGCATGATACGGATTTTATGATTCAAGACACATCCGCACATGGGATTCGCAATCTGGTCTGTCTTTATGGTATCGAGTCGCCCGGTTTGACATCGTCGCTGGCAATTGGCGATTATGTCGGAGAGTTGGTGAGGAAAGAATGAACGAACTTTATTTTGAACATCATGTTTTCGTCTGCACCAACCGCAGGCCGGACAACCATAAAAAAGGTTGTTGCGCCACCAAGGGCAGCGAGGATTTGCGCAATTATATGAAGAAGCGCGCCAAGGAGTTGGGTATTCGCGAAACGCGCGTGAACGGCGCAGGATGTTTGGACAGATGCGAATATGGCCCCGTGATGGTGATTTATCCCGAAGGCGTGTGGTATTCGCCTAAGAATGAATCCGATATCGATGAAATTTTAATCAGCCATTTGCAGCAGGGCAAAAAGGTTGCGCGGCTACTTGTCCCCAATGAACAATAACCAAACAATCTTCGCGCCCGCGTCTGCGGCAGGCAAAGCCGGTGTTGCCGTGTTTCGCATTTCGGGGTGCGAGGCCGCACAGGCGATAACAAAATTATGCGCACCGAATGATGTCCCCGCGCCGCGCATGGCAATGTTGCGCGAGATTAAACATCCGGTAACGGGCGATCTCATAGACAAGGCCCTGGTTCTGTATTTCGCCGCGCCGCATTCTTTTACCGGCGAGGATGTGGTGGAATTCCACACCCATGGCGGTCGCGCCGTTTCAAACGCCGTTATCGATATTCTTCAAACATTGCCAAATTACAGGCTAGCCGAAGCCGGAGAATTTACCCGCCGCGCGTTTGAAAACGGCAAGATGGATTTGACCGAAGCCGAAGCCATCGCCGATCTGGTTCATGCCGATACCGAAGCGCAACGCAAGCAGGCTTTGCGGCAAATGGGCGGGGCGTTAGGCGCGCTTTATAAAAATTGGCGTGTAACATTGTCGCGTGGTTTGGCGTATATGGAAGCGGCGATAGATTTTTCCGATGAGGAACTGCCCGCCGATATGGTGGAAAAACAAAATGTAGAATTGCGCAAATTGCGCGATGCCATCGCGGCACATTTAAACGATAATCATCGCGGCGAACGGTTGCGCGATGGTTTTTCCATCGTGTTACTGGGTGCGCCCAATGCCGGCAAGTCATCCTTGCTCAATGCCCTTGCGCGGCGCGATGCCGCGATTGTTTCGCCCACCGCAGGCACCACGCGCGATATAATCGATGTGCATTTGGATATTAACGGCTATGCCGTTATCCTTGCCGATACCGCCGGATTGCGGATTGGTGAAAATGACATTGAAAATGAAGGCATCCACCGCGCCCGCGCCCGCGCAGCACAAGCCGATTTAAAACTGGTGGTTTTGGATGGCACCGCGCCCGATGACGAGACCAAAAAACTGATTGATGAAAATACGATTGTGGTTTGGAACAAGGCCGATATCTCGCAGCCTTCAACCACCGAACCACGCGCGCTTCCAATCTCCGCCAAAACAGGTGCGGGCATTGATGCCTTGTTACAAAAAATTGGTAGCGAGATCGCGCAAAGGTTCGACAATCAAACAACGCCGCCCCTTACCCGCGCCCGTCACCGCGCCGCGTTGGAGGATTCTGTGGCACATCTGGATCGTGCCTTGGCAGCACCGATGGCCGATATGCGCGCCGAAGATGTGCGTTTGGCGATGCGCAGTCTGGGGCGCATTACGGGACGGGTTGATGTCGAAGATTTGCTCGACATCATTTTCCGCGATTTCTGTATTGGGAAATAAGGCACGTTAACCATAAGTCGCCTTAATTAGCTTAGGAAAGTAATTGCGCCCCATGTATAATCCCCCGATTGCATTATCCTTTTTTATTTCGCGCATCAGGAGTGGCTATGAATAAGAAAAAATGGGTTTTGGGTATTACGGCGGTGGCTGAGCTTTTTACGGCATCGGTTGTCACCACGCGTCCACAAGCCGTAAAAACTGTTCGGCCTGCGGCCAACCCATCGGCACAATCCGAAATTATGACAAAAGCAACCGCTTGCGCTTTTCAGGCTTTGCAAGATGATGATCTCAACCATATGCAGCCTTCGACAGAAGTAAGTGACATATTTTCCGGTACGGTTGCTTATGCCAGCCATAATATCAAAGACACAGAAGTTAAAACCCGTTCGCATTTTATGATCAATAACAAAAATCAAAGCTTCATCATCACTGTAGGCACAGATGATTTAGCCACCAGCACAAGCCTGTTTGGTAATTTCACGGCGGCTGGGCGCGTTTCTGTTAGTGTAAAAGAACGTAGCTATGCCCCCGGTGCCATTATACCCCAGAATAGTGAAAGCACGACCCGCACACATAGGGACAGTCTTTTGGGGTTTTTTCAACTGTGCATGACGCCAAAAATACAATAACTTATTGATTTTGATATAATAAATCAATTTTTTGTGCATGCCGGTTCCGACATTGTTAATAAAGCTTACCATTCCTTAAAACCTATGTTAGAATATGATTAATAAATTATAGCCGCCATTAACCTGTGAGGCAAAATTATGCGCGTTCTGCTTGTTGAAGACGATACCTCGGTCGCCAAGAGCATCGAATTGATGCTGCAAGCGGAAGGTTTCATCGTCGATACCACCGATCTGGGCGAAGATGGTTTGGAAATCGGCAAAATTTACGATTACGACATCATTATCCTCGATCTGATGCTCCCTGATATTGATGGTTATGAAGTTTTGCGCCGTTTACGCGCCGCGCGTGTATCGACACCTATCCTTATCCTGTCCGGCCTGTCGGAACTGGATAACAAGATTAAGGGTCTGGGCTTTGGCGCCGATGATTATCTGACCAAGCCCTTCGACCGCCGCGAACTGGTTGCCCGCATTCATGCGATTATCCGCCGCTCCAAGGGTCACAGCGACAGCGTTATCCGCACCGGCAAACTGATCGTTAATCTGGACACCCGCACCGTTGATGTTGACGGCGCGCCGTTGCATCTGACCGGCAAGGAATATGGCATTCTGGAATTGCTGTCCTTGCGTAAGGGCACGACCTTGACCAAGGAAATGTTCCTGAACCATTTGTATGGCGGCATGGACGAACCTGAATTGAAAATTATCGACGTTTTCGTGTGCAAGCTGCGTAAAAAGCTGGCAACAGCCGCAGGCGGCGAAAATTACATCGAAACCGTTTGGGGCCGCGGCTATGTGTTGCGGGATCCTGTCGGTTCGGAAGCCACACGTACGGCTGCAAAAACCGCCTAAGCATTATTCTTTTAAAAACGCGTCCCTTAAACGGGGCGCGTTTTTTATACCTATTTGATTTTTCTTTTTACTTAAAATTTAAATTAATTTTCTGTATGCGCGGGGCGCGTGCGCAAAAAAAAGCAAGAATGTTGCGTTCACCGTCTTAGTTATTGAAGCGCCAAACTTATTGCCGGTAACGCGTGAAAAATCGCGCACTTTGTTAACAAAATTCCCCGCCCGACCTCCGCGATTTATGGTAGAGTTTGCATCTGCACAAAAGTGATCAACCTCACATCAAAGGAGATCGTCTATGGCACTTACTAGTCACATTGAATCGTTGAAGAAGAAACATGCCCGCATCGACCAGATGCTGCGCGAGGAAGAGACACATCCGGGATCGGATGATCTGGTCATCCACCGGCTGAAAGCCCAGAAGCTGGGCGTTAAGGACGAAATCGAGCGTCTGCTGCATGGGCAGCAAATCGCTGCTTAAAACAGCGTTAAACGCTCCACCAAGGCCCGGCGAAAGCCGGGTCTTTTTTTGGCCTTATGTTTGTGCAACTATGCCCCGGTTGTTTCCGCATACTGAAAGAAAATAAATGCCCCACATTCTGTCCATCCTTCACGACTATGCCCTGCCTTTCATTCTGGTGATTAGCGTTGTCGTTTTCGTGCATGAATTCGGTCATTACTGGGTCGCGCGGCGATGCGGGATCCGCGTGATGTCTTTTTCGATCGGTTTCGGCAAACCCATTTTCAGTTGGAAAGACAAACATGGCACACAATGGCAGGTGGCATGGTTGCCGTTGGGCGGTTATGTGAAAATGTTCGGCGATGCCGACCCTGCCAGCAGCCCCGATGAATCCGTTAAAACCATGACGGATGACGAAAAGAAAGTCGCGTTTTATCACCAATCGGTCGCCAAACGCGCCGCCGTGGTGATTGCAGGGCCTGCCGTCAATTATATATTCGCCATAATTGTTTTGGCGGTATTATTTGTTTTTCAGGGACAACCTTATTCGCCGCCCACCATCGGCACAGTCCAAGAAGGCGGCGTAGCGGCGCAGGCGGGATTACATGGCGGCGACAAAGTAACCGCCATCGACGGCACCGACGTATCACGGTTTGAAGATATCAAACGCATGGTCAGCATGAGCGTCGGCGCGCCGATGCAATTTGATATTGAACGTGATGGTGCCGCGCAAACAATTACCCTGACACCGGAAATGAGCGTGCAGACCGACCATTTTGGCGGCGAACACCGCATGGGCAAAATCGGCATTGTTTCAAACGCGTTGGAGTATAAAGAATGGCCGCCTTTGCAGGCTGTGCAACATGCGGCATTGGAAACATGGCATCTATCCACCGATACGTTGAAGGCCATCGGCCAAATGATTTTGGGCACACGCGCATCGGATGAAATTGGCGGGCCGTTACGCATTGCCGAAATGTCGGGGCATATTGCGCAGGACGGCGTGTGGGCGCTGGTGTGGTTTATGGCGGTGATTTCGGTTAATCTGGGGCTTATCAACCTGTTTCCTGTGCCCTTATTGGACGGCGGACATTTGATGTTTTACGCCTATGAAGCCGTGTTTAAAAGACCCCTGCCGGAAAAGGCTCAGGAAATCGGCATGCGTATCGGCCTTACCATGGTCGCGTCCTTGATGATTTTCGCGACATGGAACGATCTGGTTCATCTGGAAGTGATTGCGAAGATTAAGGCTTTGTTCTCATGATTTGAACGCAGCGATTGCCTTCAACACTTCTTCTGGCCTGGTGAAATCAACGCGGGGATGTTTAAACGGCACCCATTGAAAACGCGCATACCATAATTTTCCTTGATGCGGCGGGTGGTTATAGTCATAGGCACCAATAGGGCGATAGGCTTCCTGCTCGACGCGCATTGATGACAGATTGCCGCGTTCGGATTTATAGCTGGCCAGTGCGGCACGTTTGGCCTTTTGTTCTTCGGGTGTCAGCGTTATCGTGCGCACCGTTTCATCGGACGAAATAAACACGTTCGACCGCGCCACGCCGCCAAAGAAATTATATTCGGCAAATTCCAAAACACTGAGCCGCATTTTGAAACCAAAGCACAACGCGTTAAGCGCGTCATGATCGGGGTTGCCGCCTTCATAGGCCGGAACCCATAATTGGTCGGGGCGATACAAGGATATTGCGGCATCCAGTTCGTGTTGCACATCGGGGAGATTGCGCCATAAATGCCGCGCGGGACGATCGGCCCATCCCACCGGTTGTATGCCCAGTGCCAGAGCGACGGCTTCGGCTTCGGCGCGGCGTTTGGCGACGCAGGCCACATAGTTTTTACGTTGCCAGCGCCACATTTCAGTTTGCGGAATACAGCCATTGGTCAGATAAAGCGCGGACACCGTTGCACCCGCCGCGCGTGCCCGCGCCACAGAGGCCGCACAGGCAACGATTTCATCATCGGGGTGTGCGACGGCGATAAGGATTCTTTTACCGAACATCGGTTTTCTCCAGTTTTTGCCAGACGGCCATGAAATCATTTTTCAGGATGCCTGTCCAATCGGCCAGTTTATCGCGCCGATACCCCAACGCGGCTTGCCGCATCTGCGCCTGTTTTTCCTTATCCTGCGCCAAGCTGCTGAGAGCCTGCGCCCAATCATCGCTGTTGCTTTCGACCATTTGCATGACATCGGTGGCGTCTGACGCCTGTGCCACATCACTGATGCGCGAAACAAGGGCAGGGCAACCACAGGACAATGCTTCCAGAGCCACAAGCCCGCCAATTTCCACATCGGACACAAGCGCCAGACAATCGGCAGCCGCATAACAAGGCGCCAGTTTTTCAGGCGTTAATTGCCCCGTCAGCGTCACGTTAACGCCCAGTCTCTTTTTGACTTCGTCCTGCAAGGGGCCTTGACCGACGACAAGCAGATGAAGCGGGATATTTTGCGCCAGCATTTGTTCGCACGCATCCATAAGCAACGGCATATTTTTGCCGATATCGACGCGTCCCACAAATAGCACGATAAATTTACCCGAAGGAATACCATAGGTTTTTTCGATAGCCTCCCGCGCCGTGTCATTGGGCACGAATACATCCTTGTTCACGGCCAGATGAAGACGCGATACTTTTTTAGGTTCGATCAGTGTTTCGGCAAGTTCGGCATCGGTTTTGCGCAACACGATCGCCGCATCGGTTGCCTTGATATGCGATGCCAGCCTTCTGGCTTTTGAGTCGCGTTCGCGCGCGGCGATATTGAATGTGATATCCAGCCACGACCCCACAAAACCGCCAAAGATATTTTCGACCGTTGCGCGGGCAAAAATTTCGGAATAAGCGGGCGTGTCGGTATGAAGCGACGTCACCAAAGGAATGTTGTGCCACCGCGCCACGCGTTCCGCCGTTTTGGCAAAGGCGAAATACGCATCTGTCGTATGGATAACATCATAATCAGCCAGTTCTTCCGCCAATTGCGGGTGAAAGGGCGCAAGGTCGGTATGTGCCGGAAGATAGGGCAGGAATTTTAATTTCGCTGTGCTGAAAACCGGTGGCAGATAACGGTAACGCACATGCGGCGACAATTTTTCATCATCCCCTGTGCCGGAAAAATAAAAGGTCAGATCGAGCGGCATTTCTTCGCGTGCCGCCGCTTGCGCCAGCCGTTCCCAATAAATCACATGGCCGCCGGCGCCCGCACCACGCGGTAAATCGATAAGAACGGCAACGCGTTTCATGGGATCAACACCAGATCATCCGCGCCGTTTTTGCGGAAATCATCCGCGCTGCCTGACAAAGTGATGGCTTTGACATTCACCCACGCATTCACCAGATCGCCGTAATGGCCGCCGAAAAGATGGTCGGATTCGCCTGTACTGATCATGAACAAAGACGCATCGGGATTGGCCAGATCATATATGCCGCGGAAGCCGCCGCCATGCGTGCGGGCAAAGGGTTTTTCGGGTGGGTTATCGAAACCGCCGCCACGGTCGAGCGTATAAAAATCGCCGCTGCTTTCCACGCTCAGGTCGCTGATATCCTTCAACACGGGAATATGGCTGTAGAATTTGTGGGTCAGCTGCGCGATATTTTCGCGACCCCAACGCCACGCTGTCATATCTTCGCCTTGCCGCTCTGCCATCATATCCAGCGCGTCATCAAAACTTTGTGCGATAAGTTTGCGGCAATCGGCATCGCCGCACCAATCATCCGCATGATTTTTAACCAGATCAGCCAGCGTCATGGCGGCAAACGGGCCTTTTTCGGACATATCGACGCCGGTTTTTTCATCCAGCATGTGATGATGGAATTGATAGAGCCATGCTTCGAAAATCGCCGGTTCGGGCCGGTCTTTATCCATCACCGCATCCCATTTATCCAGCATCGCAATCGCCTGTTTGGCGCGGTCGCCCCTTGGATTATTTGAGTCGGGTTCAATCGTCACCAGCCAAGGCAGAAAATCGGTGGCAGCGACAGACAAAGTATCGGCCTGCATCGCCGCGATTTTCGGCAGCGTAAATTTGTCGGTGGCAGTGAAAATTTGTTGCAGACGACGCGCGCGATAGGGTTCTTCCCAATCCTGGCCAAAATAATTTTGGTTATCCGCGGCCACCACCGCGTTATTGGCATTGAACACAAAACCGGCTTCGGGATTGGCAATCTGCGGATCGGCGTCCAGTGGTATAGTGCCTATCCAATCATAATCACCCGATGCGCCATCAGCGGGCATCAGCCCATCGCCTTTTTTGCGCACCGGCACCAAGCCCGGATTGATATAACCGAACGCGCCCGCATCATCGGCATAAACGATATTTTGCGGCGGCGTTTGATAAAGCTGTAGCGCCGCCATAAATTGATCGGCGTTTTTCGCGCGGTTGATAAGCATCAATGATTCCGACGTGCGATCATCACCGCCCAAACCGGTGAAGGCCAATGCCATTATTTTGCCATTACCCGCCAGTTTCGCCATATCGGCATTAATGTCGGATAACACAGGGCCGTGGCGCGTGGTGCGCACCGCAATGGTTACATCGGGTGCATTTTTCACACGGATAATTTCATTATGCGTATCAAACGGCACACTGCCATCCGGCGTTAGATAATGCGTGGGGTCTTGCGGGTCTGTGGTTTCAACGAACAAATCTTCGACATCGCTGCCGGTTGTTGTAAATCCCCACGCCATATGATCGTTCTCGCCCAACAGCATAATCGGTAAACCGGGAACGGTCGCGCCCTTCACACTGCCCTGCGGGGTTACGATACGCGCCAGATACCATAAAATGGGCGCGCCCAAATCCAGATGCGGGTCATTGGCCAGCATCGGTTTGCCGGTGACAGTGCGCGACCCGCCAACAACCCATTCATTCGATGCGGCATGTGACAGGCCAAGCAAGGCGGCGAGTTTGTTGTTCACATCGCGCGCAGAGGTTTGTTCGACAACGGGTTGCGTCGTGACCGGCGTGCCGGCGGGCGGCATCGGGAATAACCATTGCATTTGTTCAGGCGAAATCTTGCCCGCCAATTGCGCGCGCAACATTTCCAGATGATAATTATGGCTGAGTTCCAGCCCCATCAATTTGCCCCACACCACGGAATCCGCCGGTGTCCAGGGTTCTGGCTTGATGCCCAACAAAACAAATTCTGGCGACAAAGCATGGGCATGGGTTTGCAGCCATGCATTAACGCCGTCGGTATAGGCTTGGAAATAGCCTTGGGCTTCGGGCGACATGGCGGCATAGCTGCTTTGCGCCAATTTGTAGAGACCCAAAGTGCGGGTGAATTTATCGATGCCAACGGTATCTGCGCCCAAAATTTCGGCCAGCCGTCCCTGCCCCGCGCGGCGTTGTGTTTCCATTTGAAACAGACGTTCGCTGGCATGCGCGTAACCAAGGGCACGCGCCGCGTCATTCATGTTGTCGGCAAAAATATGCGGGATGCCATAGGCATCGCGATAGACATTGACGGGCGCCGACAGGCCGGTCATTTGCACCGTTCCTGTGTAATCCGGTTCGGCGTGTTTAAAGATAAAGGCAACACCACCAAGCGCAAGAAGGGGGACGCCAACAAGAACGGCACAGGTTGCGAGCAAGAATTTCTTTAATCCCCGTTTCATCAGGTCCCCGCTATGGTCATGCCTTCGACGCGCACTGTCGGCACATCGATACCGCGTTCGAAATTCAGATCATTGGCAACGGACATATTCAAAAACATGTCTTTTAAATTACCGGCGATAGTCATTTCGTTCACGGGAAAAAGAATTTCCCCATTTTCAATCCAGAAACCGGATGCCGCCTGGCTGTAATCGCCCGTCACGCCATTAACGCCCATACCCATGGTTTCGGTCACATAAAAACCCGATGCCACATCGCGCATCAATTCTGCGGGCGTCGCGGTGCCCGCCTCGACATATACATTACTGGCGGAAGGCGAAGGCGGCCCGCCGGTCGAACGCGACGCGTGCCCGGTGCTGTGCAATCCCAATTGCCGTGCCGAACTGAGATCGAGCAACCAGGTTGTCAGCACACCCGCATCAATCAATTTGCGTTTCTGTGGCAGAATCCCTTCGGCATCAAACGCGCGTGACCGTTGGCCACGGGCGCGGTGCGGATCATCGATAACGGTGATGCCGTCAGCAAAAATTTTCTTACCGAGCGCGTCTTTCAAAAAACTGGTTTTACGTGCCACCGATGCGCCGGAAATCGCGCCGATCAGGGAACCGATCAACCCACCGGCAATACGCGGGTCAAAGAAAACCGGCACACGCGCGGTCGGCATTTTGCGCGGGTTTAAACGCCGCACCGCCCGTTCGCCCGCCTTGCGTCCGATGACATCTGCGGCAGGCATGTCGCCCGCAAAAACACGGTGCGCGTAATCATAATCGCGTTCCATTCCTGTGCCGGTTCCTGCAATCACCGCCGCGCTCAGGCTGTATCCTGTGCGGGCGTAAGAGCCCACAAAACCGTTGCTGGCGGCCAATGTGGTGCGGCTTTCGCCCCAACCCGCGCCGATATCGTCGGAATTGGTGACACCTGCCACAGAACGCGCGGCATCTTCGGTAATGCGCGCCTGCACGATAAGTTGTTCGGCAGAAAATTCGGCCGTGTCGGCCATTTCCAGTTTGGGAATATTTTTGCCTATTTCATCCGCCAAAGCGATGCCACAAAATTGATCTTCGGGCGCAAGTTTGGCGGTGGCAATCGCGCGGGCGATCAATTCATCAATCGCTTTGGTACTGCGGTCGCTGCTCGACACCACCGCTTGCTGATGCCCGATGAAAACGCGCAAACCTAAATCTGCGGATTCCGACCGTTCCAGACTTTCAATTTTGCCGTTGGACAGCGACACCGATAAATCCGTCGAGTCCGACAACAAAGCATCGGCGGAATCCGCGCCCGCCTTGATGGCTTTGCCGATCAGATCAGAAAGAAAGTCGATGGAGGATTGAGTCATTTATGAACCATGCCAGGTGCGGATATTACCAAGATCGATATGAATATGATTATCTTCGGGATAGAAAGCAACGCCGCCGCGCTGCATGGTTTTGGCGATTTCGCACATCGCCTTGCCATTCACGCTGTCGATACGGAAATCGACCGCCCAACCATGCATGTGCAACGATTCCTTGGCGACATTGGCATTGGTGACCGCCAGGCTGGCATTGGTTTCGGGTGTGCGGAAACCCGACAAAACCTGAAACGGCACCGTGGCGGGCAACCCCAGCCTTTTACGGATATCGACCATATAATCGATCAATTCGGGGTCGATTTTACCGGCGATATTTTCATGCCGGTCGCGCATAAGTTCATTAATGGAAGCCAAAGCACGTTGGTCGTAAGAACCATCATGATAATAAACCACATCAATTTTTTCGTGAGTATAGGGGTAGACCATCACAATGCGCCGCGTGGCGTCGCCATCGGGCGTTGTTTTGGCCAAACCCCTGCCGGAAACCTGATGCGATGAAGACGAACCCGCCCCCCCGCCGCACGCCGCCAAAACACACAGAACCCCAAGCGCCAAGAAACGCCGCATCACACACCCCTTTGTTGCAGACGATAGGCACCTGCTTCATTAACCAGAAATTCGCCGCCGCTTTCGTCTAATTTGCGGCGCAATTGGTATATATGGGTTTCCAGCGTGTGCGTATCGATACGTTCATCATAGCCCCAGACGGTGGCCAGAATTTCCTGTCGCGTGGCAGGCACACCGCGCGTGCCCAGAAAAACCAGCAAGGCGGTTTCTTTTTCCGTCAATTTTATAATCTCTTCCTTATCGGTGCGGCACAGCCGGCGGTTTTGCGGCTCCAAACGATAGGATCCAAAAATGATAGTCTGGTTGCGCAGCAAGGGTGCCGTTTCGGCGTAATAACGCAGACGCGTGATAAAATGGCCAAGCCGCAGGGGTTTGGTGAATGTTTCAGTGACATTTTCATTTTCGCCTAATCCGCCCAGCACCAGAAGCGTGGATGCCAACCCCGGCAAGGATTGAGCCAAGCCAGTCGCCTTTTTATCATCACCATCGATAATGATAATGCCGTCCTTGTCGCTTTCGGCTTTTTTCAACAGGTTTTGCGGCGTATCGCACAAAATAATATCGCCCAGCTTGGCAACCGTCATTTGTTCGACCACAGCTTCGCGCAGGGCGTTATCGGGGATGTACAGAAGAAGCATAGACGGGGACAGGGGATAAGAGGCGGGAGCGCAAAAGATAATAGCGATTTATTTTACATTATACCATAATATCCCCATTCCTTTTTTCCCCAATTTTTCGTTTCCATGCCCCATCCTGTCAAAAAAGCCGCCATCGTCGGGTGGCCCGCCAAACATTCGCTGTCGCCGCGATTGCATGGGTTCTGGCTGCATGCCTGTGGCATTGACGGGGGCTATGAAGCCATGCCCACGCCACCGGAAAACCTGGCCGATCTTTTGCGCGACTTGCACATAAAAGGTTTTTGCGGGGTTAATCTGACCATTCCGCATAAACAGGCCGCCTGTGCGATTATGGATAGTTTGGATGAAACGGCACGTGACATTGGCGCGGTTAATCTGGTTGTGGTGGGGGCGGATGGTTCCTTGCAGGGACGTAATACGGACGCCTATGGCTTTACGCAAAATCTTTTGTTGTCCGGCTATGTTCCCAAAAATGGCGCGGCATTGGTTTTAGGCGCGGGTGGGGCGGCACGCGCCATTATTTACGCATTGATGAAAATGGGTTTAAGCGAAATCCGCATTGCCAACCGCACGATTGCCCATGCCGAAAAGCTGGCACAGGATTTTGCCACACCGCAATGCCGGATTACGCCGGTTGCATGGCAAGATGCGGAAAAAGCACAAATGGGCATAGAATTATTAGTCAATACAACGTCATTAGGTATGAAGGGGCAGCCGGAACTGCTTTTATCGCTTGATGCTTTGCCGCCAACCGCAACCGTGAATGATATTATTTATGCGCCGTTGGAAACGCCGTTATTGGCGCAAGCGCGCGCACGCGGGTTTGCGGCGATTGACGGGTTGGGCATGTTGCTGCATCAGGCGCGGCCTTCGTTTCAGGCGTTTTTTGGGCATGATCCCGAAGTAACGCAGGCATTGCGCGATTATGTTTTGGGGAACACACAATGAAAAAACGCATGGTGATTATCGGCCTGACCGGTGGCATTGGCATGGGCAAAAGCACCGTGGCGGGGTTGTTACAAGACATGGGTTTGCCGATCTACAGCGCCGATCAGGCGGTGCATGATGTGTTGAAAAAAGACGGCAAGGGCGTGAAGCCCGTGGCGACATTATGCCCCGAAAGTTTAAAGCGCGGCGGCATCGACCGCAAAGTTCTGGGACAGGCCGTATTCGCCCAGCCGCAAAAACTACGCGCGTTGGAAAAAATTATTCACCCTTTGTTGCGTCAGGCCGAACGCGCCACCATTGCCAAAGCCCGCAAGGACAAAGCCCGCGCAGTTATTCTGGAAATTCCGTTGCTGTTTGAAACCGGCGGCGAGGCGCGTTGCGACATCACATTGTGCGTAACCGCACCACGCAAAATCCAGCAAGAACGGGTTTTGTCGCGCCCCAACATGACACCGGAAAAATTCCGCGCCATTCTGAAACGCCAAATGACCAACGCCGAAAAACGCCAGCATGCCGATTACATGATCCCCACCGGCGACGGTCTTGCAAAAACCAGAACGCATTTACGTCAATTGCTGAAACGGCTGGAGTTGGTGGATTAACACCCCTTTTCCAACAACGGAAAATGTTATAGGATTGAGGCATGTCCATCATTCCGCCCGGCATCAGCAACAACTTGCAATTCTATCTGTCGGGCCCTGCGCCCTGCCCCTATTTACCGATGCTGATTGAGCGCAAACTTTTCACGCGGCTGGACACCAACGACACCGAACTGAATACCGAAATCAATGCCGCTTTATGCCGCGTCGGGTTTCGTCGTAGCCACGATGTTGTTTATCGCCCGGCCTGCACCGCATGCAATGCCTGTATCCCTGTACGCATTCCCGTTATGCTGTTCATGCGATCGCGTACGCAACGCAAAATAGCGGCACGCAATGCCGATTTGCATTGGCAACGCGCGGAAACAAAATTCAGCGAAGAACTTTTCGCGCTTTTCAACGCCTATCAAACATCACGCCACAGCGACAGCGACATGGCGCGCATGACGCGCGATGATTTCACCGCCATGTTGACCGAAGGCAACGCCGATACGCGCCTGTATCAGCTGCGCGACAGTGGGGGTGCTTTACAGGCATGCATCATCGGTGATTTTGTCGGTGACGGATTTTCCGCCGTGTACAGTTTTTTTAACACCGCCGAACCGCGCCGCAGTTTGGGAACGCAACTGGTTTTATCGCTTATCAACGAGGCCATTACCGATAATCTGGGTTTTATCTATCTTGGCTATTGGGTTAGGGAGGCGCGGAAAATGGCTTACAAATCACATTTTAAACCATTACAATTTCTATCACCCAGCGGATGGAGCTGGCTACAAGAGGAGGATAACAATGCAAACCCATAGCAATGTCGTGTGGCTGACTTTGTTCGGCCTGTCTTTGTTATTCGTCGGCGGGTTTGTTCTGTCTGTTTACGGGGCACGTGAAGCGCAAGGTGTTTCAGGAACCGAATCCGAAGATGCCCGCAAATTGCACAGCGATTTTGTGCATTGGTTTTTGCTTTATGGCGGCGCGGCCGTTTTTACCGGCGCTGGCTGTTTGCTGACCGCGCTCATGATCATCTTGTGATGCGCTGCAATAAAATTCCGCTTCTTGCATGTGATTCAAATGCTTAAGGAATGCAGTTTTTCCTTAATTATCTTCAATAAAAATTAACAGGGATTCGATATACTGAAAATCGGGAAAGCCTTGCGTAATCCCTGAATTAACAGGGGTTTCTGCAAACAGGTGCATCCATGATCGGGACGTATCATCCTGTCTGGAATTTAAGATTTGCCACGCAAAGGCAAGTCGGTTTTTTAACCTTAATCACCTTTGTCTGTCTGTTCGCCACTTTTTCGCATGCCGATCAGAATCAGGTGGATGACAGCGTTCTGGTCAAACAACGCGTGCATGAAGCGACCAGCTATCTGCGTGCGCAGGGCATGCAAGGCCTATCCATTTTGCCCAGCGAGGTAAAAGAAGTGAGCAGCTGGTTTTCGGGCACGTTCCACCCGTTGCGCAGCCTTGACGACGACACCGCCGAAACATCAAACGCGGATGCTGTGACCCAGGCGATGGCCGCGACGCCGGCAGCGCAAAGCGCGAGGCTGTTCGATCTGGAAGGCAATATGCATCACAAGGGGTTCCTTCCGACCCATGACAGTTTTGTGATGGGGCCGAAATTCAACCAATCCCTTTTGGGCAGCAAAATGGGTTTGTCGTTCAAACCTTATTACGGACAGAATTATTTTTCGATGCGCGGTTATTACGGCGGCGAGATCGCGATGGATATCGCCAAACGCACCGATGATGGTTTACCGTGGGGTAAAATCGCGTTGGGTTATGTCGGCGGCGACGATAATTTAACCGATGATGGCCACGGCATGGAAGTGCGCGGCGATGTCGATTTGACCAACCATTTCAAATTCACCACCGGCCTGCGCCAAAGCGTGGACGGCGCCAGCAATTACGCGATGGTGAAATGGGCGCTTAAATTCGGCAATAATCCGTAAAATACGGTTTGCGCCCCGCCGCAATGGCTTTTTCCTGATAACGGGTTTGTATCCAATCCACCGGCGCCTCATGCGACGCGTATACATTTCTAAAATCCGGGCAGCCATCCATGGTGAACAGCATCCATTCAACCAAGGTCGGGTGATCGGATGCCAAACGCAGCAACGCACCCGGTTTTAAAACCCGCGCCAGACGCACCAGATTTTCCCGCCCGATAAAACGCCGTTCGGCATGCCGGTTTTTGGGCCAGGGGTCGGCAAACAGCACAAAACATTTATCCAATGACGCATCCGGTAACGCATCCAGCAAAACCCGCGCATCATTATTAAAAACGCGCACATTTTGCGTACCGTCCGCATCCAGATGATCCAGCAAACTGGCAACACCATTGAGATACGGCTCGCACCCGATAAAACAATCATCGGGGTTGGCTTTGGCCTGTGCCGCCAGATGTTCGCCGCCGCCAAATCCTATTTCTAGTGTTGCAACCCGTACAGGCTTTTGAAAAATTTCGGCATAAGATGTGCGTTGCCCTTCTTGCAATTCAATCACAAGTTTTGGAAACAAAGTTTCCATCAAACCGGATTTACGCGTGCGCAAAGGGCGACCTTTACGACGTCCAAAAAGTTTGGCGACAGATGCGGATGCGGCGGGCACGTTAGAGTTTAAACCTGCTCTTCAGTTCGGCAATCAAATCCGTCCGTTCCCACGAAAAATGCCCATCGGCTTCGGGTTCGCGCCCGAAATGGCCGAAGGAAGATGTTTTCGTATAAATCGGGCGATTGAGTTGCAGATGTTCGCGGATGCCGCGCGGGCTTAACCGCACCATTTCGCGCAACACATCCGGCAATTTGCTGTCATCGACATGATGCGTGTCATGCGTGTTGACATAAAGCGACAAAGGTTCCGACACGCCGATGGCATAGGACAATTGGATGGTGCAACGTTCGGCAATGCCAGCCGCCACAACATTTTTCGCCAGATAACGCGCCATATAGGCCGCCGATCGGTCAACCTTGGTGGGGTCTTTGCCCGAAAACGCGCCTCCACCATGGGGTGCAGCACCGCCATAAGTATCGACGATAATTTTGCGCCCCGTCAAACCGGCATCGCCATCGGGCCCGCCGATAACGAAACGACCCGTTGGATTGACATAGAAAAATTCTTCATCAGGCATCCAACCCTTGGGCAATGCCGCTTCCACAAACGGACGCACGAGATCGCGCACGCCGGCCTGGTCAATCGTTTCATCATGTTGGGTTGAGACAACAACACGCGCGGCGCGCACCGGCTTGCCGTCACGATATTCAAGCGTCACCTGGCTTTTCGCATCGGGCCCCAGCAAAGGCAGTTTTCCCGCATGACGCGCTTCGGAAATCAGGCGCAAGATTTTGTGCGAATAGAAAATAGGCGCAGGCATGAAAACTGGCGTTTCGCGGCAGGCGTAACCGAACATAATACCCTGATCGCCGGCGCCTTCATCCTTGTTGCCGGCGGCATCGACACCCACGGCGATATCGATGGATTGCGGGTGAACGTAATTGTGGATTTCCGCCCATTGCCAATGGAACCCTTTTTGAGCATAGCCGATATCGCGGATGGCTTTACGCGCGACTTCTTCCATTTCTTTGGGCGTGATCGATTCCGGCCCACGCACTTCGCCCGCCAACATCACACGATTGGTGGTTGCCATGGTTTCAACCGCAACGCGGCTTTCGGGGTCGGCGGCCAGAAACAAATCGACAATCGCATCCGAAATGCGGTCGCACACTTTGTCTGGATGGCCTTCGCCAACGGATTCGGACGTAAAGAAAAAGTCGTTTGATACGGTCATAGGAAACTCGAGGTTAGAGGATGAAATTTATGGAGCGGGATGTTGTTGCAAGCCGTGTCTGATAACGTGACAGGCCCGACGGACAACAGGAATACAAAGTGCGGAACCGAACATGACAAACGCAGAAATTTTATCTTTTCCGTGTAAGACGCGTTCAGCGGGGGGAACAAATCCTTCGGCGAACATATAGAGGGCTATCTCTATTCCTACTATGCCTTCAAATTCGCTCCTTAAAGACATGGCTTGCCTACGCCGCTTTGCTGGATAGACGCGCAACGCCTTCCAGGATCAGCTTCTTGGCTTCTTCGGCATCGCCCCAACGGATGATCTTCACCCATTTGCCTTTTTCCAGATCTTTGTAATGTTCAAAGAAATGTTTGATCTGTTCCACAAGCACCGGCGGTAAATCGGCGGTTGATTTAATATGCGCGGTATAGGGGCTGATTTTATCCATCGGCACCGCGATGATTTTTTCATCCTGACCGCTTTCGTCTTCCATCAACAAAACGCCAATGGGTCGCGACGAAACAACCGCACCGCTTTGGATAGGCGAATGGGTGACAACCAATACATCGACCGGATCGCCGTCGCCCGACAAAGTATTGGGCACGAAACCATAATTGGCGGGGTAATACATGGCGGTCGACATCATACGGTCGACCAGCAAAGCGCCGCTGTCTTTGCAAACTTCGTATTTGATCGGCGAACCGCCTTGGGGAATTTCGATGACGACATTGATTGTTTCGGGAACGCTCTTCCCGGCGGAGATTTTAGCGATATCCATTTGGTTTCTTCCTTCTTTAATCAAACATAGATGAGCGGAAATCGCCCTAGCTTGAGGCGAAAATTGTGATTTCTTCTATTTTTACAAGGCAAGTGTATTTAACATACACGCGTTGTAAAAATAGAAGAAAGCGCAATTTGCAGTCCAAGATCGGGCGATTTCCTAGACGCGCATCGGCATCAGCACATACAACGCGCTTGTGTCGGACACATCTTGAATAATGGCCGGTGCGGTGCCGTCGGCCAATGTGAAACGCGCACCGTCGCCTTCGACCTGTTGCAAGATATCCAGCAGATAACGCGCATTAAACCCGACATCCAGCAAGGCGCCGTCATATTTACATTCTAACTCTTCCGTGGCACTTCCGGCTTCGGGTGAATTGGCCGATAACACCACATGGCCGGGGGTCAGGCTTACTTTCACCGCGCGTGATTTTTCCGATGAAATGGTCGCAACACGGTCAACCGCGGCGGCAAAAACACGTGTATCGACTTCCAATGTTTTGTCGTTACCGGCAGGGATAACGCGTTCGTAATCGGGGAAGGTGCCATCGATCAATTTGGACGCAATCACCACGCCATCAAAGGTAAAGCGCACTTTGGATTCCGACAAAGCGATTTCGATTTCGTCCGAACTTTCTTCAATCAATTTGCGTACTTCGCTAACGGTTTTGCGCGGCAGAATAATGCCCGGAATGCCTTTGGCGCCTTCGGGCGCAGGCATTTCAACACGCGCCAAACGGTGGCCGTCGGTGGCCACAGCCCGCAATACTTCGACATTTTTGTTCTTGGCGGTGTGCAGATAGATACCGTTCAGGTAATAACGCGTTTCTTCGGTCGAAATCGCGAAACGCGAACGGTCGATAAGCGCGCGTAAATCAGTCGCCGAAATTTTAAAGCTGTGCTTCAAATCGCCTTCGGGCATTTTGGGGAAATCTTCGATCGGCAGACAACCGAGTTTGAAATTCGAACGGCCGGAAGACAGCGTCAACTGGTTGGCGCTGGCGGCGTTCAATTCAACTTGCGCACCGTCGGGCAATTTACGGACAATTTCATACAAAGTGTGCGCGGGTGCGGTAATCGCGCCGGTCTTGCCCACCTGGGCTTCGACGGTTTCGTTAATTTCAATTTCCATATCGGTGGCGGTAAAGGATACCTCCTGCCCCGTCACGCGGATCAGGACGTTGGCCAGAATGGGGATGGTGTTGCGGCGTTCGACCACGCTTTGCACATGGCCGAGGCTTTTCAACAGGGCATCGCGCGACAGTGTGAATTTCATGGAATCATCCAAAAAGGAGGCAGAAGACAGAGTGATAGCCCGAAACTAGGCTATGACAAGGAATTAGCAAAGAAAATTTCCTATGGCTAGAGAAGAGTAAGGGGGGGAGACAGAGGGGAGCAAAGAAGGGTAAAGCTGAGGGATAACAAGAAATCCTTGTTTCCCTATCTGCTCCCCTCTAATCTTTCCCCTCTTTCCTCTGACCCCAGCTTCTCATGCCTTCAACTTACACACATTTCGGCATTATTGGCGCGGGCGCATGGGGTACGGCTTTGGCCATCGCCCTGCGAAAAGGCGGGGTAAAAAATGTCACCCTCGTCGCGCATGAGCCGGAATTGGCCGCCAACATGGCCGAAAAACGCGAAAACACCCTGTATTTAAAGGGTATCGCGCTTGACCCCGCTTTGCGCATCACGGCGGATATCAATCAAGTCAGCGATTGCGACGCCCTTATTCTGGCAACACCGGCGCAATTTGTGCGCGAGACTTGCAAAAAACTCAAGCCGTTGCTGGACAGACCGCGCCCCCTCCTTATCGCCGCCAAAGGCATTGAATCGCATCATTATCGGTTGATGAGCGAAGTTGTGGCCGAAGAAATCCCCACCTGTCCGGTTTTTATCCTGTCGGGACCCAGTTTTGCGCATGAAGTCGCACGCGGTCTGCCGACCGCCCTGACCTTGGCCGGCGAAACAGGTGGCGAGGTGTTGGCGCATGCCTTGTCATCCCCCAGCCTGCGGCTTTATACCACCGATGATATTATCGGCACCCAGATAGGGGGGTCGGTTAAGAACGTATTGGCCATAGCCTGCGGCATTATCGCGGGGCGCGGCATGGGCGAAAATGCCCGCGCGGCATTGATCACTCGCGGATTGGCGGAAATGATGCGTTTGGGCTTATCATTGGGCGCGCGTGCCGAAACCCTGATGGGGTTATCGGGCATGGGCGATCTGGTTTTAACCTGTTCCAGCGTCCAGTCGCGCAATATGTCATTGGGTTTTGCGTTGGGTCAGGGCGAGAGTCTGGAAAGCATTTTGGCAAGCCGCAATAATGTCACCGAAGGCATTGCAACCGCAGCAGCAACCCTTGGTTTGGCGCGCCGCCATGCCGTCGATATGCCAGTCGTCAGCGCAATTGACCGTATTTTACGCGACCATGCCAGCATCGATGATATGATTGGTGAATTGCTATCGCGGCCTTTGCGGAACGAAGCGGCTTAAGAAAAGCTCGAGAAAAGAGGAGAGCAAAAATGAGGAAGGGTGAGCAAGGAAGGCAAAGATAAGAAAAAATGGCTGCCCTCACCGGCTCTTGCTGTTCCTCTTTTTTTCTCGTACTTTGCTCTGTCTTTCTTCTCGCACTTTCTTCCCCCATGTCCTCCTGGCTTATGAAGTCCGAACCCAGCGCTTATAGCTGGGAAACTTTGGTCAAAGAAGGCCGCACCGAATGGAATGGCGTGCGGAATTATCTGGCCAACAATAATATGAAGGCGATGAAAATAAGCGATAAGGCCTTTTTTTATCATTCCAACGAAGGTTTGGCCGTTGTCGGCCTTATGAAGATTATCGAATTGTGGCACCCGGATCCCAGCGACGAAAAGGGTAAATTTGGCATGGTCACGGTCGCCCCCCTTAAACCGATGAAAAAACCGGTAGCTTTGGCCGCCATCAAGGCCGAGCCCGCATTGGCCGAAATGGTTTTGTTGCGTCAGGGGCGGTTATCGGTATCGCCTGTGACAACGGATGAATGGCAAAAAATAATGGAGATGGGTGGTTTTTAAGGTTGGATTCAGGCGCGTCATAGGTTAAAAACCGTTAACATTTGTTTACAGCGTCTTCTTGTAGCGTTTTACCCATGCTTACCCGCCGCTCAACTTTTTCTGGATGGTCTTCGGCTGTTGCCACTTTGTCGTGGCGCGGGGTTTCGCATCGTTTTTCCTTTTTGTTTTTTGGCGGGTTGGCTTTTTCGTTGCTGATCCTGTCGCATGCGCAACCCGAAGCGATTGGGGCGCTGCGTGTTCATGTTATCGATACCGTGGCGCCCGTGTTGGATGCCATCGCCCGCCCGATGACCGCCGTTGAAAATGTCATGGGCAGTTTGCGCGACACCGTTTCATTGCGCGCCGATAATCAGAAATTGCGCGACGAAAATACGCATCTGGTTGAATGGCAGAATGCGGTTGTGAATCTGGAAAAAGAAAACCGCGAATTGCGCGGCTTGTTGAATTACAAAGCCGAACCCGGCCTTTCTTACATTTCCGCACGCGTTATTGCCGATACCGGCGGCGCTTACACACGCGGCCTTATCGTCACCGCTGGTAAAACAGACGGCGTGCGCGAAGGCATGGCGGCGATGACAGGAGAAGGTTTGATTGGCCGCGTGGTCGAAGTGGGTGATTGGTCGTCGCGCATTCTCCTTATCACCGATTTGAATTCACGCATCCCCGTAACCGTGGCCGAAAGCGGCGACCGCGCCATTTTGGCCGGCGACGGATCGACGACACCACGTTTAATGTTTATGCCGCGCGACGCAGCATCGGGCGAAGGCGCGCATGTGGTCACATCCGGCCATGGTGGTATTTTCCCGCCCAATTTGCCGGTTGGCACGTTACAGGCCAATGATCACGGCGTTTATGCGATTACACCCGCGGCCGATTTGGGGCGCGTGACGTATGTGCGTTTGGTTGATTTCGATTTGAAGGGCGGCACTTTCAATTCCATTGAATCCAAAATGCGCGCCGAAAGCAAAAAGAAGTAATGGAAGTTTTTTGGCAACGGCTCGACCAGAGCCTTAGGGCAGCAATGCCGTCAGTCGTCGCCGTGATGATGACATTGCTCAGCGTTATCGTATGGCCGCTGCCTTATCTTGGCCCCGTGATGCCACCTTTGGCGTTTATCGCGCTTTATTACTGGTCGACACACCGCCCCGATTTGTTTCCCGCCGGCGTCGCATTCGCCATCGGTATTTTGAACGACATCATCAATGATTTTCCGTTGGGCGTATCCGCTTTTCTGTTCGTGTTGGCGCATCAGATTATCTGGCAGCAACGGCGTTTTTTCACAGGGCATTCTTTCTTTATGTTGTGGTCTGGGTTTGCCTTGGCGGCGGGCGCCATGATGATCTGCCAATGGGTTTTGATCAGCCTTGTGCAATGGCAGGCCTCGCCCGTTCTGCCGGTGTTGATTCAAACCGTGTTGGCGATTTTGTTTTTCCCGCTGCCTTGCTGGGTTCTTATTCGCCTGCAACGTAATCTTTTAAGTACGCCCTAATGGCTGGCAATACCGAAAAATCACGCATTTTTACACGACGCGCTGTTCTCATCGGCGGTGCGCAGGGCGCATTGTTTTCCATTCTCGCCGGACGGCTTTATTATCTGCAAGTGGTGCAGGGCGCGGAATATCATCAGATGGCCGAAGAAAACCGCATCAATTTACGGATGATAGCACCGCCGCGTGGCCGCATCCTTGACCGTGACGGCGTGGCGCTGGCGATGAACGACCAGACCTACCGCGTGATTTTGTTGCCGGAACAGGTAACGGATTTGCAGGATGTTCTGGTGAAACTTGATCCTTACGTGAAAATTGACGATGCCGACCGCAAACGCATCGAACGCGAAATGAAAGAGCGCAACGGTTTCAACGCGGTTGTGGTGCAGGATAATCTGACCCGCGACCAGATGGATGTTATAGCGGTGCACACCCCCGACATGCCGGGCGTCGATATTGATGCGGGCGAAGTCCGTTCATACCCTTACGGCGAAACGACCGCGCATATTCTGGGTTATGTCGGCACAGCGTCACAAAGCGAAATCGATGACGCCGATGATGACGAAGACGCCAAAGTTTTAAGCGTGCCGGGTTTCCGCATCGGCAAAAACGGCATCGAAAAACAATATGAAGAGCAGATGCGCGGCACCGCGGGCGATGTCGAAATGGAAGTCAACGCGCATGGCCGCGTGGTGCAGGAATTGGTGCGCCACGACCCGATAGCAGGCCAGGAATTAACATTGGCCATCGATATCGGGTTACAACAATTTATGCAGCAACGGTTGGCGCGCGAAGAGGGCGCAGCCGCCGTGTTAATGGATATTCATAGTGGCGAAGTTTTGGCATTGGCATCGCAGCCCAGTTTCGATCCCAATCTTTTCACCTTTGGCATCAGCCAGGATGATTGGAACAATCTGAACAATGATATCCATTCGCCGTTATTAAACAAAATTATCGGCGGCGTTTACGCGCCGGGTTCGACCATTAAACCCATTGTGGCGATGGCCGCGTTGGATGCCGATATTACCGACAATAACCAGCGCACTTTCTGTCCCGGCTATTATGAATTTGGCGACCATAAATTCCATTGCTGGAAAAAGAACGGCCACGGCCATGTCAATCTGACCGAAGCGATAGCAGGTTCATGCGATACTTATTTTTACGATCTGGGTCACCGCGTCGGCATCGATAAAATTCAGGCGATGGCCGAGCGTTTCGGCTGGGGACAAAAACTGGGCATCGATTTGCCGCATGAGCGCGGCGGTTTGGTGCCGGGTCGCGCATGGAAACAGGCCAATAAGCATCAAAATTGGGAACAGGGCGAAACTTTGATCGCCGCCATCGGCCAAGGTTATATGCTGGCGTCGCCGTTGCAATTGGCGGTGATGGCGGCGCGTATCGCCAATGACGGTTATGCCGTCAAACCGCATATCGCGCAAAAAATTGGTGGGTCTTTGGTCGCGCCCGAAATCTGGCCATCGATGGGGTTGGACCCGCGCCATCTGGCTTTGGTGCGCGAAGGGATGTCGAACGTCATCAATTCCAATCAGGGCACAGCCTATGCCGCGCGTATCATGCAAGACGGTATGGAGATGGCCGGCAAGACGGGCACATCACAGGTGCGCCATATTTCCGAAGCCGAACATGAAGAAGGCGTGACGAAAAACGAAGCCCTTCCATGGAAAGAGCGCGACCATGCTTTGTTCGCCGGTTTCGCACCGGTGGGTGCGCCGCGTTTCGCTATTTCGGTTATCGTTGAGCATGGTGGCAGCGGTGCGCATGAAGCGGCACCCATCGCGCGTGATATTTTGCAAGAATGTCAGACCAAGTTAAGAGGATAGAAGAGAAAAGAAGGAGAAAATCGAGATAGAACGAGAAAAACTATATTCTCCTTTTTTCTCGCCTATCTCTCTTTCCATCTCGTTCCTACCTCGTTCTTAATGCAGCGCATCCCGCGACGCTTCCTGATTATGTTTCGCAAAATAATCGGGGTTCATCGACCAGCTATGCAATAAATCCTTGGCAATCGCGGGGCTCATACGGTCAAACGCTTCCAATGCCAAAGACAATTCACGCGGATGCACAACCTGATCGCCCGGACGGCCACCACGCGCCAATAAAAACAACGAAACAAAGCCGGGCTTGTCCATGCCAACCGCGCGGCACACCGCCGCCAAACCGCGGCCACCGGCTTCGGCCATAATCGTGTCGATCAACGACAAATTCAAATTCGCCAGACGCGCCAGCAAAATATTGAACAAGCGGAAATGCCCCATGCGCAGAACCTGCGGCAAAACCTGAAGCGTCAGCGCTTCGTGTTTTTCCATCCATTCGGCGATTTGCGTCATCACCTCGTCATTGCCCTTCTGGTTGACATGGTCATTCAGGAAAGTCGTGATGGTCATCGCCAAAGCCTTGTCGACCTGACCCGACCCAATGCCAAAACGCTTCAACGTATAACGGCGCAGATCCTGTTCAACCCACCAATATAGCTTCATCGCCGTGTCGGCAGTAATTTCGGGTCGATGCAAAATGGGCGCGCGCAATTCGGCGCTGTAACGCGCGGCATCCGCCACCGCTTCAACCGCTTTCTGGCTCAGATGCGCGCCCAGATTTTCGGCAACCGCTTGCATAACACGCACGTCGCCAGTCGTCACCAAGGCATCCGCCACGGCTTCGCTGATTTGTTGGCGCGTGGCGATCAGGGCCGCATGCGAAACACCCTGTTCTTCAACGACCTGAATCAAATCATCATCGGTCAAAGTGGGGCAGGCCATGAGAACAGGACGGGCGATGGCGATATCATCGCGGGCAATATGCGTGGCGATGCGGCGCGGCATGCGCGACACATCGGCGAATTTTTCCATCAACTGGCTGCGCACCTGGACGGTGCCGGATTTCATCAACTGATCGATCAATTCATTGATCAATTCTTCTTCGCGCAAAGACAGATGCGAATCATTGAACAGGAAAATATCGGCCAACATTCCCGCGAGCTGAATCCGCGACAGCTCGGAACGTTCGTGCGCCAGGGCAACCATGCGCGGCAATGTATCTTTAATGGCACTCATAATATTCCGTCCTTGTTTGGTCAAACCTATGATATTTAAAGGTTTATCTCTAATTATTTTTTACCGGCTTCCTCAATCGCACAAAATAATTAAATGTTTATTTATTCCGGTCAGGCAATAATATATTATAGTCCCGGATCGAGGGAGAGGCTTTGCGAGGCATAAGAGCATGCAAATACCGTCCATACCACCGCCGATTGTAGCCAACACCTTGCCACAGGATGTTGCGATCAAGGCTGTGCCCGTCATGCAGGCTATGGCTCCCCTTGTGCAGAACCCCGTTATTCCCTCGTCCAAATCCGAAAAATTCAACGATAAAGGCAATTCCAAAAATCAGGACCGTCATGCGAAAGATAAATCCGACGACAATGAAGGCAACCATGGCGATTGTGACGAACGCGGCAATAATCTGAATATCCGTATTTAAGCCGGCAACCCCTGCCGCTTGTTTTTTCATCCCCGCGATGGCGTTCTTTTTTCCCATAAACAGACTATACACCCGAAACTTGAAACTAATTCATTGATTCTATGGTAAAAAATCTGTTAACAAAATAAACGCGGATGTTCTATAGAAGGGCTGCTTCTATCCAACAGGTTGAGTTGCCTGTTCTTTTTAAAAGCGCGTTAAAGCGCGACGACTTAAAGGCGTGTCGCCAATTAAACAAGCTTGAGGCGAAAATCGTTGTTTTTTCAAATTTTGCAAGGCAAGTGTACTTTGCGTACACGCGTTGCAAAATTTGAAAAACGGCGATTTGCAGCCCAAGATCGTTTAATTGGCGACATGCCGTAGGAATTTGAGATGAAGAAAAAGATTCGCTTAGGCACGCGGGGCAGCCCCCTTGCCCTTATTCAAGCCGAAGAAATCAGACGGCTTATTGTTGCTGCCCATCCCCATTTCTCCGATGAAACGGATATTGAAATTATCCCCATTCGCACGACCGGCGATTGGCGGCCCGAACATAAAGACCGCCGCTTTGTCGATATGGGCGGCAATAAAGGATTATTCACCAAGGAAATCGAAGAAGCGCTGCTGAGCAATTATATCGATATCGCCGTTCATTCTTTAAAAGACGTCGCAAGCGTTTTGCCGCCACATCTGGATATTGGCGCGATTTTAAAACGCGGCGATGTGCGTGATGCGTTTATCAGCACCAAGGCGCCAACCATAAACGATCTGCCCAAAGGCGCCACAATCGGCACATCGAGCCTTCGCCGTCAGGCGCAACTCTTGGCGCTGCGCCCTGATCTGAAAATCGTCCCTCTGCGCGGCAATGTTGAAACGCGCATTAAAAAACTGGAAGAAGGCATGGCGGATGCCACCTTGCTGGCCGTTGCCGGCTTGGAACGCCTGAGCATGCAATCGCGCATATCATCGGTTTTCTCCACCAAAGATATTTTGCCCGCATCGGCGCAGGGCGCTTTGGGCGTTGAAATCCGCGCCAATGATGACGAAACCCGCGCCTTGCTGGCACCGCTTGATCATGCCGAAACGCATATCTGTGTTGTGGCGGAACGCGCCGTTATGCGGGCGATTGACGGCACCTGCAACACACCGGCGGGTGCTTATGCCATTCTTCTGCCATCGGGCCAGTTAGCGATTGAGGCGTTAGTAGCGCGTGCCGATGGCAAGGATCTGATCCGTCTGGCCGCAACCGGCAACCCGCAAGACGCCGATGCGATTGGCGAAATGCTGGGGCAAAATCTACGCAAAAAATCACCGGCGGATTTATTTGCAGCATAAAGAAGAGAGGGCTAGAAAGAGAGAAAGAGGAGAAAGAACGAGAGAAATCACAAATTGTGATTTTGCTCGGTCTTACTCGGTCTTGCTCGTCTTAACCTCTTCTTGCTCTCTTTAATCTTTATGAAAACCATCCTCCTTACCCGTCCGCAATCCGCCAGTGAAAGAGCGGCGCGTTTTCTTGCCCGACGCGGCTATGACAGCGTTATCGAACCTCTGCTTACGCTGACCCCAACCCACACACCACGACCCACCGGTGATTTTCAGGCGGTGTTCATCACCTCGGCCAACGCGCCGGATACGCTTGCGGATATTCAGGTATCGATAGAAGAGTTGCGCGACCTTCCTTGCTATTGCGTGGGCGCATCGACCGGCGCGGCGGCGCGCGCTTTGGGTTTCACCAACATTCATTGCGGCGATGGCGACAGCGCGGCGCTTGCAAAACTTGCTTTGCAAAACCTGACCGATAAAACCAAACCTTTGTTGCATATCGCGGGCGACCAGAACGACGCCAAGCTGGCCACCTTAGTGGCGACACAGGGATATATATTGATGTCATGGATTGTTTATCTGGCGACGGCACGCGATAATTTTTCGCCCGCAACATGTGACGCTTTGGCGCAAGGCGATATCCAATCCATCCCGGTTTTTTCGCCGCGCAGCGCGAAGATTTTGTTGGGTCTGATCGAAAAAAACCATCTGACACAGGCATGCAACCGCATCAATGCCGTGGGGCTTAGCCAAGCAGTGGCAGATGTGCTACAAAGCCTGCCTTGGCGGCGATTAATGGTAGCCGCCAAGCCTACAGAAGAAGAAATTTTTTTATGTCTGGAATCCGCAATGACAGAAAATGAAACGACTGTTCCGACGGCTGCCGAAGCGCCGACAAACACCGCCGCCTGTAAAAGCAAGAAATCCTGTTTCCCCTTGCTACTGTCCGGTTTGATACTGGCCGCCTGTGCCGGTGGTTATGCCATCCTGCATTGCCCTGTTTTTCAACCGTTATTACCAGCGGCCACATCTTCCGCAGACATTGCAGCGGTCGAACATCGGTTAGATGCGCTGGAAACCAAAATAAATTCCCTGACCGAAATTGCGGCCCCCACAACCGGCACCACCGACAATGCGGCTTTGGCCGATACCGTCAAAACATTGCAAGCGCAAATTGCGGAATTGCAAAACCAGAAAAATACCGGCCAGAATAATCAGCAACAATTCGCGGCAACCTTGGCATTCTGGGAATTGCGTGATGCTGCCAATGCGGGGCGCGATTTTTCGGCGCAACTTGCCGCACTCAGCAAAGCCGCGCCCGATGACGAGATTGTGAAAAGAGAAACGGCCAAACTTGAAGCACTGACGAATGCGCCAACCTGCGCCCAATTGCGTACCCGTCTGGAGAAAGAAGAAAGCAAAACCGATACCGCACCCGATACGGATTCACAAGAATGGCTGCAACAGATTAAAAAAACCATGCGCCCGTTGATTTCGGTTCACCCGCTTCACAACGCGCAATTCACCGCCATAGAACAAGCGTTGGACGCCAATGATGCGGAAGCCGCGTTACAAAATTTCACAACCTTGCCCGAAGAAACCCAGACAAAATTATCGGACTGGCACACCCAATTGCAAAACCGCGCCACGCTTGATGACGCTGTTCACGCGATCGCCGCACATTTCGCATCGCCCACATCCGGTGAAAAACCATGATCCGGTTTTTCTATTCCCTGTTTCAAATCGCGGTTGTCGTCGCGCTTGCCTTATGGCTGGCCGACAGCCCCGGAAGCGCGCATATCGTCTGGCATGATACCGTCATTGAAACGTCGGCGGCGTTTCTGGCTTTGTGCGCCTTGCTTCTGGCCTATGCCATCCATCTGTTATTCCGGCTGTGGCATGTGCTGCGCCACGGCCCGACCCATTGGCGTTTGCGCCGCCTTTTAAACAAAGTCCAAAAAAGCCACGACCATTTAACCGATGGTTTGATCGCCCTCGCCTCCGGCCATGCCAGCGAGGCCGGGCGTTTAGCCATTACGATGCGCAAAGGCGCCGAAAATAACGTGGCCGCTTTGTGGTTACAGGCACAAGCCGCGCAATTGGCGGGCGATACGGGCGCGGCGCGTGAAATTTTCCGCAAATTGGCGGCGCACCCCAAAGCCGCCGTGTTGGGCTATCGCGGCCTGATCACAGAGGCCAAAAAACAAAATGATTGGAATGAAGTCGATCAATTGCTGACTGAACTGCATCGCCTGAAACCGGCAACGCCGTGGCTCAGCCTTATCCGTATGGAAAGCGCGGCGCGGCGCGGCCAATGGGCGGAAGCGGAATCAGCAGTTGCCCACGCCGTAACCGCCCGTTTAATGGACACGGAATCCGGCAAGCGCAACCGCGCATCGTTACGCATCGCGGCATCGCGCGAAGCGGCAGCCGCAGGTAACAATGACAGCGCGTTGCAAGCGGCGGAACAAGCGGTGCGTTACACCCCCGATTGGTTGCCCGCCCTTATCAATCTGGCGGAAAGATTGGCGGCAACAAATAACCGCCGCGCCGCGCAACGCTTAATTGAACGCGCATGGAAAACCCAACCGCATCCGCAATTGGCGCAGATTTTGCGCGGGCTTTATACTGATGCTTTAGAGGCGTTTAAACAAACTGAACGTTTATGCCGCCTGAATGAAGCCGCGCCCGAAAGCCATCTGGCTTTAGCCGAAGCGGCCTTGAACGCCGATATCTGGGGCGAAGCGCGGCGGCATTTAGTGGCGTCTGTCAATACGCGCGTTGCCACGCAAAATATTTATAAATTGCTGGCGCGGTTGGAACGGCGCGAACGCAGTGACGAACGCGCGGCATCCCTATGGCTGACCAAATCTTCGGAAGCCGCCACAGACCCTACCTGGTCGTGCCGCGCCTGCGGATACACGCATGCCGAATGGCACCCGACCTGCATGCCATGCGGCAATTTCGATACGCTGGAATGGCACAGCGCGGGAACCAGCCGTGGCATCGCCGCACGCCCCACAGGAGAATGACATGATTAATCCCGACGAATTGGATATCACCAAACCGCAAACCAAACCCCGCGATCTGCAACAAATGTCGATTGAGGATTTAGAAAATTATATCACCGCATTGGAAGCCGAAATTATCCGCGCCGACGACATGATTAATAAAAAACAGGCGCACAAGGACGGTATCGATGCCTTGTTTGGCAAACAGGATGGGTGATTTGTTCTTTGCGTTTTTATTTGCTAAAGCTTTTTAAACATCGAAAGATTTAAACATGGCGACCATTATCCCCCTCGAACAACCGCAACGCCGCAACCATACCGCCGCGCTGGATAATCTGGCAGCCGTTGTCGGTGACGATGTTGCCGCCGTCAATCAATTGATCGTGCAACGTATGGAAAGCCGTGTTGCGATGATCCCGCGTTTGGCGGGCCATATCATCGCGGCGGGCGGCAAACGTTTGCGCCCCATCCTAACACTCGCCACCGCGCAAATGTGCGGTTATCGCGGCGAGCGCCACCGCAAACTGGCGGCAAGCGTTGAATTTATCCATACCGCAACATTATTGCATGATGATGTGGTGGATGACAGCGCGTTGCGACGCGGCGGCCCCTCGGCCAATGCCTTGTTCGGTAACGAGGCCAGCGTATTGGTTGGCGATTTTCTGTTCAGCCGCGCCTTTGAACTCATGGTCGAAGATGGATCGATCGATGTGTTGCGCGTTCTGTCGCATGCCTCCGCCATTATCGCCGAAGGCGAAGTATTACAGTTGATAACCACCAATGACAGCGCAACATCGGAACAGGCCTATTTAGAAGTCGTGCGCGCCAAAACCGCCGAGCTATTCGCGGCCGCCTGTCGTGTTGGCGCGATTGTCGCGGCGCGCCCGGCCTCCGAAGAAGAAGCGTTGCGCACCTTTGGCCTTAACCTTGGCATCGCGTTTCAAATCGTCGACGACATTTTGGATTATTCCGCCGAGCAAGCGCGTTTGGGCAAAACTGTTGGCGATGATTTCCGCGAAGGCAAAGTGACATTGCCCGTTATCCTTGCCATCCATCGCGGCAACGAGGCAGAACGTGCCTTCTGGAAACGCACATTGGATGACAGCGACCAACGCGACGGCGATTTCGCGCATGCGCAGGATTTGATCCGCAGCCATAATGCGCTGCGCGATGCGATAGACCGCGCCCGCCATTATGGCGCCATTGCCCGCGATGCGCTGGGCATGTTCCCCGACCATCCGGTGAAACGCGCCCTTCTCGATATCGTTGATTTTACGATTGAACGCGAGTTTTAACCATACTTGTATTAAAAACTATCTATAAAATTTAAAAACTCTTGACTCTATTTAGTGCGCGTCAATAGGATTGGCCTCTTTATATTTACTAATATATTTTGGAGAAAAAATGACTCAACAAGATGATTCACTGGCTTACTTATTCATTGGCCTGACTGCTTTAAGCATTATCAGCTCCACTATACAGGGGGTAAGTGAAGCACGTCAGCCAAAGAAAGACCTATTTGCCGACACTGCACTTTCTGCCCTCAATAGCGGGCAAAAAGATTTTATTTATAACGGCAAAGAAATTACATTCCGTTTGGTTCCGAACAGCACTTGTGAAGCCTATGCTTACTATGTGGATTCTGACGCGATAATTCTTAAGCGAGGTTCAAGTGAACCAAGAACATTTAAAACGCCTAATTGCAAAAACAAGGTACTGGTCGCGAAGATTGGATAGTCTTCCTAAGCCAAAGCCCGCCGCGTCAGCTGCAAGAAAATATCTTCCAGATCGGCTTCTTCGACACTGACATCGGCAATCGTCAATCCGTTCATCTGCACCATACGCAACAACTTATCGACCGCAGCCTGGCTGGGTTTATAATGCACCGCCAAATGCCGTTCGCCCGCCAATTCCCATCCCTGCGCGCGCAAATTCTCCGGCAACTCCTTGATATCGCGTTCGATGCGCAGAATGAGTTTTTTATTATCAATGCGGCGAAGTAAATTTTCCTTACTATCATTCGCAACCAGTTCGCCGTGATTGATAATCGCGATACGGTCGCAAAGTTCTTGCGCTTCTTCCAAATAATGCGTGGTCAACAAAACCGTCACGCCTTCTTTATTTAATCGCCGCACATATTCCCATAACGATTTGCGCAATTCGACATCAACGCCCGCCGTCGGTTCATCCAACACCAATACCGGCGGCGAATGTACAAACGCCTTGGCCACCATCAACCGCCGCCGCATGCCGCCCGATAATGTCCGCGCATAGGCATCGGCCTTGTCGGTCAGATCAACAGCATCCAACAATTCATCGGTGCGGCGTTCGGCAGCCGGCACGCCGTACAACCCCGCCTGCAACTCCAACAATTCGCGCGGGGTAAAAAACGCATCCAAATTCAATTCCTGTGGCACCACGCCAATCGAAGACCGCGCCATACGCGATTGCGTTTCGGTGTCATAGCCCCAGATTTTTGCCGTACCCGATGTTTTGTAAACCAGCCCGGCACGGATGTTAATCAACGTCGATTTCCCCGCCCCGTTCGGCCCCAGCAACCCAAAAATGCTGCCGCGCGGTATGTCGAGGGTGATGCCTTTCAACGCCTGTTTTTCTGGCTTTTTGGCCGACCCGCGATAGGTTTTAACCAAATCGGTCAGGCTGATAGCGAGTTCCATGGGTTAATTCCTTGATTACGCGGGCGTTTATAAAGTAGATTGCGGCATCTTACAGATGAATGAACAAAAAACCAATATTTTGCCTTAGGAGTTAAGTATATGACTGCAAAGAATGACCCCCAATTTCAAGCCGCGCTTAACGCAGCAGAAGAAATTACCGCCTGCGTAGGCGTTTCCCCAACAGCGCAAATTGAAATCGCGCGTGACCTGATCGCCAAGGGCGATATCGTCAAGCGAGCCGATGGCACCTATGTGCCAAGCTGGACTTTGCCTTCGCCCTGATAAGCCCCTTTTCATAATAAGCCTTAGGTGAATGTAATGATTTACCGAAGGCTTTTTTGCTTTTATGATGATCTCACTCTTACCCAAGGTCATCCATGTCTTCCGCACCACAAGCTGTCGAAATTTTCACCTCCAAAACCGCTTGCGACGGTGACGCCGCATCGCCGCATCCGCGCGTTTTCCTGACCGTCAATACCCAAGGCTTTGTCGATTGCCCCTATTGCGGCAAGCATTTCGTTTTGGATAAAAACGCCGTCCACACCGACGCCCATTAAGCCGGAGAACCGCATGAGCCGCCAAAAAAGATTTTCGTCCCAAGCCGGTATCGCCATCGGGCCTATTCTGTTCATCATCGCCTTGCTGGCCATTTTGGCAGCCGTGATGGCGGGCGGCGGCGGCGATTTTCAGACCGCAACCGTTTCCGACCGCATCACCAATGATGTCGCGGCACAAGTCAATTTGATCCGCAACACGATCAATGAATGTAATTTGCAATATTTGCTGGCCGTATCAACCGGCTCTGTCGCGCCAAGCAGCGATACCTACCCGACATCCGACCCCAGCAATGGTACGCTTGTTTCCGCCGTGGTATGCAACCCGACAGGTAGCGCATCTTTGTGGGGCGACAAATTGTTGCCACCCCCCACCAAAGGCCTTAACCCCTGGACCTATATCGATGCGTCCGGTTCGGGCGGTGGCCGTTGCATCTGGGCGACCCCGACCGAAGCATCGCCGCTTGGCGATACCGCGTTGGTCGCAGGTTTGGTGCGTGCCGCTTCCAAATTTAACAGCTCGGCCGCCTACAGCGCGACGACAGAAGTGATTTACGACCCGACCAGCGCTTCGCAAAAATTCATCGCCTGGATTTCGCCGCCAACAGGTTCGGCAGATAGCCATTGTTTGCCGTAACATTTTACAATGTTCGTTTTCCCTCCGCTGGATATTCTAAGAACCATTACCGAAACAGCAGCGCCCGGCATGCCGCCCGCCTATTGGTGGGTCGCGGCAGGCGTTCTGGGCATCCTTGCGTTGTCCGCCACTATTGATGCCTTTACCGAAATCGTGCCGGATGTTTTTATCCTGCTGGGGCTTATCGGCATCTTCATCGCCCAGACCCTTTATTCATCATGGGAAAGCGCGGCCTGGCATTTTCGTTACGCGTTGGCCGCCGGTTTTTTCATCTGGGCGGTTAATACCCTGTGGTATCGCCATTTCCGTTATGACGCGCTGGGCATGGGCGATGCCAAATGGACGATGCTGGCGGTTGCCTGTTTCGGTGTGACGCCGTGTGTTTATGCGTGGGGCGTGGGCGCAATTTTGGCCAGCCTCTATATCGGCTTTGCGCGTCTTCTGCGTTACCAAGTCAGCCAGATCACCTTTGCGCCATTTTTGTTTATCGGTTTGTGCGCAGGTCTTTATTGGTTGCGTTTTGCGGCTTATCTTTCGCCTCTGGCGTAACATCGCCTTCTTCACCGCTCTCTGCGACTTGTTCCGCATCCGAAGCCACAGCGGTTTTGCCGGTTTTTTTCTGCGCATGCAGTGATGATGCTTCTTCCGCCTCCATTGTTTCTTCTGTCTCCCCACCGGCCACCATCTTCATGCCGTGATGCCCGCCGCCGCCATGACCGCCACCACCGCGAATTTGTGTTTGGCTAAGGTCTTGCGTTTGCAAAAGCGTCGATACCGTTTGCGACCCCAACGACCCGGTGCCGGTCGATGAAACGCCACGCGCCACCGGTTGCCCCACCCCGCCTGTCAGGGAAGCGAGATGAAAGCCCGAACCGGACGCGCCGCTCGGGCTGTTCATCCCCGTTCCCTGAGAAGCAAAATTTGCCGGGTGGATTCCGATGGAACCGATGCCATGCATCTTGGATACCTAAAATATTAGATGGATACTTGGCCTTCAATAGAAGCCAACAGCTGTTGCAAAGCAGTTGCGTCTTCCGTTGTCGATCCTGTTTGCATCGTGCCGGTTTGGTCGGCGCTTGCCTGCGTCGAACTTGTTTCGTTAGTCGTCGGTGCCGCTTCGGTTGTCACCGTCACATTCCCGCTGGCATCCGTGGTGGTAATAGTTGTGGTGCCGTCGGCGTTAATTGTTGTCACGGTTCCCGCCTGTGTCGAAGATGAAGCTGATGAACCCGGACCACCCGCGCCGCCGGAAGACGCACCGCCGCCGCTATGGCTTGATCCCGCACCCTGTAACGATGCCAACGCCTGTTGCGCACCCGCCAGATTATCGGATTGCAAAGCCGCGCCCACTTGCGCCAACGCTTGCGTAAAACCATTACTCGCCGAAGTTGCTTGACCGTTCTGGCCATAACCCTGACTTGTGCTACTGGCGCTGCTTGTGCCGCTGGTCAGCTGGCTAAGCGCGGAATAGGCCTGTTGCGCATCGGCAAGATTGCCGGATTGCAATGCCTGAACCAGCGATTGGAAACTTTGGGCGATGGGGCTTTGTTGATAAACGGCATCGGTCGACGATGACGATGTTCCGGTAAGGCCGGTTGACGATGTTGAGCCTGTATTGCTGCTCAGATCCGTGATCAAGGCATTCTGGGCGGCAAGCTGTTGTTGCTGCAGCAAAAGAATCTGGGTTTGTTGCGCGCTGGTTGTGCTGGAAGAAACGGATGTCATGGGGAGCTCCTTTGTAAAGAACGGGAAAGTCTGACCCCTCCTTACAAAAGAGATCACGGCTCTTGCCCCACAACAAAGCAATCCTCGTGCCAATAGAGTACAATCAAAGCTAGATTGAGAATTAATTTACATGCAACTTGGTTCGTATCTCAAATAGAATCTTGTAGAATTTCTGGTTGCTATAAGTAATGTCATCGTTCGAAAAAGCTATGAAAAAATTTATGAAAACACGCGAAGAATGCGCATCCTCTCTCCACAATCCCTAGTAGGCAAGTGGGACATTGCTACAATATTTTGAGTCATATAAAAAATTAGAACTTGTTTTTACATGTTTACAGCATGTGTAAAGTAATTTGTTTTTCTTGTTAACATTAGCAATGATATGTAAAAAAATATCGTTTTTCTTTACATATTTTGAACATATGTAAAATGCCTTAGAGCGCGTGTACATTGCTGAGACATTCCATAAGATCTCGATTGATATAATAACTGTCTCTTCCAATTTTTATCTTTCGCATCAGCTTGATTTCAACCAATGAGTCTAAATATTTCGTTGCTGTTGGACGGCTAACATGTAGGGCTTCTTCTACATGCGCAATTTTAGTGTAGGGATGGCTGAATGTAAGATTAAGAAAATCTTGGCTATAGATATTTGGTAGATCAGTACGCATCTTATTTTTATGTGAATGCATTAAATTCTTTATCGCCTCAATGAGGCGAATTGTTTGATAGGATGTAACTCGCACTCCTTCCAAAATAAAAATGACCCATTCCTCCCATACACCATCATCTCGTACAGCCTGCAAGAGTCGATAATATTCGGGTTTATTTTGATTTATATATCGAGATAAGTAGAGGATGGGAGTGTCCAGTAAGCCTTGTTTCACTAAATAAATAATATTCATAATTCTTCCAGTTCGGCCGTTTCCATCAAAAAATGGATGTATGCTTTCAAACTGATGATGAATGATTGCCATCTTAACAAGGGGATCCCAATCACATAGTTTATCTTCGTTGATAAACGTCTCAAGATTCTTCATATGAAGTTCGATTTTCTCAAGCTCCTGAGGGGGGGTGTATACGATCTTTCCGGTTTGTTGATTTTTGAGGGAGGTGCCGCCCTGTGAACGAAAACCCGCATCATTGCCCTCAAGGGTAGATTGCATTTTTTTAATTAGATTATTAGTCAGAAATCCTTTGTCTTTTACTGTTTTAAATGCATTGCGGAGCGCTGTGGCATATTGATGAACTTCTTTTGCAGCAGTGCTTGTGAATTGCTGAGCAACCACATCACTTTGGTAAAGCTCGTCATTCGTCGTGATAATATTCTCAATGGCCGAGCTATCTTTCGCTTCTTGTAGTGATAACGTGTTAATAACAATATCCTGATTTGGGACGCTAAGTGCCGTTCCTTTTAATTCAGCAAGAGCCGCGCGAGCCTCTTTGGCCTTCTTGAGAACCGCCTTGGTTTCCAAATCCTCGCGCAAAGGAAGTTTGGGGATTTTGTAAGTACTCTTTAGCGTTAAGGAGGGCTCTTGAATGGTCCGGATGTTCATCTTAGTCCTGCACTTTGGGTCAAATTTTCTTATTAAAGATGCAACAGATTTTGCGTAAGGAAAAGCTCAAGTTGGATTTCAGCACTTATTAAATTAGCGTCCTTCTAGCTAAATCAGTATGTTAGAAGTTGAGTCTAGCAATTAGTCGAAGACCAATTTAGTTATGCCTTATAGCTATAACAAAGGAATGGATGTAATCTCTTAGAAAAAAATGATAACAGATTTAGTAGTTCGGGTCTGCTATACATAGAGTTCTTTGCGAATGAGAACTCACTGAGTATGAATATAAAAAACTAAAAACATACGTAGGAAATATTAAAAAAATGGTGCGGTCGAAAAGACTCGAACTTTCACGAGATTGCTCCCACAGCGACCTCAACGCTGCGCGTCTACCAATTCCGCCACGACCGCACAAATCGGCTTTAAACTGAGGTGGCAAGCCAATAGCAGAATTAGGGGCGGGTTATCAAGGGATATTCCCCTAGCGAATAGCTTTAATCAACGCCCCCGCATCATCGCTGAAAACCGCATGAACGCCGTTGGCCAGCAAAAACCGGGCGCGGTCGGCATCATTAACCGTATAGGCCAGCAACGGTATCTGCATCGGACGCAGCGCCTCCAACCGTTCGGCGGTCAGCAATTCTTCATCCAGATTCAAGGTCGTGGCACCAACCTGCCCCATTATTTCGACCCAATCATCGCGCCATTCATCCAGCAACAACCCGCGCGGCCATGCGGGGTGAAGCTGTGCCGCGACAGCTAAGGCTTCAATATCAAAACTGGATATCAAAGGCGGCGGGGCGGATTCCGGCCAGATTTTCGCGACCTCGATCAAAGCCACCATGGTCGTTGCCCGCGCACGACCCGCACAGGGTTTAATTTCCAGATTCATCCGCAATCCGGCATCACGCGCAAACGCGACAAACTCCGTTAATGCCGGGATACGCATGCCCGCAAATTCTGCGCCGAACCACGCGCCGGCATCCAGCGTTTGCAATTCCGCCCATGTTTTATCGGCAATATTGCCAACCCCATCGGTGGTGCGTTCCAAAGTTTCATCATGAATCAAAACCGGCACGCCGTCTTGTGTCAATTTCACATCCGTTTCAATCCACACCGCACCGTCTTCGCGTGCCGCATGGAAAGCCGTCATAGTATTTTCCGGCGCGCGCAACCGCGCACCGCGATGCGCGATGATGGGTGGCACAAAAAGATCGAGCGTTCGCGACATTCTTTTTAATTTACAGTCAAAGAGTCAAAGAAAGATTCAACGCAACGAACGCCAATGGTCGCAAAGTCGAATTTCTTTCCCTGTTCCAACCCCAAAGTAATAAGCCCCATCATCAAAGCCTGCAATGCCTGAGCCGCACGGCGCGGCGTCCATATGGGCGAGAGCATTTTGAGGCGGCGGGCACGGGCAAACATTTTTTCGGAGTCAGCCAACATTTTGTTTTTACAGGCATTTTTACGTTTCATAATGCCAACCATTTCTTCCACATATTCGCAGCGTAAATTAAGGATCGAAACGACAATCTGCCGCCGCGCGTCCGTGGCCATCATTTTCAGGGAATGAACGCAGGCCTGACGCAAATCACGCAAAGGCGTTGTGGAGTTTTGCGCCACCATTTGCGTCAGCATATCTTCATGCGGCAAAAAAACGCGGTCGGACATGGCAACGCACAGCTCCAGCTTGTCCTTAAAATGCCAATAGACGGCGCCGCGCGTTACCCGCGCCGACGCTGCGATTTGTTCCATCGATGTGCGCGATACGCCGCGGGCATAGAAAACCTTTTCCGCGGCATCCAAAATGGCGTCGCGTGTTTTCTGGGCATCCAGTTTCGTTCGCCTTGGCATCCTGACCCCCGCAGTTCAAACTTGGCGCAGCGCGACAAATAAGTTACAGTTTCTTTGATGTAACAAACAGCAGCGCACCCCTTTGTGAGGTGCGACACTTTCAATCCGTACCGCTTTGCTCCGTTTTTTATCTTTACATACATACAGCAATGAATGTATAGATCATCCACCCTTTCTTGTAAATCGGCTTTGTGCATGCGCCGCTCTCTTCTTTCCTCCGCCTCGTTGCTTTCTTTCTCGGCGCTGCTGCTCCTTGGCTGCGCGGTCGGGCCCGATTTTGTGGCGCCCGCATCGCCCGATGTCACTGCCTATGACAGCACGCCGCCTTCCGCGCAAACGGCGGACGGCGCGCAGGCCTTGCAAATGGGGCAGGATATACCGGCGGAATGGTGGCAATTATTCCATTCCGACACGCTTAACCAACTTATCGCGCAAGGCTTGAAAGATAATCCCGATCTGGCTTCGGCCGATGCGGCCTTGCGCGTGGCAAATGATGAATTGGGCGCGGGCGAAAGCGAATTGTTCCCCGTTATCAGCGGCAGTTTTTCATCGCAACGCCAGAAAGTCGCCGGCGCTTCTTATGGAGGCGATTTCCCCAGCACGATTTACACGCTTCATAACGCATCGGTCAGCGTTTCGTATGGTATCGACCTGTTCGGCGGTACGCGCCGCATGATCGAAGGATTACAGGCACAGGCCGACATGGCGCGTTTCCAACGCGAAGCGGCCTATCTGACCCTGACATCCAACATCGTCACGACCGCCATCGGCGAAGCCTCGCTGCACGACCAAATTCAGGCGGCACAGGAAATTATTTCTGCACAAGAAAAAATCCTGAAAATTCTACAAGCGCGTTTCGAATCCGGTGCCGTGCCGAAAAGCGCGGTGTTGGAACAGGAAACGACCTTGGCAACCAGCCAAAGCTATTTGCCGCCGCTCGATCACCAATTGGCCGTTACGCGCCATCAATTATCCGTTCTTATCGGGCAAATGCCCAATCAGGAACTTTCGGCGAAATTTTTGCTGAAAGATATGACATTGCCCACCACGGTGCCGTTGTCTGTGCCTTCGCAACTGGTTGAACAACGTCCCGATATCCGCATGGCCGAAGAAAATCTGCATGCCGCCAGCGCGCAAATCGGCGTGGCCGTGGCCGCGCGGTTGCCGGAAATAACCTTATCGGCGGATATCGGTTCGGTCGCGAATAAACTAAGCAAGCTGTTTACACCCGGTGGCGGATTCTGGAGTCTCGGTGGTTCTGCCGCGGAAACTTTGTTTGACGCAGGCGCCCTGGCCGATCAGGAAGACGCCGCACGCGACAGCTACGACCAGGCCGCCGCGCAATACCGCAAAACTGTTTTGGCTGCATTCCAAAATGTTGCCGACACGCTGCACGCACTTCAATCAGATGCCGAATTGCTGAATGCCCGCGCACAGGCGAACCACGCCGCCGCCGATGGGCTGTCTTTAACGCAAACGCAATTTCAGGCGGGTTCGGTCGGCATGGCCGATTTGCTGAACGCCCAACAATTGTATCAACAAGCCCAATCCGCTTTGGTGCAAGTCAAAGCGCAACGTTACGCCGATACGGCCGCGTTATTCGCCGCGCTTGGCGGCGGCTGGTGGAACCGCGATACGGCAACAATTAAGGTAAAGGAAAAACCATGATTAAACGTATGATCATTATGTTGATTGCCGTGGCAATTATTATTGCCGCATTCGGCGCGTATAAAATGCACGCGATGAAGGCGGGCATGGCGCAAATGGCATCCAGTTTTTCGGCACCCACCGTTTCGACCGCCAAAGCCGAAATGCAGGATTGGCAACCGCAATTAACCGCAGTCGGCACGCTTCGCGCCGTGAATGGCGCGGATTTATCCGCCGAAGTCGCGGGTATTGTCGAAAGCGTTTCGTTCGATTCCGGAGGCGATGCCGACAAAGACGCCGTGTTGGTTCATTTGCGCGATGCCGATGAAGTGGCGCAACTGCACGCCTTACAAGCCAGCGCGAATTTGACGCAAATCACGCTCGACCGCGATATGAAGCAATTGAAATCGCAGGCGATCAGCCAGGCCACAGTCGACACCGACAGCGCAGCCTTGGCAAACGCCAAGGCGCAAGTCGCCGCGCAACAGGCAATCATCGACAAAAAAACCATTCGTGCGCCTTTCGCTGGACATTTGGGCATTCGTCAGGTCGATGTCGGCCAATATCTGCAACCGGGCACCACGATTGTCACCTTGCAACAGCTTGACCCGATCTATGTGGATTTCATGTTGCCCGAACAATCGCTGTCGCGCCTGACCGTTGGCCAAACCGTCCATATGAACAGCGACGCGGTCGAAGGCCAAAGCTTTACCGGCAAAATCACCGCCATCAATTCCAAGATTGATGAAGCCACACGCAATATCGGCGTTCGTGCCACTATTGATAACGCCGAGCATAAAGTTCTGCCCGGCATGTTCGGTTCGGTCACGGTCGATGCCGGACAAACCAACCGCGCCCTTACGCTGCCGCAAACTGCGATTGTGTTTAACACCTATGGCAATGTCGTCTATCTGGTCAAACAGGGCGAGGGCAAAGACGGCAAAGCGCAAACAACCGTTCAACAAAGCGTTGTGACAACCGGCGAAACGCGCGGCGATCTGGTCACCATTCTTTCCGGCGTACAGGAAGGCGACGAAGTCGTCACCAGCGGCCAGGTTAAATTACGCAATGATGTGCCGGTGGTCATCAATAACGACAACAAGCCAGCGGCGGATTCCAATCCAAAGCCACAAGACCAATAAATTCTCAATACACCCGATAGATGAGGCGAGGCAAAAGTCGGGAATGACGATTAGAGGTTTCCCTCCCCCTTGTGGGGGAGGAAGCAAAAAACTTAGGCTTACGCTCTTGGGGCGTAAGTCTTAGTTTTTGCAGGTGGGGGGTCGATTATCCTCACTTGTTTATGAAATGCTCTGATTGTGGATTGAACCTAAGCCACGAAGGCTTCGCGAGCCAACACATAGGATTGCCATGAAATTCACAGATCTTTTTATCCGCCGCCCCGTATTGGCCAGCGTCGTCACCTTGATGATTTTGGTGCTTGGCGCACGCGCCTATCTGGCCTTGCCGGTCAACCAATATCCGCATACGGAAAACGCAGTTATCACCGTTACCACCACTTACTACGGTGCCGACCCCGATACCGTCGCGGGCTTTATCACGACACCTTTGGAAAACGCCATCGCGCAAGCCAACGGCATCGATTACATCACATCGAACAGCCAAACCAGCGTCAGCACGATTTCCGTCTATCTGCGTTTGAACTATGACAGCGATAAAGCGCTTACCGAAATCAACACCAAGGTCAGCTCGATCCTCAACCAGCTTCCGCCCGGTTCGCAACAGCCTGTCCTTAACATCTCCATCGGCCAAACAATCGACGCGATGTATGTCGGTTTTAACAGCGATGTCTTGCCGCAAAATGATATCACCGACTATTTAACCCGCGTTGTGCAGCCGCGTTTGCAGGCCGTCACCGGCGTGCAAACGGCAGAAGTCATCGGCGGCCAGAATTTCGCGTTGCGCGCGTGGTTGGACCCCGAAAAACTGGCCGCTTACAGCCTGACTGCCAGCGATGTCAGCGCGGCTTTGACCAAAAATGATTATATTTCCGGCCTTGGCAACACCAAGGGCCAATTGGTTCAGGCCACCCTCACGGCATCAACCGGCCTGCACAGCCTTGAAGAATTCCGTAACCTGATCATCAAGCAACAAAATGGCGGCATCGTCCGTTTGCAAGATGTCGGCAACGTCACCTTGGGCGCGGATGATTATGAATCCCGCGTTTCATTCGATGGCAAAAAGGCCGTTTATATCGGCATTAAAATTGCGCCCGCCGCCAATCTGCTCAACGTTATCGCCGATGTGCGCAGCGTTTTTGCCGATATCCAAAGACAACAACCGCAAGGCATCTATAGCCGCATCGTGTATGACTCGACCGTTTTCGTGAACAGCTCGATCCACGAAGTTGTCATGACCCTGATCGAAGCTATATTGATCGTGACGCTGGTTGTGTTCGCCTTCCTGGGTTCGCCCCGCGCCGTTCTTATCCCCGTTATCGCCATTCCTTTGTCGTTGATTGGCGCGTTGTTCATGATGTTGATGTTCGGTTTCTCCATCAATCTTCTGACGCTGCTCGCGCTTGTGCTTGGCATCGGGCTTGTGGTCGATGACGCGATTATCGTGGTGGAAAATGTCAACCGCCATCTGGATGATGGGCTATCGCCGCTCGATGCGTCACTGCTTGCGGCGCGCGAATTGGCGGGGCCGATTATCGCGATGACGATTGTTTTGATCGCCGTCTATGTGCCGATTGGTTTTCAGGGCGACCTGACGGGTGCGCTCTTCACCGAATTTGCCTTTACGTTGGTCGGCGCCGTCACTATCTCTGCCATCATCGCGCTGACCTCCTCACCGATGCTCTGCTCGATCTTTTTAAAACCGCGCGACCAAAGCCCACAATGGGAAAAGAATATTGTCGGCTGGATCGATAAGCGCTTCGATTACATCCACACGCGTTATGAACGCCTTCTGCGCAGCAGCCTGAAATTTCGCCCGGTCACGTATGTTTTTGCCGCATTGATTTTCATCAGTATTCCTTTGTTTTATGTCACCGCAAAAAGCGAATTGGCGCCGCCCGAAGACCAAGGCTATCTGTTGTCGCTGCAAACCCCCGCGCCCAACGCGACCTTGGAACAAAAATTATTCTATGCGCATCAGGTCTATCAAAAATTCGCGGCCTATCCCGAAACCGAAAGCATCTTCCAGATCGAAGCGCCGGGTAATTCCTTGGCCGGTCTGGTTTTCAAACCGTGGGACAAGCGCACGCGCACCGCATCCCAACTGCAAGGTTTGCTAACCAAAGATGTCAGCAGCATCTCGGGCTTTAATTCCGTCGTTATCAACCCGCCGCCACTGCCGGGCAGCCAGGGTTATCCTGTGCAGTTCGTCATCAAATCCACCAAACCGTTCAGCGAAGTGGCCGAAGTGTCATGGGATTTTCTGGCCAAAGCCTTACAGAGCCACATGTTCCTGTTCCTCGACAATGATTTGAAAGTCGACAAGCCGCAAACCACCGTTGAAATCAACCGCGACAAGGCTGCGGAATTGGGTCTAACGATGGATGATGTCGGCAGTTCCCTGTCATCCATGCTGGGGGGCGGTTATGTCAATTATTTCAGCTTTGGCGGCCGTTCCTACAAAGTCATCCCGCAGGTCGAACAAGCGTCGCGCCTGAACGCCGATCAGTTGAATAATTATTACATCCGTACCCAAAGCGGCAATTCGGTTCCGCTTTCCACGCTTGTGACGTTGAAAAACGAAACCGTCCCTGAATCGCTGAACCATTTTCAACAGTTGAATTCCGCCACCATTCAGGGCGTGGAATTTCCGGGCGTCGCCGCGGGCGATGCGATGGCTTACTTGCAAAAACTGGCCAAGGATACTCTGCCCGAAGGTTACACCATCGATTACGGCGGCGAATTCCGTCAAATCTCGCAAGAATCCGGCGGGTTTTACATGACGCTGGTGCTGGCAACCATCATCATCTTCCTGTCATTGGCCGCGCAATTTGAATCTTTCCGCGACCCGTTGATCATTCTGATCTCGGTGCCGATGGCGATTTCGGGCGCGTTACTTTTCATCTCGCTGGGTTTCGGCGGCGCCAGCATCAATATCTATACCAAGGTCGGGCTTATCACCCTGATCGGATTGGTCAGCAAACACGGGATTTTGATCACCGAATTCGCCAACAAACTGCAAGAAGAAGAAAACAAACCAAAACTGGAAGCGATCATTGCCGCCACCAGCATCCGTCTGCGCCCCATTCTTATGACCACAGCCGCGATGGTTCTGGGCGTCATGCCGCTTATCTTCGCCTCGGGCGCGGGCGCGGCATCGCGTTATAATATGGGTCTGGTTATCGCATCCGGTTTGGCAATCGGCACCCTGTTCACCCTGTTCGTCGTACCCGCCATTTATATGGCGCTCGGCGCCGACCACCATAAACACAAGACCCACTCCTGATCTTTGTCCTATAAGGCGAAAAATTTGGGCAGATTTTTAACATTTAAGTAATCATCCGGCGCGGATTCCCGAACGAATCCAATGACTATGCCCGTAGGCAAGCTCTTGCGCCGCCTGAATATTTTTCAAAATAAGTGGATTTTTTTCACAAGATATTAAGCATTTTAGATAAATAATAGGAACATTAGAGAGACATTTTCGGAAAACATTAAAGAGGGTGAATAAAATGATTTTATCACGCAGCAGCATCGAAGTTTTGAACGATTTGATCGAAAACCGCCTGTCGATCATGAGCATCGGCGACCAAGACGATTTGCGCGAAAAGATCGCCCTGAAACGCGCTTTGACCGAACTTCAGCAAGACACTTTGCAAGCAGGCATCCTGAGCCAGTTCAGCGATATTCCGCGCCGCGGCCGTCGCCGCAAAATCGCATCATCCGAAAGTTTTTGATTTCGTAAGGTTTCCAAGCCGGGGGGCTTGTCAAAAGCCGGGGACATGAAAATGTCTCCGGTTTTTTGTTCCTTCCTTCCCCCCTTGGGGGGAGGAAGCAAAAACTTAGGCTTACGCTTTGGGGCGTAAGTCTTAGTTTTTGCCGGTGGGGGGTTACTTCTTTTATTAGGCGCCTACTTCTATCTTGATGAAATGTAACCCCACCATTTGACCTCACCCCAAAATGGGCTACAGTTACTTTGTCTTTTCCCCGTTCCGTGAATCCCCATGCCCCTTTCCCGTTTTTCCGCGCTTGGCCTTGTCCTCCTTCTGACCACCGCCCCGGTATGGGCACAGGATGACGCGCCCACCTACATACCCCAACAACCGCCCGCGGCGTCATCAAGCACGCGCACAGAAACACGCATCACCACTCTTGAAGATCAACTCCGCACTCTTAGCGGCCGCATCGAACAGGTCGAATTCGCGGTGCGCCGCGTCGATGCAGCGATGCAGCGGCTACAGGCCGATGATGATGCGCGTCTGACCAAACTGGAATCCACAGTCGTCAGTTTGCAACAACAAGCAGCGGCCCCGCCACCCCCACCTCCGGTGGTGGTACAACCGCCCGCACCCGTTATCGAGCAAAACGGCACCTTGGGCGCCATTAAAATGCAGAATGGCAAGGTAACAGGCGGCGTGAATAATCCGCAATCGCCCCCTTTGCCCAACGCACCCGCCGATTACGGCCTGACGACAGAAGAACAATATGAACGCGCCTTTGGTTTATTACGCGCCGCCAATTATCCCGACGCCGAAACCGCTTTCAAAACATTCATCGAAAAAAACCCCAAAGACAAATTGATCGACAACGCCAAATATTGGTACGGCGAAACCTTGTATGTCCGCGCCAAATTCGACCAATCGGCAGTCGCTTTCGCCGATGCGTTTCAAACCAATCCGCGCGGCACCAAAGCGCCCGACAGCCTGTTGAAACTGGGCATGTCGTTGGGTCAGATCAATAAAATACCGGATGCCTGCGTCACGCTGGGCGAGCTGAAAAGCAAATACCCCAACGCTTCCGCTTCGATCAAAGCGCGCGCCGATGATGAGCGCACAAGATTGAAATGCCCGGCACGTTAAGGGATACAGCCCTGAGCGCCGATGATATTGCGCAAGCGTTAAACCCCTTCGCCCCTTTGTCATCGCCAATCGCGCTGGCCATTTCCGGCGGGCCGGATTCGATGGCTTTGGCTTTTTGTATCAAACGCGCAAATATCCCCTGCATTGCCTTTATCGTCGATCACGGCTTGCGTTCTGAGTCCACCACCGAAGCCGAACAGGTCAAAAGAAGTCTGGGCACAATGGGTATCCGCGCCGAAATCCTGCGCTGGCACCACCCACAAATTTCCGGCGCGATTCACGAAAAAGCCCGGCAGGCGCGTTATGATTTGTTGTTACAAGCCTGCCACCAACATGGCGTAACAGATTTACTAACCGCGCATCATGCCGATGATCAGGCTGAAACTATTTTGATGCGTATCGCCAAAGGCAGCGCGGTTGAAGGATTATCCGGCATCGCACCCGCCAGCATGCGCGGCAATATCCGTCTGCTGCGCCCTTTTCTGAACTTTCCCAAATCGCGGTTAATCGCCACATGCGACACAGATAACATCCAATTTGTCACCGACCCCAGCAACGCATCGGATAAATTCACACGCGGACGTTTGCGCAACATCATGCCGCTTCTGGCGCAAGAAGGGCTGACAACAGAAAATTTGTTGCGGCTTGGCGCGCGGGCATCCGAAGCCACCGAAGCGCTGGCAACAATCACCCACGAATTCCTGCGCCAAACCGCGCAGATTGAAAAATACGGCAGCATCCGCCTCGACCGCCGCGCCTTATCCACACCACCCCGCGCGATTGGCCTCCGCGCAATCGCCATCTGTTTGCGCATCATCCATCCCAATGATTACCCGCCGGAACAGGATGCGTTAGCCGATGCCTATGATCATATTCTGACATCAGCAGATGACACCACGCGCAGCCTTTATGGCTGCCTGATTTCCCTTACCGAAAAACAGGTGACGCTTTTCCGCGAACCGGCGGCGGCAACGGAAATCTGTGTGTTATCACCGGAACAACCAATTACATGGGATGGGCGTTGGGTAATAAACGCTGACGCCCTAACACCCAAAGGCGAAATCCGCGCTTTGGGCATGCCTTCGCATGACATCATCGACCAACTTGCCCCCATTTTGCGCCACGACATCCCCCAGGGACGTATCCGCGCAACCCTACCCGCGCTGTGGGCAGGCGAAAAGCTTGTCGCGATTCCCTCTTTTACCGAAAAAAGCGGTTTTTATGCCACGCTTCGCAATCAGGCATTTCCCTAATCTCTCTAAATGCTCTAGGGTTTACTCTCTCCCTTCTTCCTCTTCGCTCTGACCCCTCTCTTTCCCCCCCCTCTCTCCCCCATGTCTTACGACACCGCGCAAAATGGCACAGCCAACGGCATCCCGCTGGGGTCTCAGATCGAGATTATCCCGTCCCAGCCCCTGCCCGAATTTAACAGCACCGGCGGCAACGCCTATGCCGCGCGCAGCCGTTTTGACGCCGCCAGCAGTTATTTTGCCATTATCTGCCAATCGACATTGCCGCCGCGCAGCGATATGGCGCAAATCATGCGCAATATCGACAGCCCCGGCATCATCCGGCTTGTCGATTCCGGTGTTATCACATGGATGGATGGAACCCGCGCCTTTGCCTTTGTCTATCAAAGGCCGGTGGCACCGCGCATGTTCGCCACCATCAATGAAACCCACACGCCCCTAAGCGAAGATGCGGTGCATCAGCATTTCATCACGCCGATGATCAACAGTCTGGTTGTCCTGAATAATTACGGGATAGTCCATAACGGTATCCGCCCCACCAATATTTTCTGGCGTATCGGCAACGCGTCGCCGCCGCAAATCGGCGAATGCCTGTCATCGCCCGCCGGCATGGGGCAACCCATTTTGTTTGAACCGGTCGAACGCGCCTTGGCCTCGCCGCTTGGCCGCGGCATGGGGTTGCCTGCCGATGATTGTTACGCCTTTGGCGTTACGCTGGCGCTTATGGTCATCGGGCGCAACCCGTTACAGGATATGGATGACGCGGCGATTATTGATCTGAAAATGCAGCGCGGCAGTTTCGGCGCGCTTATCGGCAATCACCGTTTATCGACAACGCATATCGAGCTTTTGCGCGGGCTTCTGGCGGATGATTCCAATCAACGCTGGTCGGCGAATGATCTGGAACAATGGCTGAATGGCCGCCGCATGACGCCGAAAAGTTCGGACGCCGGCAAACGTTCGTCGCGCCATTTTGATTTTGGCGGCAAGGAATATTGGCAGATAGCGCCTTTGGCGCTGGCGCTGTCGGGCAATGTGGCCGAAGCCGCCAAAGTTATCGAAAATGAATCGCTGCATAAATGGTTGCGCCGCGCGATGAACGACGAAGACCGCGCCCATGATGTGGAACGCGTTATCCATGATTTGAAATCCGGCGGCAAAGCGACCCATTATGAAGATCAGCTGGTAACCCGCGTTTGTATCGCGCTTAGCCCGTCCTTGCCCATCCGTTATCGCGGCATTTCCGCCATGCCCACGGGTATCGCGGCCTTGCTGGCCGAAACATCGTTTGATCCGCAAAATTTGCCGGCGCTTGCCGAAATTATCGCAAGCCAGCTGGTGACTTTGTGGATACAGATGCAAAAAGACGGCAAGGGCGATTTTATTTCGCTGGGCCAGGCTTTCGAGCGCATGAAAGGCATTATCGAAAAAGCTTCGTTCGGCAATGGTATCGAACGCGTCACCTATGAACTTAATCCCGGCCTGCCCTGCCAAAGCCCGATTTTACGCGGCCAATATGTAACGACACCCAAAATGATGATGGCCGCGTTGGAACGCATCGCGGGGGCAGGCAACCGCCCCAAAGAGGCGATGGACAGGCATATTGCCGCCTTCCTTATCGTGCGCGATAAACGCAGCGACTCGTTTTTCTCGGCCATGATGGCGCCCGAAGGGTCTTTGGCGCGTGGCTTGGGTTTGCTTAATCTGTATGCCGAAATGCAGAACCGCCACGGGCCCGAGAACCTGCCTTCGCTTGCCGGTTGGTTGTCTTCCATTGTCGACCCTGCCTTGCGCCGTTTCCTCAGCAAAGCCTTGCGCGATCATTTGAAAAAACAGGCACAGGAAACGATCAAGAGCGGCAATCTGTCGTCGCTGTTGCGTCTGGTCGATGATCAACGCCGCATGGAACGCGACCGTCAGGATTTTATCGCGGCGCGTTTATTGTATCTGAACACCCAAAAAGAAATCAATGCGATGGAAGCCAAAATCAACAACCGCGAAAGTGTGGTGCGCGGCGCAGGCAAACCGATGGCCGCATCCATCAGCAGCTTTCTGGCGCTTATCCTGATCTGCGCCGCCGTGTTGCGCGCTTTGTTGGGCGCACTTATCCAATAACAGGAAACACATGACCCTTATCCCCGTTTCGCCCGCCTCCGCCGCATCGGCATGGATCGATGCCGATAGTTACAAAAAACTTTATGCGCAATCCATTGCTGACCCCGATGCGTTCTGGTGCGAACAAGGCAAGACTCTTGATTGGATAAAGCCCTATAGCAAAACCCACGGCGGCAATTTTACCGGCGATGTGAAAATCAACTATTTTGAAGATGGCATTTTGAATGTCGCGGCCAATTGCATCGACCGCCATCTTAAAACACGCGCCGACCAAACCGCACTTATCTGGGAGCCCGACATCCCCACAGAGCCCGCTCGTCACATCACCTATGGCGAATTGCATCGCGAAACCTGCGCCTTCGCCAACATCCTGAAAAACCACAATGTCAGCAAAGGCGATCGCGTTATCATCTATCTGCCGATGATACCCGAAGCCGCCTTTGCCATGCTGGCCTGCGCGCGCATTGGCGCGGTGCATTCTGTTGTGTTTGCCGGTTTTTCACCGAACTCTTTGCGCGACCGCATTCAGGATTGCGGCGCAAAACTGGTGATTACCGCAGACGAAGCGCGGCGCGGCGGGCGCGCGTCACCGCTTAAAGCCAATGTCGACGAAGCATTAAATTCATGCCCCGAAGTCAAAACCGTTCTGGTCGTCCAGCACACTAAAACCGATGTGGCATGGGATAAAAATCGCGATATCTGGCTGCATGAAGAAAGAACCACAGCCTCGACCGATTGCCCGCCTGTGGAGATGAATGCCGAAGATCCGCTTTTCATCCTCTATACCTCCGGTTCGACCGGCATGCCGAAAGGCATTTTGCATACAAGCGGCGGCTATCTGCTTTATGCCGCCCTGACCCATAAATATATCCTCGATTATCATGACGGCGATATTTATTGGTGCGGTGCCGATATCGGTTGGGTGACGGGGCACAGCTATATCCTCTATGGCCCGCTGGCCAATGGCGCAACAACGGTCATGTTTGAAGGCGTGCCGACTTTTCCCGACCCGTCGCGTTTCTGGCAAATTATCGACAAACACAAAATCACCATCTTCTACACGGCACCCACCGCCATCCGCGCTTTGATGCGCGAAGGCAATGATTGGGTCAAACAAACCAGCCGCAAATCCTTGCGCCTGTTGGCCTCTGTCGGCGAACCCATAAACCCCGAAGCATGGCTGTGGTATTACCGCGAAGTGGGGGACGAACGATGCCCCGTTATCGACACCTGGTGGCAAACCGAAACAGGCGGCCACATGATAGCCCCGATGCCGGGCGCAACCGCTTTAAAACCGGGGTCGGCCACCAAACCATTTTTTGGCGTGCAGCCTGTTATCGTTGATCAAGATGGAAAAGTTTTGGAAGGCGAATGTGAAGGCCTGTTATGTATCGGCGCGCCGTGGCCCGGCATGATGCGCGATATTTACGGCGATCATAACCGTTTCATCCAGACTTATTTCAGCGCCTATAAAAACCTGTATTTCACCGGCGACGGATGCCGCCGCGACGCGGATGGTTATTATTGGATAACAGGACGCGTCGATGATGTGTTGAATGTCGCGGGGCATCGGTTAAGCACCGCGGAAATCGAAAGCGCCTGTGTCGCCTGCGCGGAAGTGGCCGAAGCCGCAGTCGTCGGTTGCCCGCATGATATCAAAGGGCAGGGTATTTATATTTATGTGACGCTGAAAAACGGCATCAATGGCGAGGATGATTTAAAGAAAAAAATCATCGCGCATATCCGCAAAGAAATAAGCCCCATCGCGACACCCGATTATATCCAATGGGCGCCGGCTTTGCCGAAAACCCGTTCCGGCAAGATCATGCGCCGCATCTTGCGGAAAATAGCCGCCCATGAAACCGACAATCTGGGCGATATCTCAACCCTTGCCGATCCCGGCGTGGTTGAGGCGCTGATTAAAAACCGCGTTAATTAAAGAAAATAATTAAAGGGTTAAATCACTAACCCTACCCACGCGCACTGGACGGCAACTCAAACGATGGCCGTCCTTGTGAATCCAACCGCCTTTCCCGTCCGAGAACCGGACATTCCACACACAGTCCGAGTCGTCACGGTGCTCCGTGGAAGACCAGTACCAGTCGGCGCTGGCCTGGCGACCAGGGTTTGTGATGAAGCTATTTTTGAAATCGCCTTCATTCCGAAGCGCAAATAAATTTTCAGCGCGAACCATTTTTCCCGCATTATCTTTGCCGCACAGGATTTCCCGCGAGGGGATAAATAATTTTCCTTCAATGGAATCATCCGCGAAAGCGGCATCAAGCGCCTTTTGGTAATTTAGCGGATTATTCACCTTAAACCCGTCCGGTAATTGCCCGATATGCTCCGCTGTTTTGATGAATGTGCGTGTTCCCTGCAAGGGCTCACCGGCGAAAAGCGGCCTGATTTTGCCAATCTTGTTGCCGGCCTTGTCGGTATGTTGGTACATCCCCATATAAATACCCAAACCGGCGGCATGGCGCGCCAGCTGGAATTTCTCACGGATTGTGGGCGCAACCAAAGCTGTTTTGCTTTGCGTAATTTCTGCCTGTGCTTCGGCCAAAAAAGCGCGTAGCGCGTCCGTTTTTTCCTGCACTTCATCCGCAAGGCGCAACGCCTGTGTAATTTGTTCTTGGTTCATAATCGCCTCCGTTAAAAACTTTCATATTCTATAGAATAAAACTAAATCCCTTTCACTCCAAATTTATGGTTAACGGCTTGAAAATTGACCTAAACCGCCTCTTTCTCCCGCTTCCGCGACAACAACATAATAATCTCCGCCGCCGTTTCCTCAATCGACCGGCGCGAGACATCGATCACGGGGCAAGCGAGCCGCGCGAAATAACGCCGCGCTTCCAACAATTCTTCGCGCACTTTTTCCGGATCGACATAGGCGGTTTCGCGTTCTTCCGACAACAAGCTTAGGCGATTGCGCCGAATGGCAATCAGACTATCGGGGTCTTTGGTCAGGCCGACAATCAATGGTTTTTTCAATTCCGACAAATCCGGCATCGGAATACCCGGCACAAAGGGAATATTGGCGGCGCGTATCCCGCGACCGGCCAGATAAATACAGGTGGGGGTTTTCGATGTGCGCGATACACCCAGAATAAGCACATCCGATTCGCGCAACCGTTCCACCCCGCGTCCGTCATCCTGTTCCAACGCATAATCCATCGCATCGATACGCGCGAAATAATCGGCATCCAGCGCATGCTGTTTACCCGGCATGTGGGACGGGTTGCGGCCAAAATGAACCATCATCCCTTTCAACACGGCACCCAATACCGAAACACAGGGGATGGAATTGCTGCGGCAATAATCTTCCAATGTCGCCCGCGATCCTTCATCGACAAAGGTATAAAGCACCAGACCCGGATTTTCCTTGATGCCGCCAATAACGGTTTGCAACGCGCGCGGCGTGCGGATCAGGTTCCAGATATGCTCCTTAACCTCCACCTCTTCAAATTGCGCGATGCAGGCGCGTGTCACCGCGCTGATGGTTTCGCCGGTTGAATCGGAAACAAGATGGATATGAAACGGCATGTGTATCTTTCTAATGATGGGGATAAGTGGGGTAGCAACAGCAAACAACAAAAACGCCAACCACTAACCCTATTTCTGTCCTCAAGCTATCGCGCGCGGGATAAAATCGCCAAACCCTCTGTGAATAACAAGGATAACTTCGTCTGATTTAACCCCCGTTATTCACAGACTTATTCCAACCACAGTTAATGCGCCGTTAACATCTATTACCATTATGTTAATCATTCTTACGAAAATGTTAAAAATTACTTACACACAAGTTTCAAAATTAATTTCTGAGTCATAATCATAAATAATTGGTGAATAAAAAATGTAGAATTTCCCTCTATATTTTATCCCCGCAATCCCCCATACCAACTACTTACTACTACTTATTTAATATAATTAAGAAGATAGAAGAGGGTGCGTGAATAACCGAAAACCTATGCTTGATGTTCTTCAGGGAAGGGAGCCCGCGCATATACCTGTCTGGCTTATGCGGCAGGCTGGGCGCTATCTGCCCGAATACCGGTCGCTGCGCGCGACGGCGGGCAGTTTCCTGACAATGGCCTTAACGCCCGCGCTTGCCACCGAAATAACCCTTCAACCCCTCCATCGCTTCGATCTCGACGCCGCCATCCTGTTTGCCGATATTCTTTTGGTTCCCATGGCCTTGGGCTCCAATCTGGAATTCCGCGAAGGCGAAGGTCCTGTCCTGCAAACGACAACAACCAACAACATAGACAATTTAAAATATGATCCGGAAAAAGTAGGCTCTGTCTTCGAAGCCATCCGCCGCGTCAAAGCCGCTTTGCCAGCCCCCAAAACCCTTATCGGCTTCTGTGGCGCACCCTGGACCGTCGCTTGCTACATGATCGATGGCAACAGCAAAAATAATTTCGCCGTCGCCAAATCATGGGTCAAAGAACAACCGCAACTCCTGCAACAGCTTATCGAAGTGCTTATCGATGCGAGTGAGAATTATCTGTCTTCGCAGATCGAAGCAGGCGCAGAGGTTTTACAAATTTTCGACAGCTGGGCGGGACTGATAGCGGGCGATGATTTCCACAGCTATGTTATCGCACCAACCCGCGAACTTGTTTCGCGTATCAAACGCAAATACCCGCACATCCCCCTTATCGGCTTTCCGCGTGAAGCGAACGAAAGCGATTACGCCGCCTATATCCGCGAAACCGGCGTTGATGCCATGAGCATCGACCACGGCCTCGACCTGCAATTCGCCAAACGCGATCTTCAGATCATCAAACCGCTGCAAGGCAATCTCGATCCCGCTTTGCTGGTTCAAGGCGGCATTGCGATGACAGATCAGCTGAACGTCATTTTCTCGACATTCGGCAAAAAACATATCGCCAATCTGGGGCATGGGGTTGTGCCACAAACACCGCCCGACCATGTTGCGCAAATGGTCGAACACATCCACCGCTTTGGCATATGAAAAAAATCGCGGTCATTCTTTTCAACCTTGGCGGGCCGGACCAACAATCGTCCGTCCAGCCCTTCTTGTTCAATTTGTTCAATGATGCGGCGATTATCCGTCTGCCCCAACCTTTGCGTTTTCTGATTGCGAAACTTATTTCCATCCGACGCGCGCCGATTGCCCGCGAGATTTACGCCAAAATGGGCGGTGGCTCGCCGATTTTAAAAAACACGCAACAACAAAAACAAGCGTTGGAAAATACCCTGAATAAAGATTCAGAAACGACATTCAAAATTTTTATCGCGATGAATTACTGGCACCCCTTTGCCACCGAAGCCGCGAGCGATGTCAAACAATTCGCGCCCGACAGCATCATCCTGCTGCCGCTTTATCCGCAATTTTCGACCACCACCACAAAATCCAGTTTGAAAAATTGGCACAAGACGGCAAAGAAAAACAAAATCATTGCGCCGACAAAAACCATTTGCTGTTACCCGCAACAATCCGGTTTCATCCGCGCCCTGGCCGACACAACCCGCCAAGCCTACAACGAAGCCAGAAAATTCGGCCTGCCGCGCATCCTGTTTTCGGCGCACGGCTTGCCGGAAAAAATTATCCAAGCGGGCGACCCCTATCAAAAACAATGCGAGATGACGGTACAGGCGTTGCGCGACGCGCTTGCCATCGATAATCTGGATTCTGTTTTGTGTTTCCAATCCCGCGTCGGGCCGTTGCAATGGATAACACCCGCCACCGATGACGAAGTCAAAAAAGCAGGCGCGGAAAAACGCCCCCTTGTCGTCGTGCCGATTGCTTTTGTGTCCGACCATTCCGAAACTTTGGTCGAACTCGATATCGAATACCGCCATCTGGCACAGCAAGCAGGATCGCCCTCTTACACCGTTGTGCCGGCGGTGGGAACAGCGCCCGATTTTATCGAAGGTCTGGCTCAGCTTGTGCGCAACGCAACCCAGTCCGAAAAAACTTGCGCTTCGGCCACCGGGGGCCGAATATGCAATAAAGGTTTTAGCGGCTGCATCTGTTCCCCAGCCTCTAGCCTCTAGCCTCTAGCCTCTAGCCTCATTCTTTCCATGTCCTACGAATGGCTCAAAGCCCTGCACATCATTTCCGTCATCAGCTGGATGGCGGGTATGCTTTATCTGCCACGGCTTTACGTTTACCACGCCGATGCCAAACCGGGGTCGGAGCTTTCCGAAACCCTGAAAATTATGGAACGCAAACTGCTGCGCCTGATCATCAATCCGGCGATGATTTTCACCTATCTTTTCGGCATCGCGATGCTGGCCGCCAATCCCGATTTGCTTCAACAACCCTTCATGCATGTCAAAATCACGGCTGTGATTTTCATGCAAATAGCGCATGCCATGCTGTCACGCTATCGACGCGCCTTTGCCGCCGACCGGAACATTCATACGGCAAAATTCTTCCGTATATTCAATGAGATACCGACAGTTTTGATGATTATCATCGTCATCATGATTATCGTCCGCCCCACCTTCTAAAAACACCCTGTTTTATGGTTAATGCTTGTGATGTAAGGATTTTCTTGACTTAGAAACCCCTTTGCTATACAAGCAATCCGTTCCGGCGCATTATTTTAAAGAAACTGCGCACTTCTCACGTGCCGGATCATCCTCCCCCCAAAGCGTTAGCGCAACTTATCGGCACAGCCGAACAAAACGCCCCAAATCCTATAAAGGTTTCTATGACATCGACAAATTTACGCGAACTTAAGGCCAAAACCCCGGCCGAATTGCTGACCATGGCTGAACAATGCGGCGTCGAAGGCGCCAGCGCGCTGCGCAAGCAGGATATGCTGTTCGCCATCCTGAAATTCATGGGCGAACAACCCAACCAGACCATTTCCGGCGAAGGCGTTCTGGAAGTCCTGCCTGACGGTTTCGGCTTTCTGCGTTCGCCCGAAGCGAATTACCTGCCCGGCCCCGATGATATTTACGTTTCGCCGTCACAGGTTCGTAAATTCAACCTGCGCACCGGCGATACGGTCGAAGGCGAAATCCGGTCACCCAAGGAAGGCGAACGTTATTTCGCGCTCCTGAAGGTTAACCAGATTAATTTCGAGAATCCCGAAAACACCCGCCACCGCGTCGGTTTCGACAATCTTACGGCGCTTTATCCCAAATCGCAGCTTAAGCTGGAATTGGCCGACCCGACCAAAAAAGAATATACATCGCGCATTATCGACCTGATCTGCCCGCTCGGCAAAGGCCAGCGTGGCCTGATTGTTGCACCGCCGCGCACCGGTAAAACGGTGATGATGCAGAATATCGCGCATGCGATTTCGATTAATCACCCCGAAGTTTATTTGATCGTTTTGCTGATCGATGAACGCCCGGAAGAAGTCACCGATATGGCGCGTTCGGTCAAAGGCGAAGTTATCAGTTCCACATTCGACGAACCCGCAACGCGCCATGTTCAGGTCGCGGAAATGGTCATTGAAAAGGCCAAACGTCTGGTCGAACATAAACGCGATGTGGTTATCCTGCTCGACTCCATCACCCGTCTGGCGCGCGCCTATAACACCGTTGTGCCGTCATCGGGCAAAGTGTTGACCGGGGGTGTCGATGCCAACGCCCTGCAACGCCCCAAGCGTTTCTTTGGCGCGGCGCGTAATGTCGAAGAAGGCGGTTCATTAACCATTATCGCCACGGCGCTGATCGATACTGGCAGCCGTATGGACGAAGTCATTTTCGAAGAATTCAAGGGCACCGGCAATTCGGAAATCATCCTTGATCGCAAATTGTCCGACCGCCGCACCTTCCCCGCCATCGACATCACCAAATCGGGCACCCGCAAGGAAGAAATCCTTGTCGACAAGGCCACCATGTCGAAAATGTGGGTCTTGCGCCGCGTGTTGCTGCCGATGGGTGTCACCGATGCGATGGAGTTCTTGCTCGACAAGCTCAAATATTCTAAAACGAATGGCGATTTCTTTGACAGCATGGGTAGTAACGGCGGCAACGAAAATAGCGGGGGCGGACGCGACGGCGCGGCGCCCACCGTCCAACGTGCCACCATTGCCCGCCGCAGCTCGTCATCGGGTTCGACCAATACGCCGGACAAAGATTAATTCACCACGCAACTTTCGTCACAGGAGAGAAGAAGATGAAGAAAACAACAGGCGTTATGTTAACTGTTTGTTTGGGCGTTGCCCTGTCGGTTCCGGCTTTTGCCGCGACCAAATCTTCAACCTCAACACCGGCGGCTACGGCCACGGTGCCGGTTTCTTCTTCAACACCTGCAACGCCCGCGGCGGCATCTGCAACACCGCCAGCAACAGCACCCGTGGCACCGGCAGAAGCAGCTAGCAGCGCGACTGTCAAAGCGGGCAGCCTTGAAATCAGCCATACGCATCTGACGGCAAGCGGCGACCATATCGATGTTTTCCTGACAGTCAAAAATAACGGCAAAGGTGACGAACGCATTATCGGCGGCGGTTCCACATGGCAAACGGGTGATGTGGTTCAGGTCAGCAAGGGCGCGGACGGAAAAGAAAAAGAAGACGCAGCCGCGATTGGCATTCCCGCCGGTAAAACAACCGAGCTGGACAAAGACACCATCTGGCTGCGCGTCAAGAATGTGACCACACCCAAGAACGCAAGTGTTTTCCCGATTACATTATATTTCCGCAGCGCGCCGAACACCGAGCTTAAAATCTCGTTCAAATCATCGGGCGGCATTATGGATTGGTTCAGCAAATAAAATTCTTTCTTCCTCTCCCACAAGGAGAGGAAGCAAAAACCAATTTGCTTGCAAATTGTACCCGCGAAAGCGGGTATCCAATCAAGGCGCAAGCCCTTAGTTTTTGCAGGTGAGGGGTACCGTGACAGAAGCCAACGACACATCGAAACGCATCGCGATACCCGTTCCGGGCGGGGCTGAGCGTATTTTGCTGCATTCCTGTTGCGCGCCCTGTTCGGGCGAGGTGATGGAAGCAATGGTGGCGTCGGGTCTGGACATCACCATTTATTTCTACAACCCCAACATCCATCCACGCGAAGAGTATGATTTGCGCAAAGAGGAAAATATCCGCTTTGCTGAAAAAACCAACATTCCCTTTATCGATGCCGATTACGACAGCGACAACTGGTTTGAGCGCGTCAAGGGTTTGGAGTGGGAGCCGGAACGCGGCAAGCGCTGTACCGAATGTTTTGATATGCGGTTCGAACGCACCGCGTTATACGCGCATGAACATGGTTTTCCTTTGTTCACCTCATGCCTGGGCATTTCGCGCTGGAAAAATATGGATCAGATCAATGATTGCGGGCGTCGCGCCGCCGATCGTTATGAAGGCCTGTCATACTGGGATTACAATTGGCGCAAAGGCGGCGGCTCACACCGCATGATCGAAATTTCCAAGCGCGAACATTTCTATCAGCAGGAATATTGCGGCTGCATCTATTCCCTGCGCGACACCAACAAACACCGCCGCGATATGGGACGCGACAACATCAAAATCGGCGAAGTCTTTTACTAAACCTCTGCCAATATAAAACGAATTTTGCAGTAGGGGTTCCTCTCCCCTTGAGGGAGAGGGCTTAAAAACTTAGGCTTATCCTCTTGGATAAGTCTTAGTTTTTAAGGGTGAGGGGTTCGCTTTCTTGTGAAAGGAAAACCAACATGCAAAAATACCAACCCAAAACCGTCCTTATCACAGGATCCACTTCCGGTTTTGGCAAAGCCTTCGCGCAACGTTTTGCCGAAATCGGTTGTTCGCTCATCCTGCATGGCCGCAACGCGGAAAAAATTCAGGAATTGATCAACGCCCTGCCCAATGTCCCCAAACATGCGATGATCGCCGATTTGTTGAAACCGCAGGAAATCACCGACGCGTTTAATGCCATTCCCCCGTCATTCCACAATATCGATCTGTTGATCAACAATGCGGGCGGCGCATTGGGTTTGGATAAATTCCATGAAATGAATCTGGCCGATGCCGATGCGATGATCGACAGTAATTGCCGGTCATTGGTTCACATCACCCGTTTGGTCATGCCGCAAATGGCCGCGCGCAAACGCGGCCATGTTATCAACATCGCGTCGGTGGCGGGTAATTGGCCGTATCCAGGTGGCAATGTTTACGCCGCCTGCAAAGCATTTGCGCGGCAACTCACCCTCGCCACCCGTTGCGATTTGCAAGGCACGAATATCCGCATGACCAGTATCGAGCCGGGCATCGCCGAAACCGAATTTTCCGTGAAACGTTTTAAAGGCGACGCCGACAAAGCCGCCAAAGTTTACGCCGATACGCAACCGCTGACATCCGAAGATGTGGGCGAAGCCGTTTTCTGGGTCGCGACATTGCCGGAACATGTCAATGTCAATTCAATGGAAGTCGTGCCCACGAAACAAACATGGGCACCCTTCGCGATTGAACGCGACGCCGGTTAAGCGACCTTAGGTACCGCAGGTGCGGCGCCTGTCACTTTAGGTGCAGGGACGGTTGGTATATCCCGAGCGGGTTCCGCGATCGCATGCCCGACACCAAATAATTTCGCCGTGTCGACAAAAGCTTTGTGATCCACGAAAATAAAATATCCATTATCCAATTCCAACCAGCCAAGCGTTTTCTTCTCGTCGTGTTTTGGAAAAAGAGCGCGCATTAAATCCATGGGCTCTGCCGTATGCGCAACGCCGTCAAGTATACCGCGCAGGAAACCCTCGACATGACCCGCGCCTTGGAGCTTGCGGGTTTGGATAATGTAGAAAACCGCATCACCTTCTTTAATTTCACCCGACCAGGAATCGCGCATGCGCACTGGTATTGTCAGGCTGCTTGCGGCCAATTTGTTTTTTTCATCATACACGGCTTGCAGGGTGCGACCAATAACTCCGCCTTCAAATTCGGAATTGCCCATATAGTCGAAGGAAAAAATCTGGCCGAATATTTTTGAAGCCTTATGGCGCATGCCGCCACGCGTCAACCCGATACCAAAAGTCCCACAGGCATCTTTGTCATGGCGGGGGCTTTGCAATTTTTGCAAAAGCCGGGAACGCTGAATTTCTTTGTAGCTCATAAAATATCTCCGTCAAAATGGGTAACGGAATGTAACAAAGGCAAAGAAACGCTTCAACGGTAATTTGACACAGCAAGGGTCAGAAATTAACCAATTTCGCCCACCCGTTTGGGATGCGCCGCCATCTCCACCCGGTTACGTCCATTCTTTTTGGCGACATACAACGCGGCATCGGCGCGTTTCATCACATCATCCACAGTGCCATCCTGCGCCGAGAGTTGCGCCACGCCAATGCTGACGGTGCATTTCAACCCTGTCGTGCCGACCATAATCGGCTTGTCCTGAATATGCTGGCGCAAACGGTCTGCCACATCATAGGCGGCGGCGATCGGCGTTTCGGGCAGCACCACCGCAAATTCTTCGCCGCCCACGCGGCCAATCGAATCCGACTGCCGCAAACTTTCCAATGAGCGCTTCACAACCGCCTGTATCACCTGATCGCCGGCGGCATGGCCATAAGTATCATTGATCGGTTTGAAATGGTCGATATCGATCATCATCACCGTCATGTCACGGGCAAAACGCCGCGCGCGCCGGACTTCCTGTTCGGCCAGATTCTGGAAATAGCCGCGATTGCTGATACCCGTTAACGCATCGGTCGAAGCCTGGCGGAACAATTCCGCCTCCATCTCTTTACGCTGCGAAATATCATTCAAAGCCACAAGGTCGGCCTGAACGCCGCTATATTCCAACGCAATTGCCGCGATTTCGGCGGTAAATTCGCGTCCCTGCATTGTTTTCATCGGCACTTCGATATCGCGGATGTCGGAAACATTTTCCATCAGATTATTCAGATTATCGCGGTCGGCGGTATTGACGAAAATCTGCGAGGATTTCATTTTCAAAAATTGTCCCGCGCTTTGCTGGAACAACAAACAGGATTTCCGGTTGACGAACAAAATCTGCCCGTCGCCACGGCTCGCGATATAAATCGGATAAGGCAGGATTTCCAAAACGGCGCGCAGCTTCTGCTCGCTGTTCAGCAAATTATGTTCAATCTCCATCTGTTTGGAAATGTCATAGGCGGTCAACATAATGGCGGGCGTGTTTTGCCAATCGACCACGCGCATCGTCACCGCGACCCAGATTTCGTGACCATCTTTATGGATACCGCGCGTGCGCCCGATATAGGATTGTTTCGATCCGCGTATCATCTCGTCATATTCGGTTTCCATGCGCGGCCAGATATCCTCTGGCACCAAACCGCGCAATAACGGCATCGCCATAATGTCGCGGGCGGCGTCATAGCCGAATAAACGCGCAAAAGCCTTGTTGACATAAAGCGGTTTAAAATTGCGGTGGATGATAACGCCCTGTACCGCATCATCGACCAACGCATAAAAATCGGGCACAGCGCCATCGGCTTTAGTCGCGCTGGCCTGGCGATCCCGCCTGTCGGCCTTGCGTCGTTTAACGCGGCGCGGCTGCGGTTCGGGCGTTTTTACCTTGTCGGATTTTACGGGCATTCATCTACAAAGTTATGGCGCAAGGTACGAATTATACCATAATCCGTGTCGGAAAAAAGGCCATGTTTTAGGTGGTAATATGCTCCGGCAAGCCCGCACGCCCGGCGATAAACGCGGCATTCTCAATAACCCGCAACACAGGCCGCGCTTTCTTTCTATCGTCCGACGCTTTTTTGGCAACTTGTTTGCGTTTCTTCAAAAGCTGCGCCACTTCCGGCGAGCGTGTCAGCATGGCGATTTCCTGCGCGGTGCGTTCCAAATCCTCGGGGTTGGTGATCGGCAAACCTTCAATGCCGTTTTCCGACATCCACACGCCATAATAAATCAAGCCGATCAGGCACGATAAATCATGAAACAATTCGCCGATGCGTAACGCCAGCGCACGAAACTCATTACTGTTCCACCCCTTGGTCAAGGCGCAACGCGTTAGCGCGTGAATAAAATCATTGCCGAATACATTGCCATCCGGTTGCGCTTGCGATGTGCTGGCGAGCCATTTTTTCATGCTGTCGCGATTTTCCAACAGAATTTCCGCCTGTGGATCCAGCTGCATCGGCAACCATGAAACTTCTTTCAAACTATGGGTGATGACTTCCATGCCCAGACGTTCGGCACGCAGATACGAAAAACCATATTCATCGCGATTGAAATTTTCCGGCAAAGGCGCGGTGTGGACGATGTCTAACCGGTCGCGGGATATTTTTTCCCGCGCTTCTTCAAAATGCTTTTGTAAATCGCCTAACGTCAAAAGCTTGGCCATCACACCCCTGTGGTTTTCGGTTCCATACGGAACCCCGCATTATTTCATTTTAGTCAAAATTCCTGACGATATCGTTAACGAGGTGGAATGGTTGATTCGTCAGAGGGTTAGCCAAATATCGCCAGATTGCTTGTTGAAAGCATTTACGGGTGGTAAAGTGTCTCCGCATTAGAAAAACATTATAAGTGGGAGATATTATGAAAGATTCAGACAACACTATTTATAAGGCCTTTCAGATCGCCGGTGCGGCCATTTGTGGCGTTGCGGGCGTTGTCGGTTCGAGCATTCCATTTATGTATGGCGTCCTACCAATAAATGGCGTAGCGGTAATAAGTGGGGTTGGGGCCGGAATGGGTCTGTTGGTTGCCATTGTTAATAGAGAACAAGATGTTTTTGAAGATATGTTTATCGGTAAAGCTGTGGCGACTATGGCCCTAGGCGCAACGGGCGTTTTTGGAATAGCTGGCCTTTTTGGTGCTGTTGCTGGCGTCGTTGCCGGTTCAGCCGTAGGTTTTCCCATCCAGACTGTGGCTGACCGGATATCGCTCCACCGCGCCCGCGCCAGCTATAAACCGCAGCCCTAAGCGGCGGCTATTTCAAAAACCCCGCTAATCGCGGGGTTTTTTATTGCCTTGTTAAAACCTTCTCTGCTATGGGCGCAGTATGGAAAAATTTGATGTCATCATCATTGGCGGTGGCCATGCGGGGTGCGAAGCGGCGGCGGCTTCGGCGCGGCTTGGCGCGCGCACGCTCTTGCTGACCCACAAAGTCGAAACTATCGGTGAAATGTCCTGCAACCCTGCTATTGGCGGGCTTGGCAAGGGCCATCTGGTGCGCGAAATTGACGCGATGGATGGGGTGATGGGGCGCGTGGGCGATGCGGCGGGTATCCAGTTCCGTGTCCTCAACCAATCCAAAGGCCCGGCAGTACGCGGCCCCCGCGCCCAGGCCGACCGCAAGCTGTACCGCAATGCTATGCAGGAAATGCTGAAAAATCAGCCCAATCTGACGATAAAAGGCGCATCGGCAGAGGATTTGATAACCGACGATAAAGGCGCGATTGCGGGCGTTATCACGGGTAGTGGCGAGGAAATCCGCGCCGCCGCCGTCGTTATCACCACCGGCACATTCTTGCGCGGCCTTATCCATTTGGGCACCGATCAAACCCCTGCGGGGCGTTTTGGCGAAGAACCCTCGCGCGGGCTCAGTGTCGCGCTGGAAAGGCTGGGCTTCCCGCTGGGTCGCCTTAAAACCGGTACGCCTGCCCGTTTGGATGGCCGCACAATTGATTGGGCAAGCCTTGATATGCAGGCGGCAGACGCGGTGCCGGAACCTTTCTCGACCCTCACCGATAAAATCACCAATCCGCAAATCGCCTGTGGCGTGACCCACACAACAGACCGCACCCATGACATTATCCGCGCCAATCTGGGGCGCGCGCCGATGTATTCCGGCCAAATTTCCGGCACAGGACCCCGTTATTGTCCGTCTATCGAAGATAAAGTCGTTCGTTTTGCCGACAAAGACCGCCACCAGATATTCCTTGAACCCGAAGGGCTGGACGATCACACGGTCTATCCAAATGGTATCTCCACCTCGCTACCGCGCGATGTTCAGGATGATTTCATCCGTTCTATCAATGGTTTGGATAAGGTCACGATCATCCGTTACGGCTATGCGATTGAATATGATTTCTGTGACCCGCGCGAATTGCGGGCAACTTTGGAAACCAAGCGCGTCGCGGGTCTGTATTTCGCCGGACAAATCAACGGCACCACGGGTTATGAGGAAGCGGCGGCGCAAGGGCTTATGGCGGGGTTGAATGCCGCGCTTAAGGTCGCGGGCAACGCGCCCTTCACGCTAGACCGCTCCCAAGCCTATATCGGCGTGATGATCGATGATCTGATCACCCGCGGCACCAATGAACCCTATCGCATGTTCACTTCCCGCGCCGAATATCGCCTCACTTTACGGGCGGATAATGCCGATCAACGCCTTACGCGTTTGGGCATGGCGCTGGGCTGCGTAGGCACAGCCCGTACACAAGCGTTTGCAGGCAAAATACAGGCTCTAGATGATGCCCGCACGCTGATGCGCAGCCTTAAGGCTTCCCCCAACAAACTCTCGTCCCACGGTTTTAAAATCAATGCCGATGGGGTTGTGCGCTCGGCCTTGGACCTCATTTCCTATGCCGACATCAATTTAAAGGGTTTGGCTGGCTTCTGGCCTGAATTAGGCGCCATAGCCCCCCGCATAGCGGAACAGCTGGAAATAGACGGAAAATATGCGGGCTATATCGAAAGACAGGATATGGATATCCGCGCCTTCCAAAAAGACGAGAAGCTGGCTTTGCCAACAGATTTAGATGTCGATGCGGTGGGCAGCCTGTCTGTCGAAATTCGCCAGAAACTACGCCAAATCAAGCCCGAAACGCTTGGCGCGGCGGCACGTATCCCCGGCATGACTCCGGCAGCGATAATCGCACTTCTGCGCTATGTAAAACATAAGAAAGCCGCTTAATGACTACCGACCAAGAAGCATTTTTGAAATTTTATTCCGTTCCACAAGAAACTATCCACAACTTGTCCACATATCAAGAAATGCTGGTGGAATGGAATGACAGAATCAATCTGGTGGCCGCCAGCACCCTGCCCACCATTTGGACACGCCATTTTTCTGACAGCGCCCAGCTGTTCAGCCATATCCCCGACACCGCCAAAACCCTCGCTGATATGGGTGCGGGTGCAGGCTTCCCCGGCCTTGTGCTGGCCATCATGGCCAAAGGCGCGGGTCGTAAGCTCCATGTCACCGAAATCGAAAGCACAGGCAAAAAGGCCGACTTCCTGCAAGCCGTAACCGATAAACTTGGGCTAAACGTCACCATTTGCCGCGACCGCATCGAAAATATCCGCGATCTCAAACCCGATATCATCACCGCCCGCGCGCTCAAAGCCTTGCCAGAATTGCTAAAATACGCCAATTATCTAGTGCATAAAGATACCATCTGCCTTTTCCCCAAGGGCAAAGCCCTGGCGGAAGAATTGACAGAGGCGCGGAAAAAATGGATATTCAAAGACGAAATCCACCCCAGCCAAAGCGATGATAGCGGTAGCCTATTGGTCTTAAAAAACCTCCGCTATAAAAGCTGAAAAGCAAATAATGTCCTCAAACTGCCGTATCATATCCGTCGTCAATCAAAAAGGCGGCGTAGGTAAAACAACCACAACGGTCAATCTGGCCACCGCTATGGCTGCTGTCGGCAAACGTGTTTTGGTGGTGGATGCCGACCCACAAGGCAATGCCTCAACCGGCTTTGGCGTCGTCCGCGCCAATCGCGGCATTGGTTGTTACGAACTGATGTTTGATGGTTTGCTGGTCGAAGATGTGGCAGTGCCCACCATCATCCCCAATCTGTCGGTTATTACTTCGTCAGCCGATCTGGCAGGCGCGGAAATCCAACTGGTCACAACAGAACGCCGCGAATTCCGCATGAAGGACGCTTTGGATCGCAGCGCCAAAGATTACGATATCATCCTGATCGATTGCCCGCCTTCGCTCAATCTCATCACGCTTAATGCATTGATCGCATCACACGCTATCCTCATCCCGCTGCAACCTGAATTCTACGCGCTGGAAGGTGTCAGCAGCCTGTTGCAAACAATGGAGGCCGTACGCGAAAGATTTAACCCGACATTGGAAGTGCAAGGCGTCGTGTTGACCATGTATGACAAACGCAACAGCCTGTCGGACGCGGTCGCCGCCGATGTGCGTTCCTATTTCGGTGACAAGGTTTACGAAACCGTCATCCCGCGCAATGTGCGCGTTTCCGAAGCACCGTCACATGGCAAGCCCGTGTTGCTGTATGATCTGAAATGCTCCGGCAGCCGCGCCTATATGCAATTGGCCAGCGAAGTGCTGAAACGCGAATGGGGCGCCTTTGAAAGTTTGGAAAATACCGATCTTCCCAAAGCTGTTGGCGAGTAATTTAGAATGATTCTAAATAATGACACGTTCAGCGACTACCTTATTTTTGCGGATGAAAGTGGCGATCACGGGCTAGTGTCAATTGACCCAGAATTTCCAGTTTTTTCTTTGGTTTTTGTTGTCATCAAGAAAATTGATTATCTTGAAAAAATAGTCCCCGCCTTTCAGGCACTCAAAATGAACTATTGGGGGCATGACCAAGTCATTTTTCATGAACATGAAATTCGCAAAGAAAAAGGCTTGTTCGGTGTTCTGCGTACCAGCGCTTCGTTGCGAACCAACTTTATGACCGACTTGAACAATGTAATTGCTGAAGCACCCTTCCACTATGTCGCCTCAGTCATTCACAAGGATAGGCTGGTGCAAAAATACGACGCCCCATACAGCCCCTATCAAATAGGTATGTTGTTTTGTCTTGAAGAGATTATGAAAATCTTTCTTCAAAATAATCAGACTGGCAAAATCAGCCATATAGTAATCGAAGGACGCGGCGCAAAAGAAAATAGAGATCTAGAGCTTGAGTTTCGACGTATTTGCGACAATCAGGGACGTTGGGGGTATAAAGCCGTCGATTTTAGAAAAGTTCCGTTTAATCTTATTTGCGCGGATAAAAAATCAAACTCATCCGGATTGCAACTTGCCGATCTTATTGCAAGACCTGTTGCTCTCAAACGACTGCGACCAGAGCAAGAAAACCGAACATATAAAATCCTTGAAAAGAAAGGGACGGTAAAATGTTTCCCTTGAATTCAGCCCCATAAAAAAACAAAAGGGGCCCAGACAAAGTCTAGAACCCCTCGGTCGACCGGGAAAAGCCCAATCCTTGATAAGCAGAATATCAGATAATCATCAAAAGTCAAGAAAAATCCAATAAATGCTGGAGAAAACCAATGAATACAACGCCTAAACCATCCCCTCTCGGTCGCGGTCTTTCCGCTTTGTTCGGCGACGCCGATGCATCTTATCAAGCCCCAAGCGCACGCGCGGTAACAGTCGAACCTAGCAAGGCAGGCAGCTTGCAACGCATGGCGGTTACTTGGTTGCAATCCGGCAAATACCAACCGCGTCGCCTGTTCGATGAAGAAGCTTTAAAAGAACTCGCCAACTCCATCCGCGAACGCGGTATTCTCGAACCGTTGTTGGTGCGTCCTCTGGCGGGCGAAAACCGTTATGAAATTATCGGGGGCGAACGTCGCTGGCGCGCGTCACAAATCGCGGGTCTGCACGAAGTGCCGGTGATGGTACGCGAACTGACCGACCGCGAAGCGCTCGAATTCGGCATTATCGAAAATGTGCAACGCGAAGATTTATCGGCATTGGAAGAAGGCGAAGGCTACAAAAGATTGCTGGAAGAATTCGGCCATACGCAAGAAGCATTATCGAAAATTGTCGGCAAATCACGCCCGCATATCACCAATATGATGCGCCTGCTTACGCTGCCCGAAGGCGTGCGGAAATTAATTGCCGAAGGTAAAATCACAACCGGCCATGCCCGTGCCATTATCCCCGCCAAAAACCCGCTGGCCATCGCGCAGGAAATAGTGCGCAAGGGTTTGAATGTGCGACAGGCGGAAACGCTGGCCAAACGCGACCAGGACAACCCCGAAATCCATAAACCGCGGGTCAATGCGCAAGATGCCGATGTTATGGCGCTGGAAAAAGAACTGGAACGCGTCATCGGCCTCAAGGTCAAAATCGTGACCAAAGGCAAGTCGGGAACGCTCACGCTTCATTACACCGACCTCGACCAGCTGGACGATATCATCAAGAAATTGCGCGGTTAGCTAACTCTTAACTCTTTTCTGCGCCTCTAGACTCTTGCGAAACACAGAAGTTTCATGCAAAATCAAGCGTCTTTTCACCAGCGGCCACGGAAAACTATATGAGCAGCGGCAATAATCAGGGCGAACCCGCTTTCACGCTTTTGATGATGATCGCGCTGCTCGTGGGGCTGGGCTGGCTCATCTGGCATGTGTCGCATGATTTCTGGATGACTTATTTTTTCCGCTGGGTGCGTTTTGGCGAATTATGGCCTTTGCATATTGTCACCGGAAATTACGGTGCCTGTCTCGACTGGCTGCGCGGCGCGCAAGTGAATCAGGCGCCGCCCGCCATCGTGCCTTTGACCGAATCCTGTTTCGGCTCGCGCTATCTGGGCGGCCTGTCATCGAACGTCGCGCAACAATATTATGTTCTGTCGATGCCGCCGCTTATGGCGTTGGGTGCCGAAGCCATGCGTTTCTACCGGTGGCCTATCGCCATCGCCTGCGCCCTGATCGGCTATTATATGATGTTCATGTCGCCGCATAATAAATTCGGCACCAAACACACGCTGGAAAGCCTTATCAAAACCCAGGCGAAAATGTGGCCGGTCATCGCGCCGATGATCACTTTCAACCCGACAAAATTCGGGCGCATTCTGGGCGATATGATCCCCGATAAATTGCCGTTATTTGCCGAAGCCCTGTCACCCGAAGAATGGCTGTCCTGGTGCCGTATAGGATTGACCAACGGCCTACCCGACCGCGATGCCGCGCGTCGCGCCTTTATCCGCCAATTGGGCCCGCGCTGGAACGGTATGGGCGGCCTGCCTATCCATATACGTGGTTTGATGGCGGCCTTCGCCCTCAAGGGCGCGCAAAAACGCGACCGGTGTGATGAATTTCTCGGCAAGCTTGCGCTGGCCTGGACGGTGGAAAAAGGTTTTCGTCCGTCCAGCGAATTGATATCCGAAATCAACCAGATTTTATCCGACCCCGAATTGGGCGGAAAAATTGTGCCGATTGCCGACCGTTTCGCCTATCGCGTAACGGCCATACTGGGCGTGTTGAAATGGGCGCGCGCCAATGGCGGCGTTTTGGCGCCCGCGCAATTTATCTGGGTGCGCGGCGAAGACCGCCCGCTTTGGTATCCCCTCAATAATCTGGGCCGCCGTTCGTTCCACAGCGAAGGCGCAGGCGCCATGGCGCATTTCATGGAAGAAGACGCGGCGCGCAAACCGCTGCCCATCCCGCGCGTCGATACTGCCATCGTCACGCTTAATACCTATCTGCATGACCCGGATAAAAAATCGATTCCCTTACCACCCCGCGAAGGCGACGCTAAAAAAGCCAATTCATAATCTTTCCATGCTGGGCGCAAATTGCGCTTTTTTGGATTTTTTCTGCTCACGTATCTCATCATACGCTGCGCAAAAAAATCCAAAAAATCACAATTTTCACCTCAGCCTGAAAAGATTCTGAACAGGCTTTTAGCTCGGAGAGATGAATGACCAAAAAAACAGAAGCCAAATGCACGCGCGAAATGTTGACCGCCGGGTTTCACAATGCGTCGCCGCCACTGGTCTGGCGTTTTGATCTGGAACGTAATCACAGCTTTACCTTGTCCTTGCAAGGCGAAGAAGGCGATTGGGAATTAGGTGTTACATCGCCCAAGGGCGACTTTTATCCGGTCGTGCATTTCGACGCGCGCGAAGATGCCGAAGATGCGCTGGAAGTTGTTGAGAAAGCCTTGTCGCGCAAACGCGGCTCGGCATCCTTGTTGACCAAGGCTTTGGCGGCGGTCGGTGTGCTGGCCATCCTGACTGTCATCGGCGTGGTCGCCTATGGCTCTTTTATCGAACATCAAATCATGGCGACGCAATTGGCTCCCACATCTTCGGCGATAGAACCAACATTCATGCAGGCACCCGCCCCCGATGCCGAAGGCGTGCCCCTATCGGCAGACGAAATCCTCAAAGCCCCTCGCTAAAGAAACGGACAACAAAAACCCCCGCCTTTCTTGCGAAAGGCGGGTTTTTTTTTAACCAGAGCTCAGTTGCGACGGTCACCGGTCAGCCGCAACAGAAACATGAAGGCATTGATAAAGTTCATATAGAGTCGCAACGCGCCAAACACCGCCATCTTGTCATTGGCTTCCGCGCCATAAGATTCGGCATAGGTTTGCTTGATGCGTTGCGTATCCCATGCGGTCAGGCCGGTGAAAATCGCAACACCGGCAATCGACACAACCCATTGCATCATCGCCGACATCAAGAAGATGTTGACGATCATGGCAATAAACAAACCAAACACGCCCATCATCAAAAACGAACCAAAACCGGTCAAATCACGCTTGGTGGTGTAACCCCACAAAGCCATCGCACCGAAATCGGCGGCGGTGATAAAAAACGCGCGCGCCACGCTGGCATTGGTGTAAAACAGGAAAATAGATCCCATCGACAATCCCATCACCGCACAAAACGCCCAGAACAAACCGCGCAATCCACCCACACTTATGGTCTGCATGCGGAAATTCATCACCATAATAAAACCCATCGGCGCAATCATCACAACCCACCGCAAAGGCGAACCGAAAATGATGCCGGCTAATGCGGTGTTGGCGACAACCCATGCCATAAGGCCGGTAATGGCAAGCCCACCCGCCATATAGCCAAACACGCTTTGCATATGGGTGCGTAGACCCACATCGAAACTCACGCGGTCAATACCGGCGACATTGGAACGGAAAAACGGATCGGTCATAGCGCATCCTCATGGTTGGGAAACTATATAAGGGTGAATATGTGCCCGCGAGGCAAGAATTTCAACGGCTAAAGAGATTTATGTTACGCCGCAAAGGCTTGGGTACTGGCGGGCTGTGGAATATCGGCCAGATCAAAGGGGGTGGCCTCATATATCGCCCGTACCCAATTGGTATACAAAAACGCGGTATGCCGCCAGACATTAACCGGTTTCTGCGTCGGGTCGTCGTTGGGGAAATAATGGCGCGGCAAGGCTGTGGCGGGGTTTTGGGCGCAATCGCGTTCATATTCGCGTTGCAATGTGTCGCTTTCAAATTCCGGATGGTTCAACACATAAACGCGCTTGGGGTAAAAAGTGCCATCTTCAACGGGCGCAGGTTCGGCCAGAATATTGGCGCCGCTGTCGCGCGATGCCGCGACAATTTCCAAATCGGGGTGGGCTGCAATCGCGTTTCTGTCGGGATGTTTCCACCGTGAAACAGGGACGGGAAAAACATCAGGAAAGCCTGACAGCAATTCCGTCTTGTCGCTGATAATACGGTGGTCGAAAAGGCCGAAGATTTTTTTGTCACCCTTCACGCTTTCAATATCATGGAAATGCTGTAACGCCGCCTGCGCCCCCCAACAAAGGAACAGGGAAGAAAACGCGTTTGTCTCCGACCAGGAAAGAATTTCGCATACATCGTCCCAGAAAATCTCGTCACTCACGCGCGGCTGCAACGCATTCACGCCGGTGACAATCAACCCGTCAAATTTGCGGTGTTTGATATTGCTCCACGCGTGATAAAATTTGCGGATATGGTCGGGCGATGTGTTGCGCCCGGTGCGCCCGTCCTGCATATCGCGCCAATAACGGTCGGTCGCGATAAAGGTCACATTAACCTGCAACGGCGAATGCCCCAACCACAACGCCAATTGCCGCTCGGTCGCCACCTTGTCCGCCATCAAATTCAAAATGGCGATTTCCATCGGGCGGATATCCTGCCTTGCGGCGCGGTCGCGCCCTATCGCCGCCACGCTGCCCAGACTGGGCAGAAACGGATGTGTTTCCTGCGAGGCGACGATAACGGGCATGATATTAGTTGGGCTGAGGATGTGCCAATGTACCCCGTAGTTTTGGGCAACCGTTTCTTTGGCGATCTCTGGCATGACTCGTGACGAATTTTAAATATTCCGGGTCTTCATTAAATCTCCACTGTGCTCCATGGTCATTTTGCACAGCGGCCTTTTGGCGATCTCGAGCATGACTTGTGACAAAACTTAGATGTTCCGGATCTTTATTAAATTCCCACTGTGTTCCGTGGTCAATGTGTGTATCGGTCATATTTTATTCTCCTCAATACTCAAACCACTCCTTTGAAGGCGGAACGGCATAGCCCCGAGTCGCAAAATGCGGCGCAGGCCATAAAGGATATGAGGAAATAAAAAAGCCTCTAACCGCTATGACCCACCAGGGATCACAGGATTGAGGCTAATGCTTCAAGGCTGTGACGCTTTAGCTTTTGGTAACGCGGCAGCAAGCTGACCTGTCAAATCCCGCGGATAAAGCGTCTAAACACTTCATCGAAACTGGTGCTACTATGATACCTGTTTTTCGCGATTTCAAGTATTTTCTGAAAGTTGCCCCCGCATGGTTAAATTCCATTACCCCACCCAACCCGTTGTCGGCATTGGCGTTGTTGTATGGCAAGAAAATAAGGTGTTACTCGTGCGCCGTAAAAACCCGCCACTGGCGGGGCAATGGGGGCTGCCCGGCGGCAAACAAAAAGTGGGCGAAACCATGATGGAAGCCGCACAGCGCGAAGTGCGCGAAGAAACCGGCATTGAAATCATACCCATGGGTATGATTACGGCATTGGATGCCATCACCCGCGATGCGGAGGACAAAATCGAATATCATTATACGATTGTCGAAGTGGCGGCCGAATACCACAGTGGCGGCATCCGCGCCGATGATGATGCGCTGGATGCGCGTTGGGCAAACCTGGATGAGGTACAGGATTTATGCGCCTGGCCGGAAGTCGCGCGGGTCGTACGCCTGTCCCTGTTGCAACGGATTTTGTAATCAGATTTTTTGCATACCGAATTTATCTTTGGCTTGACGCATCGTGCCGAAAACGGCGGCGGCATCGGCGTCTTCCGGCGCAACGCCTGCCTTGGCCAACGCTCTGCGCAAATCACTTTGGTCGGCGCGCAAAAACGGATTACACAGTTTTTCATTGCCCAATAATGCGGGTATGGTCGGCTTGCCGGCCTTGCGCAGGGCGGTAATTTCGGCCACACGCGCCTTCAACGCTTCGTTGTTTTTGTCGATGGCGCTGGCGAATTTGCCGTTATTTTCGCTGTATTCATGGGCGCAATAAACCTGGCTGTCGTCAGGCAAGGCGCGCAACAATTTCAAAGAATCCCACATCTCGACTGCGGTGCCCTCGAACAATTTCCCGCAACCCAATGAAAACAGAGTATCGCCACAGAACAAAGCTTTTATTTGCGGAAAATAAAACGAAATATGCCCGGCGGTGTGGCCCTGCGTCGCAATCACTTCGCCGCGCAGGGTTGAAAATGTAACGACATCGCCGTGGTTCACCGCGCGGGATAATCCGGTGATACGGTTTTTTTCCTTGGCGGGGCCGATAATGGGTGCGCCATATTCGCGTTGCAGCTTGTCGTTGCCGCCGACATGGTCGCTGTGATGATGGGTGTTCAGGATTAACGACAAATGCAAATCGCGTTGCTTCAACGCGCGGATAACAACGTCGCCGTCGCCCGGATCCACAACCATGGCCAGACCCAGATCGCTGTCGCTGACCAGGAAAATATAGTTGTCCGCAAAAGCGGGCAAAAGCTCGACGGTGAATGACATAAGTCAAATTTCGCTGATTTTTGCTAACAACAGGTTAAGACCGGCGGGGCGCCGGTGCCGAAACTCTCATTTTCGCGGCTTCTGTTGTGCTAAATAAGCACTAATAATCGTCGGCACCAACGCGCCGAAACGCGCTTTTAATTCGGCGCAACGGGTGGTGTTAACCAACTCCACCCCTTTGCGGTCGCTGTGGATCAATCCCGCCTCGCGCATGATGCGGAAATGTTGCGACAGGGTCGATTTCGGCAGGGTTTGTTTTTTAATGGTCAGATAGCTCGAACAATTTTTCGCGCATTCCGCCTTGGCCAGATCGGCATAGATCTGAATCCGCACCGGGTCCGAAAATGCGTGCAACACATTTTCGACCGTTATGTCCGCAATCGCGGGGTGTTGAAGGCTTCTCATAAAAATATTTATAGCACGCCTTGACATGATTGTCCATTAGTTCTATATTCCTGAACTAAGGAACAATCATCAATCCAAGGAGAACCATCATGACAACCACCACTTATGACAATAAAACGGTATTCGTAACAGGATCCAATCGCGGCATCGGCGCCGCGCTTGTTCGGGCGTTGCTGACCCACAAGGTTAAAAAAATCTATGCGGCGGCGCGCGATGTTAAAAACCTGCCCGCGTTTAATGATGCGCGCGTGGTGCCGGTGCAGCTCGATATCACCAACCGCGATCAGGTAAAACAGGCGGCGGTTTTGGCAACCGATACCGATATCCTTATTAACAACGCAGGCGTCGCGACTTTTGTGCCCGTGGTGGCCGGTTCGGGCGAAGATTTGCAACGCGATATGCAGGTCAATTATTTCGGCACACTCAGTGTCATCAACGGCTTCGCGCCGGTGCTGGAAAAAAACGGCGGCGGCATCATCGCCAATGTCATTTCCATCGTCGGCTTTGCCTCCATCCCCGGCATCGGCGGCTACAGCGCTTCCAAAGCCGCGTTGCATTCGGCGACGCAAGCCATGCGAGCCGAACTGAAGCCCAAGAAAATCGCGGTTTACGGCATCTATCCGGGGCCGATTGATACCGACATGGCCAAGGATTTCCCGATGGAAAAAACCAGCCCCACCGTAACGGCGGAAAATATTCTGGCCGGTATCGCGGCGGGTCGTGAAGAAATTCTGCCCGATGCCATGTCGCAAGAATGGGGCAAGCTCTATTCTACCAATCCCAAGGCGCTGGAACAACAATTCGCCGCCGTCTAAGTAAACAAAGGAAAACCAATGACACTTTCTATGTACCAGGCCTCGATACCTTTGTTCGTGCAGGGCCTTCAAAACCTGTCGGCCCTGCTGAGCAAAGCCGAAGCATACGCAACGGAAAAGAAAATCGATGCAACGGTGTTGATCAATGACCGGATATATCCCGACATGTTCCCGCTCTCGCGTCAGGTGCAAATCGCCACGGATATAGCCAAAGGCGGCGCGGCGCGTCTGGCGGGGGTGGAGGTGCCCAGCATGCCGGACACCGAAACAACCTTCGCCGAACTGCAAACCCGTATCGAAAAAACCTTGGCCTTTGTCAAAACCGCAACCGCCGCGCAAGTGGATGGCAGCGAAGACAAACCGATAACGATAAAGACGGGTGGCAAGGAAATCACATTAAAAGGGCAGGATTATCTGTTCCGTTTTGTGTTGCCAAATTTGCATTTCCACACTTCGGTTGCCTATGCGATTTTGCGGCATAACGGCGTTGTTATCGGCAAGATAGATTTTTTAGGTGCAATCGCCTAACCTCATCGGATGCATACCGATATCGTTGATCTTCGCGATTTCTATCAAAGCCCGTCTGGTCTTATGGCGCGACGGGTTTTGCGCGCGCATATCGCGGCCCTGTGGCCGCATGTGCGCGGCGAACGGGTCTTGGTGCTTGGTTATGGCGTGCCGGTTTTGCGCCCCCTTCTGGCACAGGCCGAAGCCGTTTATGCGTTTATGCCCGCACAACAAGGCGTGGCTTACTGGCCGCGCGAAGGCCCCAATATTTCCGCGCTGGTCGACATGGATGCGTTGCCTCTGCCCGATAACAGCATCGACCGCGTAGTGGTTTTGCATGGGCTGGAAGGCGTGGCCGAACCCGCGCCGATGCTGCGTGAAATCTGGCGCGTCATGAAAAGCGGCGGTCGGTGTTTAACAATCGTGCCGAACCGGCGCGGGTTATGGGCGCACAGCGACCGCACGCCGTTCGGCAATGGCCTGCCTTATTCGCCGTATCAGATTAAATCGACCCTGCATCAACAGGGTTTTTCGGTCGAAACCCTACGCTATGCGCTTTATGTGCCGCCGCATGCCTCGCGTCTTTCTTTGTCACAGGCGGACAGGATCGAGAAAGTCGCGTCGCGTCTTTTTCACGGATTTGGCGGGCTTTTGCTGGTCGAAGCGGGCAAACAGCTTTACGCGCCGCATCCGGTCAAGGCCGGATTCCGGCACCGGTTGGTGCTGCCATTAACCTTACCCACGCCTCTACCCACTTGATAATTTGGACTTTTGCCGATTTTGAGCCTATTATGCGGTTTGAACGCCACTGACAGAAGGTTTCCATGTCGCTTAAGACAGCATCCGTCAATCCCGATAAACAGGCTTTGGCCGATTACCGCGCCCAAATCGACCGCATCGATATCGTGTTGCATGATCTGCTGCGCGATCGCGCCGAAATCATCGACAATGTGCGCAAGCTTAAAGGCAAACAACATATCTATATCCGCCCGGGGCGCGAAGCCCAGATGGTGCGCGCCCTTGTCGGCCGCCCGCAAGGCAAACTGCCCGAAGGTTTAATCGTGCGTCTGTGGCGCGAAATGATTTCCGGTTTCACGTTGATGGAAGGCGGGTTGAAAGTCGCGGTAACCGTTCCCGCCAAGGGCCCCGATCTGTGGGATCTGACACGCGATTTTTACGGTGCCTATACGCCTTTGATGGAAGTACCGTCGGCGCTCGCCGCTATCAAAGCGGTACAGGCGGAAAAGGCGACGGTTGCGGTTGTGCCTTTCCCAACGGAAAAAGATAAAGACGCATGGTGGCCTTTGCTGGTCGGTGACAAGAAAAACATACTGACCGTTTTCGCGACCATACCATTTGAAAATGTTAAAGCCGGACGCAGCAATGCGCGCAATTCTCTGCCGTCGGCTTTGGTGGTTGGTAAATTATATCCCGAACTGACTGGTGACGATCACAGTTTCCTTGCGATGCAATGCGTACATGTGCCGGAAGGCGAAATGAAGCGTTTGCTTGGCAAAGCAGGTTACAAGGTGCGGCAAATTCTGGCGCAATCCGGCGGGCGCGGCGCGTCGGCACCGATGCTTTATCTGGTGGAAACCGAAGGCTATGTCGGGCGTGCCGATACGCGCCTGTCGCGTTTGCGGGCGATGCTGGGCAGCCGTTTGCAACATCTGGCGCCTTTGGGCGGCTACGCAACACCTCTCAAAGCTAAAAGATAATTTCCGATGAGCACAGAATCCTTCGGCATCATCGGCGTTGGCGCGTTTGGATCTCTGGCGGCTAAACATCTGGCGCCGCATTTTGACCTTGTTCTGCATGATGCGAATGATGTTGCGGCGCTGGCGCAAAATGTCGGCGCGCGCGTTGGTTCATTGGTTGATGCCGCCACTTGCGATATCGTGATGCTGGCGGTGCCGGTGCAAAAATTGCCGGATGTTTTGGATACAATAGCAGGTTTGGTCAAACCCGGCGCGTTGGTGCTGGATGTGGCTTCGGTTAAAATAAAACCCGTGGCCGCTATGCTGGAAAAACTTCCTGCGCATGTTTCCATCATCGGCACACATCCTTTGTTCGGCCCGCAATCAGGCAAGAACGGCATCGCGGATTTAAACATCGCGTTATGCGAAGTGCGCGGCGGGCGTTGCGATGTGGTTGCGCGTTTCTGTACCACCAAACTGGGGTTAAAAACCTCGCAAGTCAGCGCGGAACAACATGACCGCGAAGCCGCCTATGTTCAGGGTTTGACACATATGTTGGCGAAAATTGTGGTGGCGCTGGATTTGCCCGAAATGCGTTTTCCGACCCGCACCTATGAATTGATGCAGCAAATGGTCGAAATGGTGCGTTACGATTCCGATGAATTGTTCCGCGCCATCGAACGCGAAAACCCTTTTGCGGTCGAAGCCAAAAAGGCTTTTTTCGCCGCTGCTAAAAAACTGGAAGAAAAAATTTCGGATTAGGCCGTCTTGGCTTAATCATGTGTGCCTTCGATGCCGTTTAAACGGTCACGCAATTGCTTGCCGGTTTTGAAGAAGGGCACGAATTTCTCGGCAACCGAAACGGTGGTGCCGGTGCGCGGGTTGCGGCCCTGACGGGCTTCGCGTTGTTTCACGGAAAAGGCGCCGAAACCGCGCAATTCAACGCGGCTGTTACGCGCCAACGCGTTGGAAATTTCATCAAATACCGTGTTGACGATACGTTCGATATCGCGTTGCAGCAAATGCGGATATTTCTCGGCAAGGCGCAAAATCAGGTCGGATTTCGTCATTGGCATATCCTCTTAAGCTCTTGAGCGCGATTGTGAAAATAGGCTTTCACACATAAAAGGTGCCATTGCTCGCAACCCAAGTCAATCCCCCCTTTTCTATAAGTCTTTGTTTTCATGGACAGGTTCTGGGGCGTAGGGTTATGATACGCGTTCGTTTCCCGCATTTATATGGATAACACATGACATTATCGCGTTCCATTGTTCCCGTTGAAATTATCACCCTGCCCCACGGTGAAAATCTGGGGCTGCCGGCCTATGCCACCGCGCAATCGGCGGGCATGGATTTATGCGCCGCGATTACCAATGATATGGTGGTGCAAATGGGGCAACGCGTGTTGGTGCCAACGGGTTTATCGATTGCTTTGCCAGACGGGTATGAAGCGCAGGTGCGTCCGCGTTCCGGCCTCGCGCTCAAAAACGGTATTACCGTTTTGAACAGCCCCGGCACGATCGATGCCGATTATCGCGGCGAGGTTCAGGTGATTTTGGCGAATTTGGGCACCGAAGCTTTCACCATCACGCGCGGCATGCGCATCGCGCAAATGGTGGTGGCACCCTATGCGCGGGTGGAATGGCAGCAAATGAATAGCCTGTCGGAAACGGCGCGTGGTGCGGGCGGGTTTGGGTCGACCGGAACCAAGGGGTAATCATGGCCGGACATATACAGCACGATTGGCTTTCGGCTATGCCGCAAATGCTTGCAGATTCTGTAAATATACTGGATTTGCGTGCGCCGCTTCCTGAATATGATAAAAACCCCACGGGGCTTAATCCCGAAAGATGGGATGCTTTTACAAGCGGAAAATTATCCGTCGGTATTTTCGCGCTTTAATTTTTATCGAATAAAGCGGCCAGCTGTTCCGTCATCACGGGGCCGAGCTGTTCCATATCGGATATCGTGACGGCGCGGTTGTAATAACGCGTAACGTCGTGGCCGATGCCGATGGCCGTTAATTCGATATCACTGTGGTTTTCCAACCAGCCGATAACGGCGCGTAAATGCTGTTCCAGATAATTGGCGGGATTAACCGACAAAGTTGAATCATCCACCGGCGCGCCGTCGGAAATGACCATCATAATTTTGCGTTGTTCGGGACGCGTGACAAGGCGCGAGTATGCCCACAGCAACGCTTCGCCATCGATATTTTCTTTCAACAATCCTTCGCGCAACATCAACCCCAGATTTTTGCGCGCATGCCGCCATGGCTGATCGGCGCTTTTATAAATGATATGACGCAAATCATTTAACCGTCCGGGCAGCGTGGGTTTGCCAGATTTTGTCCATGCATCGCGGCTCATGCCGCCTTTCCATGCGCGGGTGGTGAAGCCCAGAATTTCAACTTTCACGCCGCATCGTTCCAATGTGCGGGCGAGGATGTCGGCGCTGATAGCGGCCAGCGTGATAGGCCGTCCGCGCATCGAACCGGAATTATCCAGCAATAGGGTCACGATGGTGTCGCGGAAATCCATCGGTTTTTCGCGTTTGTAGGATAACGCATGGGTGGGCGAAATAATCACACGTGCCAAACGCGCGGCATCCAACAATCCTTCTTCCAGATCGAATTCCCATTGCCGCGTTTGTTGCGCCATTAATCGCCGTTGCAAACGGTTGGCCAAACGCACGATCAGCGATTGCATCTGCCCGACCTGTTTATCCAGCATGGCGCGCAGCCGCACCAATTCGTCCGCGCTGCAAATATCAGATGCTGTTGTTATTTCATCATAATGCGTGGTGAAAGCGCGATAGGTTGTGGGCGGCGCATGGGTTGTGTCGTTGTCAGGCGCAGTGGCGGGCTCTTCGCCATCATCGCTGCCTTCGTCTTTTAGATTATCGCTGCTGTCTTCTGCCGCTTGGTGGCCTTCTGTTTCGTCTTGCTGGTCTTCGCCTTCATCCGACACGCCTTGGGTTTCTTGCGCGTCTTGTTTGTCATCTTCTTCGGGGATTTGTTCGACGGGTTTGGCGGCTTTTTCTTCCGGTTCTTCTTCCTGCGGTGCGGCGTCGGTATTTTCATCCAATGATTTTATGAGACGCAACGCTTCTGCCGCATAGGCTTTCTGGTCATGCGCTAACAATGCCAGTTTTTCTAAATGTTTGCTGGCGCGTTTTTCCATAATGCCGCGTAATTGGCCAGCATGCTTTTCCAGGCTGGATGGCAAGGTATGGCCGCTGATTTTCTCCCATGCCAGCAAATGCATGGCTTGCGCGGTGGGCGATGTGTTTGCTTGGTCGCTGTTATATTGCAACAGGCTGGTGATGTTTTGTGCCACGCCGGCCATGTTGCGCGCGCCTAACGCCTCGTAACGCGCTTTTTCCAGCCCTTCGAACATCGCTTGCGCTTCGGCATCGCTTGGTGTTCGGGCATTATGAATTTTTTCATTGTGATAACGCAAACGCAATGCGGCGGTATCGGCCGAACCACGGGTCAGGGCGATGTCTTTGCTGTGCGGTTTCGGCGGCGGTTCAGAAATGGTTACGCGCGTGTCGCCGCTTGGCGGTGCCAACAGGGAATGGGGTGACGCAAAGCCGACTTCCAGCTCGGCCTTGTGGCCGATGGCTTTGATGGCGATCGCGGTGGCGCGTTTAAAACTGTCGAGGGTTAGCATGCGCTCTTTCTACCCCATTTTTTCTCCTATCAAAACCTTCAATATGCAGTCCTTTAAAAAAGAAGAAACGCGTTTCCCCCAAACCCCATGTGCCAAAAGCATACAGGGCGGCGGTACCAACCTGCCTTGTCTGCCGCCGGTCGATGTCTCTTGCAAAGGCGCCTTTGCAAGCTACGGCGGGGACACAAGGCGTCTGTTGTCAGCAGACTATGCGGTTATAGCGGGTGGGAGTTTTGAAGTCAAGGGAAAAATCACATGTTTGTGGGATTTGTTGTTTTTTTGGAATTTAGGACATCAAGAACACCCCCACCAGTAAAAACTTGGGTTTGCGCCTTAAGAGCGCAAACCCAAGTTTTTACGCCCTCCCCCATAAAGGGGGAGGTATCTTGCGGCGGGGTTTGATCTTCTACCTTCTCACTTCGATGTTTTCGTCTTGTTTCTTTTCGGGGGCTTTGGGGGTGAAGGGGGTTGCGTGGCAATCAAAGGTCAGTTTGTCAGCGGCAATATCAAGGCCGACAGTGACCGCGCCACCTTTTTGCAAAGCGCCGAACAGCAATTCTTCGGCCAAAGGTTTTTTGACATGTTCCTGAATCACGCGGCCAAGGGGGCGCGCGCCATACAAAGGATCGTAACCTTTTTTGCCCAACCATTCGCGGGCTTCGGGTTTCAATTCGATGGTCACGCCGCGTTCGGCCAGTTGGGCTTCGAGTTGCAACACGAATTTTTCCACCACGCGGCCAATGGTGTCGTGTGACAGCGCCGAGAAGGGAATAATTGCATCCAGACGGTTACGGAATTCCGGCGTGAATTGTTTGTTGATCGCTTCACTGTCTTCGCCTTCACGGGTTTCGCGAATAAAACCTATCGGCGATTTGGCCAGATCGGCCGCACCGGCGTTGGTGGTCATAATCAAAATCACATTGCGGAAATTGATGACCTTGCCGTTATGGTCGGTCAGCTTGCCGTGATCCATCACCTGCAACAGTAAGGCGTAGAGATCGGGGTGCGCTTTTTCGATTTCATCCAGCAACAAAACGCAATGCGGTTGTTGGTCAACGGCATCGGTCAGCAACCCGCCTTGTTCAAACCCGACATAGCCCGGAGGCGCGCCGATAAGGCGCGACAGGCTGTGCTTTTCCATATATTCCGACATGTCGAAACGTTTGAGTTCGACGCCGAGGCTGGCGGCCATTTGCTTGGCGACTTCGGTTTTACCGACGCCGGTGGGGCCGGAAAACAGGTAACACCCAATCGGTTTTTCGGGTTCGCGTAATCCTGCGCGTGCCAGTTTAATGGCCGATACCAACGCCGCAATAGCGGGGTCTTGGCCATAGACCAGCGTTTTCAAATCGCGTTCCAGATTGCGCAAGGTTTCGCGGTCATCCGCGCCAATCGATTTGGCGGGAACGCGCGCCAGTTTGGCGACAATCGCTTCGATATCTTCGACGGTAATTGTCAGCTTGCGTTTTTCGGGCGGCAACAACATTTGCGATGCGCCCGCTTCGTCGATCACGTCAATCGCTTTATCCGGTAATTTGCGGTCATTGATGTAACGCACAGATAATTCAACCGCGCTGCGGATGGCTTCATCCGTATAACGTAATTTATGATGTTCTTCATAGACTGTTTTGAGGCCGGCCAGAATTTTTACCGCATCTTCGACGCTCGGTTCATTGACATCTATTTTTTGGAAACGCCGCACAAGGGCGCGGTCTTTTTCAAAATAATTGCGATATTCTTTGTAAGTGGTCGACCCGATGCAACGCAGTGAGCCATTGGCCAATGCAGGTTTAAGCAGGTTGGAGGCGTCCATCGAGCCGGATGATGTTGCACCGGCACCGATAATGGTATGGATTTCATCGATAAACAAAATGGCGTGCGGGATGGCTTTCAGTTCCTTCAGAACCTGTTTCAGCCGTTCTTCGAAATCTCCGCGGTAACGCGTGCCGGCCAGCAATAAACCCATATCGAGCGAATAGATGGTGGCGGGTGCCAATGCTTCCGGCACTTCTTTTTTAACAATGCGGCGCGCCAGACCTTCGGCAATCGCGGTTTTGCCTACGCCCGGATCGCCGACATAAAGCGGATTGTTTTTTTGGCGGCGGCATAAGATTTGAATTGTGCGGTCGACTTCCTCGGCACGACCAATGAGGGGATCAATGCCGCCTTCTTGCGCTTTGAGGTTTAAATTGGTGCAGTAGGCTTCCAGCGCGCTGGGTTTTTTAACAACATCTTCGCCGCCGATATCATCTTCGGGTTCCTTATCCGTTTCCGCCTGTTCACCATCTTCGTTTTTGGTGATGCCGTGGGATATGTAATTGACCGCGTCGAAACGGGTCATGTTCTGCCCTTGCAGGAAAAACACCGCGTGGCTTTCGCGTTCGGAAAACAGGGATACCAGAACATTGGCACCCGTTACTTCTTCGCGCCCTGCCGATTGCACATGGATAACCGCGCGTTGCAACACGCGTTGGAAACCGGCTGTCGGTTTGGAATCTTCGTCATAGCTGTCGATAACAAGACCCGTCAGGTCGTTATCCAGATGTTTGATAAGATCGGCGCGAAGTTGTGTCAGATCGACATTGCAGGCGCGAAGGACGGCAACCGCGTCGGTGTCGTCGGTTAAAGCGAGCAGCAGATGCTCCAAAGTCGCATATTCGTGCCGACGTTGATTGGCGAACGCCAAAGCGCGATGTAAAGTTCTCTCTAAATTGCGTGAAAGCATGAAAGACCCCCGTTCCAAGACTATCATAGAAATGGTAAGCGAAAAGAGATAAACAAGGGGTGAAGAAGGTAGGATTTTATCGTGTTAATTCTGGGACTTGAAACTTCATGCGATGATACCGGTGCGGGCATTGTCGGGGATGCGCGGGAAATTCGCGCCAATATCGTGGCCTCGCAATTGGAAGCGCATCGCCCCTATGGCGGGGTGGTGCCGGAAATTGCGGCGCGCGCGCATCTGGATGTGATTGATGATGTGATTAACGCGGCCTTGCGCGAGGCCAATATTGGTTTTGGCGATCTGGCGGGCATTGCGGCAACCACCGGGCCGGGGTTGATTGGCGGCGTGATGGTAGGATCCATGATGGGCAAGGCGATTGCCGCGGTGCGCGGCTTGCCGTTTATCGCGGTCAATCATTTGGAAGCGCATGCCTTGACGCCGCGTTTGACGGATGATGTGGCGTTTCCGTACCTGTTGTTATTGGCGTCTGGCGGGCATTGCCAGCTGTTGCTGGTGCGCGGTGTGGGCGATTATCGTTTATTGGGGCGCACGATTGATGATGCGATTGGCGAATGTTTCGATAAATGCGCCAAAATGCTGGGGCTGGGTTACCCCGGCGGGCCGTTGATTGAGATGGCGGCGCGGGATGGCAATGCGCGGGCGTTTGATTTGCCGCGCCCGATGCTGGGCCGCGCGGGGTGCGATTTTTCTTTTTCAGGGATGAAGACCGCGGTACGGTTGGCGTTGGAAAAGCATGTTCTGACCCCTGCCCTTGTTGGCGATATGGCGGCCAGTTTACAGGCGGCAATCGCCGATGTGGTCGCCGACCGCGCGCAACATGCGTTTGATTTGTTGCGGAATGAAGGGGTTGCTGTAACGGCGTTTGTGGTGGCCGGTGGTGTGGCCGCCAATCAGGTTTTGTGCGCAAAGGTGAAAAATGTTGCCGCCAATAACGGCGTGGCGTTTGCGGCACCGCCGCCGAAATTATGCACCGACAATGGCGTTATGGTCGCCTGGGCGGGGTTAGAACGCATGCGGTTGGGTTTAACGGATGGGCTGGATGCCGCTTCGCGCCCGCGCTGGCCTTTGGAAGAAATCAGGCGGGTTTAGGCCGCCTGAACTGCGGGTGATTCAACCAATAATTGATAGATGGTTTTTTCATCCTTAGATTTACGGAGCTGGTCGCACAATTTAGGGTCGCGCAATTGGCGTGAAATGGCGGCAAGGGCTTGCAGATGATCCGCGCCCGCCGCTTCGGGGGCGAGGAGCAGGAAAATCAGATCAACGGGTTTATCGTCAATCGCATCAAACGCGATGGGTTGCGACAGGCGCGCAAAAAATCCCACCACTTTATCAAGACCTGCCAAACGGCCATGCGGAATGGCGATGCCATGCCCCACGCCTGTTGTGCCCAGTCTTTCGCGCTCCCACAAAATGTCGAAAATCTTGAGCGGGTCTGTGCCCCACAAGGCGCCTGCGGCATTGGTGATGTTTTGCAGCGCGTCTTTTTTGCCTGTTGCTTCGAGTGTGGCGACCACGGCTTGCGGCGCGAGCAAATCACGCATCGTTACAGTTTGTGTCATTTGTTTTCCTGATTAATTGGCTTTACGAAGCGCGGCGTTCGCTGCCGGATCGACCCAGCCGATATGGCCGTCTGCCCGGCGATAGATCATGTTCAAACCGCCATGGCCGCTGTTGCGAAACATAAGGGCGGGCAGATCGCCCAAATCCAGACGCATCACCGCTTGGCCGACCGTCAATGTTTCCACCGGCGTGGTCATTTCGGCAACGACCGCGGGGTTGTCATTGACTTCTTCTTCATGGTCGCCGTGAAGCACAAAGCTGTTGGCGATCAGGGCTTCGGCCTTTTCGCGGGCACCTTCATTATGATGTTCTTTTAATTTGGTTTTGTGGCGGCGCAAACGACCCGCAAGGCGCGCAAGCGCGGCATCAAACGCGGGGTATGGCTCGGCTGCGGTCGCGCTGGACTGCAAGGTTAACCCACGCGCCGGATGAACGGTGATATCGGCGCAGAACAGATGCGCTTCGCGTGACAAAGCCACGCTGGCTTCCGAGGAAATATCGCCGAAATATTTGCCAACGGCTTCTTTCAACTGGGTTTCGATATGGCTGCGGAACGCGTCGCCAATATCAATTTGCTTGCCTTTAACGGACAGTTTCATGGTTTTCTCTTCATCTGGGTTTCAAGAGCGCAAAACTTTATCGGGTCGCGCTTTCATCAGGCATCTGGTAGATGCTCACACCACATAAGGACAACTTCTTATCGCTGTCAAGAAAAGCCCTCATAAGTCCCCTGCCCTTTATGATTTTATTGTTGATAAACAACGGTTATTTATTAACTGCATACAGGGTGTCGCGGGTTTTTTTATCGAACGGGTAATGCTTGTTACAAAATTCGCAGGTGACGGTGACCAGATCATTGACCGCCAGTTCTTCGATTTCGGCGCGTGGCAAAGACTTCAGCATATTTTCGACCCGCGTTTGCGTGCAACGGCATTGGTGGCGCAAGGCCGTGGGTTCGTAAACCCGCACGCCTTCTTCGTGGAACAGGCGGAACAAAAGCGTTTCGGGGGTGATGGCGGCATCGGTTATTTCGGCGGGTGTGCAAGTGCCTAACAGCATCATCGCACGCGTCCAATCTTCGGCTTCGGGCGTGGCGCTTTCTACATTGATGCCACCCTCGCGGGGCATGCGTTGCACCAGTAAACAACCGCCGCGCCAACGCCCCTGCCCGTCAGAGTGTGCCGCCGCGATGAGGCCGGTTGGCAATTGTTCGGACTGACGGAAATAATGTTGGACGGCTTCGGACAGGGTTCCACCGGTCAGCTCTACTATGCCCTGGTATTTGTCATCGGCACCTGTCCGGTCACAGGTGAAGGCCAGATAACCTTTGCCCAGAAGTTTGGTGTCGGCTGCGGCATCGCCCAAACGGTCGGCATCATACTGGGCATAGGCGCGGATACCGCCATCGTTTGTAACATCGACCACCAGCATGCGGATAACGCCGTCGCCTTTGGCTTGCAGGGTGAAAACGCCTTGGTATTTCAGGGATGTTGCCAAAGAGACAGCGATGACAATGGCTTCGGCCAGTAAATGGCCGACCACGGCGGGATAGGCATGTTGATGCAGGATGATGTCGAGAACCGACCCCATTTGCACCAGCCGACCGCGCAGATGCGAGGATTCCAATTGAAAAGGTTGAACAAGATTGTCATTTTGGTCGAACATGAAAATAATTATATCATATATTTCATGGAGATAAACTTAATAACGGTATCGTTTTGTAAACGGAATAAAAAATATATTTTGGAACATAAAGTGAACATAAGGTTGACTTGGTAAGGGGGTTTTGACTAGTTTGACCCTGCCTAGAGTAGAGAGGGGTGGCGCGCGGACCTCCCGCAGCCGCCTTAGGCATTGGTAGCCGGAGCATTCCTTTGGGTCGCAAGATCGAAGGTTGCTTCGGCCCCGATTTCCCTCTCACCATGCAACGCATCCTCTACGCCAAGGCTTCCACCTGCGCTAAAGCTTCGGTGGACACGTCGGAGGATAAGGCAAACTCCTCTCGGGCATTTTTTGCACCTGCGTCTTGACGCATCCTCAATGTTTTTGCGTTACTCTGTTTTCATGAAGCCGTTTCTGTTTTCGCCCCGCAAAGTTTTCATCCGCTCTGTCACCGCCATTGTCGCGCTGGGCATTCTTGGCTGGCTGATCTGGTCATTGGCGGCCACGCAATATCGCCGCGTGATCGACAGCTGGATTGAAGAGGGCAGGGCGGCAGGATACCAGATCAGTTTTGATGACAGGCAGGTGTTCGGTTTTCCGCATCACATCACGATGCGTTTTGTTAATCTGCATTGGAAGAATGCCGACGGCATCGATTTCCACACCGACACGATGGATATCGCGGCCACCCCATGGGATTGGCAACATTACGAAGTGAAATTGAAAAACCATGTGGTGGTCAATGCGCCGACCGATACCGATGGGCATGCGTTGATGTTGGCCAGCGATACGGGGCAGGGGCATGTGACATTGGATGATGATGGCGTGTGGCTGGCGGCGCGGTTGGAATTGCAAGGCACCAAAGGCGGGCTTGCGCCGAATTATTTATTTGATGCGGGTAAAATTTTACTGTCGGTGGTGCGACCTGGCGAAGCGCCGGTTGACCACAAACAAGTCGGGCTGACATTGGAAGGCGAGGCGGATGATGTCGTGTTGCCCGATGCAATGCCATCGCCGTTCGGAAACAAAGCGGATAAATTCGCGGTGCGCATGCGGGTAATGGGCGTGGTGCCGGATGTGCGGGCGAAATCTTCGGTCGATGCGTGGAACAAGGAAAGCGGCATTGTCGAATTTGACCAGTTTGATTTGCATTGGGGCGAACTGGATTTGCACGCCAAAGGCACGATGGGTTTCGATGATGATCTGCAACCCGAAGGCGCGTTCGCGGCACAGGTCGCGCATGCCGACAAGGCCATGCATGTGTTGATCGACAAAGGATTTATCGCGATGCATGACCAGGATATGCTGGCCGCCGCCATGGATATGTTTTCGCAGCCGGTGCCGAAGGGGCAGATGGGTATGGGCTTGCCGATTGCGGTTCAACTTGGTGGGTTGTTTGTGGGGCCGATTAGGGTGTTTGCCTTTCCGCAGATTGTTTGGCCGGATGTGCCGCCGCAAAATTAACCATAATTAGTTGTTTTAAGCGGTTCCTGTAACAAGGTATAAAGTCGAAATACATTTTCAAATTTTGTAGGAGAAAAAATGATTTTCGATAAAGGCATTCACCCATTATTTTTGTTTTCTGTTGCTGGTTCGTTAGTATGTTCAACAATTAGTCCCGTGTATGGACAGACAGATAACGTCAATCCTGCCACTCCGCAAATACATCAAGGAACATATCAATGCGGGTCTTATGGTAGTCTTGTTACATCTCACACGGACTTCCTGACACCTACAAATGAAAGCATCGCGCTTCAACAACAGACAAGTTCTACATATAAAACTATTGATCAATTGGGCACTGAGGTTTGCGGTTACGAGAACAATACTTCGCCCGGCATTTCGGCGCTTATAGTTCAAAGAATGAAGTTATATAACGCATGTGTGATAGCTCGAGACGAGTTGGTGATGAGGGGAGATTACACGAATGCGATGGAAAAAGTTGAGCAGTCACTGAAAGCATTCTTGGAAGCGAAGTCTGTCGAAGATTATTTAAAAGAAAGAGAAGAAGCTGCTCAGAAGGCAAAAGAATATGCAGAAAACGCCTCTCTTAATGCTGCGCCGGCGATGATTAAATATCCTGCCAAGCTGGTCAAAATTCTTGGCAGGTTCATGACGGATATTGAAATATCTGATTTTATGAAAGAAGTAATGACAGATGTTGCAAAAGATAAGGCGCAAGATGCCGCAGTATCAAAGATGGACTTATTTGAGCCTATAGCTCAGAATGTTCGAAACAAATACGATGCTGCAAATTGGAATCAATTGCCAAAACTTCTGGCATCTTATGACTGTAAATGATGTTGGTAGGTCGAATGGATTCTTCTGAAATAAGAAAACCCGAGGGTTACTTCTCTCCGCCGCCCCTGCGGTTAGTTGTTTTGTCTCTATGTACATTCCATGCGTATGAATTTTATTGGTTTTATAAAAATTGGAAATATACAGGCGAGCGGTTTTTTTGGTTGAAGACAATTTTATCCCCATTTCTGGCATATCAACTTTTTAAGAAGGTTGATCATGTGGAAAATAAGGCAGGACTTGTTTTGCCTGTTCCAATTGTCATTCCGGCTGGATTTTACTTGCTGCTGATTATGGGAAGTTTGTTGCCATCCATGCCGCAGCTTTATCAAATAACTTCCTTTTTTTCTTTCTTGCCGCTTCTTGTTGTCAATAATTTGGCAATAAAGATAAACAAAAGACGCAACCCGGATTATGTTTTTGTTGGGTTGTCTGTATATAAATGGTTGTTGCTTGCGCCACTAATCATCCTGATCGAAGGATGCTTAGCATGGGGTTACATTTATTTCTCCAGACTGCCAGTTTAATTTTCCTGTGCCTTAAAAAAGATGGATCCCCGCCTGCGCGGGGATGACGAGTTTGGGTCGTTTGTGATGCTCAAAGAAAAACCGCCGGAACTTGCGTTCCGGCGGTTTCTTTTTATCGACGAGAAGAGGGAGATTAGTCTTCCTTCTTCTGCGCTTTCTTGATGGCGGCGCCGAGGATATCGCCCAGTGATGCGCCTGAATCCGATGAACCGAATTCGTCCATCGCCTTCTTTTCTTCTTCGGCTTCGCGTGCCTTGATCGACAGGCCTACCTTGCGGCTGCCCTTTTCGATGCTGGTGATCTTGGCGTCGACCTTTTCGCCGACCGCAAAACGGTCTGCGCGTTGTTCGGAACGGTCGCGTGCCAGATCGCCACGCTTGATAAAGCCGGTGAAGCCTTCGGCTGCGTCGCCGAGCGTGACTTCGATGCCGTTTTCCTGAACTGCGGAAACAGTACAGGTGACGATATCGCCCTTCTTGAACGCGACGGCCATGCCTTCGAACGGATCGCTGGTGAGCTGCTTGATGCCCAGGCTGATACGCTCTTTTTCACTGTCGATGTCGAGGATCTTAACGTCGACATTCTGGCCTTTTTGGTAAACCTTGATGGCTTCTTCGCCAGCTTCGTTCCATGACAGATCGGACATGTGAACCATACCGTCGATATCGCCAGGCAGACCCACGAACAAACCGAATTCGGTGATGTTGCGGACTTCGCCCGACAATGTGCTGCCGATTGTATGCGATGCGCGGAATGTCGCCCATGGGTTTTCCATGCATTGCTTGATGCCCAGCGAGATGCGGCGTTTTTGCATATCGATGTCCAGGACGATGACTTCGACTTCCTGGCTTTGCGAAACGATTTTGCCCGGATGAACGTTCTTCTTCGTCCATGACATTTCGGATACGTGAACCAGACCTTCGATGCCGGGTTCCAATTCAACAAACGCGCCGTAATCGGTGATGTTTGTGACGCGGCCCTTCATCTTCAGACCCGCAGGGTATTTGGCGACTACGCCTTCCCATGGATCGGATTCCAGCTGCTTCATGCCCAGCGAGATACGCTGGGTTTCGGCGTTGAAACGGATAACCTGCACATTGACCTGTTGGCCGATTTGCAGCATTTCCGATGGGTGGTTGATGCGTTTCCATGCGATGTCGGTGACATGCAACAGACCATCGACGCCGCCCAGATCGACAAAGGCGCCGTAATCGGTGATGTTCTTCACAACGCCGTTCAGCACCTGGCCTTCTTTCAGGTTGGCGATCAAATCGCCACGCGCTTCGGCGCGGCTTTCTTCCAATACGGCGCGGCGCGATACAACGATGTTGCCGCGTTGACGATCCATTTTCAAAATCTGGAAAGGTTGCGGTGTGCCCATCAATGGCGTGACATCGCGCACAGGGCGGATATCGACTTGCGAGCCCGGCAAGAATGCCGTTGCGCCGTTAAGGTCGACTGTGAAGCCGCCCTTGACGCGGCCAAAGATAATCCCGGTCACATGCGCTTGCTTGTCGAAGGATTGTTGAAGGACAACCCAGCTTTCTTCGCGCTTGGCTTTTTCGCGGCTCAATGATGCTTCGCCGTCGCGGCCTTCCATACGTTCAAGGAAAACTTCGACTGTGTCGCCGACTTTAAGGTCGGCTGCGACGCCGCCGGTTGCGAATTCGCGCAGGGCGACGCGGCCTTCGGATTTCAGACCCACATCGATGACGGCATATTCGTCATCCATCGCGGTGATTTTGCCTTTGACGACATTGCCTTCGAGGCTGCCGGTTTTGCCAAATGCGTCATCCAACATTGCTGCAAAGCTGTCGACGGCGTGGGCGGATTGGTTAGCGGCTTTCTTCGCGGCAGCATTCAAGCTTTCCACGTTTCTCTTGGTTGCACTACGTGCCATGTTTTTTCTCTTTCTTGGAGCGGGAACTTTTGGTTTTATCGCCTGAAGCGATAGGGTTCCGCCGTGCTTTCTTTTTAGTGTTAAATAAAATGATCTGAAAATTGTCGGATAGAGCTGAAAGCTAGGCTCGTTTTTCCGGTTTTCATCCATCGCCCCGCAACATACCGGGCGCGGGTTTGATAGGATAGAAGGGCTTGTAATGCAAGGATTATAAGCGCGTTTCGGCGATACGGATGGCCTCGGCAAGGGCTTGTTCTGCCGTCAGGTCGGTGGTGTCGAGCAGGATGGCGTCGCTGGCTGGTTTGCTGGGGGCGGTTGCGCGTTCGCTGTCGCGGGTGTCGCGGGCCTGCATGTCGGCCACTACCTCATTATAAGTTGTTGATAAACCACGGTCTTGCAGTTCTTTGAAACGGCGCGTGGCGCGTGCTTGGGGGCTGGCCGTCACGAAAATTTTCACGGGCGCATCGGGGGCGATGATTGTGCCGATATCGCGCCCGTCCAACACCGCGCCTTTTTTGCCGTCCGGTGGGGCGGTGCAAAAATCTTTTTGGAATTTCAGTAAGGCTGTGCGAACGGCGGGGATAGCGCCCACTTTGGATGCGGCGACACCGGCTTCGTCGGAACGCAGATTTTCGATATCGGTTAATTGCGCGGGGTTAAGGGTGCGGGCGGCATGTTCGGCGGCAACGGGGTCGGATGGGTCTTTGCCTGCATTGACGACCGCCATGCCGACCGCGCGATAGAGCAAGCCCGTATCCAGATGCGCGAAATTATAATGCGCCGCCAGTTTGCGGGCTATTGTGCCTTTGCCGCTGGCGCTGGGGCCGTCGATGGCGATGATAGGGGAGTTAACCATGTTTTTTCGTTTTCATTGAGGATTTGGAGCGTCTTGATAGCAAAAGTGCTCAATAGTTTCAGGATTATTTGCTATTGTCCAGATTGTTAGATGCGTTCTTTTTTGAGGAGAGAATTATGAAACAGATGATGGATGAATTTAAGCTTGCTTGTACCCTCAGCCTTACCGGCGTTGCCTTGATTGGCGCCGATGCGCTTTACGAACATTTTGCTTCGACCCAATATGAAGTTGTGTCGAGCGCGCATGCAGCCAAACCGGCGCCTTTAACGGCGAAACAGGCCAATGATTATTGCGCCAAAATATTGGCGCCCAATCCCGAAGGACAGACTTACCAGACGCTCGCGGGTCGCCTGCAACGTTCTTTTGATTTTTGCGTTAAGTCGGTGAAGACACGTGCTGCGGCCTTGCGGCAGTGATGGTTATCAGGCTAAGGCAAAGGTTTTTGGCCTTGGCAATCCAAAGAACAAACGGGATTTCGCATAAAATTGCATTTTCAGCCCCGCCAGGGCGGTTCTGAAAAAGCAATTTTTGCGGAACGACCTAATCTGTTCTTTATGGTTTTCCTTATGGCAGGAGCGGCGACCAGGCGGGGTCGGACGCGTCGGTCGGTGTCGTAATCGCGCGTTCGTTATAGCCGGTCAGATCCACCGAATAGAGGTGTGGACGCGAGCCTGTTGGCGATGGCGATTCCTTGAAATACATCAAGACGCGGCCATTCGGCGCCCATGTCGGGCCTTCGGCATGCCACGCTTCGACCAGCTGGCGTTCGCCGGTTCCATCCGGACGCATCACGCCGATATAGAATTGGCCGCCATGCATTTTGGTGAAGGCGATCAAATCGCCGCGTGGCGACCAGACGGGGGTGCCATAGGTGCCTTCGCCAAAGCTGATGCGTTGCGCATCGCTGCCATTGGCGCGCATCACATAAACCTGTTGCGAACCGCCGCGATCAGATTCAAAAGTGATGTATTGGCCATCGGGCGAATAGCAAGGCGCGGAATTGATCGTGGTGGCGCCGCCCGTTGTCAGTTGCTGGATATGGTGCGAGCGCAGATCCATCGTAAAGATGTTGGAGCCACCGCCTTCGGACAGCGAGAATATCACATGTTGTCCGTCCGGCGAGAAGCGCGGCGCGAAAGTCATGTGATCGAAATCGCCCAACACGGTTTGCGCGCCGGTGTCGATGTTAAACAGATAGACGCGTGGTTTATTGTTGTAATAAGCCATGTAGGTGATTTGCTGCATGGTCGGGCTGAAACGCGGCGTTAAAACCATCGCGCGGCCATCGGACAATATGCGGTTATTCTCACCGTCTTGGTCCATAATCGCCAGACGCTTGATGCGGTTGGTGGCGATGCCGGATTCGGAAATATAGACAATGCGCGTGTCGAAATAACCTTCTTCGCCGGTGATACGTTTATAGATTGCATCGGCGACGATATGCGCCACGCGGCGCCAATTATCCGGCACTGTGAAATAGGCCAATCCTGTCATTTGCTGTTCCGAGAAGACATCCCACAAACGGAATTCGACTTTTAAACGGCCATCGGCCTGGGCTTCGATTTTGCCGACCACCAAGGCTTGCGCGTTCAAGACGCGCCAATCGGCGAAATGCGGTTGCACCAATAAGGAATTGGCATCTTGCATGAAAGAACGCGGATCGACGGCGGCGAATAAACCGGAGCGCACCAGATCATTGCTGACCACTTGCGCGATATCGCGGCCATATTGCGATTCATTTTGGCTGCCGCCGAAGAAGGCGGGGATGGCGATGGGGATAGGTTCGACCACGCCGCGCGTGATATCGACTTTGACATCGGCGAAAGAAGGAGAGGGGAAAAGAACGAGAAGAAAGATGAGGCAGAAAGAGAGCCAAAACAGAGCTCGCCGCAGGGTGGCAGTCTGTGTTGGATTCTCGAAACCCGTTTTTGCTCGTACTATCTCATTCTGTTTCATTACATATCCCTTGGATCAAAGGTGAAATCGATGCGTTTCCATTGGTCGAATTTATCGGCGGGCAAAATCAACGGGCTGCATTTCGGGTTGCGTACCGCGCGTACGGCGGCATCGGCCGCGGCGCGGAAGAAAGAATCCGTGTTGTAGCGGGATTTGTCAACGATGTCGGCATTGGCCACGGTGCGGTCGGCGTTCACGTCGATGGTGACTTCAACCACCAGCTTGTCGGCATCGCGCGCGCCGATCGGCGGGCTCCAGCATTGTTCGATCTGGCGGCGCAAGGCGTCTTCGTCGGAAATGGTCAGGCGCGTGGAAAGCGATGGCGCGTTGCTCGCGGCCTGTGCGGGCGGCGTTTTGGCGTCGGTTTTGGTTTCGGTGGGTGTTGGTGGCGGCGTCGGTTTCATTTTGGCGACGTCTTTCAAAACACTGGCCAGCAGGTCTTGTTGCGGCGGCGCAGGCTTTTCAACCGGTTTCGGTTTTTCGACAATTTTGGGCTTCAACGCCTCGGCCTGGGGCTGGTTCGGTGGCGCGGGCGTTGGCGGCGTCGGTTTATCTTGGGGTTGCGGTGGTTGCGGCGCGGCTTTGGGTTGCGGTTGGGGCGGCGGGGCTGGCTTATCGGGCTGTTGGTCGGGCGTGACACGGGTATTGGTGATATCGGCAAGGGTCACGATTTCAAACGGCACCGGATCATGATGCGCAGGAAGGGGGGGGATCAGATGTGGCAAGCCGAAATAAAGGAACAAAAACAACGCCAAATGCAGCCCGCCGGATACCGTCAGGCCGTTTTTAAGGCTGTCATCATTGGTCGTGGTTTTGTACATTCAGGCGTTGGCGAAACTATTGGTGTTTGATAGGGTGCGGAAGCATAAAACACGGTATTTATATAGAAATCAATTAGGGCATTTTTGAGGAGAGATAGGGTGGAAGATATTAAGAAAAAGAGCCCCGGTCGGATTCCAATGGCTGCAGATAAGCGGCAAGGAATTATTGATGCCTTGCGGGAAAACCCCAACGCTACCCAAGTTGCCAAACAGCTTGGAGATGTTTCGCCAACAACTGTATGGAAAATTGCCAAAGCAGCGGGCATTGAGATAGCAAAAAGAATAACTATTACATCTGAAAAACGATCAGAAATCATTGCGGCTTTGCAGGAAAATCCGAATGCCAACCAAATTGCCAGGCAAGTGGATGGGATTTCCACAGTCGGTGTATGGAAAATTGCCAAAAAAGCAGGGATTATGCTTACGGCACCTGATGCTCGCCTCAAAATACCTGAAGCCAAGCGTGACGCCATCATTGCGGCCTTGCGAGAAAACCCGAATGCCGCGCAAGTGGCCAAGCAGGTGGGTGGGATTTCCACAGTCGGTGTATGGAAAATTGCCAAAAAAACAGGAATTGAGCTTAGCAAGCCTGGGAACAGAAAAAAGGCGAAGCCGGTGGCAAAGACGGTGAAGGATTCATTCGCGCCGGGTTGAGTCGTTCGGCATTTTTGGAGAAATATAGTGACGCAAATTGAAGAGTTGGAAGCGCGCGCGGCGCAAATCGAAACAAATCGTGAAGAAGCCATTGCCGCGATGGTGGCTTTGTCGGTCATTTACGGCGATCAGGCGAATTTGTTAGAGGCATTGGATTGGGCAGAAAAAGCCGCTTTTCAGGATTCATCCGATGGTTATCTGGAAATTACCCGCATTGTGGGGTCGGCGTGTATTGCCACCGAAGATTACAAAGATAAAATGCAATATGCCAGCTATGTCATCGGCACATGCGATACCGCAACTTTACGTCGATTTGGCCGCGCCGATATTGCCTATAATGTCGGGACTGTTTGCGAATATATGGCGCAGTATCACGAAGAAAGAGACATGAAAAATGATAGTCATAGTTTTGATATGTTGGCGGGAGAATATTATTTAGCCGCCACCGATATGGATATGTCTAATGAGGAAGTAAAATCGGCCCTTTTAAGGGTGACAAAGCGTCATGCATCGCCTGTCGAACCCCAGAAAGATTCTTGGCGCAAAGTCTATGCGTCAGATTATGTGATGCGCTAAGGCTTAATCGCTGTGGGGTGTGCCATTCGGCAATTCGGCGACAAGGGCGACTTTGGTGAAGCCTGCGCTGCTGATCGTTCCCATCACTTCCATGATGCGGCCATAGGCCAGCGCCTTGTCGCCGCGCACGAAAATGCGGGCGTCGGCATTGGCGCCGCTCACCGCCTTTAATTTTGGCACTAATTCATCCAGACGCATCGCTTTGTCTTGCAGATAAATTTTGCCTTCGGCGTCGATGCTGACGACCAACGGTTCTTTGTCCTGGCTGACGGTATGCGCCTGGGTTTTCGGTAAATCGACCGGCACTGCGACCGTCATCATCGGCGCGGTGACCATAAAAACCACCAGCAACACCAACATAACGTCGACAAACGGCGTGACATTGATTTCGGAAACAGGGCGGTTGTAACGGCGGCGGCCTCCACGGCCACCCCCGCCACCCATCATTTGCGCTGCCATGTCGCCTCGCCGGTTGCGGTGGGCGTTGTTGTGGCACCACGTGAATCTTCCAGATTACGCGACAAAGTCGCGGTGAAATCATTGGAGAAATTATCCAACCGCGCACCATAACGACCGATTTCGGTCGAGAATTTATTGTAAGCGGTGGTGGCGGGAATGGCGGCGATAAGGCCGACGGCGGTCGCGAGCAGCGATTCCGCAATGCCCGGCGCCACGACGGCGAGGCTGGTGTTTTGCGCCTGCGCGATGCCGATAAAGCTGTGCATGATGCCCCAGACGGTGCCGAACAAACCGATGAAAGGCGCAACCGAACCGACGGATGCCAAAAAGGTCATCCATGTTTCGACCATCGCCATTTCGCGGCCAATTGTCACTTGCAACACGCGGTCGATACGCTGCATGACATTGGTACGGCTGGCGGGGTTAAGAAACAAACCTTTGTCATGCGCTGTACGCCATTCCTTCATGCCCGCCACGAAAATGGCCTGCATGGGGTCTGCGGGGCGTTTGATTTTGTCATAGAGCATATCGAGCGAGCCAGCCGACCAGAAACGTTCTTCAAAATATTCGGCCTTGGCTTTCAGCTTTTTCACTTTGGTGATTTTGTCGAAAATAATCGCCCAGGTCAGGATGGAAATCATCAACAGGCCGGAAATGACGATTTTGCCGACGATGTCGGCATGGCCGAACAAACCCATCAGGGACATGTCATTGGCGGCGACGGAGCCCGCTAGTTGGTTGGCTGCTACGGCGATGGTGGGTTGGGCGTCCATGGGCTGTGGTCTTTCTGATCGTGAGTATTGATAGGAAATTAGGTTAAGAGCGGGTATGGGGCAACAATTACTTATGACTCGAAAATCTGGCGTAATTGGGGCGGGATGCGGGTGGCGGCACCGGCATCGTTAATGGCGACCAAAACGACCTTGACCGTCGCCAACAATTGACCGGCGCGTTTGATGGGTTGGATAAGGGTGAAAGAGCTGTTGCCGACCTTTTCAAGCTCCACGCCGACTTGCAACAAATCATCCAGTTTGGCCGAAGCGCGGTAGTCGATTTCGGCATGGCGAACCACCAGTAACATACCCGTCTGTTTGTATAATTCGGTTTCGCTGCCAAAATGGGCGCGCAGAAATTCGCTGCGTGCCTTGAGCGCAAAGCTGAGATAATTGGGGTGATAGACGATGCCGCCGGCATCGGTGTCTTGCCAATAAACGCGTACCGGCCATGTGAAATTTTGAAGGGGTTTAGGGGTGGGCTCAGTTGTCGTCGTCACTGGGTTTGTCCTGTAATGCTTGAAATTCGCCTTGGCGTCCGGCGGGGATGCCTAAACCGATATGCTTATATCCCCCTTCGGTCAACATGCGTCCGCGCGGCGTGCGTTGCAGAAGCCCTTGCTGGATGAGGTAAGGTTCGATGACTTCTTCCAACACATCGCGTTGTTCGGCCAGCGCCGCACCCAAAGTTTCGACGCCGACAGGGCCGCCGCCGTAATTTTCGGCGATGAGCGACAAATATTTTCTGTCCATCGCGTCGAAGCCCAACCGGTCGACTTCGAGGCGCGACAGGGCTTCGTCAGCCGCTTTGGCGTCGATGGCTTTGTGTCCCGCGACAAGCGCGAAATCGCGCACGCGGCGGAGCAGGCGGCCTGCGATACGCGGTGTGCCGCGCGCGCGGCTGGCGACTTCGGCGGCACCATCGGTGGTAAGCGGCATATCCAGTTTCGAGGCAGCGCGGGAAATAATTTGTTGCAGTTCGGGCGTCGAATAAAATTGCAGACGGAGCGGAATGCCGAAACGTTCGCGAAGGGGGCGGGTGATGAGGCCGCTGCGCGTGGTTGCGCCGATAAGGGTGAAGGGCGGCAGGTCGATGCGCACCGAACGCGCAGCGGGGCCTTCGCCGATCATCAGATCGAGCTGGAAATCTTCCATCGCGGGATACAGGATTTCTTCGACCTGTGGGTTCAGGCGGTGAATTTCATCAATGAACAAAACATCATGCGGTTGCAGGTTGGTGAGAAGCGCGGCAAGGTCGCCGGCGCGGGCGATAACGGGGCCGGACGTGCTGCGGAAATTCACGCCCAATTCACGGGCGATAATTTGCGCGAGGGTTGTTTTACCGAGGCCGGGCGGGCCGAATAATAAAGTGTGGTCGAGGCATTGCTGGCGTTGCTTCGCGGCTTCGATAAAAATTTTCAGATTGGCGCGTAGCGCGGGCTGGCCGATGAAATCATCCAATGTTTGCGGGCGTAGCGCGACATCGGGTGTTTCGGTGGGCAGGGCGGTTGGTTCGACGATGCGATCAGTTGCGGCTTTCATGCGGCGCTGTCCTTGCGGCTGAGTTCCGCGAGGCTGAGGCGGATGATATCGTTAAGTTTGGCATCGGGATTTTGTTGGCTGACGCTTGCCACGGCGGCGAAAGCTTCGGCGCGGCGATAGCCAAGATTGATGAGGGCGGAGAGCGCGTCGCCGGAAAGCGAGGGCGGTAATGGTGAAGCGGAACCGCTCGCGGCCAAACGGATGGGCGTGCTCATGAAGGCGGGGATTTTGTCTTTCAGTTCCGTGACCAGACGCAGCGCGAGTTTGGGGCCTACGCCATCGGCTTGTGCCATGGCGCTTTTGTCCTGTGATGCTATCGCTTGCGCCAATTGTTCGGGCGACAGGCTACCCAAAATCGCGAGCGCGACTTTCGCGCCGACGCCTTGGACTGTTGTCAAAAGTTTGAACCAATCCTGTTCCATCGCATCGCCGAAACCGAAGAGATTGATGGCGTCTTCGCGCACATGGGTTTCGATGCGTAGGGTTGCGGCTTCGCCGACTGCGCCGATGTTGCGGAGGGTACGGGCGGAGCAGATGATGATGTAGCCGACGCCGTTCACGTCGAGGATGACGTGATTGTTTGTGATGCTGTCGATGAGGCCTTTGAGTTTGCCGATCACTTGATTGCCTTAAATTTTTGAGAACATTTTTCGATCAAGTGAGAATAGCCCACCCCTCACCTGCAAAAACTAAGACTTACGCGGAAGTGCGTAAGCCTAAGTTTTTGCTTCCTCCCCCACAAGAGGGGAGGGATATCTCCAACTGCCAGCGCTTTTCTATTTCCTAAGAGAGAATAGAATAAAATAAAAGAGTTCCCTATTTGTACTCTTTATGCGGGGCGTTTAGCAAGGGCTGCGGTGAGGCTTTGCGGCGTGTGATGCGCGTGGGTGATGGCAACTGCCAGCGCGTCGGCGGCATCGGCGGCCAGCTTGCCGGAGTTGGGCAGCAAAATCGCAATCATCGCCTGAATTTGAGTTTTTTCGGCATGGCCATGGCCGGTGACCGATTGTTTGATGCGGTTGGCCGCATATTCCGCGACGGTTAAACCGTTTTGCGCCAGCGATAAAATTGCGCTGCCCCGCGCCTGGCCTAAGAGCAAAGCCGATTTCGCGTTTTTATGGACGAAGGTTTCTTCGATTGCGGCTTCGTCAGGTTGGTGGGCGCGGATGATGTCGGTGATGCCTTCGGCAAGCGTCAAAAGCCTTGTGGCCATGGGTAAATCTGTGTCCGGGCTGATACGTCCCGCCGCGATAAAAGACAGCCGGTTCCCGCTTTGTCCGATGATACCCCAGCCGGTGTGGCGCAGGCCGGGGTCGATACCAACAATAATGCGCGGTTTGTTCATCTTTTGATGATACCATATTAAGGCTCGGGGTCTATCTTTGTTAACCTGTTGATTTATAGATATAAAAATTGCGCGTAAAAATTAACTCAATTTTTAACTATTTTGTCTAGATTAGGGCAATAGGGATTTAACATTATTATTGGGTCTATGTTGTTATGGCTTTTTTCAATCCATTAAAACATTTCAGACAGCCGGATTTGCTGCCTCCCGCAGAGGCGCCGCGACTCAATTCCCCAGAAAAACTCGCTCTGATTAGCCAAAGCCATTATGTCGGCGTGGTTCCTTATAATTTAAAAAATGGCGGCAAGACTTTGGTCGCGCTTTTTGAATATACCGATGTTCAGGGGCAACGTGATGGCGCTTATGCCACTTTGCATGAACAGATTCATGCTTCCATTCCAGATTTGGCCGCTGTGCCGGGTTCCGGCAATATCAGCGACGCGATCAAAAAAACATATCGTGACAATTATGTGAGAAGCGCACCGCGCAAAGAATTGGACTCGCGTGCGGGTTTAACGCGTGCCGGATTGAGAACGGCGGCGCTGGCGGCATCGTCGGGGTCTGCTTCAACGATGTCGGTGGCGACATCGCGCAGCACGGCTTCATCGCCACGCACAACACCTGCGTTTGAATAATTAGAGAATACTGCGCATAGCGGCACCGCCCGCCAGAACCAGCACAAGCGTTCCAATCACCGAAGCCGCGACATAGCAACCCAGCGCGAGATAATCGCCGCGTTGATACATCAAGGCGCTTTCCAACGAAAAAGCCGAAAAGGTTGTAAAGCCGCCGAGGAATCCTGTCACCAGCAACAAACGCGCCTGATCAACACCAGAGATACGCAGCGCCAGAAATTCTGTGAGCGCGCCGATGATGATTGCGCCCAATAAATTGACACCCAGCGTGTGCCACGGAAAGGCGGTGCCCATGATGCGGCCTATGGCTTTCATTATCGCGTAACGGGCGACCGAACCGAAACCGCCGCCGACAAAAACCAAAAGCAGATTCATGTATATTTCCTGACCGCGACGGCGGCGTTCAAACCACCGAAAGCGAAAGAGTTATTGAGCGCGATATTGATCGGCATGTGGCGCGCCTTGTTCGGCACATAATCCAGATCGCATTCGGGGTCGGGTTCGGTGTAATTGATCGTCGGTGGTGCCGTGTCGTGATGCACCGCCAAAATGGTCGCCAGCATTTCGAGCGCACCCGCCGCGCCCAACGCATGGCCGAACATGGATTTGCTGGATGACAGCGCAATTTTATGCGCGTGTTCGCCCAGCGCGATTTTAACGGCGCCTGTTTCGGTCGCGTCGTTGACCTTGGTGCCGGTGCCATGCGCATTGATGTAATCGACTTGTTCTGGTGTAATCTTGGCATCGCGCAAGCAATTGATAACGGCACGCGCCGCGCCGTGGATATCGGGCGTGGTGATATCTTTGGCGTCCGACGACATGCCGAAACCGGCGAATTCGCCATAGATTTTCGCGCCGCGTTTTTTGGCGTGCTCTTCGGTTTCCAAAACAAACATGGCGGCGCCTTCGCCCAATACCATACCGGCGCGGCCTTGCGAAAAAGGACGCGGCACATCGGGCGCCATCACGCGTAATGCTTCCCAGCCTTTGAGCGTGCCAAGCGTAAGACAGGCTTCGGCGCCGCCCGTTATCGCCATATCGATAAGGCCGGAACGCATCATGGAAAGCGTGACGCCCATCGCATGGATGGCCGAGGCGCAGGCGGATGCGACCGTAAAGCCGGGGCCGGTGATGCCGAGGGCCATGCTGATCTGGCTGGACGCGGCATTGACCATCAGGCGCGGAATGGTGAAAGGATGCACGCGGCCCGAACCGGAAGCATCGAGCAATTTGTAATAGGAATCTTCGATGGTGTTTTGTCCGCCCGCACCGGTGCCGGTGATGACCGCCATGCGTTCGGCGTTTTCGGGCGTGAGGATAAGGCCGGAATCGCGCATCGCCTGTGTGGCTGCCGCGACGGCAAATTCGGCAAAGCGGTCGAGCATGGGCGCACGTTTGGGGTCGCAATAATCTGCGACGTTGAAATTTTTGACGGGCGCGGCGGGGAAGGTTGCGGTGCCGCCCTTGAAGGGGAATGAGATGGGTTCAATGCCGCAATGCCCCGCAAACAGATTGTCGCGGAAGGTTTCGACGGAATTGCCAATGGGCGAGATGATGCCGAGGCCGGTGATGAGGATTTTCTTCATGGGGAGCTTTATGCCAGCAAAATATGGAAAAATATAGGCAGTTATATCTCAATAGTTTTGTCTTTAAAGGCGCATAAATCCCGCACCACACAGGCGGGGCAGAGCGGTTTGCGGGCTTTGCACCGGTAACGCCCATGCAGAATAAGCCAATGATGGGCGTGGCGCATATAGTTGGAGGGGATGGTTTTGACCAGCTTTTCTTCGACTTGTTCGGGCGTTGTGCCTTTGGCCATGCCGGTGCGGTTGGCCACGCGGAACACATGGGTGTCGACCGCCATTGTCGGCTGGCCGAAATAGACATTGAGAATAACATTGGCGGTTTTGCGGCCAACGCCGGGCAGGGATTGGAGGGTTTCGTGTGTGCCCGGAACCTGTGCGTTAAATTTGTCGATCAGGATTTGCGACAGCGCGATAATGTTTTTGCCCTTGGCGTTATAGAGGCCGATGGTTTTGATATAGGGGCGCAATCCGTCCTCGCCCAGCTTGACCATTTGTTGGGGCGTGGTGATTTTTTTGAACAGGGATGCGGTGGCTTTGTTCACGCCCGCGTCTGTGGATTGCGCAGAAAGGACGACCGCGACCAAAAGCGTATAGGCATTGGTATAGTTCAATTCCGTTTTCGGTTCGGGATCGATTTCGCATAGGCGGCGAAAAAATTCGGCGGCGGCGGCGGGTTTCATGATTTTCTTGCTAACTCTTTGATGGGCATATGTATGATTCCCTTGCATTGTCAAGCGATTCGTTGTTATAATGGGCTACCTAGTTTCCGTTAGCCGAATCGGCTCCGGATGGAGTTCTTTCTTGGCAATCGCCAAGATAGGCTGCGGAAACGTCCCTTTCCCTCTATTTGAATTTCCATAAATTGTCTATCTTGGAAAAGATCATATTGTGCCAACGCGCATGATCTTTCTTGGATGTATAGGCACGGGCAATCGCGCCCGTGACCATATCCGCCAGCTGAATCAAGTGATCGTTTTTGGATTTCTTGAAGGTAATTTTCTTGATTTGATCTCTGGGAATCATGCGTCGAATATAATTGGCTAATTCTCTTTTAAATTTTTTGTCGCCGCTTTCGTCAATTTTGACATGAGCATTTTGTAAAAGATTGGCATGATAAGATAATAATTGACGGACAAAGAAATTATAGAATTTTTCAGAATCTGACTTCAAGGTGCGGCTATAAATAGAATTTTTGGGAACAACCATAGCATAAATGCGGAAATCAAAAGCTTTTAAGGTTTCAAAGAACTGATCGCGGATAACATCGCGGCAGCCGCTAAATTTAAATTCGGGGAATATGCGTTGAGCAGTTTGTAATTGTTTAATAGCGGCAGAACATTTCTCGGCTTCAGCAAAGTCTGAAAAAACTGTCATTGTGACGACAAAATAAGAAGAAGATCCTTTGTCTAATTTGAAACCTGCATCACCGCTCTCATCGATAAGAACAAGCATGTTATGCCGCCAGTTCCGCGCCCATGCAGCGTTGATACAGCTCGCCAATCGCGGCGCGTTCGGCTTCGTCGCATTTGTTCAGGAAGGTCAGACGAAAGGCGGATTCGGTATTGCCGAAAATCACCGCGTTTTCCGCCCATGAAATAACGGTGCGCGGCGACATGACGGTGGAGATGTCGCCGTTCATGAAGCTTTGGCGGGTCAGGTTGGCGAGTGCGACCATACCGCGCAGCGCGTCTTTATGGGTTTTGGTAAAGGCGGGGACTTTGGCGGCGATGATGGCTTCTTCTTCCTCGGCGGGCAGGTAATTCAGATTGGCAACGATGTTCCAACGGTCAAGTTGGCCTTGGTTGAGCGCATGCGTACCGTGATAGAGGCCGGTGGTATCGCCAAGACCAACCGTGTTGGATGTGGCGAACAAACGGAAGCTTGGGTGCGGGTGGATAACGCGGTTCTGGTCGAGGAGGGTAAGCTTGCCTTCGACTTCCAGCACGCGTTGGATAACAAACATCACATCGGGACGGCCCGCGTCATATTCATCGAACACCAACGCGCAATTGCGTTGCAACGCCCACGGCAAAATACCTTCGCGGTATTCGGTGATTTGTTTGCCGTCTTTTAAAACAATGGCGTCCTTGCCGATCAGATCGATACGACTGATATGGCTGTCGAGATTGACGCGCAGGCACGGCCAGTTAAGGCGCGCCGCGACTTGTTCGATATGGGTCGATTTGCCGGTGCCGTGGAAACCCTGCACCAATACGCGGCGGTTATGCGCGAAACCGGCCAGAATGGCGAGCGTGGTATCGGGGTCAAAACGGTAAGCTTTGTCCACTTCCGGCACATGTTCGGTGCGTTCCGCAAAGGCGGGGATTTGCCATTCGGTATCGATGTCGAATATTTTGCGGGCGGAGATTGTGGTGTCTGGGGTTGTCTGGTCTTTGGTGGATGTCATTATTGTAATCTTTGCGGCAAAGGCGTTGCGATAAGGATGGGCTTCTTTGTTTTTTATTTTATCATAACAGAGGTAAGAGTCATTGTTGTTTATTGGACAGGTTTTTCTTCGATTTGTTATACTGTTTGTTTCTGTATTCTTCCCATTCCATTAATTCCCATTCTGCTATCTTTTCGATGTTTGGCATCTTTTTTGTAATAACGTCATATTGCCCTTTGCTCATCTTTTTCCATCTTTCTTTTAGCCCAAGCGTTTTCTGAAGGATGATGGAATCCAGCGGACAATGTGGCGGTATTTTATTTAATATTCCCAGGCACCACATATATTTCAGGTAGAGATTAAGCAGCTTCTGGGCCGTCCCGAAAGTCGCACCATCTTCGCCATGCTTTTCCGGTCTTATGATTTCTGTTTTGCCCTCAAGCCATGTTCTAAATCCCTCAATTTTTGTGATATGTGTTTCGCAATCTATATTTATATCGGATTGATTGTATTCGGTGACTATCTTGTTTAGTTCTTCGTATATTTCTTCTTTTAAGACAGTTTTCTGATCTTGTGAGACTTGAGCCTCATAAACATGATTATGTTGAAACGCTCCATTAATTGAGAGCGTCAGAAATTCCCGCCTTATAAAATCGATTTTCATCTTTTCAAGACTCATATCGATTCCTTTAAAGGGTTAAGCCAATAGTTTCTTCTTAAGTAAATCATTCAACATGGCGGGGTTGGCTTTGCCGCCGGTGGATTTCATGATTTGGCCGACGAAGAAGCCGAACAGCTTGTCCTTACCGGATTTATATTCGGCGACTTTGTCGGGGTTGGCCGCCAGAATTTCGTCGATGGATTTTTCAATCGCGCCGGTGTCTGTGACCTGACGCAGGCCTTTTTCTTCAACGATTTGCGCGGCCGCTTTGCCGGATGACAGCATTTCTTCAAACACATCCTTGGCGATACGGCCGGAGATTGTGTTGTCGCTGATAAGGTCGATCAGGCCGCCGAGTGCGTCTGCGCTGAGGGGGCTGGTTTCGATGGTTTTGCCGAGTTTGTTAAGCGCGCCGAAGAAATCACCCGTGACCCAGTTAGCGGCCAGTTTGCCGTCGCGGCCTTTGGCGACTTTTTCAAAAAACTCTGCCGATGGTTTTTCGGCGACCAGCACCGAAGCATCATAGGGTTTCAGGCCATATTCACTGATAAATCGTGCCCTTTTATCATCGGGCAATTCGGGCAGATGGGCTTTGATGTCTGCGACCATTTTCGGGTCGAGGACAAGCGGCAGTAAATCAGGGTCGGGGAAATAACGGTAATCATGCGCATCTTCTTTCGACCGCATGCTGCGCGTTTCGCCTTTGGTTGTGTCCCACAGACGGGTTTCCTGTTTGATTTCGCCGCCCGCTTCCAGAATTTCGACCTGACGCACCGCTTCGAATTCAATCGCCTGCTGCACAAAGCGGATGGAGTTGACGTTTTTAATTTCGCAACGCGTGCCCAAGGTGGTGACGCCTTTGCGGCGCATCGACAAATTGACGTCGCAACGCATCGACCCTTCTTCCATATTGCCGTCGCAGGTTTCCAGATAACGCAAAATGGCGCGGAGTTTTTTCAAATACGCGCCCGCTTCCTCGCCCGAACGCATATCGGGTTCGGAAACGATTTCCATCAGCGCAACACCGGCGCGGTTTAAATCGACATAGGTTTCGTTGGGGCTTTGGTCATGCATGCTTTTGCCAGCGTCTTGTTCCAGATGCAGGCGCGTGATGCCGACCGTTTGCGTGCTGCCATCCGCCAGATCGAGCAGGATTTCGCCTTTGCCGACGATGGGTTGTGTGAACTGGCTGATCTGATAGCCGTTGGGCAAATCGGCATAGAAATAATTTTTGCGGTCGAAGACCGAGGTCATATTGATTTCGGCTTTAAGCCCCAGGCCGGTGCGCACCGCCTGTTCGATACAGATTTCATTGATAACGGGCAACATGCCGGGAAAGCCGGCATCGACCAGGCTGACCTGTGCATTGGGGGCGGCGCCGAATTCTGTCGCCGCGCCGGAAAAAAGTTTGGAGTTGGATATTATCTGGGCATGGACTTCCAGCCCGATAACCATTTCCCATTCGCCGGTATTGCCTTGAATATATGCCATTGATTGATGCTCTTAAGATAAGAAAAGGGGTCTTGCGCGCACAGAATAGCGGCAAACGGTTGCGAAGGCAAAGCGGGGATTTTAAGCGATTTGCTGCATGCCGGATGACAGGGAAGCCCCGTCGTTCATTGTAATCATGCCATTCATGCCGCAGGCCATGAAGATATCGCGTGGCTGGCCGGACAGGTTTTGCACCGACAACATGCCGCCTGCGTCTTGCATCATACGGGCGATATTTAAAAAGGCGCGCATGCCTGCGCCGGTCGCGTAGGTCAGCGCGGCGCAGTTAAGCACCATGGCGCGTGCGCCGCTGGTGATGCACAGGCGGGCGTCTTCTTCAAAGTCGGGCGCGTTTGCGCTGCTCAGATATTTATCGGTGTCCATAATTTCCGGCTCGGTCACTTGCCATGCGGAAATATCGCTGATCATGGATGGTTGCATATTGCCCCCTGTTTGGCTGCCTACTGCAGCGCGGAAAACTTTAAATAACGCCCTTTTCTTATACCTGTTCGTGTAAGCAAGCAATTAAAACTAATAGTTTCGCGCCTCTTGAATTAAATTGTTAAAAGGGCGATATCCTCTGTGGGTAACGAATTAACCAAAAGGTGTTTGCGATGTCACAAATCCCCGTAACTGTTCTGACCGGCTATTTGGGCGCGGGTAAAACCACGTTGCTTAATCGCATCCTGTCGGAACCGCATGGAAAAAAATATGCGGTTATCGTTAACGAGTATGGTGAAGAAGGTATCGACGGCGCGTTGGTGGTCAATTCCGACGAAGAAATTTTTGAAATGAATAACGGGTGCATCTGTTGCACGGTGCGCGGCGATTTGATCCGCGTGATTTCCGGCTTGTTGAAACGATCCACGAATTTTGACGGGATATTGGTGGAAACAACCGGGCTTGCCGACCCTGCGCCAGTTGCGCAAACTTTTTTTGCCGATGAAGAAATTGCGGCCAAGGCGAAAATTGACAGCATCGTGACGGTTGTTGATGCCAAGCATTTGCCTTTGCGGTTGAAGGATTCCCGCGAGGCGCAGGAACAAATCGCTTTTGCCGATGTTATCTTGTTGAACAAGGCGGATCTTGTTTCGGCAGACGAATTGGCGGGGGTTGAACGCGCCATTCGCGGCATCAACCGTTTTGCCAAAATTGTTCGCACCACGAAATGCGATGTGCCTTTGGAACAGGTGATGGGATTGGGCAGTTTCGATCTGGCCGAAATTTTGAAACGCGAGCCGGATTTTTTGAAGGGTGAGGAGCATCATGATCACGACCACGTGCATGATGAACATTGCGGTCATGATCATCACCATGATCATCACGACCATAATCACATCAGCGACAGCGATATTTCGAGCCTGTCTTTAACGACCGACAAAGCGTTGGACGGCGTGAAGTTTGAAACATGGATGGGCGATTTGCGCGCCAACAAAGGGCAGGATTTGCTGCGCTATAAAGGTATTATGGATATTGCGGGTAGTGAAAAACGTCTGGTTATTCAGGGTGTGCATATGATGATGGATGCGACCGAATTGGCGCCATGGAAGGCGGGTGAAAAACGCGTCAGCCGTTTGGTGTTTATTGGGCGGCAGCTGGATGAACAGGGATTGCGCGACGGGTTTGCGTTGTGTGCGGCATAGGTCGAGTATGAACTCTGCGCTTTTTCATCAATGGGTTTTCGATGCGCCGGTTTTGTCGCTGTGCGTCAATCGGCGCGGCGATTTTGTGGCCGCGTCTTTTGCCGATGGGTCGGTGCGGTTGTTTATCGCCAATGATGAAAAAGATAATCCGCATACGCTGGCATTGCATGACGGGATTTCTTTGTCGTTGCGTCCCGATGCCGATGATCACGCGTTTTTATCGGGTGGCGACGATGGTAAGGTTTTTATCCTAAATCCGTTGACCCATGAAACGACACTTATCGCCGAACATAAAAATCAATGGGTCGATCATGTTGCGGGTGCCGTTGATGGCAAACATCGCGCGTACAATGTCGGCAAGAAAATTTATGTTCTTGATGAAGAAGGCAAAGCAAAATTCGATGCGCCTTTGGCCGTGCCCAGCAATGCGGGCGACATCGCCTTTAGCCCCAATGGCAAACGTTTGGCTGTATCGCATTATAACGGCGTATCGTTGTTTTGGTTGAATGCGAAGGATGCGACGCCAAGCGTGTTGGCATGGAAGGGTTCGCATCTGGATATGTTGTGGAGCGCGGACGGCAAAATTCTGATGACCAGCATGCAGGAAAACGCGCTGCATGGCTGGCAGATATCCGACAGCAAAGAAATGCGGATGCAGGGTTATGCCGCGAAAATAAAATCGATGGCATGGACGGGGCGCGGGAAATTTTTGGCGACTGCCGGGGCTGACCAAATTATTTGTTGGCCGTTTTCGGGTGGCGGGCCGTGGGGTAAACCACCCGTGACTTTGGGCGGGCAGGACGGGCGATTGGTAACGCAAGTCGCGCCGCATCCGAAAGATGACATGATTGCCGCCGGATATGATGACGGGATGATTGTTTTGGCGCCTTTGGACGGGCGTATGGAAATTATGATACATCCGCCCGCTTCGGGGGATAAAAATACGATAACAGGGCTTGTGTGGAATGCCGGTGGTGATTGCTTGTTCGCGGCAACGGAAACTGGCAATGTTTTGTTGTTCACGATTGATAGTGTCAGGAAAGCACTTGTCCACGCCAAGTAATATCGAACAGGTTGAAAAAATACTCACCGCGCTGGTCGGGTTCGATACCGTGTCGCGAAATTCCAACCGCGCTTTGATTGATTGGGTGCGCGATTATCTGGCGGGTTTTGGTGTCGCAAGCGAGATTGTCGAAAGCGAAGATGGCGCAAAAGCTTCGTTATGGGCGACGATTGGTAACGGCAAAAACGGCGTTGTGATTGCGGGCCATACCGATGTTGTGCCGGTTGAGGGGCAGCAATGGACATCAAGCCCTTTTACCTTAACGGAACGCGACGGAAAATTTTACGGGCGCGGCGCGGTTGATATGAAGGGGTTTATTGCCTGCGCCTTGGCATTTGTTCCCGAATTTTTGGCGGCCACTATAGACACCTGCTTTCATCTTGCGCTGACCCATGATGAAGAAAGCGATATGTCAGGCGCGAAACGGTTGGCCGATTATCTAGTTGCGAAAAAGATTGCGCCCGAATGGATATGGATTGGCGAGCCGACAGATCTAAGAATTATCGATCAACATAAAGGTGTTTCCGCCTATCGCGCCGAAATCACCGGCGTGTCGGGTCATTCGGGCAAACCTGATAAGGGATTAAGTGCGATTGAAATTGCACATGATCTGATGGGCGTTATCACGGAAGTGGCGCAACATAAGAAACAAAATGCCTATGTGGATTCGCGCCTTGATCCGCCTTACACCACATTTAATCTGGCGACCATTGCGGGCGGAACGGCGGAAAATATCATCCCCGAACATTGCACGCTGGTGTGGCAAAGCCGCGCCCATCCCGGTGATTCGGCGCAAGATGATTTACAAAATATCGAAACACGTGCGACCGAAAAATTCGGACACCGTTTTGCGCCCTTTGCACCGAAAGCAGGTATGAAAATTTGCACCTGTTTCGACATTCCCGCTTTTCAGGCGACGGCCAATAATCGCGGTGTGCAGATATTGGGGCGGGCGTTGAAATGCGATGAAACCCATGCGGTTTCGTTCGGCACCGAAGCGGGCATTTTCCAGAAATTGGGGGTCGGCGCGGTTGTGTGCGGCCCCGGCTCAATCGACCAGGCGCATCAACCCGATGAATTCATTGACAAATCCCAGCTTATCGCCTGCGTTGACTTGATGCGTACAGTCCTTCTATGTTCCTCTGCCCCGCTTTAGGGATATAGACCCTCTTCAGGAGTTGCCGATGTCCAGCGTTACAGTGCCACCAAACTACAAGCCGACGGAAAAAGAAAAATATATGAACCCCGTCATGCTGGCTTTTTTCCGGCATAAATTGCATGAGTGGAAATTGGAAATCGTGCGCGAATCCGACATCACTTTGCATGAATTGCAAGATGAAGGTGGCATGCAGGAACCCGATATCACCGACCGCGCCTCGGCCGAAACCGAAGTGGCTTTGGAATTGCGCACCCGCGATCGCCAACGCAAGCTTATCAGCAAGATTGACGAAGCGTTGGAACGTATCGAACGCAACGAATATGGTTATTGCGAAGAAACGGGCGAACCGATCGGCGTTAAACGTCTGGAAGCGCGCCCCATCGCGACCCTGACCGTGGAAGCGCAGGAACGCCATGAACGTAAAGAACGTACTCAACGGGATGAACGCGAATAAAAAGCCTGCCATGATCTTTCCATGCTGGCCGCAAATCGCGCTTTTTTGTATTTTTTCTGCTCACGTATATAATTATATGCTGCGCGAAAGAAATCCAGAAAATCACGATTTTCGACTCAGCCTGAAAAAATTATGAACAGGCTTTTAATAACCCACTAGAGGAGGGGCTCATGCGTAAATCAGGCTTGTTGTTTCTCGGTTTATTGTTGGCGCCGCATGCGGCGCAGGCGCAAGGTGCCGCGCCTGCCCTGTCCGGCGTGCGTGAGATTGTGATCGATCCCGCCAGTTTTTCCGATACAAAATCAGCCGACAGCTGCAATTTGTCGCGTGAAAAAATCGCCAATGCGTTGGTGTTTGCCTTTAAGGCCGTGAATTTGCCGGTGACATTGGCGGCGGATGCCAAGCCGCTTTCATTGGGTGTGGCGCGTATTAATCTGGCGCCCGAAATTTCCACCTATGCCGATGAAAATCTGGATTGCGTTTCGTGGATCAGCCTTTCGGCGCGTAACAAGGTCAATGCCGTTGTGCCGCCGGTTTCGACCTTGCGCAGTGTAACTGTTGTTTATTGGCGGCAGGATTCCCGCGTGATCAGCGGCGTATCGGTGCATGACCAGCGCGTGACGGACACCATACAGAAAATGGCGACACAATTCGCGCAGCAATATCAGATTGATCAACCGCCTGAGATAAAGTGATGATTGCGTCTGTTGGTCGTCAATTGTGAGCGTTTTGGGAAATCTTGTTTTGATTGTCACCGATGATTTCGTCGGACAGCGCATCGACAAGGCTATCGCCTTGTTGGCGACGCAACAACAGACCGGCATTTCACGTGCCCGTATTCAGGTCTTGATGGAAGCGGGGCATTTGTCGCGTGATAAAAAAACCATCACGAATGCCAGCGCGAAAGTGCGGGCGGGTGAAACCTATCATCTGCAATTACCCGCGCCGGAAAAAGCCGAACCCGAAGCGCAGGCGATGGATTTGGACATTGTCTATGAAGATGATGATGTGATTGTGATCGATAAACCTGTCGGTTTGGTCGTGCATCCCGCGCCGGGCAATCGCGATATGACTTTGGTCAATGCCTTGCTGGCGCATTGCGGTGCGACGCTTTCGGGCATTGGCGGTGTGGCGCGGCCAGGCATTGTGCACCGACTGGACAAGGATACCAGTGGTTTAATGGTGGTCGCTAAAAACGATACCGCGCATCACGCGCTGGCGGCGCAATTCGCCGACAGAAGTTTATCGCGGACATATCAGGCGTTAGTGTGGGGCGATGTGGTGTTGCCATCGGGCAGTATCGACGCGCCGATTGGACGCAGCACGAAAGACCGCAAAAAAATGGCGGTGACGGCCAAGGGCAAGGCCGCCCTGACGCATTACAAGGTGATTGAAAATTATGGCGGCGTGACATTGGTGGAATGTAAATTGGCGACGGGCCGCACGCATCAGATCCGCGTGCATATGGCGCATTTGAAACATCCGTTGGTGGGCGATAAAACCTATGGGTCTGGTCGCGCCAAAACGCGTTATGAATTTTTACAGAAATTTCCGCGTCAGGCTTTGCACGCGGTGGGGTTGCAGTTTATTCATCCGCGCACGAATAAGGTGCGGAAATTTACTTCTCAATTGCCCATAGATATGAAGCAGCTGTTAAGTGAACTCGAGAGTTTTGGCTGAACGCGGTGGCGTTCTTTGCGGCATGACAGGCGCCATATCTTTATCAGTGCGATGATAGCGGCGTTTTAAATAATTTTTGTGCATCAGAAAGGCAAAGAGTCTTTCGCCCGTCTGTCCTGTTTTACAGACCAGACGCCATTCCTTATCTTTGGCGTAAGGGACAACTTCAATTTCAAGGTTTGCCCATCCCAGCAGGGACGGGTTTTTGGCAAGCCAGATTTTGCTGTCGGCAAAATCTTCCCGCTTGATGTTCTCACCCATTGGAAGGTGTCGGATTGTGTGTTCGTATTCTGTCGCCATAATTTGCATCCAGAAGAGTTAAACGATGCAATTTATGTAACAATAGAATTTGGCTAGAATAGGGCAAAAATACGCTTTTTGTGAAATTGACGAAGAATTTATGCCGGCGGGAGCAAGCCCTTACGCTCTGCCGCTATTTTCATGTTCTGTTGCAGTTTTTCAAAGGCGCGGACTTCGATCTGGCGGATGCGTTCGCGGCTGACATGCAGTTTTTGTGACAGATCTTCGAGTGTCGCCGGTGTTTCGCTGAGGCGGCGCGCAATGATAATATCGCGTTCGCGCGGGTTAAGCCCTTCCATCGCGTCGGCCAGTAATTTTTGACGCTGGTTTAATTCCTGTTCATTGCCCAAACGGATATCGGCGGGTTCTGCTGTGTCGACCAGCCAATCCTGCCATTCGTCGGCACCTTCGCCGTCCTTGCTGACTTGCGCGTTTAATGATTTATCGCCCCCCAACATGCGGCGGTTCATATTCACGACATCTTCTTCGGGTACTTCCAGACGGTTGGCGATTTCCTGCACCTGTTCGTGCGACAGGTCGCCAGCATCGATGGCTTTCATTTCGCCCTTCAGGCGACGCAAATTGAAAAACAGTTTTTTCTGTGCCGCGGTGGTGCCGATTTTGACCAATGACCAGGAATGCAAAATATATTCCTGAATAGCGGCGCGTATCCACCACATGGCATAGGTCGACAGGCGAAACCCGCGGTCGGGGTCGAAACGTTTAACCGCCTGCATCATGCCGATATTACCTTCGGCGATAAGGTCGGCCAGCGGCAAGCCATAACCGCGATAGCCCATAGCTATTTTGGCGACAAGGCGCAAATGACTGGTGACGAGTTTGTGGGCGGCCTGCAGATCGCCATGCTCTTTCCATGATTTGGCGAGCATGAATTCTTCGTTCGGGTCGAGCAGGGGGAATTTGCGGATCTCGCGCAAATAGACGGTGAGGTTGCCCTCGCCGCGCAGGGCTGGAAGATTGGCTATGGATACGCTCATGCGGCTTTTATGACATGGATTTGGGGCATGAAAAAGGCGAAAGAAGGGGGAGAGGAAAGGGGGACAGGGGAGCTAAGGGGGGCAGATTAAGAGGCTTTTTTGTATAATTTTCTCTCTTTCTTCTCCCCCCTTCTTCCCCTACCTTGCTCTTCCCTCGTCCTTTTCTCCAACCCCCTCTTTCCCCATGCCCCATATTTTCGACCCCACCATTATCCGTGAATATGACATTCGCGGCATTGTCGGCAAAAGCCTGCATATCGAAGATGCGCTGGCGCTGGGCAAGGCGTTCGGGTCGATGGTGGCGCGTGCGGGCGGTAAACGTATTGCGGTTGGTTATGACGGGCGTACCCATTCGCCCGCTTTTGAAGAACAGCTGGTCAAAGGATTGCTGTCGACCGGCGCGCAGGTAGAACGGATTGGTTTGGGCCCCAGCCCCATGTTGTATTTCGCCGCCGCGCACACACATGCCGATGCGGGCATTATGGTGACGGGTTCGCATAATCCATCCGACCAGAATGGTTTTAAAATGTTGCTGGCGAAAAACCTGCCCGGTGGCGGGCCGATTTATGGCGACGCGATTAAGAAACTGGCCGCTATTGCTGCGGCGGATGATTTTGTTTCCGGCACCGGTTCCGTTTCGACTTCCGACATTCGCGATACCTATGTTGAACGGATGTTGAAAGATTATCAGGGGACGCAGGATTTGACCGTGGTATGGGATTGCGGCAATGGCGCGGGTGGTGAAGTGGTTGAAAAACTCACCGCCAAATTACCGGGCAAACATATTTTGCTGTTCGCCGATATTGATGGCCGTTTCCCCAATCATCATCCCGACCCGACCGAGGCGCATAATCTGATTGATTTGCAAAAAGCGGTTGCGGAACATAAAGCCGATCTGGGTATTGCGTTCGACGGCGATGCTGACCGTATTGGCGCTGTGGATGGGTTGGGGCGCATTGTGGCGGGTGACCAATTGCTGGCGATCTATGCCAGCGAAGTGCTGAAAACGCATCCGGGTGCGGCGATTATTGCCGATGTAAAGGCATCGCAAGTATTGTTCGACCGCGTGGCGGCGTTGGGTGGCAAGCCAGTGATGGGCAAGACGGGACATTCTTTGATCAAGGTCAAAATGGCCGAAACCAATTCGCCTTTGGCCGGTGAAATGTCGGGGCATATTTTCTTTGCCGATAAATATTATGGTTTTGATGATGCGATTTATTCGGGCGTGCGCTTGGTGTCTTTGTTGAGCGCGTCCGGAAGATCGCTGGCCGCGTGGCGCGATGATTTGCCGCAAACCATTAACACGCCAGAATTGCGCTTCCCGATTGACGAAGCGCGTAAATTCGCGGTGGTCGATGAGGTGAAGGCGCGTTTGCAAAAAGCACAGGCCAAAGTGAACGATACTGACGGCGTGCGCGTTTTGACCGAAGATGGGTGGTGGTTGTTGCGCGCATCGAACACGCAGGCCGTGTTGGTTGCCCGCGCCGAATCGCAAACCGAAGAAGGTCTGGCGCGGTTAAAGGCGCAACTTGCCGACGAATTAAAAGCCAGTAATGTTGTGCTTCCGGCGGCGTAAATTTCCCGAACTTGCCTAATGGCGTTGGCTTTGCCATAAACGCTATCCGCAATGAGAGCATTTACCGATTGCTTAAAATAAAATGGGTTGGGGTAAATGCTCTAACTTTTGATTAGACCGGCGATTCACCCCTTGGATAAAAGCGCTCGCGCTTTTATCCAAGGGGATCGCGGTTCATGTGGAGTATAAAATTTGTTAGGCGAAATCGGTGTTCTGTATCGTGGCTTGATTTTGGGTGTGGTGATTGCCGCGCCCGTGGGGCCTGTGGGGTTGCTGTGTATCCGCCGCACCTTACAAAAAGGCATGCTTAACGGTCTGGCGACAGGTATGGGCGCGGCTCTGGCCGATGCGATTTTTGCCGCGATCACCGTGTTGGGTGTCAGCGCGGTTATGGATTTTATCCATCATTATGCGGGTACCATCCGGTTGGTGGGCGGGGTGATTGTGTTGGCCAGCGCGTGGCACACTTGGCATGACCACCCAAAGCCCCCACACCCCCTTGAAATTGTTAACAAAGTTTTGAATTTGACGCAGGAAAAGATTTTTATGGGCAGTCTGCGCGCCTTCCTCAGCGGGTTTCTAATCACGATAACTAACCCATTGACATTGTTTGGAACTTTTGCCGTTGTGGCCACTTTTGGGGCGATTACCGCGCGGATTCAGGCCGATGTTCTGGTGGCGGGCATTTTCATTGGTTCTGCCGCCTGGTGGGCTTTTCTGGCCGGCGGTATCAGCCTCATGCGCCATCATTGCACAGAAAGCCGTATTTTAATCGTGAACCGTGTTACGGCCGTGATTTTGGCGGCTTTGGGTTGTTGGGCGTTGATAAGCGGCGTGCATATTTATATGCGCTGAATCTGCCGATAAAGATTGACGAAAGCGTCTGCAACCCGTACTTCTGCGCGCGGAAACTGTGCGCCCATTTGGGGTGCCTCCCCATTTGAAAGAATTACCTATGCAGCTTCGTAATATCGCCATCATCGCCCACGTCGATCACGGTAAGACCACGCTTGTCGACCAAATGCTGAAACAATCCGGCACCTTCCGCGAAAACCAACAAGTGGCGGAACGCGCCATGGACAGCAACGATCTGGAACGCGAACGCGGCATCACCATTCTCGCCAAAATGACATCGATCATGTATCACAGCAAAGACATGGGCGATATCCGGATCAATATCGTCGATACGCCAGGACATGCCGATTTCGGCGGCGAAGTCGAACGTATTTTGTCGATGGTCGATGGCGTTGTGTTGCTTTGCGATGCCGCCGAAGGCCCTTTGCCGCAAACCAAATTCGTTGTTTCCAAAGCGCTCGCGCTTGGTTTGAAACCGATGGTTATTATCAATAAAATTGACCGTTCCGATGCGCGTCCGCATCAGGTGCATGACGAAGTATTCGATTTGTTCGCGGCGCTTGATGCGTCCGAAGAACAGCTCGACTTCCCAACGCTTTTTGCCTCTGGCCGTAATGGCTGGGCGGTGGAAAAGATGGGTGACGAACCCAAAGACCTGTCGCCTTTGTTTGATTTGATTATCAAGCATGTGGCTGCGCCAAAGGTTGATGTAACGGCGCCCTTCACCATGTTGGCAACGCTTCTGGAAGCCAACGCTTTCCTGGGGCGCATGCTGACGGGACGTATCCAAACCGGTACGGTCAAGATCAATATGCCCGTTAAAGGCATGACCCGCGAAGGTGTCATGATTGAACAAGGCCGCATTACCAAAATTCTGGCTTTCCGTGGGTTGGAACGCGTGCCGGTGGAAGAAGCCGAAGCGGGCGATATTGTTGCCATTGCGGGTTTCAGCAAATCAACCGTTGCCGATACGTTGTGCGATGTTGCCGTGACCACGCCGATTATCGCGCGTCCTATCGATCCGCCAACCATCAGCATGACTTTCTCGGTCAATGACTCGCCGCTGGCGGGTACCGAAGGCGATAAGGTAACCAGCCGCGTTATTCGTGACCGCTTGATGCGCGAAGTTGAAACCAATGTCGCCATCCGCGTGACCGAAACCGCAGGCGCCGATGCGTTTGAAGTCGCGGGCCGCGGCGAATTGCAATTGGGCATCCTGATTGAAACCATGCGCCGTGAAGGATTTGAATTGTCGATCAGCCGTCCGCGCGTTTTGTACCAAACGATCGATGGCCAACGCCAGGAACCTATCGAAGAAGTTGTTATCGACGTCGATGAAGCCCATTCCGGTACGGTTGTAAACAAAATGTCGGAACGTAAAGCGGAAATGACCGATTTGCGCCCTTCGGGCGGTGGCAAGGTTCGACTGACCTTCCTCGCGCCTTCGCGCGGGTTGATTGGCTATCACGGTGAATTTCTGTCCGATACGCGTGGTACGGGCATGATGAACCGTTTGTTCCACGGCTATGCGCCTTATAAAGGCGCGGTTCAGGGACGCCGTACGGGTGTGTTGATTTCGAATGGCGCGGGCGAAGCGGTTGCCTATGCCATGTGGAAGCTGGAAGAACGTGGCCCTATGCTGATTTCACCCGGCATCAAAGTCTATGAAGGCATGATTGTCGGCGAACATTCGAAATCCAACGATTTGGAAATCAATGTGATGCAGGGCAAGCAATTGACCAATATGCGTACGACATCCAAGGATGAAGCCGTGCGCCTGACGCCGCCTATATCGATGACTTTGGAAAAGGCCATTGCGTATATTGCGGATGACGAATTGGTGGAAGTGACGCCGAAGAATATCCGTTTGCGTAAGCGTTATCTGGATCCGAATATGCGTAAAAGAATGTCTAAACAAGTAGAAGCGTAAGAAAAACCCGCCGGAAGGCGGGTTTTTTATGGGCGATGTTTGGTTTTTAACCGCGTAAGACTGCGCCTGTTGCCTTTGTGACCGAGGCGGTGATTTTAGTGGCGATGGCTTCGATGTCGGCGTCGGTCAGGCTTTTATCGGAAGGTTGCAGCGTGACGCTGACCGCCAATGATTTTTTATCTGCCGCGATTTTATCGCCTTCATAGACATCGAACAGATTGATGTCGCGGATAAAGTTTTTGTCGGCGGCTTTAATCGCCTGTACCAGTTTCGCCGCCGTCACGCCGCGATCGACGACAAAGGCGAAATCGCGCGACACGGGTTGCAGCGTTTCCAGTTTCAATAAAGTTTTGGCGGTACTGGATGCGCGTGGTGCGGGGATGGCGTCGAAATAAATTTCGCACGCCACAACCGGACCCGCTATATCGCAAGCGTTTAGCGCGGAAGGGTGGATTTCACCAAACACTGCCAGAATGGCTGCGCCCAAGCGCAACACGCCGGAACGGCCGGGGTGATAATGCGCCGGTGCATCGGTTGTTATTTGCAATGATGCTGTTGGCGCGCCCGCAGCCGCCAAGGCGGTGATGGCATCGGCTTTGGCGTCATAGGCATCGACCGCGCGGGTGGAGGTGTTCCAATGGCGCGGGGTGTGGCCGGTGCGCAAGGCGGTTGCGATAATCGATTGGCCTTGCGGTGTTTGGTTTTTAAAGATGGGGCCAATTTCAAAAAGTGAAGCATCGGCAAAACCACGATCGGCATTGCGTTTGGCGGCCTGAATCAAATTGCCCAAAATGGTCGGGCGCATGACATCCAGATCGCTGCTGATCGGGTTCAGTAAACGCATATCCGCGCTCACGCCGCCGAATTGGTCGGCGATTGTGGACGGCATGAATGACCAGGTGACGGCCTCCATCAAGCCAGCGCTGGCCAAGGCGCGGCGGGCATTGCTGATACGAAGATCGGCCAATGTTATCGCCGACTGCGTAATGGCGGAAGGGCGGTTGAGGGAAGTGACAGGCAGATGGTCATAGCCTTTGACGCGGACGATTTCTTCGACCAGATCTTCGGCACCTGCGATATCGGGACGCCATGTTGGTTGGGTAACCTGTAAGGCATCACCGGATTTTTGTACGGAGAAACCAAGCGTGGTCAGAATTTTTTCCTGTTCGGCAACCGAAACATTAATACCGGTATGTTTCAGGCATTTTTTGATGTTGAGCGTTATGGGCGCAGCAGGCGCGGGAATGGTGCCTGCGGTTTCTATTTTGCCGACAATGCTGTCTTTGCCGCCGCAGATTTCCCAAATCATTTTGGTGGCGAGTTCGATGCCGGGCGCGGTGAAGGCCGGGTCAATGCCGCGTTCAAACCGGTAACGCGCATCGGAATTAATTTGCAACGCGCGTCCCGTCAGGGCGGTGCGAACGGGATCGAAAAAGGCGGCTTCGATAAAAACATCCGTGGTGTTTTCGCCGCAGGCCGATGATGTGCCGCCCATAATGCCGCCAAGGCTCAGGACGCCTGTGTCGTCGCTGATGACAGTCATGCCTTGTTCAAGCGTGTAGGTTTTGTCGTTAAGCGCGGCGAGCGTTTCGCCGCCCTTGGCAGGGCGAACGCGCAAATTGCCTTTGATTTTTTTCGCGTCAAACACGTGCAAAGGGCGGTTGCAATCAATGGTCAGGAAATTGGTGATATCGACCAGTGCGGAAATGGGTTTCTGGCCGATGCTTAGCAAACGGCGTTGCAACCATTCGGGGCTGGGTTGGTTTTTGATGTTGCGTATCAGGCGACCGACAAAGAGCGGGCATGATTTATCGCCTGCGGGAAAATCCAACGCGATTTTAATCGGGCTGTTTTCCACACCTGTAACCGGCGTCGTGTTGGGCAATTTTAATGTGCCCATACCGGATGCCGCCAAATCGCGGGCGATGCCCAGGATGCCCGCGCAATCGGGACGGTTGGGCGTAAGGTTGATTTCGATTACCGCATCGTTGTGACCGGCAAAGGCTGCGAAACTGCCGCCCAGTGGCGCATCGCTGGCAATTTCAATAATGCCTTCATGATCGCTGCCGATACACAGTTCATCGGCGGCACAGAGCATGCCTTGCGATTCCACATCACGGATTTTGCCTTTTTTCAACACTTCGCCGCTGTCGGGCATGGTGTCTCCGGGACGCGCCAGCACGACCTTAATGCCCGCACGGGCATTCGGTGCGCCGCACACGACTTGGAGAGTTTCTGTGCCGGTATTGACCTTGCACACGCGCAAACGGTCGGCATTGGGATGTTGGATCGCTTCGGTGATTTCCGCGATGATAAAGGGCGCGAGTTTTTTGCCGTGGTCTTCCACGCCTTCGACTTCGAGGCCGAGCGCGGTAAGACGTTCGCAGATTTCATCCAGAGAGGCGTTGGTGTCAAGATGGGTTTTAAGCCAGGAGAGAGAGAATTTCATGGTCTTATTCTTTCATCGCAGGATTGGGGATATCGAGCGGCATAAAGCCATAATGTTTCAGCCAGCGCAGATCGGCATCAAAGAAAGTGCGCAGATCGGGGATGCCATATTTCAACATGGCGATGCGTTCGATGCCCATGCCGAAAGCGAAGCCCTGATATTTGTCGGGGTCGATGCCGCAATTGCGCAGCACATTCGGATGCACCATGCCGCTGCCGCCGATTTCCAGCCAGTCACCGTAATTGCCGAGTTTGAGTTCGCCGCCGCTGCGTTTACAGCCGATATCGATTTCGGCGCTGGGTTCGGTGAAAGGAAAATAGGAGGGGCGGAAACGAATGGGCAGATCGTCAATGCCAAAAAATTCGCGCAGGAAATCCAGCAAGCAACCTTTTAAATGGCCCATATGGGAATGCTCGTCGATCACCAGGCCTTCGACCTGATGAAACATGGGCGTGTGGGTCTGGTCGTAATCGCAACGATAGGTGCGGCCGGGTGCGATAATGCGGATGGGTGGTTTTTGTTCCATCATCGTGCGGATTTGCACCGGCGATGTTTGTGTACGCAGCACTGTTTTGTATTTCGTGCCTGCTTCTTCGGGCAGGAAAAAGGTCGCCTGCATGTCGCGGGCAGGGTGCGACGACGGCAAATTCAACGCTTCGAAATTATAATATTCATTTTCGATATCGGGGCCTTTGGCGGTCACGAAACCCATGCTCGCGAATATCGTGATGATTTCATCGATGGTTTGCGAAATGGGGTGGATGCGGCCTTCGGCTTGCGGGCGCGGCGAAAGGGTGATGTCGATATTTTCACGCGCCAGTTTTTCGGACAAGGCGGCGGTGGATAAAATTTTCTGGCGCGCATCGATCACGGAGGCGATGTCGTCTTTCAGGATATTCAACGCAGCACCACGTGCCTTGCGTTCATCCGGCGACAGGGTGCCCAATGTTTTCATCATATCCGTTATGCGGCCTTTTTTGCCCAAAGCCGATACGCGGATATCATCCAACGCGGCGATGGTCGCAGCCGATGCTACGGCAGTGCCAAGTTCGGATTTCAGAGCGGAAAGCTCATCATTATTTTCAACAGGATTTGCGGCGTCGCGCATCTTTATTTCCCACAATTTTACGGCCAGTATTTACGGCCTCTTTATAACATCGGCAATATAGCCCCGCCAAGCGGCGATAGCGTTTTTAGTCCTTTTTTTGCCCTAATTCCCATGTTAAATGTCGGCTATAACCATTAAGGCTAAAAATATGGATAAATATTCTCAATCTGGATTGCATCAAAGCTGGCAGATCGGTGATCTGCCCTGGCAAGCGTTCGATGCCGACAAAATTTCGCCTGACCTGTTGGCCATCGTCAAGGCGGCGGCTTTGGTCGAATATAATGCCGAGGATTACGCCACATATCTTGCCAATATTTTTTCGCAAGATGAAGGTTTTTGTGAGGATATCCGCCAATGGGCCGTGGAAGAAAAACAACATGGCGAAGCATTGGGTGCCTGGGCCATGCGTGCAGACACTGCGTTTGATTTTGCGACAGCATCGGCGCGTTACAAGGCCGGATACCGCATTAATATCGATGCCAAAACTTCCATCCGCGGGTCGGAAGCGGGCGAATTGATCGCGCGTTGTATTGTCGAAACGGGCACCAGTTCCTATTACACTGTTATGGGCAATGCCACCGAAGAGCCGGTATTAAAGGCGTTATGCCAACGCATCACCGCCGATGAATTACGGCATTACAAACTCTTCTTTGGCCATTTACAGACTTATATCGCGCGTGAAAAAATCGGGCGTTTGAAACGGCTGGCCATTGGGTTGGGGCGCGTTCAGGAATCCGAAGATGATGAATTGGCTTTCGCCTATTATGCCGCCAATGCGCCATTGGATGCCGTTTATGACCGCGCTTCCTATACATCGGCTTATATGGCGCGGGCTTATCCGCTTTATCGCGCCGGTAACATTGAACGCGTGGTGGCAATGGTTTTTCGTGCCTGTGGCATTACTTTGTCCACCTTCTGGCGCAAAGCCATCACGGCTGTGGCGACTCTAATCATGAAAATAAAATTGCGGCGGGTGCAGATGCACGCCGCCGCAACAATATAGTATCCGAAAATTTTTAAGCTTTAGCTTTTAAAGCCGATTGGGCTTGATCGACCAAAGATTTGAACGCCGCAGGTTCTTCGGCGGCCAGGTTCGACAATGTCTTTCTGTCCAGTTCGATACCCGCCAGTTTTAAACCATTGATGAAACGCGCATAGGTCAGGCCGTGTTCGCGCACGCCCGCATTGATACGTTGAATCCACAAAGCGCGGAATTCGCCCTTTTTAGCGCGGCGATCGCGATAGGCATAACGCAACGCCTTTTCGACGAGTTCAATTGCGACGCGGTAATTGGTGCTGGCGCGACCACGATAGGTTTTGCCCAGCTTGACCATTTCCTTGTGACGGGCGTGTGAGGTTACGCCCCGTTTTACTCTTGCCATTTTTTACTCCATTTTTTTATGCTGCGACTACTCTGCGCCAAAGGGCGCAAGCCGTGACTGCAGCGTTGCGTTAGCCGTTCGGAAGAAAATACTTGATGATGTTTTCGCCGTCTGTCTTGAACAGGATCAAGCCTAAACGCGAAGTACGCTTCATATTTTGTGAACGGCGGCGCATGAAGTGGCGACGATGGGATGCACCGGCTTTGACATTGCCTTTGCCGGTGATGCGGAAACGCTTCTTGGCTCCGCTGTGGGTCTTCATTTTGGGCATTTTATTTTCCTTTAGTTGTCGTTAGTGCGGCCGGGTATGTCCAAATGACCTCGGCGCGCGAGGCGGGTTTGATAGCGGGTTCAGGGGGAGATTACAAGCTTTTAGCACGGTTTTTTGGGTGTGGGCGCGGTTTTTGTGGGGTTTTTGCCGTTTCTTCAAAAAATTCACGCATGCTGTGCCCCATCACTTCGGGAACAGAAAAACAGGGTTCCTTGCCACCCTTTTCCAAAAGAAAACCCATCATTTTATTTAATGATTCCAATGATACGGTGTAAATATCCGCGCCTTCAGCGCGTCTTGTCGCTTCATAGGCGCCAAAGCCCAACGTGCTGAGATCCAGATAGGAAAAACCGTCTTTCTGAAATTTTTTGGCTAATAAAACATGCCTCATAAACTGGCTCACCACCCACTCTTCGCGTTCGGGCGAAACACGGGGTTGATACAGGGTGTCGGGCTCAAAATACTGATTTATAACGCCAAAAAGCATATCCATGGCCGGTGAACGGGGCGGGGGCAACCGGCTGCAGGTTCTTTTGGGCAATTTCATTGTTTAATGTCTCATCAATATGCCGGCATTATAGCTTTGAAAGATGAAAAGAGCTGTAAAAATAAATGTAAAAGACTTTATAAACGCCAGCCTTCATGAATAACGGCGATTCCGCCCGTTAAATCCGTCCATTTGGCGCGCTCCAGGCCAGCTTGTTCCATCCGTTTGGCCAAGGCGGCTTGGGGCGGGAATTTCAGGATGCTTTCGGCCAGATATTGATAGGCATCGCGGTCTTTGGCGATAAATTGGCCGATAAGCGGCAGGATATTAACACAATAGGCTTCATAAAGCGGTTTCAGGCGCGGGGTGACGCCGGGGCTGAATTCCATACAGAAGAACCGTCCGCCGGGTTTCAGAACACGTGCCGCTTCGCGCAGGGCTTGGTCGATGCGGGTGACATTGCGAAGGCCGAACGCGATGGAATAAGTATCGATGCTGCTATCGGCAAAGGGCAGGTTTTCCGCGTCGCCCGTCACCCATGTGATATCGGTTACGCCCTGGTCGAGCGCTTTGGCTTTACCATGTTTCAACATGGCGGGATTGATATCGCAGACTGTGATTTTGGCTTCGCCATTTGTGCGTTTATGGCAACGCAGGGCGACATCGCCGGTGCCGCCCGCCACATCCAATAAATTTTGTCCCGCGCGCGGGTTCATGCGGCGTACCAAAGTGTCTTTCCACAAACGGTGCAGCCCGCCTGACATCAGGTCATTCATGATATCGTAATTGCCCGCGACCGATGAAAAGACACGCCCGACCATACTGGCTTTGTCTTGCGGATTGACGCGGCGGAAGCCGAACCATTCGGATTCAGGGTTGGATGGGGCGAGCGTAATTTTTGGCATGTTAACTATAAAAAAGAATGGAAGTGGGTTTAGTTGCAGCTATCATAGGGGAAGAAATTATCAGCGCAAGCAGTGAGCATTTTAAGTGAGGGGTATGATAAGATTATGAAGGAATGCGATATTTTTTGCCTGGAAATCACAGTTTCGGATAAATTGTTTGACCTCATCGGTGGTTGCACGCCGCCCAACCGCCCCGAAATTTTTCGATCGCAGCGGTTCAGCAAGATCTGTGTTAAGCCGATTGAATCCTTTCTGTTTGAGGCTATTAACCATAATCAGGCATTAAAAGGGGACCAAAAAATTGCCGCCGATCAATGGGTGGGCGGTACCAGAACTCTTTATGCCGAAATTGACGGGAAAAAGCAGGATATCCTCACGGTCTATTTTGATTTTTATGATCATGCCGCGCAAACAATCCAAGATATGTTGCGTGCGGTTCCAGACCCCAAACATTACGAAACTTGGTTATTTCATTTGGCAAAAAATTATGCCCGCGATCTTAAGCCGGGAATGTCATCCGAACGCAAGGTGGGCGCGCAAAAAGATGTCAAGAAAACGGGTTATTTTGTGGGGTCTATTCTTACGGGGATAAAGAATTTCGGATAATTTTTTCGAATTTTTTTATTTAAGGAAATCGATGATGCGGGATATTACGAGAATATATTTGGTTAAAGAGCATAGGGATGGGCTGGTTCCCTATTTGGATGCCGTTGGTCTCGAATATAATGGCGAGTTTATCCTTCAGGCTTTGAATGTTTTTCTGGCTCATTTGGGCAGGCCGACGCTTGATGTCGCGGAATGTCAGGTGCAGGAAAAATTTGTGAAAATCAATAATAGATTGGGAAGAGAAATTACGATTACGGCGGAAGGCGATGCTGCCTATCTGATGCGCCTTTTCAAACGCGACGGCGGCGAAGATGTGTTGTCGGGCTTGCTGAACGAAGCGGTCATTTTTATACTGAAGAGCTGGAAAAAAGGCCGGTTCTGCGGCCGACAGTGTCGCCGGTGTTGCAAAGAGTTTTGGGGCTCTGAGATACCAGTGTTAAAGCGTTTCCCATTCCATCTGTTCTTTGACCGAAATGCGGCGGCGGATGATGCGGAAGCTGCCGCCATCAACTAAGACTTCGGGCACCAAGGCGCGCCCGTTGTAGGTTGATGCCATCGCGGCGGCATAGGCGCCAGCTTGCATGATGGCGACCAGATCGCCTGATCCGACACCGGACAACAGATAATCTTCGCCAAACATATCCGATGTTTCGCAAACAGGGCCTACGACATCTGCTGCTTTGGCTTCTGTCGTGTTTTCTTTGACCGGCATAATCGAATGGCGGGCGTCATACATGGCGGGGCGCACCAGATCATTCATGCCTGCATCGATGATCAGGAAACGTTTTTGCTCGCCTTGCTTGTCATGCACCACGCGGGCGATCAGCACGCCCGCATCACCCACCAAAAAGCGACCGGGTTCGAACGCAATCGCGCAGCCCAGATTGCCAACCGTTCCCAAAACGACACTAGCGTAATCGGCAAAGGGCGCCTGTGTTTGGCCGTCATAGGTGATGCCGACACCGCCGCCCAGATCAAGGCGGGTCAGATCAAAACCCTGTTCGCGCCAGTACCGCACCATATCGGCCAGTTTGGTATAGGCATCGCGGAAATTTTCATAATCAAATAAATGTGACCCGATATGGACATGGAAGCCTTTGAGGTCGAGCGCGGGCAGGCTGCGTGTCAGGCTCATCGCTTCGGGAAGTTGGGTTGAATCGATGCCGAATTTGGTGCCCATTTCGCCGGTGGCGATTTTGTGGTGAGTGTTGGCGACGACATCCGGATTGACGCGCAAGGCGATCGGCGCGGTTATGTTCAGGCTGTGCGCTACCTCACTGATGACGCGCAATTCTGAAATGGATTCGACGTTGATCTGGTGGATGTTGGCTTTAAGGGCCGCCGCGATTTCGTCGCGCGTTTTGCCAACGCCGGAGAAGATGATTTTTTCAGGTTTGATGCCTGCCGCAAGGGCGCGTTCCAATTCGCCTGCCGATGTTACATCGGCACCCGCGCCGCATTCTGCCAGGGTGCGGATGACGGCTATATTGGGGCAGGCCTTGACGGCATAGCAGATAAGGGGCGACAGGCTGGCTAAGGGTGCGCAGAAATTTTGATAATTTTCGCGCAGACGTTTGGCCGAATAAACATAGCAAGGCGTGCCGACCTGTTCGGCGATGGCTGAGAGGGCAACGTTGTCGGCGCACAAAGTGCCGCCGCGATAAGTGAAAGCGGTCATGGGATAAGGCTCATTTATTCAGGTCGGGGTTGGGGTAGATGATGGTTTGAATATCTTTGGGCGCATCGTCCGATGGCGGGTCGACATGGGGCGGTTTCTTGCCGCACGCAGAAACGGGCATAATGCAGCAAAGCATTACGCCCGTTATAAGTATTTTGCTTAAGAGATTAAGCGGCTTTGTTGGTCGAGATGATGCCGCGCAATTCATTCATGCCTTCATTCATACGGGTGCTGACGGTTTCAATCGCCTGCGTGTTGCATTTGGACACTGTTTCGGCGATATCGCGCATATTGGCAAGGCATTTTTCCATGGTCGCCTTGCTGGCTTCGGCTTGCTTGGCCAGCTTTTCCTGTGGTGTCGGGCACGACATCACCGCCTGAAAACTTTGGGTGGTTTCTTCCATCATTTGGCGCGCCATTTCGCCCTGACGTTGCCAGATACCCTGAACCGTTTCCATAATGCTTTGATTAAGGGCGGTATAGGTTTCCATATTTTTGCGCTGCAAAGCCGTGAAGGCTTCCATGTCGAATTGGGGCATTTTCATATCGCCGGAAATCTTCGAAAAATCGAACAGTTTTGACATGTCGGCTTCAAAGAATGGATTTGTGAATGGCTTGGACATAGTGGCCTCCTACGAGTGCATCAGACAGAAAAACTTTCCTGTTAAGGTTAATTAATATCGCAAAAAACCAAAACTGTCACGCTTTTTTTGCATTGCGGCATAAACCGGTATGGCATTGAAGCGGAATAACATTTCAGATTTTGCTCAGAATCTTTATATACCCCTCCCCTCGTGGAGCAACAGCCTGCTGGTTATTTGGCAGTTTGAGTTCCACGCTTCCCTCAAGGGGAGGGGAGCACTAGCAGTTATTGCTGCATCGGGTTGCTCAAATGGCGGGATAGTGAGGGCAATAAAAAATGCCGCAATCTTGCGATTGCGGCATTAATTTTATCGACAAAGCGAGAGCGGATCAGGCGCTCTTGCGTTCGTCGCTGTTGGGTTCGTCTTCGATCAGCGATGTGAATTTCGATGCGCTCTTGAAGCCGCCATTGCCGGTCGCTTGTTGCGCGCCGCCGCCGGTTACCTGCATTTCGCCGATGATCTGGCCGCCGGCGCTGATTTCCAGTTCGCCGTATTTGACCATACCGCTGATGCGGCCGGTCGAACGGACGGTCAAACGACCATGGACGACCAGCTGGCCGTCATAACGGCCGGCGATGTCGGCGTTTTCGATTTCCACGCTGCCGCGGAATTGGCCGGATTCATTGATTTCAAGCAGCTTGCCTTCGCTGACCTTGGCTTCGACCTTGCCGGCAACAACCAGAACGTCGCAGCTGGTGATTTCGCCCGAAACCGACAGGCCTTCGCCCACGACCAGACGCTTGCTGGAGGCGTCAACCGAACCAGCCGAAGAACGGCGGCCTACGGTTGGCATGTGGCGGCCCGAAGGAGCGGATGCGCGTGGCAGGTTCGATAATTGTTGTGCCGAATTATCTTCGGTCGTTGCTTCGGGTTCGCCGGGTTTAGATGGTTTTGGGCCAAACATTTGTTGCTCCTTCGAAATGAAATTGTCAGCGGGTGAAGTCTCGTTAACACATAGTTAACGTTTAAAGCAAGGGGAATTGAGGTCAGAGGCTGGGGACCAGAGGCCGAAAAAAGGGGGGCAAAAGGAAATTCATTAAAGGATTTCATTGGGATAGAAATAGTGTAAAAAATGTCTACGATTCTTTTTCCCCCAGACTTCTGGCCTCCAACCCCCAGCCTCAGAATCCCCATGTATCACTTGTGTGCGATCGGCAATGCCCTTGTCGACATTATCCTGCCTGCTTCCGAGGATTTTTTGAAAGAGAACGATATTGCCAAAGGCGGCATGATGCTGGTGGATGATGCGACTTCCGCCGCGCTGTATGGCCGCGCCGAAGCTGCCGTGCCGGGCAAAGTTACGCTGTCATCGGGCGGGTCTGCCGCCAATACCTTGGCCGGTTTTGCGTCGCTGGGCGGTAAGGCGGCCTATTTGGGCAAAGTTGGGCGCGATAGTTTTGGCGAGGTTTTCACCCATGATTTGCATGCGCAGAATATTCATTTTGCGGCGCCTTCTTCGCCTGATCTCGCGACCGGCAAATGTTTAATTTTTGTCACTCCCGATGCGCAACGCAGCATGAACACATTCTTGGGCGCGGCGACCGAATTTGGCGAAGCGGATATTGATGAAGCGATTATCCAGAATGCGGCCGTGACTTATCTCGAAGGTTATTTGTTCGATAAACCTGCGGCGCAGGCTGCTTTTTATAAGGCCGCGAAGATTGCGCATGCGGCGGATAAAAAAATGGCGCTGACATTATCGGATGTGTTTTGCGTGTCGCGTCATCGCGCCGCGTTTCTGGATTTGGTGCGCGGCGCGGTGGATATTTTGTTCGCCAATGAAAATGAAATCAAAGCGCTTTATGAAACGGACGATTTACAACAGGCGTTGGATAAAGTCGCGGCGCATACCGAAATTGCCGTTGTGACTTTGGCCGAAAAAGGCGCGGTTATTCTGGCGGCTGGGCAGGTGACGCCAATTGCGGCACAGCCCGTATCCGCCGTGGTGGACACAACCGGCGCGGGCGATTTATTCGCGGCTGGCTTTTTGTATGGGTATACGCAGGGTAGAACAATGGCCGAAGCCGGGCGCATTGGCGCGATTGCCGCCGCCGAAGTGATTAGCCATTATGGCCCGCGGCCACAAAAAAGCCTGCAAACGCTTTTATAAAGAATGCTCGCATCTGCGAAACACGACGTAATTTTTTATTGCCTGTCTGTTGACCGGAGTCTGGTGCGGGTTTAGTTTGCGCGTATCTGTTCTGATTTGTTTTATCCTCAGGGTTTTTAATGTCTCGTTCAACAACACGCCCCCTTCTTGCATCACCTTCCAAAAAGAAAGCCGATGCGGTTGTTTTCAAGCCCGCGCCCGCGGCTTTTGTAAAGGCGTTTTACGAACATGTGTTGCCTGCGGATTTGAAAGTTTTTACGGCCGATGAACAAGCGCGCATTGCGGCTTCAATCTGGTCATTGGCCGCTATGCGCCGCAAGGGCGAAAGCAAAATCCGCGTCTTTAACCCATCGCCCGCGGCGGATGGCTGGACAGTCGATCACACGGTTATTGAAATTATCGGCATCGATAAACCTTTTCTGGTCGATTCCATCACCGGCGTTTTGCAAAGCCGCGGCCTGAACGCGCATATCGTCATTCATCCGATCATGCAGGTGCGCCGCGCGGCAGACGGCAAAGCGCAAGAAATTGTTGGCGGCAAGAAGGTCGATGAAAAAGGCGTTTGCACCGAATCCTTTATGCATATTCAGATCGATCATTGTTTCGATGCGGCGCAATTAAAGGAAGTCGAACAGGAAATCCGTTTGACCATCACCGATGTCGAAGCGGCCGTTGATGATTGGCAGGAAATGCGCGCCAAGATGCAGGGCGCGATTGAGTCAGCCGCCCTTTCCAAACGCCAAAGCAAAGATGCCGAAGATATCGAAGAAATCCGCGCCTTTCTGACATGGCTCAGCAAGGATAATTTTACCTTCCTTGGGTACCGCGAAATCGATCTGGGTGAAAAAGACGGCAATGTGACCTCGATCAGCGTCAAGCGCGGTAAGGGGCTGGGCATTTTGCGCGATGATGATACGCGGATGTTCGGCGGCTTGCGCGATTTCGATAAACGCGCCAATCCGGCCTTGCGCAAATATGTGCGTCAGAACCATGTGTTGTTCATCACCAAAACCAACGCCATCACCCGCGTGCATCGCGTGTTACCGATGGATGCTGTTTTTATCCGCCGTTTCAACGAAGAAGGTGCGGTAGCCAGTGAACAATTGTTCGTCGGTTTGTTCACATCAAAAACTTATGCGCAAACGCCGCGCGATATCCCCGTGATGCGCCGCAAGATTAATGATGTAATCGCGCGTATGCAATTCTCGCCCACCAGTCATGACGGGCGCAGTTTGATGCATATTCTGAACACTTATCCGCATGATGAATTGTTTCAGATAACAGAAGAAGATTTGTATGAAAACGCGTTGGGCATTCTGCAACTTCAGGATCGCGCGCGTGCCGCGTTATTTCCGCGTTATGATGCGTTTGGCCGTTATGTGACCTATCTGGTTTATGTGCCGCGTGACCGCTACGATTCGCCGTTGCGTATTCGTATTCAATCCTTTCTTGAACAAGCCCATGGCGGCAAAGCGCTGGCGTGGCATGTGCGGTTGGATGACAGCCGTTTGGCGCGTGGCTTTGTGACCATTCGTTTGTCACCGGACTCGCCGCATCCCGACCCCGCCAAGCTGGAAGCCGAATTGCGCGAAATGTGCCGCACCTGGTCTGATCGTTTGCGCGACAGCCTTTCGGCGTCTTACGGTGAAGCGGCGGCTTTGTTATTGTTGCGCCGTTACGGTGATGCGTTCCCCGATACTTATTGCGAAGCGGTTTCGCCCGCGCATGCCGTATTGGATATCCGCAATCTGGAACGTGTGCGCACCTCGCCGCGCTTTATCGCCGATCTGGATGATTTGGGGAATGGGCGGTTGGGGCTTAAATTGCTGCAGCCCGAACGGCCTTTGTTGCTGTCGGAATCTTTGCCGCTGATTGAAAATATGGGCCTGAAGATTGATTATATGGGCGGCCCCTATGAAATTAAATTCAAGGATGGCAGTACGCCGATTTATATCCATGAATTTGTCGGCAAGCCGGCGCAGGAACGCCGCGTTTCTTTCGAGCAGACCAAATCTTTGTTTGAAGAAGCGTTGGAAAAAGTGTGGAGCGGCGATGTTGAAAATGATGCGTTCAACGCGTTGACCTTGCGCGCCGGACTGGATTGGCGCGCCATTACCGTTTTGCGCAGCTTTGCGCGTTATTTGCGCCAATTGCGTATCCCCTACAGCCACGAAATGATCGCGGCGGCCATGATGACGCATCCGCGCGTGGCACAGAAAATCTATGCGTTGTTTTATGCGCGGCACAACCCGGCGTTAAAAGGCAACCGCGATGCGGAAATGCGGAAATTGGAAGAAATCATCGCCGAAGATTTGTCGCATATCGATGTGTTGGAGGAAGACCGCATTATTCGCCGTTATTTGAATCTGGTGCAGGCGTCGTTGCGTACCAATTATTTTCAGACCGATAAAGACGGGCAACCGAAATCATACCTGTCGATCAAATTCGACAGCCGTGCGGTCGAGTTTATGCCGTTGCCGAAACCCTTGTACGAAATTTTCGTCTATAGCCCGCAAACCGAAGCCGTGCATTTGCGCGGCGGTAAAGTGGCGCGTGGCGGTATTCGTTGGTCTGACCGCCGTGACGATTTCCGCGCCGAAATTCTGGGCCTGGTCAAAGCGCAAATGGTCAAGAACAGTGTTATCGTGCCGGTAGGGTCAAAGGGCGGCTTTATCGTTAAACGCCCACCAGCGGATGCCGATAAATTTATGGCTGAAGGTATCGCCTGTTACACTTTGATGATGAATGGCTTGTTGGATATCACCGATAACACCAAGGCGGGGCGCATTGTGCCGCCGGTGAATGTGGTGCGGCATGATAATGATGATCCCTATCTGGTGGTGGCCGCCGATAAAGGCACCGCACGGTTCTCCGACATCGCCAATGGTATTTCGCGTTCTTATGGTTTCTGGCTTGATGATGCGTTTGCGTCGGGTGGGTCGGCAGGTTATGACCACAAGGCAATGGGCATCACTGCGCGTGGCGCATGGGAAGCCATCAAACGCCATTTCCGCGAATTGGGCAAAGATATCCAAACGACATTGTTTAGCTGTATCGGCGTTGGCGATATGTCGGGCGATGTGTTCGGCAATGGCATGTTATTGTCGAAACAGACTTTGTTGCTGGGCGCGTTCGATCACCGGCATATTTTCTGTGACCCTGCACCCGATGCGGCGAAAAGCTATACCGAGCGCAAACGCATTTTCGCCCTGCCACGTAGCAGCTGGATGGATTATGACAAGAAACTGATTTCCAAAGGCGGCGGCATCTTCGCCCGCACCGAAAAATCGATCAAAGCCTCGCCGGAAATGAAACGCGCTTATGGGATTGTGTCCGACAGCCTTTCGCCCGCCGATTTGATTCAGGCGATGTTAAAAGCGGATATTGAATTGCTGTATTTCGGCGGCATCGGCACCTATGTCAAAGCTACCGATGAAACCAATGAAGAAGTTGGCGATCGTTCATGCGAAGCGTTGCGCGTTAATGGCGCGGAATTGCGCGCCAAGGTGATTGGCGAAGGCGCCAATCTGGGTTTGACGCAACGCGGGCGCGTTGAATTCGCCAAACATGGCGGGCATTTAAACACCGACGCGATTGATAATTCCGCCGGTGTCGATACATCCGATCATGAAGTGAATATCAAAATTTTGTTACGCAAGGCCGTTGATGAAAAACGTCTGACCATGCCGGCGCGTGATAAATTGCTGGCCAGCATGACGGACGAAGTCGGCCATTTGGTGTTGCGCGATAATTATTTGCAGACACAGGCTTTAAGCATGGCCGAAGCGGAAGCGACGGACAGCTTGCCGCGCCATATTCGTTGTATGCAAATTCTGGAAAAAGCCGGTTTGTTAAACCGCGCGATTGAATTTATGCCAAATGACGCCGAGCTTGCGGAACGCCAAAGACAGGGGCGCGGATTGACGCGGCCTGAATTGTCCGTGTTGCTGGCTTATTCGAAAATTTGGCTCTATCAGCAAATCCTGGATTCGTCTTTGCCCGATGATGCGGCCTTGCAGGCGGATGTCGATGCGTATTTTCCCAAGGCATTGCAGAAATCCTATGCCAAAGACATTGCGCGGCATCAGTTACGGCGTGAAATTGCCGCGACCGTTTTGACCAATGATATCGTCAACCGCAACGGCGTGCGCATTGTGCAAACCATTACCGACAGCGGCGATTGCGAAGCCGTGGCGCGCGCGTATCTTCTGGCGCGGGAATCTTTTGCGCTTAATGATGTGTGGAATGCCATTGACGGGTTGGATAACAAAGTGCCCGCGGCAACCCAAACTCGCCTGTTGCTGGTTATCAAAGCCGCCTTGGCGAAAGTGATGCGCAAGATTGTGGCCGATGGCGTCAAGGGTGCGTTGTTGCCCCTGATCGATGCCAACCACAAAGGTCTGGCGCAATTGGAGGCCTGGTTGGCGCAACATGCGGATATCGCCAAAGATACCAAGATAGAAGGCGTGTCCGCGGCCTTGGTGCAACGTATGACGCGTTTGCCCGTGCTGGTTTCGGCGTTTGAACTTATCAACCTTGCCTCCAGAAATAAAATGAAGGTGGCCGACCTGGCCGCGTTGTATTTCGGTTTGGAAAAACGTTTGGAAATCGGTTGGCTCAGCCATCTGGCGCTGCCGTCCAGCCTGACCGTGTGGCAACGCGATGCCGCGCGTACGGCTCTTGATACGCTCGCCGCGCATCATCAACGTTTGACGGCGCAATTGGCAGGCAAAAAAGGCAAGAGCGTCGAGCAATGGGCGGAAAGCAATGCCGCCAAGCTTCGTGCCTATGACGGGCTGGTGGCAGAAGGCAAGGCGGCGGGTGCCGTCGATCTGGCTATGCTGTTATTAGCTAATGAGAGGCTGAACACTTTATCGGGTTAGGAATGACGGTCAAAGTGGAACCCAAGCCTCATTATCATGGTCATCGGCAAAGGCTGCGTGAGCGTTTGCTGGATTCCGGTGCCGACGCTTTGCAAGATTATGAGTTATTGGAAGTTCTGTTGTTCGCCGCCATTCCCCGCCGCGATGTGAAGCCTTTGGCCAAGCAGCTTCTGGGCGAATTTAAAAATCTCTGGGCGCTTATTAATGCGGCGCCCGAACGGTTGATGGGGTTCGGACTCAGCGAGGCGGCGGTTACGACCATACGCGTTACCGGCGCGATTGCGCTTCGTGCCCAGAAAAAAGAAATTATCGGCGGCGCGTTGTTGAATAACTGGCAAAGAATGGTCGATTATTGCCGCATGGCGATGGCGCATGAAACGGTTGAACAGTTTCGTCTGCTGTTCCTCGACCGCAAAAACCATCTGATCGGCGAAGAGGTGCATCAGCGCGGCACCATCGATCACACCCCCGTTTATCCGCGTGAAGTCGTGCGGCGGGCTTTGGAAATTGGCGCGGGCGCCATTGTGCTGGCGCATAACCACCCCAGCGGCGACCCCACGCCCAGCAAGGACGATATCGCCATGACCCGCGCCATTATCGAGGCCTGTCGTCCTTTGGGTATCCTTGTTCATGACCACATTATTATCAGTAAGGGCGAAACGGTCAGTTTCAAGAATAAAGGGCTTCTATAATCTATTGATTTCAACGCGGAAATCGCCAATGATGGAGGCGTCATCGTTTTCACGGAGTTTTTCATGCGTCGCCAGATTTTTGCTTTTGCCCTTATCGCCCTCGGTCTTGCCGCTTGCGAAACGCCGTCATCGGTGGCGCAATTCTGGCGCCCGATCAGCGAGCCCAATGTTGTGATGGCATCGGACACCGCGCAAAAAAAGCTCGATTTCGATTTGTCGCAATGCCATTGCGGTATTTATCCGGCCAACGCCACGCATAATGATTTGGTGCAATTTCAACCCGATCATCAACGTCTGGCCGAAACCGGTGTGACGATTACGCCGGATGAAAATGGCCAATGTTTGCAAAAACCATCCTTGGTGGTCAGTGAATGTATGCGCCAACGCGGTTGGGAGCCCACCAATTGTTCGGGCCGCGTGCCGACAGCCAATGGCGGATCATTATGCTCATCCTATGTTTTGCCAAGCGATTAATAAGGGTTGATCGCGGTTATAGAAAAAGGGCGGCATGTACAGCCGCCCTTTTTTATTGCCAACGCCGCGCGATTACATCGCCCGGACTTTGATCAGGAATTCATCGACTTTTTGTTCCAGCTCGGTTGACCGTTCCAGCAATATTTGCGAACCGTTCAAAACATTCGTGGCTGATGCGCCGGTTTCTTCCGCCGCCACTTTGACATTGACGATGTTGCTGGAAACTTCGCGCGTCGCTGCCGATTGTTCTTCGACTGCGCTGGAGATTGACGTGTTCACTTCGCTGACCTTGCTGATGACACGGGCGATTTCCTGAATAGCGGCAGCAGTTGCTTTACTCGCGGCCTGGATATCCTTGATTTGCTGTTCGATTTCGCCAGTCGCTTTGGCGGTTTGGTTGGCCAATGATTTCACTTCGGATGCGACAACCGCAAATCCTTTGCCGGCTTCGCCTGCGCGCGCGGCTTCGATTGTGGCGTTGAGCGCCAGCAAATTGGTTTGCCCGGCAATTTCGGCGATCATTTGCGTGACCTGACCAACCTTGTCGGCGGAAATGACCAGATCACTGACCATCTTATCCGATTTATGTGCTTCGGTGACGGCGATGTTCACGACATTAGTGGCCTCGACCAACTGACGGGCGATTTCCGAAACAGATGCCGACAATTCTTCGGAAGCCGCCGCGACGGTCGATGATTGTTGGTTGGCTTCCGTTGCTGCCGCCGCCAAGGATTGCGCCGTGACCTGCATTTCGTTCGATGCTGCCGCCACGGTGTTGACCAGAGCCTTGACGCCGTTTTCAAAATCGGTGGCGAGCTTGGCGTTTTCAGCCTTGCGTGAAGAAACGTCGGTTGCGAATTTCACTACTTTGTAAATGCGGCCATTGGCATCAAGGATGGGGTTGTAGGACGCTTCGATCCAACATTCCTTACCGCCTTTGCCGATGCGTTTATATTGCGCCGCTTGGTATTCGCCGCGATTCAGTTTTGTCCAGAAATCCTTGTATTCAGGGCTGTTCTTATAGCCGGTTTCCACAAACATGCTGTGATGCTTGCCCTGAATTTCCGGTAGGCTGTAGCCCAATACGCTGAGGAAATTTTCATTGGCGGTAATGATGGTGCCGTCCATATTAAACTCGATCACGGCTTGCGATTTGCCGATGGCGGTCACTTTGCCCAGAAGATCGGCATATTCGGCTTTTTGCTTGGTGATGTCGGTTGCGAATTTAATGACTTTGACCGGTTTGCCATTGCTGCCCAGAACGGGGTTGTACGAAGCTTCAATCCATATTTCGTTGCCGCTTTTGGCGATGCGCATGAATTGCGCCATTTGAAATTCGCCGCGGTTCAGGGCTTCCCAGAATTGGCGATAATCCGCGCTGCGCCCATAGGCAGGGTCGACGAACATGCTGTGATGCTTGCCCTGAATTTCATCCAACCTGTATCCCACGGCATTCAGGAAATTTTCATTGGCGGTGATGATGGTGCCGTCCATTTTAAATTCGATAATCGCCTGTGATTTATTCAGGGCGGCCATGATGGCGTCGGACGAATTGGAAAAAAAGGACATGGGGGCAGTCTCCAAAGAGGGGAAAAGGACATATAGACAAGGTTCTTTTTACACTGTGTCTTGCGAAGAGGGTATATGCAAGAGAGCGCCATACAAAGGCGTGCAAAAAAATGAAGCGGTACGCAGTTTGTATTCTTTTGGAAAAGAAGCAAGAAATGAAATGATAGAAATGTGATGCTGTTGCAGGCAAATACTGCAATGCAAAAAGGAAATACTTGAAAAGACTAATTTGCTAAGTGACAGACTTAATCGAATAATTCATTGGGATAGGCGCCCCAGAAATCCATTTTGCGAAGGTAACCTTTGGCGCCGTCGAATTTGACTTTGCACCAATCCTGTTTGCACGACGCGATGGTGCCGAGCGCGCCTTTTTCCAGATGGGCTGCTATGGCTGCCGTGTCATCGGGGTCTTCGCGCAATTCGTGATTGCCGCCGGTGATGACCAGGCCGCGTTTGCCGGTCAATTCGGTTTTGTTGACCCAGCCTTCAATGCCTTCGGGGTCGCGCACGCGCCGCCAGATATCATATTCCGCTATCACTTCGACCGGCAATCCGCGTTTGGCATAGACCCATTCGATGGGGTAACGCGTGCCGGGGCCTGTGCGCATATTCACTTCACCGCTGCGCAACGATGCAAAACGTGGGATGGGCAGATGTGATGTATTATCCTGTTCTTCCGCGGCAAAGGCTGGCGCTGTCAGCGCCAGCATGCAAATTAACAGGATGGCTTTTCCGGTCATAGTCTGGCCTCGATATCGCCGCGCGCGATAGTGTCGTGGAAAGAGGCGGCGTAACTATCCAGCGCACCTTGTTCGATGGCCTGACGCAGATCGCGCATCAGGTCTTGGTAATATTGCATATTATGAGTGGTCAGCAAAATGGGGCCCAGCATTTCTTCGCCGCGGAACAGATGATGTAAGTAAGCGCGGCCATAACGCGTGCAGGCAACGCAAGAACATTGGTCGTCCAAAGGCCGCGCATCGTCGCAATGCCGCGCATTGCGGATATTGACGGTGCCGCGTCGTGTAAACGCCTGCCCCGTGCGGCCGGAACGTGTTGGCATCACGCAATCAAACATATCGACGCCGCGCAAAACCGCGCCAACGATATCATCAGGACGGCCAACACCCATAAGGTAACGCGGCTTTTCGGGTTTCAAGGCAGGCACGACGGCACCCAATGCCGTGAACATCGCTTCCTGGCCTTCGCCAACCGCCAAACCGCCAATACCATAACCGTCAAGATCTAACGCGGTCAACGCCGCCGCCGATTCCAACCGCAAGGCCGGATAGATGCTGCCCTGATTAATGCCAAACAGGGCATAACCTTCGCGCGGCTGGAATGCCTTTTTGCAACGTTCGGCCCAACGCATCGACATGCGCATGGATTGCGCCGCCTGTTCTGGCGTGGCGGGGTGGGGGGTGCATTCGTCGAAACACATCGTGATATTGCTGTCTAGCAAATGTTGAATCTGCATTGACCGTTCGGGCGTCAATTCATACGCGCTGCCATCCAGATGCGAGCGAAATGTCACGCCGTTTTCATTCAGCGTGCGCAATTTCGATAAAGACATGACCTGAAACCCGCCGGAATCGGTCACAATCGGCCCCGCCCAATCCATAAATTTATGTAAACCGCCCAGTGCGGCGACGCGTTCGGCGGTGGGGCGCAACATTAAATGATAGGTGTTGCAGATGGCCAATTCCGCGCCGGTTGCGCGCACATCATCGGGCTTCATCGCTTTGACTGTTGCGCCTGTGGCCGTCGCCATAAAAGTCGGCGTTTCAAATGTGCCATGCGCGGTGGTCACGCGGCCACGGCGGGCGGCTTTGTCGGTGTTGAAAATATCGAAAGAGAATTTCTTATTCATTGTTTTTCCAGCAGGGTAGCATCGCCAAAAGAATAGAAGCGATAATGATTTTCGATAGCATATTTATAGGCGGCGCGCATCCTGTCCAACCCCATAAAGGCCGAAACCAGCATAAACAAGGTCGATTCCGGCAGATGGAAATTGGTCAGCAACACATCGACCGCGCGGAATGTGTAACCGGGTGTGATGAAAATGGCCGTGTCACGGGCAAAGGGGTGCACGATACCCGATTCATCCGTCGCGCTTTCCAAAACACGCAGGCTGGTTGTACCGATGCTTACGATACGGCGGCCTTCGGCTTTGGCTTTGTTAATCGTGGCGGCGGTTGCGGCGTTGATCTCGCCATATTCGGCATGCATTTTGTGGTCTTTGACCGCATCGACCTTCACCGGCAAAAAGGTTCCCGCGCCGACATGCAGGGTGACGGTGGCATGGGCAATATTTTTGGCTTTTAATTTCGCCAAAAGTTCCGGTGTGAAATGCAAGCCCGCTGTGGGTGCCGCGACGGCGCCGTCTTTGGCGGCATAGACGGTTTGGTAGCGTGCGCTGTCCGCTTTGGCTTCGCCTGTGGCGCGTTTGATGTAAGGCGGCAAGGGCGGTTCGCCATATTGTTGCAGCAAGGGCAGTAATTCGTCATCAGCAGCGTTGAACTGAATCAGGATCTCGCCGCCTTCGTGTTTTTCCAAAATATGGGCGGAGAAATGATCCGCAAAAAAAACAGTGTCGCCGATTTGCAATTTCTTGCCCGGCTTGGCGAAACACAGCCATTGCGATACACCATGTTTTTTATGCAGCATAATTTCGATTTTGGCCTCGGCACCGCGGGAATTGGTGCGTGTGCCATAGAGGCGCGCCGGAATGACCCGCGTGTCATTCATCACCAGTAAATCGCCGCTCTGCAACAAATCCGGTAAATCATAAATGTGATGATCTGCGGTCGCGTTGGGTTTGGTATGCAGCAACCGTGCGTGATCGCGGGGTTCAATCGCTTGCTGCGCAATGCGTTCGGGCGGTAGATCGAAAGTGAAATCTTTGGTGTTCATGCATCACGCAAGGCTGCGGCCATTTTTGCGACCCGCGCCATCATTTTTACATCATGCACGCGCAGAATATCGGCGCCGCCCGCAACGCAAGCGGCGATACAGGCGGCGGTGCCTTCCAGCCGTTCCTCAACGGTTACATCCAGAATATGGCCGATGAAAGATTTGCGCGAAACGCCCATTAGAACCGGAGAACCCAAAGCTTTGAGGCGCGGCAGGTATTTAATCAACGCCATATTCTGTTGCGGCGTTTTACCGAAACCAATGCCGGGATCAAGGATGATTTTGTCGCGGGTAATTCCGGCGGTTGTTGCTGTGTTGGCGTAATCGCGTAACGCGTTACACACATCGCTGACAACATTCGTATAATCGGGCGCGGTGTAATGGCCGCCGATTTTATCGCTGTGTTGAGCATCGTGGGCGCGGTTATGCATAAGGATAACCGTCGCTTTGTGGCTTGCCGCGAGGGCAGCCATGCGCGGGTCACCTGTCAGGGCGGTGATATCGTTGATCATCGTGGCGCCTGCTCCGATGGCTGCTTCGGCCACTTCGCTTTTAATCGTATCGATAGCTATGACTACATCGGGCATTTCTTTTTTAATTGCGGCGATTACCGGCGCGGTGCGACGAATTTCTTCTTCCGCTGAAACGCCTGTGGCACCGGGCCGCGATGACTCGCCGCCGATATCCAGAATGCCCGCACCATCGGCAATCATCTGTCTGGCTTGTGCCGCCGCCTGTGCAACATAATTGCCATACAGCAACCCATCGCCGGAAAAAGAATCCGGCGTGACATTGATAATTCCCATGATGGTGGGGATTACCATGCAGCCCCCAGATTTTTGATATCGCCTTCCGGCAGAGCGGTCAACATTTCGGCGGCGCTTGTGCCGAACAACGGGTGTCGCCACTCTGGCGCGATATCGCAAAGCGGACGCAGGACAAAATCGCGTTCCTGAATACGCGGATGCGGTATGATCAATTCCGGCGTTTCCATGACAAGATCGCCATAAAACAAAATATCCAGATCGATAACGCGCGGGCCATAACGGAAAGTTGGCGCGCGGCCAATTTCGCTTTCCAAATCTTTCATCATCCACAGCAGAGGTAGGGGCTCCAATTTTGTGGTACCGATAATCACGGCGTTCAGAAAAATCGGTTGATCGGCCACATAAGCCGCCGCTGTTTCATACAAACAGGAACGTGTTGTTATATCGACATGCAGTGATAATTTTTCAACCGCCATGCGCAAAGACGCTAAACGGTCGCCGAGATTGGCGCCCAGCGCGATGGCGACCTGATGCGTTGTGTTACTCATCGCCAGCCTCGAGGATACGGCGCACAAGCGAAATGGAAATTTTCCGCCCTTCCGCCATCGCGGCATGGTCAAGCTTTTCGACAAGGGCGCGAATGGCATCGGCATCACGCGCGGCACGTGGCACAATATAGGACACAACACCGGCATCCAATGCCACCTGACGGTCGCGGAATTGTTTGATGATAAGCGCGGCCAGCAAATCATCATCCGGTGCGGCGAGCGTGGCGGTTGGCAAGGTCAACAGGCGCGAACGCAAATCGGGCAAAACAAATCCTGCTTGCCCCGCACCCCGCGCCATTGTCAGCAGCAACGAACCGCCCGATGATTTCAGATGATTGTAAAGATGAAACAGATTTTCTTCGCCAACGGCATGTCCTGCCAGTCCATCCACATTATCGATGGCAATTTTGTGCGGCGCGGTTGATGCGGTAAAATCTGGCGCACTTAAATCTGTGGTGGTCAGAATGTCTGCGCCACTTTGATGCCGCCATAGATTTAAAATATGGCTTTTACCGCTACCGGCACCCCCTGCAATAATTAATCCATGCGCCGGCCAATCGGGATATTTTTCGACCCATGCGACAGCGTCTTGATTGCTGGGTGTCACCAGAAAATCATCCGCGCCCATCGCCGCATTGTGGGGCAATATGAGCGGTATCTGACGCATCACTTGTAGATGGTGCTGGCTTTATATTGCGAAACGGCAAAGCGCACCAAAACGCCAATCACGGCGGCGGTAGGCACTGCAATCAACACGCCGGTGAAACCCATTAATTTCACGCCCGCGATCAAGGCAAACAAAATCCATATCGGATGCAGTCCAACGCGATGGCCGACAAAACGCGGCGTTAAAATATAGGCTTCAAAGAAATGGCCGACGGCGAACACTGCCATCACCAAGCCGACGCGCAACCAGTCGCCGTCAAATTGCACCATGGCAAGGATAAGGCTGGTCGCCCAGCCGAACACGGTGCCGACATAGGGGATGATGGTCAGGATGCCGGCGATAATCCCGACTGTCGCGCCATATTTCAATCCGTTGGCGGTCAGGCCGATGCTGTAAATACAACCAAGGATAACGCACACAATCGCCTGTCCGCGCATAAAGCCGGACAGGGTAAGATCGACTTCGGTCATTTGCTGGCGGATAACAGTATAATGTTTACGGGGGATAAGCCCATCGATGGTTTTGGTCAATTTGTTCCAGTCGCGCAAAACATGGAACGCGGTGACGGGCGTTAGAATGGATAATGCCACCGCATCGATAAAGGCAAAGCCGCCGCTGACAATCCGTTGCGCCGTATGGCTGATCCAATCGACCGCCTCGCCGCTCGATTGCGTGGCGGCATCGCGGATTTTTTCGACATCGTTGGGTGAAAATTTCGCCAGCCAGTTTTGGGCATCAGGCAGATAATGTTCGCGCAAATTGGCGATATATTCAGGCAGCGAATTGATCAAAGCGCCGATCTGGCTGTGCAGCAACGGCCACAACAGAAGGAAGATGGAAACAACGACAAAAATAAAACCCGACAGAACGATGATGGCACCGCCCCACCGTGGGACTTTACGCTTGGCCAAAGAATCCACGACGGGTTCCAGAAAATAGGCCACCGCCAAACCGGCCAGAAAAGGGAACAGAATGGGTTTGAAAATCCACAACACACCGATAAAGCAGGCCATCACAATCAGCCAGAAACGCAAGGTGGATTTGGGAAGTGTTGTCATGGGAATTCCTTGTAGGGGCACAGAGCGAGAAGATTACCTGATTTCATAGAAAAATCGAGTGCTTAACCGCCAATCCATTGGCGCATCAGTTCGTTAACCGTATCCGATTGCTCCAGAGGTGATAAATGGCCGCAATTTTCGATAATATGGAATTCGGCGCCCGCAATGCCGTCGGCAATTTCCGCCAGAAGTTCCGGCGGGGTGATGGCGTCTTGTTGTCCGCCCACCACCAAAGTGGGACAGGTGATGGTGCGCAATGTCGGGCGGCTGTCGGGGCGGTTTAAAATGGCGGTTTGCTGACGCGCAAAGGCGTCGCGCCCCATTTCTTCGGCCATGGCCGTGATTGTGTTGGTTAATGTCGCATCGCGCACATGATCGGGGTGGATCAGCATTGGCAACAGGCGCGGCGTCACCCCTTTAAATTGCCCAGTTTGCGACATGGCCAGCAATAATCGGCGTTTTTGTTGCTGTTCCGGGGTGTCGGGGCGTGCGGAGCTGTCGAAAATACCCAGCTTGGTGACTCGTTCCGGTGCCTGACGCATGATCTCAAACGCCACATAACCGCCCATCGACAGACCGGCAAGGGCAAATGTCGGCGGAGCATCGCGCAAAACGGCTTCGGCAATCGCCGGGATATTGTCATGCTGCGTCGTGTCGGGGACTGTGCAATTTGCTATATTATTCAAATGGTTGATCTGATTTTGCCACAGACGCGCATCACACAGTAGGCCGGGTAGAAGAAGCAGGGGGGCGGGCGAAGACATGGCGACGGAGGCTTTCATTGCTTTATTCAGAATAACTCTGCTACAAGTTGCCCAGAAATTAAACAAGTGAGAATACAGACCAAGTGACAACTTTTGCCGATTTAGGGCTTAGCGAAGACATCCTGCGCGCCATTCAAGATGTCGGATACACAACGCCAACACCCGTACAGGAACAAGCCATCCCCATCGTGCTGATGATGCGCGATTTGCTGGCCGTTGCCCAAACGGGTACCGGCAAAACGGCGGGCTTTGTTTTGCCGATGTTGGAAATTCTGGGCGCAGGCCGCGCGCGGGCGCGTATGCCGCGTTCGTTGATTTTGGAACCCACGCGCGAATTGGCCGCACAGGTCGCCGAGAATTTTGAAATTTACGGAAAATACCACAAGCTTTCCATGGCGCGCCTGACCGGCGGCGAGATGATGGATGAACAAATTCGCCTTCTGGATCGCGGTGTGGATGTTTTGATCGCAACGCCCGGACGCATGCTGGATCTGTTCGAACGCGGCAAGATTTTATTGTCGGATATCAAGATTTTCGTGATCGACGAAGCCGACCGCATGCTGGATATGGGCTTTATCCCCGATATCGAACGTATCGCCAAGGCTTTGCCGCCGATGAAGCAAACTTTGTTTTTCTCGGCCACCATGCCGCCGGAAATCCGCAAGCTTGCGGATAAGTTTCTCAGCAACCCGAAAACGGTCACAGTGTCGCCGCCTTCCAGCACGAATGTGAATGTGATACAAAAATTCATCGAAGTGCCGCAAAATAACGATTGGCTGAAACGTGAAACGCTGCGCCATCTGTTGAAAAGTGATGCCGTTAAAAACGCGTTTATCTTTTGTAACCGCAAACGCGATGTGGCGGATTTGCATAAATCGCTGGTTAAACATGGTTTCAACGCCGGCGCTTTGCATGGCGATATGGAACAATCGGAACGTACCGCGACGTTGGATAAATTCCGCAAAGGTGAAATTTCCCTGCTTGTGTGCAGCGACGTTGCCGCGCGCGGTCTGGATATCGATGCGGTCAGCCATGTGTTCAATTTCGATGTGCCGTTTAACGCGGAAGATTATGTGCATCGTATAGGCCGCACCGGTCGTGCGGGATTATCAGGCACCGCCTATACATTGACAACGCCGGACGACGCCAAGCAGATTTCGGCGATCGAACATTTGATCAAAAAAACTATTGACCGTGAAAAGGTCGAAGGCTTGGGCGAACCCATGCCCGACCAAGGCCGCCGCAAACCCGATCACCGTGACCGTCGGCCTAATAGTGACAAGAGGGGTGGAGACAAACGTGGCCGCGACAGGAACCGTGATAGTAATCGCCAGCCACGCCACCAAGAACCCCGTCAGGAAGCACCGCGTTCAGAAACGCCGCTTCCTGAAACAGCACAAGCACTGCGTCCTGTTGCCGCACAACCGCAGAATGAAAAACAGGCCGCGGCTTTTGACGATGATTTGCCCGCTTTCTTGCGCCGTCCGCCGGCTTCGATAAAGTAAAAACCCCCTAATTTCCCTTGCCGACCCGCCACCCCTCTGGCAATTCTACACTCATGGGTTTTCGCGTTCTTTCCAACCGATTCGGCTTTTGTGTCACGGGCGTTCTTACGCTGTTTTTCGCGTGCCCCGCCTATGCCGCGCCGCCGATAGGATATGTGGGCGATGTGTCGCAAATGCCCGCCCCTGTTTCCATGCCAGCCATCGCGCCGTTACCTATCGGTTATGTGGGCGAAGTGCCGCAGGGCGCGCAAACATCGCCGCCGCCTGGTATTCAGGCCGCCGCCGAAGAAAAGAAAGAGCATCCGGGCGAAACTTTTATCACGGCGCAACAAATGCATTCCGACAGCGCCAATAATCTGGTGACTGCCACCGGCAAAGTCGAAATTGTGCGCGGCGATTATGTTCTGCATGCAGATAAGGTAATTTATAACCAGACGACTGGCGTTATGATCGCCGATGGCCATGTGGCGATGCTGACCCCTTCGGGCGAAGTTCAATTCGCCGATCATCAGGAAATCACCGGTGATATGAAACAGGCTTTTGTCGCCAATGTCGGTATTCTGTTTCCCGATAATTCGCGCATGGCGTCACGTACTGCCGAACGCTATGACGAACGTTATACGGTGGCTAACAAGGCTGCTTATACCGCTTGTAATATTTGCCGCGACCATCCCGAACAAGAACCTTTGTGGCAGCTGGATGCGCAAACCATCACGCATGATAATACCGAACACGAACTTTATTATCATGATACGACAATCGATTTTGCCGGCGTGCCTATCGCCTATACGCCTTATTTGTCGGGACCCGACCCGACTGTGAAACGGTTGCAAGGTTTTCTGGCACCCGAGCCCGGCGTCACGTCGCGCATCGGCACTTATATAAAGACGCCATACTATGTCGATATCGCGCCCGATAAGGATATGACGATAACGCCGACTTTCAGCACGACGGATATAGCGCAGCTGGATACCCAATATCGCCAGCGTTTCGATCACGGTAAATTACAGCTCGAAGGGTCGACCACCTATGCCGATCTGGTCAATGATACGGGCTATGATGAAGGCAAGCAATGGCGCGGCCATTTATTCGGTACCTTTATCGACGGGCTTGATCCTATCTGGCGTATCGGCAGCGATGTGCAATATGTGTCGGATAAAAGCTATCTTGACCGTTATCAGATTTCGTCGCTCGATCAGACAACGACCCGTGCCTATCTCGAAGGTTTCAAAAACCGAGATTATCTGGCGGTGAATTCCTATTATTTCCAGGATTTGCGTCCGGGCACCGATGTGGTTGAACCGTTGGTTCTTCCATCCGCGACTTTCAGCGCGCTTGGCGATCCTGGCAGCACGCTGGGCGGGCGGTGGTCTCTGGATGGCAATACTTTGGTAACACAGCGCGATAATTCCGGCCAACCCATCGCGCAACAGGGGCCGGATACACGGCGTCTGTCTTTGAATGAAGGCTGGGAGCGACAACTTATTTCACAAACCGGTCTGGTCACCACGGTTTCCGGTTTGTTTCGCACCGACAGTTATTTGGCCAATAATGTCGTATCGGCGGAAAACGGGCAAGTTTATAACAATGCCAATTTTACCCGTCAGTTCGAACAGGCCAATATCGTGATGCGCTATCCGATGGGGCGCAGTGGAAGTTTTGTTGGCGATGGCTATCAACAGCTGGTCGAACCGATTGTCGCTATAACGGCGGCGCCCAAAGTCCGGCAGATTACCGAACAACCCATCGAAGATAGTTTGGATGTCGAATTTGACGAAACCAATCTCTTTTCACCCAACCGTTTCACGGGCAGCGATTTGATCGAAGGCGGTAGCCGCGCCACTTATGGGTTGCGCAACAGTTTTGCCATGGATTCCGGCTCGCGCGTCGATGTGTTTGGTGGTGAAAGCTATAATTTCACGACCGATAACCAATTTCCCGCGCAATCAGGGTTGACGACGCGTGCGTCCGATTATGTCGGGCGCATTGATTTTGTGCCGGTTTCCTGGATTACCGCCAATTACGGTTTCCGTCTGTCGGAACAGGATTTTTCGCCCCAACAGCAAGACGCGACGCTTAGTTTCGGGACGCCTCTTTTCAAACCGACGATCAATTATATCGAAGCCTATGAAGATAATAACACGACGACCACAACCAGTAGTTTTGTCGGCGAAGTGCAGCAGATGACGATAAGCCTATCTTCGACCTTCAAGAAATACTGGACGCTCAGCGGAAGCCATGTTCAATCTTTCGAACCGCAACCCGGGCCGCGCAGCGACGGGATAAGCCTCAGTTATGTCGATGAATGTTTCGGCGCGGGCATTAATTTGAGTCATGATGATACGGATCGCGTCGATATCAGTTCCGGCACATCGGTCAGTTTCCATTTCTTCCTGAAGAATCTTGGTGGCATCCATACCGATTCAACCGGCAGCCAGCAATTTCCCTCCACCTTTAGGCAAACAGACCCGCCAACGCTTGATCAAAATTTCTAACCACCGTCATGCCTGTCGGCGGTGTGGTGTCGGGGGATGTCATCCACAAACATTTGCCGATCCCGCCTGCCTGTGCCGCCTCCAGATCGCGCAAGGAATCGCCCAGAAAGGCCGATGTGTCCACATTCAAATCCATCCGCCGCGCGGCTTCCATCACCATGCCGGGGTTCGGCTTACGCCAGAAACTTTCGCGTTTGTAGGCGGCATCAACCCCTTCGGGATGATGAAAACAGGCAAGGGTCAGCTCGATCTCAATCCCTTCGCGCCGTAATTCCGATAACATGTGTGCGGTCAGGTTTTCAAAATCCTGCTCGGTATAGAAACCACGCGCCACACCTGACTGGTTGGTCACTATGGCAACGCGAAACCCGCCATCGCGTACATTCCGCAAAAAAGGAAAGAGGCCGGGCATAAATTCAAAATCGGCAATGTGCCAGACATAGGCTTTATCGCGATTTATGACGCCATCGCGGTCAAGAAGAAGGGCGCGGTTTTTGTTCATAGGTAGGGATTAGGGGAAGATTAGGGGAAGATTAGGGGAAGATTAGGGGAAGATTAGTGTGTAGAGAGAAAAGAAGAAAGGGATTCGTGAATCTTACTCTTTCCCTCCTTCTCTAATTCCCCTATCTTTCCCTAATCCCTTCTTCTAACTCCTAGCCTCTTGGTGTTTCCATGCCTCGTTTTGCCCGCATATTCGCCATCCTTCTCACCCTTTTGATTGGAGCCGCTCCCATGACCGCCGCCGCTACGTCTGATCTGGAAAACACCCTTTATCTTGATTTGCCTGATGGCCGCGTGGTGATCAAACTGCGCCCCGATCTGGCGCCCGGTCATGTTGCGCGCATCAAAGAATTGACCCGCGAAGGTTTTTACAACGGCCTTTCGTTCCATCGCGTTATTCCGGGCTTTATGGCGCAAACCGGCGACCCGCGCGGCGACGGCACCGGCGGTTCGGGCAAGAAGTTGAAGGCTGAATTTTCGGATGCTCATCATGTGCGCGGCACCGTATCGATGGCGCGGGCCGCAAGTCCCGACAGCGGCGACAGCCAGTTTTTTATCTGTTTTGCGCCTGCTCCTTTCCTTGATGGGCAATACACCATCTGGGGCGAGGTGATGTCTGGTATGGAATTCGTCGACAAGATCAAGGCCGGTTCTTCATCGAACAATGGTGCGGTGTCCGATCCGACCAAGATTGTGAAGATGCAGGTTGCGGCGGATGTGAAGTAAGGGTTTAAGCCTCACCCCATTGAATATCGTTTCTTCTGAGAATGTGATGCCGCCCCTCTCCAACAAGTTGGAGAGGGGTTTTTCTTAGGGTTTTGCCGCTTCGATATAGCGCGGAAAAATGCCTTGCGGCGCGGGCAGCGGTCTGCCGGGTGTAAGGGCGTTTGCTGCGTTTAAATGCGCAAAGCTGCGGGCATCTGCGGGAACCGCAAGCTGATCCAGCAAGGCGTTGGACGCATCGGGCATAAAGGGCTGCAACACAATGCCCAAATGGCGTAAAGTTTCCGCCAGCACATACAAAACCGTTTCCATACGCGCGATATCGGTTTTCTTTAAGGCCCACGGCGCCTGTTCATCGACATAACGGTCGGCTTCGGCAATCACGCCCCAAATGGCATCAAGCGCTTTGCTGAAAGACTGCACATCGAACAGGCTGCGCAAGTGCGGCAACAGGTTTTCGGCGCTTTGCAGCAACGCCTTGTCTTTGTCCGTGTACTCTTTCGGTGTTGGCACCAAACCGCCGCAATTTTTCGCGATTTGCGACAGGCTGCGTTGCGCCAGATTACCAATGCCGTTTGCCAGATCGCTGTTGATGCGGCGGATCATCGCTTCACGCGCAAAATCGCCGTCATTGCCGAACGGCACTTCGCGCATCAGGAAATAACGGGTTTGATCCAGCCCATAGGTGGCCAGCAATTCAACGGGATCGATGACATTTCCTAGTGATTTGGAAATCTTCTGTCCTTCATTCGTCCACCAGCCATGCGCGAAAACGCGTTTCGGCGCGGGCAATCCGGCCGCCATTAAAAAGGCCGGCCAATAGACAGCATGGAAACGCAGAATGTCTTTGCCGACCATGTGGACATCCGCTGGCCAGAATTTTTTGAACGTGTCGGCATTGGTGTCGGGATACCCGATGGCGGTCAGATAGTTGGTAAGAGCATCCAGCCACACATACATCACATGTTTGGGCTCATCGGGCACAGGCACGCCCCATGTGATGGCGGTACGCGACACGGATAGATCGCGCATGCCGGATTTGACAAAGCTTATCACTTCGTTGCGGCGCGAAATCGGCAGGATGAAATCGGGATTTTCTTCGTAGAATTTCAGAAGGCGATCGCCCCAGGCTGATAATTTGAAGAAATAACTGGGTTCTTCCACCCATTCGCATTCTGCGCCGCTGGGCGCGATTTTTTTGCCGTCGACGTCTTTCAATTCATCTTCGGTGTAATAAGCTTCGTCGCGCATCGCATACCAACCGGCATATTTGCCCAGATAGATTTCGCCGCGTTTTAACAACTCATTCCACAAAGCCTGACAGGCCTTTTTATGTCGTTCTTCTGTGGTACGGATGAAATCGTCATTCGAGATATTGATGTTTTTCAGCAATATGCGGAAATTCTGTGAAACCTTGTCAGTGAAGGCTTGCGGGTCGATACCGGCTTTTTCTGCCGCTTTGGCGATTTTCTGGCCATGTTCATCGGTGCCCGACAAAAACATGACATTGTAACCATCCAGACGTTTAAACCGCGCCATAACATCGCAAGCGAGCGACGTGTAGGCATGGCCGATATGCGGGACGTCGTTTACATAATAGATGGGCGTGGTGATATAATAGGTTTTCACAAGAAATCCTTTTCTAATACGCTTATTAAATGCGGGGTACTAAAGTTGTTTGGTCGGGAATGGCGCGAACGGAAAAGGTTTTTCGTCCGATGCAAAGGTTAGATAGCGCGTAACCTGCCCCTGATAGGCGGCCAGATTATCGCCAAATTCTGCCAGACCGGCAAAGGCCGAACCGCTGAACAGCTTGGCCAGAAACTGAAATACCGAAGTGGCGAATGTCAAAAGAATGGACAAATAAAATGCCACACCGAAAACCACCAGATAGACAAAACGCAACCATGTGTCCTTGTCTTTAACGTTTTTCTTCAGATCTTCTTCGTTCAGGCTGTTCATGGTTTTTCTCCTTGTGGGAACGGAGATTTATAGATGTTTTGGGTAGAAAAAGCAATCGCAGGCGCCATCAAGGCAGAATCGCTGGTTTGGCGCCACTTGTTACCAGCCCCGGTCTGGGGCAAAATAGCCACATGCGTTCCGTCCTTAAAAAATTCTCCACCCGCACGCTTGATCTGTTGCTGCCGCCGCTTTGCCTTGTGTGTGATGATCCGGTGGGTGGGGTGGCGACTTTATGTGCGGCATGTTGGAAAACCATCCCTTTTATCGCACCGCCTTTTTGCGCTTGTTGCGGGGCACCGTTCGATATTCCGGTGGGTGATGGGATGGTGTGCGGGTCGTGCCTTGTGCAACCGCCCCATTATCATGCCGCCCGCGCCGCGATGATTTATGATGATGCCAGCCGGGGGCTGGTGCTGGGTTTCAAACATGGCGATCGCACCTATACCGCCAAGGCTTTGGCGACATGGATGTATCGCGCGGGCGGCGATATGTTGGCGGGCGCGGATTATCTGATGCCGGTGCCGCTTCATCGCTGGCGGTTGTTTAAACGGCGTTACAATCAATCTTCGTTGTTGGCTCATCACATAGGGGTGTTGTCGGGCAAAGCGGTTATGCCGGATCTGTTACGCCGCATCCGCGCTACACCCATTCAGGGCAAGTTGAAACGCAAAGAACGCCAAGATAATGTGCGCGGTGCTTTTGCCATTGCGCCGCACCATCATGCGCTAATCAATGGCAAAAACATTGTGTTGATTGATGATGTGTTGACGACAGGCGCGACAGCCGAAGAATGCGCGCGTATTTTGTTAAAGGCTGGCGCAAGCCAAGTAGACGTTCTTACACTCTCACGCGTCAAGAGCGTGGTTTGAGTAGTTCCAAAGCCTTGCTTGCCAATCGCAAACCGCGATCCAATGCCGCCATTGTTTTGGCCATATCGCGGCTTGTATCGCGTTGCCACGCAAAAAATGCCCAACCATAAATCGCAGTAATTCCGGCGGCCAAAACCGGACGCGGCGGGTTAGAAATTTTTGCAGTATCGATAATGCGATAGGTTCCGTCAATCGTCGCGCGGCCAAGCGCAAGGGTTAAGGCGCGATCATGCCGTGCAGCCTTGGCCATGTTGATAATCACCGTGCGGTGTTTTTGCATCACATCGAAACGCGCCATCAGAATATCAAACAACCTATCATGCGGCGAACCCGTGAATTTTTGTGCAAAGGCTATGCGATCAATTTCTGCGGCAAGACGCAGCGCGGCTTGGGAAATAGAGACGTTTCTATCTGTGTTTTTGCGTTTAACCATGGCCATATTCTAAAGAAAAACGAGCAAAATGCCATTTAAGAATTGTGCACAAAGGAAAATTCTGTTTCTGTGGGGCTTATGAGCAAAAAAATAGACAGTGCGGAATTCCGCCAGATTTTAGGATGTTTTACCACAGGTGTTGCCGTGGTAACGGCCCAAAATGATGCTTTGGGCGAATTTGGCCTTACGGTTAATTCTTTTACTTCCGTATCGTTGGCGCCGCCTTTGGTGTTGTTTTGCCTCGACCGTGATGCAGCGCTTCATAAAGCTTTTCGGCAGGTGGATTGTTTCGTGATTAATTTCCTGGCAGCGGGACAGGAAAAAGTTTCGCGCCATTTTGCCGACAGTCACCATAATCCCGCGCCGAAAAATATGTGGGATGCGGGGGTGGGCGGTTGCCCCGTTCTGCGCGGCACGCTGGGCTGGGTTTTGTGCAAACCTCATGCGGTGCATAAAGGCGGCGACCATAGCATTTTTGTCGGCGAAGTTATCGATCTGCACAAACGCGCGGGCACCAAGGAACCGTTAGCGTATTTCCACGGGCGTTATCGCGCGCTGGAAGCTTTGGCTGTGGGAAAACTGACATCGGGCGCGCGTAAATAAAGCGGGCGCGGTTGATAGTCAGGATGCATCGCATCAGCATGTGCGGCAAGATCGGCGCATATTTTCACGATATCCTCATCGCCATTGGCGCGATCACCGGCAATTATAACATCGGGATGCGCGGCGATAAAATCGGCAATTTGCGCTTCGGTCCACAAACAAAATTCATGCGGTGCATTTTGCGCAGGAAAAAATTTGCAAAAAAGCTCGGCGCGTTTCGATTCAATCACCACCAGAATATCTTTGCCGATGGCGGCATGTGCTGCGTGATAAATCGCAAAACGGTCGATGCCGATAACGGATTTGTTCGCCGCCAAACCAATGCCGCGTGCTGCCGCTAACCCCACGCGTGATCCTGTAAAACTCCCCGGTCCGCGTGTCACGGCAATTTTATCCAAGGCCGCAAAATCACATTTGGCCTGTGCCATCACATCCATAAGCATCGGCATCAGACGCGCATCCTGTCCGCGCGCCATATCTTCGCGGGCGCTGGCGATCATAACACCATCTTGCCACACGCCGGTGGCACATGCCGCGCCACAACTATCCAACGCCAATATCAGCATTTACGGATGATGCTCATCATGCCCGTCATTATGGGGCGGCTCATCATGATGCGGTTCCTCGTGATGTGGCTCTTCATGATGTTCCGGTGCCGCTGCGGGCGGCGCATTGTGCACAGGTGCAGCCTGCTGTTGCGGTTGGGGATGCGCAAGGCCGGGCGAACGCGGTGCTTCTTCGAAATGCTGTTGCACTTGAGGAGCTGCTGCCGGCGCTTCATGCACGGGCGCAGGATGATCTTCATGATGGCGGGGCGCATCAAAATGATGCGCATCCACATGCGGTGCATCATGATGCACTTCCGGCGCGGGATAGGAAGTATGGAATGCGTGATCAACATGCTCGCGGCTTTGCCACGCCATAGGATGAGGGTGCCAATGGTTGCTGACAAAGCTGAAAGACAAAAACGACGGAACATACAGCTGTTCGCGATGACGTTCGACAACAAAGGCGTAAGGAGGATATTGCGGTTCAACCCATTCGCCATAGGCGCGTGCAGGATCATAGGCGGGCACGTAAATCATATTGGGGTTGGTTGGCTGGATCAGAATATCATTGCCTTGCTGATAAACACTGGCCTGCGCGTTAGAGCGCAAGACGCCTGCTTCTTCGGCATCATGGCGCAGATTTTGAACAGCATCCATAACATCATAAGGCTGTTGGGCGTAGGCCGAACCCATCTGTTGTTCCCATGAAGGGTTATCATTCATCCGTTGCAGAACCTGGGGAAAGGCGGTCAGAAATTTAACGCTGTCATCCCATGGCATTTGTTGCAACTGCAGGCTTACCTGATCGGGCGGTGTTTGCGCCAAATAGGGGTTGCCGAGCCAGCCTAACGCATCTCTGATCTGTTGCGGGTAATTAGATGCCACCAAAACCGGTGTTAAAAGCGCGTCAGGATACAGCGCGATGGGTGCGACCATCTGTTCCAATTGCGGCGGCTGATAGCCTTCCTGTTCATAATAGCTTTGCGCGGATGCCATCAGGGGCGTGAGCAAAACGCTGGCAAACAGAAGGGAAGAGAATTTTTTCATGGTCGCAGCTCCTTTTATTTATCGCACTTGACGCACTTCGCGCACTTCCGGCACATAATGCCGCAACATATTTTCGACGCCGGCTTTCAATGTCATGCTGGAACTGGGACAGCCCGCGCAAGACCCTTTCAGGTTCAAATACACAATGCCGTCGTCAAAGCTTTGAAAGGTGATGTCGCCGCCATCCTGGGCAACGGCGGGGCGAATTTTTTGATCCAGCAATTCGCGGATTTTGGCGATGATGGGGTTCTCGTCAACCGCTTCTGCTGTGGATTCTGCCGCGCCCGTCACAATCGGCGCATGCGAAGAAAAATGTTCCATAATGGCGGTCAGGACGGGTGGTTTAAGTGTCGTCCAGCTTTTTTCATCGCCCTTGGTGACGGTGATGAAATCCTTGCCCAGAAAAACGCCACGCACATCGTCGATCTTAAAAAGCATTTCTGCCAAAGGCGACTGCGCCGCCTGTGCCGCGGAGGTGATTTCCAACGTTCCGCTGCCCATCACATCGCGACCGGGTAAAAACTTCATCGTCGCGGGGTTTGGTGTTTCTTCGGTTTGAATGAACATCTTTTTTTCCTTTTTTAAACAGCTAAGCTGACTTTTGATTTACGCAGCCAAGCTGCGTCCGGTCGAACCCAAATCCTTAAATGCTTCGTCCATGCGTGCGCCCATCGACTTCTCGCCGACACGTAACCATTTACGCGGATCATAAAGGCTTTTTAATGGCTTGTGCGTTGTGGGGCTTATCTGCGCCTGAAATGCTTCGGGGTTTTGCGCCACATAACCGCCAATGCCGTGGGCAAAGGCAAATTGCGTGTCGGTATCGATATTCATTTTGAACACGCCGTAACTGATGGCGTTTTCAATGTCTTTTTTATCGGAACCTGACCCGCCGTGGAAAACAAAATTAACCGCTTTTTCGATGCCGGTTTTTTGCTGGATCAGCTTTTGCGACTTATCCAGAATTTCGGGGCGCAATTTGACATTGCCCGGCGCGTACACGCCATGCACATTGCCAAACGATGCCGCTACCGAAAAATGCCCGATAGGTTTCAATGTTTCATAAGCCTGCCACACATCTTCGGGTTGGGTATACAGGCGCGAATGATCGGCGCTGCCCAAATCCTCCGACCCCACGCCGTCTTCTTCGCCGCCCGTTACGCCCAATTCAATTTCAAGGCTCATGCCCAAGGGCGCAAGTTTGGCCAAAATGCGGCGGCATTCGGCCAGATTGTCGGCCAAAGGTTCTTCGGATAAATCCAGCATGTGGGAAGAGAAAAGCGGCGTGCCGCTTTGTCTATGGTGATCGGCGCTGTGGGTGATCATCGCTTCCACCCAGGGAATGAGCGATTTATTGGCATGATCGGTATGAAGCACAACGCAGATGCCGTAATGTTCGGCCATTTTATGCACATGCTGGGCGGCGGATATCGCGCCCAAGGTACGCGCCGTCAGGGAATCGGCAAGGGAGGGACCGCCAAAAAACTGCGCGCCCCCGCTCGATAGCTGGATAATGATATCCGATTTATTGCGGGCTGCGGATTCCAGAACGGCATTGATGCTGTTGGTGCCAATCACATTGACAGCGGGCAGGGCATAGCCGCCTTTTTTGCAGGCCGATACCAGTTGTTGATAGGTTTCGCCCCAAACGACACCGGGTTTTAAGTGGCTGTTTTGCATCAATGATACTCCTGACTTTTTGAAGGGTATTGATAGCGAAACCACGCGCTTTTGTCTATCGGGGTGGGGGTGCCCGTTCGGCGCGTAAGATAAAGGCCAAATGCGGGCTTGTCCTTGTTAACTGCCCAAGATATGTTTGGCTTTCTGTTTCGTCCCTGTCCCCGGAGAACCAATGCGCCTGTCCTCTTTTGCCCGTTTGGTTGCTTTAGGTTTTGTGGTCGTGGCGCCCATGCAGGTGATGGCGCAGGGAATGGTGGTGAGCGCTTTCAACTGCCGTCAAACTTTGCCTTGCGATGGTAATGATCCCCAATTCCCTTCAACCGATAAATTGATCGCCGATGCCAGTGCCTGCGCATCGCATTACATGCCAACCATACAGGGCGTGGATATTTTCAATGATATCTCGGGTCTAGGAAATGATGGTTGTTTAACGACCAATCCTGCCGCTTTTACCAAGGGGCAGGGCGCGACCATGCCGCATTGCTGCATTCATCAGAACACAAGCGGCCAATGCGCGGTCCATTGCGATATCATCACCCAATAACAACAATGTCAGGGGGTTGCCGACGTGCCTTTTAAAGTGCGTTCCAAATCCTGTTCCCGCATTTCCTGTTCATGCAGTTTGGCACGAAGATCATCATTCTGATGCTTCAATTCCTGAATGGCGCCGATCAACGGCCCGATCAGGGCGGTGTATTCGACATATTTCGTGCCGTTGGTTTCATGAACCAATTCAGGATACACGGTTTCAAGCTGCTGGGCGACAATACCCATACTGGCTGAACCGCCATTTTTAAAATTAAAGCTGACCGGGTCAATCTTCATGATGTTGTCTAAAGGGTTGACGATGGGGTGAATATTCATTTTCAAACGTTCATCCGATGCTGAATAAACTTTTGTTGCTGTAACTTCTCCGGCAACGAAGACATCACCCGTGGTCACATAAAGGGCTGCGGGACAGCCCGCCGTTGATATGGCCGTGCATCCGGTTGTTAAGGAAATCAGTGTGCCTGCCGTATAGGCACCGCTGCCCAATTCAATTTGGGCGGCGCCACCCGCCAGACCCGGCCCGGAAATATAGCCCGAAGCCAAATTAATAAAACCGGTACCCATCTGGATCGATCCGCTAACATCGGTGCCGCTGAAAATCAAAGCGCCACTACTCATATTGATGTTAGTCGCACCGCTCATATATAAATCGGTCGCCATTGTATTGTAGGTCAGATCCGGCGCACCGCTCGGCATAAGAGAGCGTGCCAGCCAGAAATAGCTGCTGTTGGTGCCGGGCGAAATAAAGCTCCGCGAAACGATCGAACCGAATTGTGAAGACGCAAAACCATAACCTTGCGACGTGCCGGGATTGGTGATGACGTTGCTCCACGCGCCCATGGTACCGCACGCGGTTACCGATGATGCAGCACCTGTGCAAACAGGCGATGTGTAAACAAAACCGCCATCGCCGCCGATCAGGCTGGAAATGCGGCCGCCATCCACATCAGGCACAACGGGGCCGGTTGTCGCGATTTCATAAGAATAGGTTTGCGGCGCAGTGGGGCCGGGTGGCGTGTTATCTTTCAAAACCTGAATAGTATAAGTTTGGCCATAAGAATTTGTGGTGCTTTGGGTAAAGCCAGGTGGCAGAAAGTTACACATATTGGCATAAGGGCTGGCGAGACCACCCGATAAAGCGTAGCCCGTGGCTTGGCAGTTGCTAAGGCTTGTATTGCTGGTCGGCAGAGGAATATTTTGAGTGCCATAGGCGCCCATCGCCTTCATCACATTCTGTCCACCACCCGAACTATTATCCGACAAATACCCGGCAACGGCTGCGATCAATGCCTGTTGTTGTTGTGCTGTTGATGCATCTTTGCTTTGCGAATTACCAGTCGACATCAGACGGAACAAACCGGCTGCCAACACACCAACCACGCCAAGGACGATGGCCAATTCGATAAGCGTAAAACCGCGCGAGCGATATTGGAAAGGGCGTTTTGTCATAGGGCGTTCCTTTTGCGTCATAAACATCATTGGGCAACCGAGAGTATAGCCAGCGAACCTGTGGGAATCGAGATAGGAATAGAATAGGTCGTGGCGGGTGGCGTATCGCCGGTTGCAGACCCACCGGATTTTGCCACGATTGTCAATATGCCGGAACTGGTCACAGAACCATAGGCCAGATAAACCGGCACCGCCCGGGCGAATTGCCGCGATAAATCCTTCATGGAATAACCGGTTTCAAAAGCGCCAGCCCCGTTGCCCGGCAAAACCAGATTGCCTGTCGCCGCTGTTGCCCCCACATAGGTAACAACATAGGCGACAGCCGGTGGTGGGGTCACAAACGCCAGCGAATTAAAACTGAATTGACCAAAATTATAGCCGGGAGGCACATTGGCTATGGCAACAGAAGACGGGCAATTGGTGACCCCCGTTAATCCGGCATTTAAATAACATCCGGCGGTCGTCAGGCTGGCGGGTAAAATCGTTTTGCCCACGGCGACGGCACCCGCATGCCATGCCATCATGGTTTGCATCAGGCCAATCTGCGCGGCATTAATTTTCGCGGTCTGCAGGGTTAAAACCTGCCCGAACAAGGCGATGATCGAAATCACCAAAGTGACAAAAACGACAAGAAACATGCTGTTCCAGTATCTTGGGATAAACCTCGTCATTTTAAGGGCATAGCCATAAGATTTTGTTAATATTTGGCGCGGAAAGGACGTAACAAGACTGTACCTATGATTTGAACCCGTGTTAAACCATTAGAAAGAGTGATTCTTTCTCTATTTTACAGGTTGAAATCCTTGCAAGCTGCCCCCCTTCTTGAAAAATTCGATATTGCGAATTTGCGTCTGCGCCTGATCTCGGCGGCGATTATGACCCCTGTTGCCCTATTGGGCGTTTATCTGGGCGGAATTGCCTATGGGGCGCTGATCACTTGTGTAGTTGTTGTGGGGTTATTTGAGTGGTTGCGGCTTATTGTGCCCGCTTCGCATAACCATGCCACGAACCCCAAAATGGTTGGCATCGCTTGCGCCTTGCTGATTATCGTCATGTTGGCGGGTATGCTGCTATCGCCTTCTTTCGGTGCGATGCTGGGTGTGCTGGCGACATTGGTTTTGTTTTTACTGGCAGCGCGTGACCAAAATGAGCATGCGGCCTGGATTGCGCTCGGCATCCCTTATATGGGGGGCAGCGGGCTTGCTTTGTTATCATTGCGCGCCACGCCCGATGTTGGCGCGGGGCTGGTTTTCTTTGTGCTGCTTACCGTCTGGGGCACCGATATCGGCGCCTATGTCGCGGGGCGTATCATTGGCGGCGCCAAACTTGCGCCCGCGATAAGCCCCAGTAAGACATGGGCCGGGTTATTTGGTGGGATGGCTTTGGCCATTCTTATGGGCTATCTTACGGCGCGTTGGATGGGGGCGCAAATGCCTTTGGTCGCCGTAGTTCTCTCGCCGCTTCTGGCGGTGGTTGCCCAATTGGGCGATTTGTTTGAATCGCATTTCAAACGCCGGTCGGGCGTTAAAGAAAGTGGCGATCTGATCCCCGGCCATGGCGGCGTGCTCGATCGCATTGATGGTTTGGCTTTCGCCGGTTTTTTTGCGTTTCTTTTTCAAAAAGCTTTGGGCGAACATATCGGCTGGTTTTAAGAGGGTGATGTGACTGTTGTTCAAAAAATAAAAACAAATGCGGCGAAACGCAAAATCACGATTTTGGGTTCGACCGGTTCGGTCGGCCAACAAACGATCGACCTTATCGCGCGTTCGCCCGATGCGTACGAAATGGTCGCGCTGACAGCCAATAAGAATGTCGCATTATTGGTGGAGCAGGCAAAACTGTTGAAGCCCGCAATGGCGGTTGTCGCCGATGAAAGCCAATATGCATCGTTGAAAGACGCGCTGGCTGGCACTGGCATTCAGGCGGCTGCGGGTGCCAAAGCGGTTGAAGAAGCGGCACAGGCCGACAGCGATTGGGTTATGTCGGCCATTGTGGGCGCGGCAGGTTTGCCCGGCACATTGGCGGCGGCGCGGCGCGGCGCGACGATTACCTTTGCGAACAAGGAAACGTTGGTGTGCGCCGGGCCTTTGATGATGAAGCTTGTCGCCGAAGCGGGCGCGACCTTGTTGCCGGTCGACAGCGAACATAACGCGATTTATCAGGTTTTCGATTTCAATAATCCCGAAGGCATCGCGCGATTGATATTGACCGCTTCCGGTGGGCCGTTCCGTACGACGTCGCGCGAAGACATGGCAAAGATGACGGCGGAACAGGCGGTCAAACATCCCGTTTGGAGCATGGGCGCGAAAATTTCTATCGACAGCGCAACCTTGATGAACAAGGCGCTCGAAGTTATCGAAGCGCACTTCCTGTTCCAGATGCCGCCCGAACAAATCGATGTTTTGGTGCATCCGCAATCGGTTATTCACAGCATGGTTGAATATCGCGATGGGTCGGTTCTGGCGCAAATGGGTTCGCCCGATATGCGCACCCCCATTGGTTATTGTTTGGCGTGGCCGCAGCGGATGGAAACACCGGTGCCGCGTCTTGAGCTGGCGAAAATCGGTTCGCTGACATTTGAAAATCCTGACCCGGTTAAATTCCCCGCTTTGCGTTTTGCGCAGGAAGCGATGAAAAAAGGTGGCACCGCGCCCGCCATGCTCAGCGCCGCCAACGAAGTCGCGGTGCAGGCTTTCCTTGATAAACGTATAGGATTTTTGGATATCGAACGCATTAATGAATCCGTGTTGAATGGCAGCAATGCTGCGCCGTTGACTGATTTGGAAGTGTTGCGCGAAGCTGATGAGGCCGCGCGCGCCCAGGCAGAGGAGCTGATCGGTAAATGACTCCTTCCTCCACAATCGCCGCCGACTCTGCCGCTGTAGATTTGGCTCGTTTTACGCCCGGCAAGATTGTGCGTGTTGATTTCGCTGATACGGCGACGACGCCATCCTATGACATTGTTATTGGCAACAGCATTTTATCCGAAGCCGCGACCCTTATCCGGTTGCGTCTTGGTGCACGTCGCTCTGTGATTGTGACCGACAGCAATGTTGACCCACTTTATCGCGCAAGGCTGGAAGCCAATTTGGCGGCGGGCGGCCATGATGTATTGACGCATATCGTTGTGCCCGCGGGCGAAGCGAACAAAAACTTTGCGCAGCTGCAAATTGTATTGGAAAAAATTCTGGCGGCGAATATCGACCGCAAATCCCTTATCATCGCACTGGGCGGCGGTGTGGTTGGTGATATGGCGGGGCTTGCCGCATCGCTTGCGATGCGCGGCATTGATTATGTGCAAATCCCCACGACTTTGCTGGCGCAGGTCGACAGTTCGGTCGGCGGCAAAACCGCGATTGATACGACCCACGGCAAAAATACCGTCGGCTCGTTTTATCAACCGTGTCTGGTGTTGGCTGATGTGACGTTGCTGGATTCTCTTTCTGCCCGCGAAATACGTGCCGGTTATGCCGAAATTGTTAAATATGGGTTGATCAATGATCCGGTTTTTTTCCGTTGGTGCGCCGCGCATGGCGGCCAATTGGTCAACGGCGATCATGATGCGCAAATTTATGCGGTGGGCGCCAGCTGTGCCGCCAAGGCCAAAATCGTTGCCAAAGACGAACGCGAATCCGGTGTTCGCGCATTGCTCAATCTGGGGCACACTTTCGGGCATGCACTGGAAGTCGTAACGGGTTTCGGCAATGCGTTGGTGCATGGTGAAGCGGTTGCGCTGGGCATCTTGCTGGCGCTACGGTTGTCGGCGCGTTTAGGGTTGTGCCCGCAAAAAGATTATGATGATGTCCATGCGCATTTTATGACTGTGGGTTTGCCGGTTAAACCGCCCTCCATCGCTTATGACATCGACCGTCTGATGGCCTATATGGCGCAGGATAAAAAAGCCGAAGCTGGCAAGATCACGCTTATCCTGCTGCGCGGCATTGGGCAGGCCTTTGTTTCGCGCGATACCGATGTTAAGGATATCCGCGCCGTGTGGGAGGAATTTCTGTCCAAATGACCAAGCATAATTTTGTAATCTCCGATGACGAACTCAACGGTTTGATTCACCGCTACACCCGTGACATTACATTGCAGGAACGCGAAGGGAAATTCGATCCTATTTCTGGTCGTGATGAAGAGATCGATTATATGACGCTGATTCTTTTGCAACGTTTGCGGAAGAATATCATGTTGCTGGGCGGTGCCGGTGTCGGTAAAACCGCTTTGTTCATCGGTCTGGCGCAATGGATCGCACAGGGTCGCGTGCCAGATATGTTGAAGGGTGCGCGCATTATCGAACTTGAAATGTCGATGATCGGTGCCGGTTCGCAATCACGCGCCGATCTGGAAGGGCGTTTGATCCCGATTTTAAAAGGCGTTGCCGAACGCAATGCGACACGTGATTTCCCGCCGATTATTTTCTGTATCGATGAAATTCATCAGCTGATGCTGGCCTTCAAAGCATCCAGCTATTCCGGGATTGCCGATTTGATGAAGCCTTATCTGACGGCGGGCGATTTATATGTGATTGGTGCGACCACGCGTGAAGAATATGAAGATTATGTGACGGTGGAACCCGCCATTGATCGCCGTTTCCAGAAAATATTCCTCGCCACGCCTGATACGCAGATGACATTGAATATCTTGATGAACCTGAAGGGCAATTTTGAAAAACATTATGGCGTGACCATCGACCGCGAAGCTTGCGCCAAAGTGGTGAAACTCACCGACCGCTATATCCGCAATCGCAACAATCCTGATAAATCCATCCTCGCGCTCGATCATGCCTGCGCGCGTTATGTGAAATTGGGCGGTAAGTCGGCGCTTGATGCGGCTTCTATTGAAGCGGCGGTAGCATCGGAAGCGGGTATTGATGCGGCCGCAGTTAAGTAGTTTGGTTAAGAAGCGTGCGTGTATACGTGCCGCCCCCGACAATATCCAAATCGAACTCACGCAATTTTTTTTCATGCGTTAGATGCAAAATCGAAATCACGCTGCGCGGCGGGGTGGGGCGTACGAATAATTTACGTTCGGCATCCCACATAGGAGTCGCGTAAAGCGACAGCCAATTATATTCGGCAGGCATTACCTTCAACGGCAGGCCTTGCGTATACACGGCCATATTCAAACTCAACTGATCGCACATAAACTGGTCGCGCGTGATGACGGGTTTATTTTGTAAACAATACGCCAAGGTATCGCCCCATGCTTTCCACACTGGCGATGAGGTATGCATGGTCAGAACGCCTGAATTCAACATCGGGCGCGGAAAAATCGCGGCCACGGATTCCCTGGGGAAATTGGCGCTGTACCATTTGAAATGATAATTCCATGGCTGCGAGCTGAGGAAATATGGCGTGTAATCGCGGTCGATTTCCGAAATGATATGGAGTGCATCGCTATTGGCGGCACCCGCCAACATCGTGTCGATGGCGTCAGGCGTTTGCGCCCACGCATCGGCATCGATCCATAAATAGGTTTGATAGCCGGTGAAATGTTCGCGTAAAAAAGGCCGCGATGTCATGGCGCGATAGGCGAAATTATGTTCTTCCCATGCCGCGCGTCCCGGATAATCAAAGTGCAGTTGGGCGGGAACGATTATGGCGCCGAACGCGGCAATTCGGGCCTTGGTTTCATCACCAAGGCCGACATCGATCACGCCAATGTCGAAGGGGGTAGAAAAAGAAACCTCGCGTAAGGATTTCAACAATCCTAGCGCGAGGGGAAGATACAGATCATTGCAAGCAGTCACCACAATTTGTTGTGGTTTGCTCACCGCAAAACTTAACCTTGACGCGATTTATAGCGCGGGTTGGTTTTGTTGATCACATAGGTGCGACCCTTGCGGCGCACAACTTTGCAATCGGCGTGGCGCTTTTTCAGCGACTTCAGAGAATTGGCGACTTTCATAGGAACATCCTTTAATCTTAGAAACAGACGCGCAACCTAAGGATTACTCCTCCTAGAGTCAAGGAAATCAGGAAGGTTGCGGATGCGGAATTATATAAAATTCGAACCTTTCCTAATGGTTTCTTAACCGACTTATCGTATAGTGGTAGTAGAGTTAACAGGGCATAAGTAAATACCTTGTAATTCAACAGGTTAATGGTTTTTTTGCCCCGTAATGCTTCAAGGGGCAGCCGAACAGGAGGCAGTAAGATTAACAGGTCTTATTCAGCATATTTCAAACCAAAGCCATCTTCCGGCCCTGTATCTTCTGCACTTCAATCCCAACCTATATTTTCACAGATCCCGATGCGGTCACGCAGTGTGTCCGCACGGTTTGTTCATGTCCGGTTTTCATCCGCCGGACGGAAAAGGAGCCTCTATGGGCAAGCGTCGTCATTTTGACAGTTCAAACCGTAATGAAAAGTCGCATAATGTCGAACCCCTTTATACATCCAATTCGCCCTGGGATCCTTTAAATCAACCCGGTTTTGAACGGCGCGACCAATCCTATGTCCGCAAGATAAAACCGCAAAATGCCAACCAATCGCTTCTGATGGATGCGATGGCGCAACATAATCTGGTTGTGGCCGTTGGGCCCGCCGGTACCGGTAAAACCTATCTGGCCATCACGGCTGCCGTCGAAGCGTTGGAAGCCGGTCGTGTTGACCGTATCATCCTGTCGCGTCCGGCGGTCGAAGCGGGCGAAACGCTTGGTTTCCTGCCCGGCGATTTACAGGAAAAAATGTCGCCCTTTTTGCGCCTCTTTATGATGCGCTCAATGACCGCATGGGCGGCAAACGTTTGAAACAATATATGGCCGATGGCTCGATTGAAATTGCGCCGATTGGTTTTATGCGTGGGCGTACGTTGAACAATGCCTTTGTGGTGATTGACGAAGCGCAGAACTGTACCTATGGCCAGATTAAAATGCTGCTTACCCGTTTGGGCTGGCATTCGACAATGGTTTTGACCGGCGACCCCGACCAAAGCGATTTGCTGGAAGGGGTTTCGGGCCTGGCGCAAATCGCACACAAGCTGGACAAGGTTTCGGGCATTGCTGTCGTGACGCTGACGGACAAAGATGTTGTGCGTCATCCGTTGGTCGCCAGCATGTTGGGCGTTCTCTGATCGTCGGATTTTGGGGGTCTGTTGCATTTTTTGGAAAAATCGCATCATTCAACGCAAACTTCGGCGATTGATAGTGTGGTTCTGTGAAGTTTAAAGCCGGTTCGTTAAAACACCACGATCTGCGATGACCGGTTCTGCCAGAACCGCAAACATTTCATCGACCGTTTTCACTTCGCGGAACAGGTTGCGGTCGGCGGGTCGTGAAAAACCTTCGGTGATTGTTTTGTCGAAGAGCGCGATAAATTCATCCCAATAACCATCCTGATTAAAAATCAACACAAGCTTGTTGTGCAGCCCCAATTTTTTCCATGTCAGAATCTCAAACGCTTCGTCCAACGTGCCGAGCCCGCCGGGCAAAATCACAAACGCATCCGCATGTTCGACCATCATACGTTTGCGTGTGTGCATATCAGGCACGACATGCAATTTGGTCACGCCGTCAAATTGCACTTCCTGCGCGCGCAAATGTTCGGGGATAATGCCGATAACGGTGCCGCCCGCCTTGATCGCGCTTTCGGCGACAATGCCCATCAAACCGACATGGCCGCCGCCGTAAATAACGCGTGATCCGCGCGCCGCTAAACCGCTGCCCACCTGTTGCGCGACTTGTTTGTATTTGTCGGCAACGGCGTTGGACGAACCGCAATAAACACAGACGGAGGCGGGGGCTGAAGGGAGTATAGAGGACAAGACGGATTCCTGACAAAAATGGATAACGCCTTATTCTAACTCGCCATTGGTTAAAAGAATCTAACCGTTTTCGGACACTAGTGGTTCCGGCGTGGGTGCTGGCGGGTCTTGCAGATATTGGCCGACCAAATCCATAAAAGGCCGTGCTTCCTGAATAAACAGCATTAAAGGATAAAAAATGAAATCCGGCGTCGTTATCCGCGCGACCTCAAACACGCCGCCTGCGGTAATTTTGCTGGCGGGCGTAACGGCAAAATGCACACGCGGCAGGCCTTGCGTGGCGCGCACGACGCGGCGGATGGCATCGCGCCGCGTACTCGATTCGATACTGAAAGGCAGAAAACCGATAGTGACGGTGATCAGGAAACGAAACCCGCTTTCATGCGTAATACGGCGCATTTCATAACTCATGCCATCGACATCAAAACGGAATCGTTCCAGCAGATGCGGCGCAATGGCGGCAAATTCATTGTCGAGCTTATGGAGAAGCTCTTCAAAATTAACCGGTTCATCATCGCGTTGAAGGGCGGCTGTTTGCATGTTTGGGGGCATTAAGGTGGGGAATCAGAGCCAACAACCAAAGAAATAGCATACATTATCCGCAAAGTTAATATCTTGAGATGCGGGCCAGCTGCGGCTAGGGTGGGCATCATCCTAAAACTCTTTAAACCCATAAGATCGCAAACATGAAAAACAATAATCCTTTCCTTTTCTTCCATCCCGCCGGTTGGCCTTTTATCGCCGCCTTTATCGGAGTGACGGCTTTGTTCGCCCTGATCGGCAAAACCATGTTTTTTATCGGCATCATCCTGACGACATGGTGTTTTTACTTTTTCCGCGATCCTGCCCGCACCACGCCAACCCGCGCCGGTCTTGTGGTCAGCCCGGCCGATGGCAAAGTGGTTTTGATCCAGGATGTGGTGCCCGATGCCGAATTCGGTTTGGGTGATGCGCCCCGCACGCGGGTCAGCGTTTTTCTGAATGTGTTCGATGTGCATGTGAACCGCATCCCTGCCGAAGGCATTGTGACCGCGCGCCGTTATCGCGCCGGTAAGTTCGTCAATGCCTCGCTGGATAAAGCCAGCACCGATAATGAACGTATGGGCATCACGTTGAAATTAACGGGTGATCATCCCAAAGCGGGCGAATTGATCGGCGTTGTGCAAATCGCCGGCCTTATTGCCCGCCGCATTTTGTGCGATGCGCAGGAAGGCCAGTCTTATCAGACGGGTGCCCGTTTCGGCATTATCCGTTTTGGTTCGCGCACCGATATTTATTTGCCGCATGGTGTCAAACCTTTGGTTGCGATTGGCCAATATATGATCGGTGGCGAAACCGTGATTGCGGATTTCGCGGCTAATGAACCGCAACGCCTCGGCGAAGTTCGTGCTTAAAGAGGAATGCGTATGAGCAAAGATTTGCCCCTGACGCGGCTCTTGCCGAATATGCTTACGCTGATGTCGCTTTGTTCGGGCATGACCGGCATTCGGTTTGCGCTGAATCAACAATGGGAATATGCCGTTCTATCCATCATCATCGCGGCGGTGTTCGATGTGCTGGATGGCCGTGTGGCGCGGTTGTTAAATATCGCCAGCAAATTCGGCGCCGAGCTGGACAGCCTGTCAGACGCGATAAGTTTTGGCGTGGCACCGGGCTTTATTATGTATGAATGGGTGTTGAAAGACGCGGGCGGCATCGGTTGGATTGCGGTTCTGGTGTTCGCCGTTTGCGGCGTATTGCGTCTGGCGCGTTTCAATACGATGCTGGAAAATCACGCGGTGCCCGCCTGGGCTAAAAGCTATTTCACCGGTGTGCCCATTCCGGCGGGTGCGTGCATGGCATTATTGCCGCTTGCGTTTGTTTTGCAATATGGCGATGGCGCGACTTTGCCCGCGCCGCTTTATGCTTTTTGGATGATGATTGTGGGTGCGTTGATGGTCAGCCAATTGCCGACTTTCGCGCTTAAAGGCTGGCGTATCGCGCCTGTGTGGGTTGTGCCTATTTTGATTGGTCTAGTCGTGCTGGTCGCGGGTCTTGTAACAAATACCTGGATGACCTTATCCAGCATTGGTCTTATTTATGCGGCGTTATTACCCGTCGGTTGGTTCAGCTATCGTTTGCGTGCGAAAAAGGAAAAACAAAATGCCTAAACATATTGAAATCAAATTGCCCAAAGGCGGCACGCTTAAAATTGGTAATGATCTGCCGCTGGTCTTTATCATTGGCCCCAACACGCTTGAATCCCGCGCTCACGCAATGGAAATGAGCGCAGCGGTCAAAGAAATCGCCGACAAGTTCAAGATCCCGGTGATTTACAAAAGCTCGTTTGACAAAGCCAACCGTTCATCGATGAAATCGGCACGCGGCATCGGGCTTGAAAACGCTTTGCCAATTTTCGCCGATATCCGCGAGAAAACTGGCATGCCGGTTATCACCGATGTGCATGATGCCGCGCAATGCGCCCCCGCAGCAACCGTGATTGATGTTCTGCAAATCCCTGCCTTTTTATGCCGCCAAACTGATTTGCTTCTGGCGGCGGGTGCAACCGGCAAAGTTATCAATGTCAAAAAAGGCCAATTTCTTGCGCCCGAAGATATGAAAAACGTCGCGTCAAAAATCGCATCGACCGGCAATGACAATATTATATTGTGCGAACGCGGTGTCAGTTTTGGTTATCACGCGCTGGTCACCGATATGCGCGGTTTCCCGATTATGGCCGAAACAGGTTATCCCGTCATGTATGACGTCACTCATTCGGTGCAACAGCCGGGTGGCGGCGCGGGCGGCGAACGCGCGGGCGGGCAACGTCAATATGTGCCGGCTTTGGCGCGTGCCGCGGTCGCAGTGGGTATTTCGTCGATCTTTATCGAAACGCATAATGATCCGGAAAACGCGCCTTGCGACGGACCCAGCGCGACGCCGCTCAAGGAATTGCCGGAACTGATCGAAAGCCTGAAGGCTTTCGACAGGCTCGCCAAAACAGGAAAATGAAAATCATCTTTTTCGATATCGATGAGGTTGCCGTTACTTTACGGGCTAATCTTGCCGCAGGCATGGCTAAACGCGACAAAGTTGATCCGGTGGTGATGGGGTTACTGAACCGGCTGATGGAGTGCGATTCTGAAACGCAGATTGTCATTTCGTCAGCAAGACGCATCATTTATACGAAAGAAGAGATTTTGACGTTATTTCGTGAAGGTGGTTTCATAGGTGATTTCCATCAGGATTGGCGTACGCCCGTTTCAAAAACCAATAAACGCGGCGATGAAGTTGATGCATGGCTTACCCGACATCCCGAAGTCACGCGATATGTGTGTATCGATGATGAAAGTGACTACCACCCTTATCAACCGCTTGTGCAAATGGCCGATCAAGTCGAGGGCATGAGCGTCGCCAATTTTTTACAAGTGTCCGAAATTCTGCATGGCAATGAGAATTACTGGTTTGACTGGAAAAATAAAAGATTAATGAATCAGCAAAGCGAGCCACAAAGGCCGGATAGTCGCGAAAAACATTGTCACCAAAAAGACGGTAACGATTGCGGCTAACATACTGCGCCCCGTCTTGCCGATTTTCTGTTTTAGCGCCAACTTCAATTGCGGAAAACGCCGTTGCAAAACAAAACGCGTTGAGAAATTAAGCAAAGCCCAGCTTGCGGCCATCATCGCGCCTGTCAATGCAATGTCTAAGGCTAATCCTATATACCATTTCCAACCCATCGTTATGCGTGCTTCGATGCCTTGCATAAAAATGATATAGGCGATGAGGGCAGAAGCGACGACGCAACCAATCGCCATGGTTGCGCGGGTTTTCAGCGTTGCGCGGTTTAGTGCCAAACGCATATCCGATAAAATACCATCTATAGTTTGCGCCGACAGGCCGAATGGATAAAGTTTGCGTACTTCATCGGTGCGGTCTTTGCCCGCGACTGTTAGCGACAAAATTTCTTTTAACGCGCGAACCTCTATCGCCTCATTCAAATTGCCGGTGTGTGTGGCAGCAACGCGCAATTTTTCTATCCACGGGTTTAACGCATCATCCAGAAAATTCGGCACGCCCGAAATGGCGCAGCGTTTGCCGACAACCGACACAACTGCTTTCTTGTTGCCGAAATCCATACGCAATTCGGCATAAGGCAATTTGACTTCATAATGCAAAATGGGAACGGGGGCGCCTTCTTTGGGCGGTTCGCCGCCTTTTTCTTTTGCGCCTTTTTCTTCCGGCGGCATCTGGGCGGTGACATCGGCGTGGCCTTTATGCAGATTGGCAAGGCCGATGCGTTCCAATCCGCGCCGCAAACCACTTGGCAAACCTTCTGCCTTTAATCTGAAATGGGTTTCCGCGCCGCACGTCACTGTTGCTTCATGCGTTATACGACCGGTTCCTTGGCATGTGGTGCAAGGCGTGCCGCGTTGCCCATTACAAGTGGGGCAGGCCAGATAACGTCGCCCCTGACAAAAACGGCAAACGGCAAAACGCGTGCCGTTGCATGTCGTGCAACGTTGGCCGGGTTGTTGCGGATTTTCACCGCGCCCGCCGCAATGGTAACAGGTTTCGCGCCCCTGTCCCTGACACTGGGCGCATGTCATCTGTCCTTGCCCGTTACATTGGGTGCAGGTCAACATTTTTCCGCCGCCACAGCTGGGGCACAATACTGAAGCCGCATAGATGGCTGATTTTTCAGGCAAGGTGACTTTGGCATTTTCCATGCCCCAGCCCTGCGTTTCGTGCGTTTTAATTTCCTTGGTGACGTCTTCGATCCAATCGGGTGACTCGCGAAATTCGGATTTGTGTTTGGCAACGGCCTGTTGCAACGCGCCTATCGACTCGACCAGTTCGCGGCCTTTGCCGCGCACCAACCCGGGATAGCTTACGCTCTCCACATCGCACATCGGCGAAACATCCAATTCACCTTTGATAATGAATTCTGTTTCTTGTGTTTCCAGAATTTGAATCGCTGCCGGCTCCATGCCATTACCGGACGCAAGCCGCCGCAAACGCTGCAAGGCGCGGGTAGCTAGGGGGTGGCTGGGTTGCGTTGTTTCATTCACGCCGGAATCTTATCATCACGCCAAGAAATTTCCACCACTAAGCGGGGCGCTATGGCTAAGCCGCCTTCTTCTTAACCTTAACGGTGGTTTTTAAATAAGGCAGCAGATATTTGCCAGTATAGCTTTCCTTGACCTGCGCCACCTCTTCCGGCGTGCCTTCGGCGACAATTCGTCCGCCGCCATCGCCTCCTTCGGGGCCGATATCGATAATATAATCTGCCGTTTTGATGACTTCCAGATTATGTTCGATGACGATGATCGTGTTGCCCTGCGCCACCAGCGCATCCAACACTTCCAACAATTTGCGCACATCTTCGAAATGCAAACCGGTCGTGGGCTCGTCAAGGATATATAAAGTCTTGCCGGTCGCGCGGCGCGCCAATTCCTTGGCCAGCTTGACGCGTTGCGCCTCTCCGCCCGAAAGGGTCGTGGCGGCCTGTCCAATTTTTACATAAGACAAGCCCACGCGGTTCAATGTTTCCATGCGGTCGCGGATGCTGGGTACGGCTTTGAAAAATTCCGCGCCTTCTTCCACCGTCATGTCCAACACATCGGCGATGCTTTTATCGCGATATTTCACTTCCAATGTCTCGCGGTTATAGCGTTTGCCGTTACATTCGTCGCATGTCACATAAACATCGGGCAGAAAATGCATTTCAATTTTCAACGTGCCGTCGCCTTCGCACGCTTCGCAGCGCCCGCCTTTGACGTTGAACGAAAAACGCCCCGCGCTGTAGCCCCGCGCTTTGGATTCCGGCAATCCGGCAAACCATTCACGCATGGGGGTGAAGGCACCCGTATATGTTGCAGGGTTTGATCGCGGTGTGCGGCCAATGGGGGATTGGTCGATATCGACGATCTTGTCGATATATTCCAACCCTTTGATGCCTGTGTGCGGGCCGGGAATATCACGTGCGAAATTCAATTTTTTCGCTAACGCCTTATAAAGAGTTTCGATCACCAAAGTCGATTTACCGCCGCCCGAAACGCCAGTAACGGCGGTGAAAACGCCCAATGGAAAACGCGCTGAAACATTTTTTAAATTATTGCCGCTCGCGCCGATCACTTCCAGCCATGTGTCTTTTTTCGCGGTGCGGCGTAGATCGGGCACGGCGATAAATTTCTTGCCGGTAAGATATTGCGCGGTGACGCTTTTGGCGCATTTCATCACCTGTTCCGGTTTTCCGGCGGCAATCACTTCGCCGCCATGCACGCCCGCGCCGGGGCCGATATCAATCAGATAATCGGCTTGCCGAATGGCGTCTTCATCATGTTCAACCACCAATACGGTATTGCCCAGATCGCGCAACCGTTTCAGTGTGGTCAGCAACCGTTCATTGTCGCGTTGATGCAAGCCGATGCTTGGTTCATCTAACACATACAAAACACCCGTCAGGCCGGAACCGATTTGCGAGGCCAAGCGAATGCGTTGCGACTCGCCACCCGACAAAGTGCCGGACGCGCGCGACAAGGCCAGATAATCCAGCCCGACATTGTTCAAGAAACCCAACCGTTCGTTGATTTCCTTTAAAACGCGCGCCGAAATTTCGGTTTGCTTTTTGGTCAGCTGCTTCGGCAATGTACCAAACCATTCCACCGCGTTTTTGATGGAATAGCCGCACACCTGGCTGATATTCATGCCACCGATTTTCACGGCCAAAGCTTCCGGCTTTAACCGCATGCCGTGGCAAACATCGCACGTTTTGGACATTTGATATTTGCCCAGCTCTTCGCGCATCCAATCGCTGTCTGTATTGCGCCAGCGCCGGTCGATATTGGCCAAAACGCCTTCAAATGGCTTGTCATGGTTATAAGTGTGGTTGGCTTCTTTATAGGTGAATTTGATGCTTTTATCGCCGGTGCCATAGAGCAACGCATGGTGAAATTCTTCCGGCAATTTATTCCACGGCGTGACCATGCTTTGTTTATAGGTTTTGCACATCGCCTGCAAAATCTGCATGTAAAATGTTTTCCACGGCGCAATGGCTTCGTCGGCCAAACACGCGGTTTTATCGGGCACCACCAGATCGGGATCGAAATACATTTTTTCGCCGAGCCCGTCACAGGCTGAGCATGCGCCATGCGGATTGTTGAACGAGAACAAACGCGGTTCGATTTCTTCAATTGTAAAACCGCTGACGGGGCATGCAAATTTGGAAGAAAATGTCGTTATCTCGCCGGTCGTGACATTTTCCGCAAGCATCAGCCCGTCGGCAATTTTCAATGCGGTTTCGATGGAATCCGGCAAACGGTTATCCAGATCGGGCTTGACCACCAAACGGTCGACCACCACCGAAATATCGTGCTTTTTCTTTTTATCCAATGTCGGCGCTTCTTCAATATCGTAAACCTTGCCGTCAATTTTAACGCGCTGAAAACCCTGCTTGCGCAGTTCGATCAATTCTTTTTTATACTCGCCTTTGCGGCCACGCACATTCGGCGCCAGCAACATTAATTTGGTGCCTTCGGGCATGGTGCGAATGCGGTCTGCCATTTGCGTAACTGTCTGGCTTTCAATCGGCAAGCCGGTGGCAGGCGAATAAGGTACGCCAATACGGGCATACAGCAAACGCAAGTAATCGTAAATTTCGGTGACGGTGCCCACGGTCGAACGCGGATTGCGCGATGTGGTTTTTTGTTCGATGGAAATGGCGGGCGATAAACCTTCGATGGAATCCACATCCGGTTTCTGCTGCATCTCTAAAAACTGGCGCGCATAGGCTGACAGCGATTCCACATAACGCCGTTGCCCCTCGGCATAGATCGTGTCGAACGCCAGCGACGATTTGCCCGACCCCGAAAGGCCGGTGATCACCACCAACTTGTCACGTGGAATGGTAACATCGATATTTTTCAGATTATGTTCGCGGGCGCCGCGTATTTTGATGTCTGTAAGCATAAAGCCTATATAGGGTCTGAGTTAAAAATTACCAGTTCTTACAGTGAAATTAAGGACTGCTTAAGCCAAAAAGCCCTATTCTGGGTAAATAAGCCATATTTATAAGGTTATCATGTTTCTGCTCATCGAATTGATGGAAGACCAAATGATTGCCCGCTGTGTCCTGCTTTTTGGGCTGTGGCGTTTTGTCGGTTTGCCCCTCTGGCATCATATCGAATCCTTTCCCATTGTTGCCCAGCTTTTATCCTATGTGCCTAACCTGCCTATGCCCCATCTCCCCTTCTAATAATTTGTACTTGTTTTGTTCCTGTTCTTCAATTAAAATCTGTGGGTAAGATTTACCCTCACTGGACTCATGCCCTTAAAAGGCTAGAGTCCGATTCTCAATTTTCACAGCGGAGATTCTCATGGCAGGCAGCGTAAACAAGGTCATTCTCGTCGGTAATCTGGGCAAAGACCCCGAAATCCGCGCGTTCCAGAATGGTGGCCGCATCGCCAGTTTTTCCATCGCCACATCGGAAAGCTGGAAAGACAAAACGACAGGCGAACGCAAAGAAAAAACCCAATGGCATAACATCGCGGTCAAGAATGACCGTCTAATCGAAATCGTCGAACGCTATGTGAAAAAGGGTTCGAAACTTTACATCGAAGGCCAGTTGGAAAGCCGCAAATACACCGACAAGGACGGCGCCGAAAAATACATCACCGAAATCGTGCTTGGGCCTTTCCGCGGCGAATTGACGATGCTGGATTCCAAGGGCGGCGGCGGTGGCCTGTCGGCCAGCAACGATGGCGGCGCACCGGCTTATGGCGGCGGTTCTTCCTCCGGCGGCAGTGTTGGCAGCAGCGCCGACCTGGATGATTCCATCCCATTCTAATCACAACATAAAACCGTCATCCCGATTTGTGTCGGGGTGACGGTTTTCTTGAAACTATCCTAATATAGAATCCTTATTTTTCTTATGGCTTGCTTTCCATTGCAAAGAAATGGCAGAAGGAAAAGTCTATGCCCACAAAGACAACAGCCCAAAAAACGACGCCCAAACAAAGCGTCGCGCAAAAGAAAACAACCGAACGCGTGATGCATGAATTTAAGCATGGCGAGTTAAAGAGCGGCAGAAAAGGTGCGGGTGGCAAGGTCAAAAGCCGCAAACAGGCGATTGCCATTGCGTTATCGGAATCAGGTTCGTCCAATAAAAAAAGCCCAGCTAAAAACAAAAAGACCTTGGCAAAAACCAAGCGCAAGGAAACCAAACGCTGATAAACATCCCGCTAATTAAAACGCCGGAATCACAGGCGGAAGCGATTGCGATACAAACATCGTTGCGTTCGCAACTGATCCTTGAAGACAGGTTTGATAAACAAACTCTCATCGCCGGTGTCGATGTCGGCTATGACAATGTGCGCAATCTCGCCCACGCCTCCATCGTTACCATGAGCAGCGATACGCTGAAAATCCATGAAGAAATCCAGATTTTCGCGCCGGTCACTTTTCCCTATATTCCTGGCCTGCTTTCTTTTCGTGAAATTCCGGCGTTGCTGGCGGCGCTCGCGCAATTAAAAACGACGCCCGATATTCTGATGGTCGATGGGCAAGGCATTGCGCATCCGCGCCGCATGGGTATCGCGGCGCATTTGGGGGTCATCCTGAATATGCCCAGCATAGGCGTCGCCAAATCACGCCTGACCGGCCAGTTTAAAATGCCGGGTTCCTTAAAAGGTGATCACAGCCCGCTCATGGCAGGAAAAGAACAGATCGGTACCGTGTTGCGTAGCCGCGATAATGTCGCGCCGCTTTTTATCTCACCGGGGCACCGTGTCTCGCTCCCCACTTCCATAGCGCTCGTCTTAAAATGCCTGACGCGTTATCGTTTGCCCGAACCAACACGCATGGCCGATAAATTATCCAAATGTAAGCAAGATACAGGGCTTCTCGTGTAAAACTTCGTTTGAAAAAAGAGGCTGGATTATCTATGATACAGCCACTTCAAAAACGCGAAATTATTGCATCAAATGTCCTCTCCTTCTTTCATCCATCTGCGCATCCATTCCGCCTATTCATTGGCCGAGGGCGCTATCAAGATTGTCGAAGACAAACCCAAGGATGGCTATAAACCCGTCCGCAAAGACCTTATCAAATTGACATTGCAACATGATATGCCCGCGGTCGGATTGACCGACAAAGGCAATCTGTTCGGCGCGTTGGAATTTGCCCAGGCGGCAGCCGAAGCCGGCATACAACCCATCATCGGTTGCCAGATCGCCGTGTTGCGCCCCGAACAGGCGACGCTCAAAACAATGGCGCGCGATGCGTATGACCAGCTGGTGCTGCTGGTGCAAAATGAACAGGGCTATCGCAATTTGTCGGCGTTGGTCACAATGTCCTTTGTGGAAAAAGACCGCGCCTATCCCTATGTCACCGCCGAAGAACTCGCGAAACATGCCGATGGGCTGATCGCCTTATCGGCGGGAACCGAAGGCGAAATTGGGCGTTTATTACTGGGGGCTCAAATCGATGCCGCCGCAATTGCTGCGGAAAAATATCTCAAACTCTTCCCCAACCGCTTTTACATCGAAATCAATCGTCATGCCGTTGGTGATGACAAAGGTGGCGATGTTGGCAATGCCCAGCAACGCATCGAACATGATCTGATTACGCTTGCGTATAAATTGAACATACCGCTGGTCGCCACCAATGATGTGCATTTTGGTGAACGCGACATGTATGAAGCGCATGACGCACTGTTGTGTATCGCCGACAAACGCGTGGTAGCGGAACAGTCGCGCCGCCGCCTGACGCCGGAACATTGTTTTAAAACCGCCGCCGAAATGCGCACGCTTTTTGCCGATCTGCCCGAAGCGTGCGATAATACAATTGTCATCGCGCAACGTTGCGCCTATATGCCGCCCGCGCGTAAACCCATTTTGCCGGCCTTCCCCACGGCCAAGGGTCGCAGCGAAGAAGAAGAACTTCGCGCACAGGCGAAAGACGGCCTCAAGCTCCGTCTCGATGCGCTCGATTTGAAAGACCGTAAAGTTTATGAAGACCGCCTGCAATTCGAACTCGACACCATCATCAATATGGGTTTTGCGGGTTACTTCCTTATCGTTTCGGATTTTATCAAATGGTCGAAGGCAAATAACATCGCGGTGGGGCCGGGGCGCGGGTCGGGCGCGGGTTCGGTCGTTGCGTGGGTTTTGCTCATCACCGATCTCGACCCGTTGCGGTTTGGTTTACTGTTCGAACGTTTTCTAAATCCCGAACGTGTTTCGATGCCGGATTTCGATATCGATTTCTGCCAGGAACGGCGCGACGAAGTCATCACCTATGTGCAAAAGAAATATGGCGATGACCGCGTCGCGCAAATTATCACCTTTGGTAAATTGCAAGCCCGCGCGGCACTGCGCGATGTCGGGCGCGTATTGGCGATGCCTTATGGCTATGTCGATAAAATTTGCAAACTTGTGCCCAATAATCCCGCCAATCCTGTAACGCTGGGGCAGGCGATTGACGGCGAACCGCAATTGCAACAAATGCGCGATGGTGATCCCGTCGTGGCGCAAATGATGGATGTTGCGCTTAAACTTGAAGGATTGTTCCGTAACGCGTCAACCCATGCGGCAGGTGTCGTGATTGGCGATCGGCCTCTGGTTGAATTGGTGCCTTTGTATCGCGACCCCGATGCCACTTTGCCTGCCACCCAGTTCAACATGAAAACAGTTGAGATTGCGGGCTTGGTCAAATTCGATTTTCTGGGTTTAAAAACACTTGATGTGTTACAAATGACGGTCGAGCTGTTGAAGAAACGCGGCGTCGAAGTTGATCTGGGGCACCTGCCTTTTGATGATACAAAATCTTACGCAATGCTGGCCAAAGGCGACACCACGGGCGTGTTCCAACTTGAAAGTTCGGGCATGCGCGATGTTCTGCGCAAATTGAAACCCAACCGGTTCGAAGACATCATCGCTTTGGTCGCGCTATACCGTCCGGGGCCGATGGATAATATCCCGACCTATATCAAACGCAAAAATGCCGAAGAAAAAACCGATTATCTGCATCCTGTTTTGCGTCCCATTCTGGAAGATACGTTCGGTATTTTGATCTATCAGGAACAAGTTATGCAGGCGGCACAGCTGCTGGCGGGCTATAGTCTGGGCGCGGCCGATCTGTTACGTCGCGCAATGGGCAAGAAAAAAGCATCGGAAATGGCTGCGCAACGCACCAATTTTATCAAGGGTGCGGGCGAAAAACATGCGGTGCCACCCGATCAGGCCGGGAGCATCTTCGACCAGATCGATAAATTCGCCGGGTACGGTTTCAACAAATCGCATGCGGCGGCGTATGCGCTTGTGGCCTATCAAACCGCGTATCTCAAGGCCAATTATCCGGTCGAGTTTTTTGCGGCGGCAATGAATTTCGAATTGGGTGACACGGATAAACTGAACGTGTTCCGCCAAGAACTGGTGCGCAACCGCATTACCTTGTTGCCCCCCGATATCAATTATTCCTTCCCCACTTTTGCGGTGGAAGAACATGAAGGTAAATCTTCCGTCCGTTATGCGCTGGCCGCTATCAAAGGCGTGGGTATGGCCGCGATGCAAAGCGTGGTTGCGGCGCGTGAAGCCGGTAAATTTAAAGATTTGTTCGACATGGCCGAACGTGTGGATTCGCACGCGGTTAACCGCAAACAAATGGAAAATCTGGCCAGTGCGGGCGCCTTTGACGGGCTCAATAAAAACCGCGCCCAAGTCGTTGCCAGCACCGACACGCTGCAAAAACACAATCAACAAACCCATTCGGAAAAAGAAACCGGTCAAGTCAATATGTTCGCCGATGCGCACAGCGCGGCGCGGCCACCCTTGCCGCCCGCCAAAAACTGGGATGATCTGACCAAACTGCAACATGAATTTTCTGCGCTCGGTTTTTATATGTCGGCGCATCCGCTCGATAATTACCGCGCCATTCTCGATCGCATAGGGGCCGTGGGCATGAACGAAATCGCCACGCGCATGCGCCAAGGGGGCGCGACGCGTTTCAAAATGGCGGGTATTGTGGTGTCGAAACAGGAACGCACTTCGAAAAATGGCAACAAATTCGCCTTCCTGCAAATGTCGGATGGCGGCGGCGCGTTTGAAGTCACGGTGTTTTCTGAATTGCTGGCTGCCAAACGCGATGTAATGGAAGTGGGGCGGGCGGTCTTGGTCGAAGTCGATGCGCAAACAAACACCAATCAAGGCGGCGCAAAAACCGAAGGCGTGCCCGATCTGCGTTTCATTGCCCGCAATCTTGAACCACTATCTGATGCCGCCGCGCGTGTGGCGCGTGGCATCCGCGTCAAACTCTATGATGCCGCCCCCGTGGCAGATATTCACAAATTGCTGGCGGCAACACCCAAGGGGCGCGGGCAAATCACGCTTGCGCTCGATCTGGATGATGGCGAAGAAGCCGAAGTGGAATTGCAAGGCGCGTGGAATTTAACCGAAGCCGTCAAAACATCTCTGCGCTGTATTGGCGACGGGCTGGATGTGGTTGAGTATTAAACGGTTTTTATTGCTTCCCATGCGGAATACAAGGAAACGCCTGCGCCGTTAAATCATCACAAATATCCTGTGGATTGCGGCCGGTAATTTTCGCGGTGAATGTGGGTACACCCCCGCCGGTTTTAACTTCCGGCACAATGGTGAAATCTAAATCTTTGGCTTTGTTGCCCAACAAACTCTTGGCTTCGCGAATATGGCCTTGTGCCATACCGTCGGTCGGGTATGACCCCAATTCGGCATACACATCGGTCGATCCCGCCTGCACCACCTTGGTCGCCGCCGCCAAATTCTGTCGCAATGTCGCAGGCGCTGTGCGGTCGTCGGCATAGGGTTGCAGTAATTCAACCGCTTTGTCTGGCTGCCCCATTTCCATATAGAGATGCGCCAGATTATTTTTGGCAGTCATATCATTCGGCATCAAATCAATTGCATGTTGATAGGCTTCCAACGCATCCTCGCGTTTGCCCAATAAATCATCGGCTGCGCCCAACCCGTTCCAGGCGCGGGCATTGCCGGCATCACGTTTGGTGGCGCTGCTGTAAATATCGCGGGCTTCGGTCTTTTTACCGGCCATAAGCAAAACTTTACCCTGCATACACAGGTTATCGGCCATGTGCGCATCCTCGGGCGAGGCATGCGTGGCACAAGCCGTTAAGGCTAATAAGGCAATAAATAAAGGAGTTTTTGTGCATAACATGCGGAAGCCTCGCGGAAGGGGTCGGGGAGCCATTCTGTGCCAAAAACAGACGTTTACCAATTATTATTTTTCTGCCCTGTATCCTGTGTCCCATGAAGGAAACGACCCAGCCCAACCCCGTCCAAATCGCGCAGGATTTACCGCGCCTGATCGAACGCATGCATCGCCGCTATCTGGATGTCGTGCGTATCGAATTGTCGCGCCGCAATGTGGTCGATCTCAGCCCCGTTCAGGCGGTGATGCTGGGCACGATAGGGCATGAAGAAATCTCCGTTCGCGATATGATCGAACGTGGCTACTATCTTGGCTCCAACGCGTCATATAATTTAAAAAATCTGGTCGATGGCGGCTATGTCGAACGCCAGGCCTCTGTGCGCGACCGCCGTTCGGCGCGTTTAAAGCTATCGCCCAAAGGGCGCGAGGTTCTGGATGTATTGTCGAAACTCAATATAGAAATGGCCGAAGGTCTGGCCAGCACCGAAGGTCAGGGGTTAGAAGCGACCTTCCGCACCCTGCGTCAGCTGGAACGTCGCTGGACGGATGCTATTCGTTCGGAAAATACTGACGAAGAAGATTTTATTTAAGGCCACTTAACTTCGGGCGGCATCGACATCAAAATACCCTCCACATTGCCGCCGGTTTTCAAGCCAAACATTGTGCCGCGATCATACAGCAAATTAAACTCCACATAACGTCCGCGCCGTATCACTTGATGTTCGCGCTCTGCGGCTGTCCAGTCTTTTTCCATGTGCGCGCGTACAATACGTGGATAAACATCCAAAAAGGCGCGGCCTACATCTTGCGTAAACCCAAAATCATCTTCCCAGTTATTTTCCAGATAATCATAGAAAATGCCGCCGACGCCGCGTGGTTCGTTGCGGTGTTTCAGGTAAAAATACTTGTCACACCATTTTGAAAATTTGGGGTAATAGTCGGGGCTATGTTTGTCGCAAGTATTTTTGAACGCAGCGTGGAATTGTTGTTTGTTGTCGGCTGTTTGCGGCGTGTCAAAAAACATCGGCGTTAAATCCGCGCCACCGCCAAACCATGATCTTGATGTCACGATATGCCGCGTGTTCATGTGTACCGCTGGCACATGGGGGTTGCGCATATGCGCCACCAAAGAAATGCCCGATGCCCAAAAAGCGCCATCCTCCGCCGCGCCCGGAATCTGCTTGCGGAATTCTTCGGAAAATTGTCCATAAACGGTGGAAATGTTCACGCCGACTTTTTCAAACACACGGCCATGCATTAAGGATATTTCACCGCCGCCGCCTTCAGTTCGAACCCACGGTTTGCGCTCAAACCGACCGGCGGGCAAACCAGAATGTTCCGTCCCCACCAATTCATCTTCAATTTTTTCAAATTCCGCGCAAATCTGGTTGCGCAAATTCTTAAACCAATCGATTGCCTTGGTTTGGCGCGCTTGTTTAACGCCAAAAGGTGCAACAATAACTGTGTCTCTGTTTTTATGGGCAATGCTCATTTAAAAATCCAGATCGGCATAATGGCGTGGTGGCGGAAAACCCGGAATATGGTCGCCTAAAATACTACGGAATGCTGGGCGCGATTTCAAACGTGCATACCACTCCTTGGCCAACGGTGCTGCATCCCACGGCACATCGCCCAGATAATCAAGGATGGAAAGATGCGAACCCGCGGCCAGATCGGCCAATGTCAAATTCTCGCCCGCCAACCAATTGCGGCGTTCGGTCAACCAACCCAGATATTTCAAATGCCCGTGGATGTTGGCGCAACCGGCGCGGATAATCGCGCTGTCGGGCTCGCCCTTGCCACATAAACGTTTCAACGCTTTTTCGCCGACCAGTAAATCGGTTACCTCGGCACGCATTTTATGGTCGAACCAGCCGATCAAACGGCGCGCTTCGGCGCGTTCTGCCGGCGTTTTGCCCAACAGGCTACCGGCATGGGTTTCTTCCAGATATTCGCAAATCGCCTGCCCGTCGGCCAGAACCAGTTTTTCGCTGTCCTGTTCAATAACCAAAACGGGCAAATCACCGGCGGGGTTTAACGCCTGTAAGGTTGCGCTCGGTTCCCACGGTTTTTCCAGAATAAGGGCGCAGGCGACATTCTTTTCCGCCAAGGCCAAACGGACGCGGCGCGAGGCGGGGTTCAGGGGGTGGTGATAGAGATGATAAGTGGCTACCGACATAGCAAATAGAGCTACCACGGCTTATTATAAAAGGCTAGAACCGACCTTATGCTATCCGTCGAAAATCTTTCCTGCCGCCGCAACGGGCGCTTTATTTTCCGCAATCTCGGTTTCACCCTTGCGGCAGGCTGTTTTTTACAAATTACCGGCGATAATGGCAGCGGCAAATCCACCCTTTTGCGCACGCTGGCAGGTTTATTGCCGCCTGCATTCGGCACCATATCCGAAACAAAATCTTGCTATATCGGGCATCTTGATGCCGTAAAACCGGCTTTAACCACACGAGAAATGTTGGATTATTTCGCCGTTTTACAGGGCGTGGTGCCAGATGTTACGCGGGCATCGGCGGCCTTTGGCCTCACCCCCTTGCTCGACCGGCCGGTGCGCACTTTATCGGCGGGACAAAAGCGCCGCCTCAGCCTGACGCGCTTGGCAATCAATAACGCGCCTTTGTGGTTGCTGGATGAACCGACAACCGCACTCGATGCCGCGGGGCGCGATCTGCTGTTCGCCGCCATTGTGCATCATTGCGCTACGGGCGGTATGGTAATTGCCGCCACGCATGAAACATGGCCATTGGTGGATATCCAACATTTGAAAATGGGGGCGGTGTAGTGATGCTGGCTCTTCTCCGCCACGAAATCCGTTTACAGGCGCGCCAAAAAACCGAATGGGCTGCGCTGCTCTTGTTCTTTGTGCTTGTGGTTATTCTGATGCCCTTCGCTTTGGGGCCAGAACCCGAAATGCTGCGCCGCCTTGCCCCCGGCCTTGTCTGGGTTGCGGCGTTGTTGATGGGGTTGCTGTCGCTCGATAGGTTGTTTGTGCAAGATGCGCGTGATGGCACGCTTGATGAAATGCTCATCTCGCCTGTGCCGCTGGCGGCGATTATTTTTGCCAAATTGGCGGCGCATAGTGTCGCGATATTTGTCGTGCTTGTTGTGATGCTGTTGCCCGCGGCGCTCTTGCTGAATATGGATGTGGAAGTTTTACCAAAACTGCTCGCGACTTTTGTGTTGGGTATCCCGTCGCTGGTCTTGCTGGGCGGCATTGCGGGTGCGCTGACTGTTGCCTTGCACCGCAATGCGGCGCTTCTGACGCTGCTTCTGGTGCCGTTTTACATCCCCATTCTTATCTTTGCGGTTTCGGCTTGCACCGGTGACGCGGCTCAACCGCTGTTGTTTCTCGGGTCTATCCTTGCCTTGCTTTTGCCGACCGCGCCCCTCATCATTGCCGCCTCTTTGCGTCATACCCAAGAATAACATGAACCCGATCACTTACTTCGCCAACCCCACCCATTTCAACCGTCTTGCGGGTTGGCTGATGCCTGTCTTTGCCACTGGCGCGGTTATCGCTTTTGCAGCCGGGTTTTATTATGCGCTTTTCAATTCGCCGCCCGATTATCAACAAGGCGAAACCGTCCGCATCATGTATGTGCATGTGCCGGCAGCATGGGTGGGCATGGGGCTGTATATGGCGATGGCGGCGGCGGCGGCGGTCGGTCTGGTCGCGCGCCATACGTTGGCCGATATTTTCTGTGTGGCTGCTGCCCCTGTGGGTGCTGTGTTTGTCGCGCTTTGTCTGGCGACAGGCAGCCTGTGGGGTAAACCAACATGGGGAACCTGGTGGGCATGGGATGGCCGCATGACCAGCGTGCTTGTGCTGTTCTTGCTCTATTGCGGATATATTATTTTGCGTCATTCTTTCGATGATGATGAGCGCGGTGCCAAAGCAAGCGCGATTTTGTTGTTGGTCGGCATCGTCAATATCCCCATCATCAAATTTTCGGTCGAATGGTGGAACACTTTACATCAACCGGCCAGCTTGTTGCGCATGGGCGGCTCGGCCATTGCGCCAGATATGCTACGGCCTTTGTTGATTATGGGGGCGGGTTTTATGTTTTATGCCGGTTATCTGGTTATGTTGCGTATGAAAACGGTCATGCTATCGCGCAAAATTTTGCGTCTTAGCGAAGGCGAATAGAGATGCAGAATTTCACCGCCCTTTTATTGAATCTCGACCGCGATACCGAACGCCTATCACACATGCAAAAACAACTGGCGCAGGCAGGCATCGATTATTCGCGCCAACCCGGCATTCTGGGTGATCAGGTGCCTGATGATTTGCGGGGCTATTTTTATGATGCGGCGGGCGTCCCCAAAACCACGATGAAACGTGGTGAAATCGGCTGTTACGCCAGCCATCTTCGCGCCATGAAACGTATCGCCAGCGGCGAAGCAGGTTACATGGCACTCGTCATGGAAGATGATTTGGAAATTGCGCCGGATATTTTGACGCTTATCACCCAAGCGCAAAAATTCATGCCATTAGGATGGGATATTTTACGCCTTTCCTCGCCGCCACGTCGCGCTTATGTGCCGTTGGCAGAATTGGATGGCGGGCGTAAACTGATCCACTATTCCAAAATCCCCAACAGCGCAGGCGCTTATTTAATCACGATGGTCGGTGCACAAAAATTTCTGGCCAAGGGCGTGCGCGGTCTAACATTCGATGATGATCTGCGCCGCCCCTGGTTTCACGGGCTTGATACCTATGGCATCACGCCGCCCGCCATGCGTGCCGGTATGTTAAAATCGACCATCGATGCTGTGGAGGCGGGGCGGTTCGATAAACCCATGTCATCGCGTATGGAGCGCATCCTGCGCGGCGATCATTTTCACGCTTGGCGTCGCGCCAATTATAACCGCCATAATCTGGGCACCAAAAATTGGCTCACCTGCGGCGCGATAAATATTGCGGCTATGGTTCTGAAACCTGTCGTGGGTAAAGGCTTTATTGACCGCGCCGCGCGTTTTTTTCCAACGCGTCAAACGAAACAGCGCTAACAATCTCTGCATCTAAATCATTCAGGTTTTCCGTTTGCAGAACGGTCACTTTGTCACCGGGCGGTTTCGACCAAACGGGGCTAGATCTGCCGGAAAATAACGCTAACACCGGTGCACCAACGGCAGCCGCCATGTGTAAAGGGCCGGTATCATTGCCAACAACCAACGAAGCGCGGCGTAAAATCGCCCCCAGCTCAAACAAGGATGTGCGCCCGCATAAATTCATAACGCCGGGCGCGTGTTGTTTGATGGATGCCACCGCATCGCTGTCTGTCTCTGTGCCCACGGCGATACAGGCAAAATCTTGCACCTGTAATTTTTTAGCAAGCGCAGAAAATTTTTCAGCCGCCCAACGTTTATGTGGTGCGCTGGGCGAACAGCCCGGAATAAAAATCGCATAACGCGCTGGCAAAGCAAATTTATCCAACGGCGCATCCAGCCATTCCATATCAGGTTTTGGCGCAGCCGGCACCTGTGCCACGCGCAATTGCGCCGCCAGAAAATCGGTAAAATGCATGTCGGCGGTTGCCTGTGGGCGCGGAAAGGCGCAACCAGAAACAGCACCCGACCATTCAGGACGGCCCAGCAAAAAATACAAAATGCTTTGCCGGTTTTTGCCCTGTAAATCATAAATGCGTGTGGGGACAAAAAATTTGATTTCCTTCGCCAAATGCCACCACGCGCCCCATTGCAACACGCCCGGATGGGTTTCGACAATCACGCGATCAAACCAGGGCAACATTTGCGCAAAACCGGCAAAGGGCGCGCGCGTCAGCAACGCAATTTCGGCATCGGGATGTGCCTGACGGATGTCTTGAAAAGCCTGAAAACAAAACACCAGATCGCCCAGCGCGCCCAGCCTTATTACCAGAATTCGTTCTTTTATATCGGCCACTTTGCTCTTCCCGCTTCCCCATTTTCGCTGCTATTATGCGGCAAAAGAAAGGCTTAAACAATGCGTGAAATCGTCCTTGATACCGAAACCACCGGCCTCGATCCGTTGAAGGGCGACCGCGTCGTTGAAATCGGCTGCGTCGAATTGATCAACCATATCGCGACCGATCAATATTTCCATGCCTATCTCAATCCAGAACGCGCGGTACCTACCGAAGCATCGATGGTGCATGGGCTGACGGATGAATTTTTGGCCGACAAACCCGTCTTTGCGGAAAAGGTCGATGATTTTCTGACCTTCATCGGCGATGCACCTTTGATCATCCATAATGCCGGTTTCGATATGGGTTTCATCAATGCCGAATTGACGCGTTGCGGTTATAAACCCCTGCAAATGGTGCGATCGATCGACACGGTTAAAATGGCGCGTAAAAAATTCCCCGGCGCGCCCGCTTCGCTTGATGCTTTGTGTAAACGCTTTGGCGTCGATCTTTCGGTGCGCAAACTTCACGGCGCCTTGCTCGATTCCCAATTGCTTGCCGAAGTCTATCTTGAACTGCTGGGCGGCCGTCAGCCTGATCTGGCAATCAATGTCGCCGAAGCGACGTTGGGTGACACGATTCAAACACAACCGCGCCAATATCGCGCGCCGCGCCCGCATGGCATTACGGATTCCGAACGCGCCGCGCATGAAGATTTTTTGGCAAGCCTGAAGGATCCGCTTTGGAAACGCGCCTAGCGGTCATCGAAGATGCGCTATTGTTGGCCGCCTTGCATGCCGCCAGTTTTACGCATGGCGTGTGGAATCGGCCGCAAATCACCGACAGCCTTGCAAACGCAGCCGTTTTAACATGGGTCGTAACGGAAAAAGGTGATATAAAAGGCTTCGCTATGCTGCAACAGGCGGCCAACGAGGCCGAAATCCTCACGCTTTGCGCCGCACCCGCTGCGCGTCGCCAAGGCATTGCCGATGCCTTGCTTAATCAAATTTTGGTACATGCCCGCGCCGCGCATATATCAAAAATATTTCTGGAAGTCGCGGAAGATAATACGCCTGCGCAAAAGCTGTACGAAAAACATGGGTTCAAAATGACCGGCAAGCGCCCGCGCTATTATCAACGTGATACCGGTGCGGTTGATGCCTTGATGCTAACGCTGGAGATAGTTTAATCGGCTGAATGTTTCGCCAGTTCGACTTGCGCCCGCAGATCGACTTCATCCAGCAAGGCGGCCAGTTTCGGGTCGGTAATCTGTCCGCGACGATGGGCGACCATACGGCTCAGCTGCAATAATTTTTCACGCGAAATGCCGCCCGCCAATAATTCCAAACGCAAATCATCCAAACGGTCGAGGATATCTTCGGCGCGCAGCTTGCCGCGCGATGCATGGGCCAACGCATCATCAACTTCCTGAACGCCCAAAATGCCGTTCACGGCATTGGTGCTGCTCATGCCGCTGACGGGGGCGGATTCGTCGCCTTCGCCCAAATGCGTGGCAAAAGACGAACCGCTGGCGGAATCGCTTTTGGCGGCGCGTTTAACCGGTTGCGCCGAGCGTATCGAACCTAAGCCGTCAATCTTGTCAATCACGCGAACCTCAAAACTAACAACGCATTATGCACTTAACTGGGCAAATAATGCCTTCCTGCGGACTATAGCCTAGCGTAAGGCAGACGCAAGAGTCATTGTAAAAAATCATGATGAAACAACAGATTATAAAAATTTAGTGGGGATCCAGCAACCTTGGCACGACTCTCGCATTGATAGCGGCAGAGGATCAGGAGCTGTTATGGTTGCATCACTTTCATTAAAAATCTTCTCTCTCCCCCGCCTATCGGTGGCGAAGTTCGCTCGCGCCCGCCGATACCCCCTCCTTAAAGCGGCGGCAGCCATCGCACTTCTGATCTTTCTGCCTCTTTCAAACGCGCATGCGGCATCGCGCCTTAAGGATGTCGTCAATTTCGAAGGCGTTCGCGACAATATGCTGGTTGGTTATGGCTTGGTTGTCGGTCTTAACGGCACCGGCGACTCGCTGACCAACGCGCCTTTCACCGAACGCAGCCTTATCGGTATGTTGGAACGTCTGGGGATTAATTCCAGCGGCGATTTCAGCACGATTAAAACCAAAAACATCGCGGCCGTCATGGTCACGGCGACTTTGCCACCTTTCTCTTCGCAAGGTTCGCGCATCGATGTTGTTGTTTCGACCATGGGTGATGCGAAATCCTTGCAAGGCGGCACTTTGCTGGTGACGCCGCTTCAAGGCGCGGACGGTGAAGTCTATGCCGTTGCACAAGGTTCTGTTTCATCGGGTTTCAGCGCAACCGGCGCCAGCGGCTCCAGCGTCACCAAAGGTGTGCCTACATCGGGCCGTATCGCATCGGGTGCCATTGTCGAACGTGAAATTAAATTCAAACTGGCCAATCTCGGCACGCTTAGTCTGGCCTTGCGCAATCCCGATTTTACTACGGCCAAACGCGTTGCTGACGCGATCAATGACCATATGAAGGCGCCGCTGGCCGATGCCATTGATAGCGCGACGATTAAACTGCAAGTGCCCGAAAACCGCCGCGGTGATGTGGTGGGCTTCATGACCGATATCGAACAGCTGAAAGTCACGCCCGACGAAGTTGCGCGCGTGGTGATCGATGAACAATCCGGCGTTATCGTGATGGGCGAAAGCGTGCATATCAATACGGTTGCCATCGCCCAAGGTAACCTGACCATTAAAATCACCGAAACACCCCAAGTGTCGCAGCCGGGACCCTTGTCGCAAGGCGGCACGACCACAGTCGTGCAGCGCTCGGATATCAGTGTTGATGAAAACAAAGGCAACAAGCTGGCTATGTTGCAAGGCGGAGTCAGTCTGCAGGATCTGGTGCAAAGCCTGAACGCGCTTGGCATTGGCCCCCGCGATATGATCCAGATTCTCCAATCAATCAAAGCCGCTGGCGCGTTACAGGCAGATTTGGAGATCCTCTAATGGACGCACTCTCATCCATAGCCGATACCTCGATGGCCGCCAACGCTGTGCCTGCTTTATCGGCAAAAATAAATCTCAACGCCAATATCGATAAAAGCGCGCAGGATTTCGAAGCGATGTTCGCGACGCAAATGCTGCAACCGATGTTCGAAGGGGTGGGCGTTGACCCAACCTTTGGCGGCGGCCACGGCGAAGAAGTCATGAAATCTTTCATGCTGCAGGAATATGGCAAAATCATCGCCAAAACCGGCAAGCTGGGTATCGCGCATCAGGTCAAAACCGAAATGCTGCGTATCCAGGAAGATGAACGCAAACGTAACGGCATCTCCACTTCGCGCGCCGCCAACGCCTATGCCGCACCCGCAACCAACACCCCCGGAGGTTCCAATGTCGCCCATTGATAAAAAACTGATCGCGGCTTTGAAGGGCGCACCCATGCTCGTAACGGCCACGGTCGCGTTGATGGAAGAATTGGTGCGCGTTCTGGTGCGCGAAGTCGAAGTCGTATCGAAACGCAAATTGGCCGAACATCCTGAATTGCTGAAATACAAACAGCGTCTGGCGATGGATTACGGCTCGAATATGAAGGCGATTGCCGCCCAAACCGAAATGATGAAAAAACTGACGCCCGAAGCCAAAGACGCGTTGCGCGATATGGCCAAAAAACTGGCCGTCGCCGTCGATTATAACGCCCGCATGTTGCGCGCCGCGGTCGATGCCTCGCGCCAGCTTATACAAAATATCATGACGATGATCCGCAACGAAGCGATGCCACGCCAGTCGTACAAAAATTCTGCCCGTTCGCATCTGGAACTGGGCAACTACAGCCCCACCTGCCAACCCCTTGCGGTAAGCCGTACCGTATAGCGCAAAGGATATAAGATGGATCAAGCAAGTCTTCTGGCCGACACCCTGTCCCGCAGCGCCTCCCTGTTGGGCGGATTTTTGGCCGATGGTGGTTCCAGCGGCATCACAACCACCAGCGATCTCTTTTCCACTCTTTTGTCCGAAAGCGACAGTTTGCAAACGGCCTTGGCGGCGCAAACGCCGGTCACATCCGCGCCTGCATCCACGACATCCTCTTCGCTTTCTTCCTCTGGCGACCAGGGGCCAACAACATCACCCTACAGCTCAGACGATACCGCCGCGCCTTCGTCATCGATTATCGCCAAGCTGGCCGATATTTCATCGACGCTGCACAAAATCCTGCAGACACTGCATCAAAACAAGGCATCTTCTGCCGCGACCCAAACAGGTGCCTCAACCACGGCTTCGTCGCCGGATAAAACCAAACATCCATTGTCCGATAAAACCGCCAGCCAGACCACAAACAGTCATGCGTCAGGCAGCACAGACGCGACAAACACATCAGACACAACACAACCGACCGACCCCACCCAACAAACGCTGGCTGAAATCATCGCCGAACTTCTGGCTATGACGCAAATCACCATGCACAATCTGGAACAGGCGCAAAATACATCGGGCGGCACATCCACCACATCTGTGGATGCGGACAATGCAACAGGCTCAACCGATGGTACGGGCGGCGCTTCGGCGCTGGCCTCGCTGGCGGCGGCTGTCACCACAAATGCCGGTTTAATGGGCGGTTCTGGCACGGGTGATGATGTAACAACAGATACAACGGATGCAGGGGGTAGTTTTTCAACCACCCTGACGGCCATGTTAACCGCCGCGCAAAATAACGGGACAACCGATCCGCTTCTTGATCTGTTGAAACTTCTTGAAAAAGATGTTCAGAAATTGCTGCCCACGGTTGCTGGCACAGACTCCACTACTACGGCCACAACAACATCCACGGCTGCTGCACCCGCTTCGTCCGATCTGACGGCGCAATTGACGCTGCTTGATGCCAGCCTGAAAAACTCTATCGCGGCTTTGCAACAGCAAGATCAGACCCAAAACGCTTCCGCCGCGCGCACCTTGACAGCAACGGCGGTTCAGGCCGATGCCAGCGTTACGACAAATATCCTCGCCGCGCTTAAACCCGCTTTGACAACCGACAAGGATATCAGAACCGCGCTGCCAACCGCTGTTACGCAAACGGCAAATTCTGCCGCGTCAACCCAAACATCATCCGATGAAACCGCTACAACAAGCGCGGCCACAGAAACTACCGCTTTGACGACCGGTAGTGATAAACAACCCACCGGCGATAAACAAAACGCCTCACAATCTTTCACCGATGGCAACCGCTCATCCGTATCTGCTTCAACCAATAATGATCTTGGCTCGGGCATGACGGCGGTTGGTGCCACGGCATCCGGCACCTACAGTTTCGCCAGCACCTTGTCGGCTACGCGCGCCACAGGCAGCAACGCAGCCGCCATGCAATCCGCCGTCGATCAGGTCATTTTGCAAATGAACCGCAGCGTCAAAAGCGGCAATGACCAAATGTCACTGCAACTTCACCCCGCCGATATGGGGAAAATAACGGTCAAGCTGGATTTCAGCAATGATGGCAAAGTGCAGGGTGTCGTCACCGCCGATAATCCAAAAACCCTTGACCTGCTTCAGAAGGATTCCCGAAGCCTCGAACGCGCGCTGCAGGATGCAGGGCTGCGCGCCGACCCCGGCAGTTTGCAATTCAACCTGAATGGCAACGGCCAAAACACGAACCAAAGTGCAGGCCAAGGTAACGGCACCGGCGATTCTGCCAATGGCACGCAAACTGCATCTGATCAGGGTGGAGATGGAACCGAAGGTGGGCTTGTCGATATCGGTTCGGTGACAGAGTTATATTACATTACGCCCAGCGCCGTAAATATCGTGGCGTGAAGGGCCAGAGGAGCATCCGATGACAATTGCAGCAATCACCACCCTTAATAACGCATCGGCAGCGGCGGCATCTTCAACGGCAACCACCAGCTCGACCAGCTCCTTGTCATCCTCGCTTAATCTGGATTTCGCGACCTATCTGAAAATTCTGACAACCCAGCTGCAAAATCAGGATCCGACCAATGCGGCCGATCCTAACCAGTTTACGCAAGAACTGGTGCAGATGGCACAGGTGCAACAACAAATCACCACCAATACCGATTTGCAGAATCTTACCGCCGCATCCGCCACCAACAGCCTCGCGACAGGCATCGGCTATGTCGGTTCGCTGGTTCAGGCCAATAGCGCGCAATATCAATTTCCTCTGGAAAACAGCGCGTCGGAATTCGGCTACAGCCTCGCGAGTGCCGCCAGCAGCACAACAATCACCATCCGCGATTCCACGGGCGCCACCGTTTCCACCATCAATGGCGGCAGCGCGGCGGGCGGCAATTATGTCACCTGGAACGGGCTGGAAAATGACGGCACGACCACGGCACCTGATGGTGCCTATACCTTTACCGTCAATGCCATCGATAATGCCAGCAACGCAATCGCCGTCAGCAGCCCCGTGGCCCTCTTCAAAGTCACCAGCGTGCAATCCAACAGCGATGGTAGTCTGGAGCTGGTGGCGGGCAGCCTGTCGCTCTCTTCGGCCGATATCACCAATGTCTTCTCGCCTTATACCTATACGCCTGTGGCAACGGCGGGCGCGCCAACAACGACGACCAACGGTTAAAACAGCTTTTAAAAGCGTTTTCTGCCCCATTGTCATTATCTACCCCAGCCCCTATATAACACCGACAAATTACGTTAAGGGCTGGAAATGGCTAAGAAAGATTATTACGAGCTTTTAGGCGCCTCCAAAGGCGCATCGGCGGATGAGCTGAAAAAAGCTTATCGTGCGCAGGCGATGAAATATCATCCCGACCGCAATCCGGGCAACGCCGAAGCCGAACATAAATTCAAAGAAGTCAACGAAGCCTATGACGTCTTGCGCGATGACCAACGCCGCGCGGCCTATGACCGTTTCGGCCATGCTGCATTCGAACAAGGCGGCGGAGGTGGGGGTTTCGGTGGTTTTGAATTTGGCGCGGGTTTTTCTGACATATTCGATGAAATGTTCGGCGAAATTCTGGGCGGCGGTGGACGTCGCCAATCGCAATCCCAGGGCGCGCAACGCGGCGCCGATCTGCGTTACGATCTTGATATATCGCTCGAAGACTCTTTCGCAGGCGTCACCAAAAATATCACCATACCCAATGCGGTTGCCTGCGACGATTGCAAAGGGACGGGCGCTACGCCCGGCACCGCGCCGATCGATTGCACCATGTGCAAAGGCCATGGCCGCGTCCGCGCGCAACAAGGATTTTTTACGGTCGAACGCACATGCCCCACTTGCCAAGGCGCGGGACGTGTTATCCAGTCGCCATGCAAAAAATGTAATGGCCAAGGGCGCGTGCGCCAACAACGCACTTTGGCGGTCGAAATCCCCGCCGGTGTCGAAGACGGCATGCGCATCAGGTTGCAAGGCGAAGGCGAGGCGGGAGCGCGCGGCGGCGGTGCGGGCGATCTGTATGTTATACTTGGCGTCGAACAACATCCCATTTTCCAACGCGACGGCGCGAATTTATACTGCCGCGCCCCCATCGCCATGACGACGGCGGCACTTGGCGGCAGCATTGAAGTGCCTACGATTGATGGCAATGTGGCCGAAGTCAAAATCGACGCCGCGACGCAATCCGGCCACCGCGCCAGAATTAAAAATAAGGGCATGAGTATTTTACGCGGCGGTTCGCGCGGCGATTTGTATGTCGAGCTGGCGGTCGAAACACCGGCACACCTGACCAAACGGCAAAAGGAATTGTTGCAGGAATTTGCGGTCGAAGCCGAAAACAACAAAACCCATCCTGAAAGCGAAAGCTTTATTACCCGTGTCAAAGAAGCGTTGGGTCGGAAGTAGGCGTTTAGCCATCCCTTAAATAAAAAAACCGCTTTGCGAACAAAGCGGCTTTCTCTTAATTTTTTGTTTGACCTTCTCCAGTTTTTCAACTGGAGAAGGCTGTAAACAAAAGCTTTATTATTTAGGTTGTAACGCAAGGCCGACCGAGTTTGGAGTGCCATAAAACATCGGGCCATTGGGGGTAACGATTTGCGGTGTTTTTAGCTCACCATTCCATTGACCAAATTTCATCTTCGCAACAGCATCTGCGTTTCTATTGTTAATTTCAGCCTGTGCTTTAGCTAAATCAAGCCCTTTTAACAGCTCAAGATTTGCTTGGGCTGTTTTCGCATTGGTATATACTTCGTTTAGGGCTTGCTGAATTTTTTGGTCATCAAACTTGGGTGAAGTCGAGTAGCCAACTGTTTCAATGGTGATACCTTTTTGGGCATAGAAGTCTGTCACTTCTTTCTGAACCGTGGTCATGATAGTTGCTTTTTGCGCCAAGGCTTGATCGGCTGTTAAAGAGCCATATTCTCTGGACAAAGCAGCCTGCACCGCGCCGCGAACCTTGGTGTCCATAACATCCGCCAAACTGCGCCCATGTACGACAGAGGCATAGGTGGGGTCTTCGCCTGTGACGGGGCGTGCGCCAAAATTATAGACAAATCTTGCGGCATCTTCTTCCTTGACCGAAGCAGACACAATAAGTCCGAACGAAAGAGCAATCCCATCCGAGGTTTGCATATGGAAACCCTGATTGCCAGGTGAAGTACCGTTAGAACCGTCTTGCCAATCCTGAACAAAAGGTGTCCGATCAACAACCAAAAGCTGAGTTGCTGGAATGTATAGACCTGTCAAGCTGCCCCACGGAAAGTAGTGCATGTGCGGAACTTGAAAACGTTTCGTCGCAACCTTGTTGTCGCGCAGAAATTGTTCAGACATAAACTCGGCTTGGTTTTTTCTGTTTGCGCCTTGCATAGGTATCGCAAAGGCTGTTTCGTTTGAGCCAATGGTAACATATTCAGTGCTGTCAACGTGGCTGCTACCTGCCATTGCTGGTGCGATACCGGTCTGGATCCGATCTGTCGTTGCCGCACCTGCTACTAAAGAACCCGCGATGATAACTGGCAACCAGTTGCGACGGTTAGCCAGCAAATTCTTTACCGGCTTGTTCCAAAGAAGATAGAGAGCACCAACTGTCAATGCCCATTCTGCGCCAGTTGCGAAGGGCACAAGATTGTTCATCGTTCCGACTTGCACTGTTGCGTCAGTATCTTGAAGTTGTGTAGTGGAAAGCTTGGCTTGTTCGTTCCCAATGGCATAATGCATATATTGATCCAGGCCAGCCTTAGCCGCTACGACAGCCACGGTTCCAAGGCTTCGTGCAATGATGCGATTATTGACCGGTGATTTTGTTTCTGGTGTCTGTTCTTCGCTCATAGAAATATCTCCTTTTGAAACGATTGTGATGTAAAAATCAAGCAACATCTAAGCGCTTAACTAGCGACTTGGTTACGCTTGTTGACCAATGAATGTCCATATAAATAACGATTTATTGTTTAGAATTTTCTTGTTTTAAATACCGCGCTTTCTTGCCTTTTTGATGGATCAGAAAAATATTTAATAAGTACAAGATGTAATATAGTTAACGTGCTTGCTCAATACGGTTGCGCCCGCCGCCTTTGGCGCGATACAGGGCTTTATCGGCCTGTTCCAACAAACTGTCGGCGCTGGCGTCTTTGACCATTTCGGCAATGCCAAACGATGCCGTGACGGTGATCGTTTTCCCGTCGCTCAATTTCACCGGCAGTTTTTCCAAACCCGCCCGCACACGCTCTAACGCCAAAGTTCCGGCGGTAATATCCGCTTCTTTCAAACAGAGTAAAAGTTCTTCGCCGCCCCATCGCCACGCATCATCGAACGGACGCAGGGAGCGGCTGACATGGTTGGCGACGGCGGATAAAACGCGGTCGCCATTATCATGACCATAAGTGTCATTGACCTTTTTAAAATGATCAATATCCATGAGCGCCAAACAAAACGGTTTGCCGCTGCGCTGAAACCGGCTGATCTCGCGCAACAAATCATCTTGCATGCCGGTGCGCGACCGCAAACCCGTCAGATTATCCAGACCCGATGCGGCGGTGGCAAAGGCGCGCTCCATGCGCCGCAAACCGATAATGAATTCCTGATATTTTAATGTGACGCTGTCGTAATCGCTGGCGGCAACCGCTTCGCCGTCGGGCGCTTTTAACATCACCAGCTTGGCGACCCGATGCAGCTGGTCATACAGACTCACCAAACGATCTAATGCGGGCTGATCCTGCAAATTCTTGGCTGTCTCTACCCGCCACTGGGCAAAAGATTCGGGCGCGGGCAGGGCCTCGGAACGATGCGCGCGGCTGGCTGTATCGAAACAGGCCATGCGGTTCCACGCCGCCATCCATGCGATATGGTCATCGATTGTTTGCGCAAGCAAGGATGTGGCCAGCAAGGACATGGGAAGAAGATAGAGGAAGAGGAAGAAAAAGAAAGGGGCTAGAGCAAAAAAGACAAATGCCTCTTTTGCTCTAGCCCCTTACTATCTCTAATCCCAGTCTTGTTACGCGGCTGCCTTGGCAATGCGGGCTTGCGCCTTCTTCAACTGCTTCTTGATCTTCAATGCGGTCTCAGACAAACGGCTGTCGCGGGTGCTGATCAACCACGCATCCAATCCGCCGTTATGTTCGACGGTGCGGATACCATTGGCGGTCAGGCGCATGGCGACCGACTTGCCCAGAATTTCGGAGGGAAAAGAACAGATTTGCAGGTTTGGCTGCCAACGGCGACGCGTCTTGTTATTCGCGTGGCTAACATTGTTACCAAAATGCGGCTTCTTGCCGGTGACTGTGCATACACGTGCCATATTTCAATCGCGGGGTTGCCGCGCCTTCAGTTAATTGTGTCGAGCGCCGGTTTATAGGGGGTTTGAGATGGGGGAGTCAAGAAAGAAGGAGAAAGAACGGGAAGAAGGGCGAGAGTCGAGGGAAAAATCGAGACAAGGAAGAAACATTAACCATTTTCCCTCCATTCTTACTCTTGTTCCGCTCAATCTTCTCTCTATTTTACTTCCCCGCCAATTGTTTTTCGACCATGGCAATCACGTCGCCCACGGTCTGAACCTCGCTGGACGAGGTATTGGCGTTAAAGGGCAACTGGATGCTGAAACGGTCTTCCAGGGCAAAAATAACCTCGACCATGTCCAAAGAACTGACATTCAGATCGGTCAATTTAACCTCGGGCGACAGCTTGCTGCGGTCAATAACCGCCTTCTGCGCAACGATATCGAGGATTTCATCAATTTGGGTATTTGGCATTATCCAAGCCTCATCAGTTTAGGAGCATACAGCTAATCGTTTTTATCTTTTTTCTCAAGAGCGTCGATTTTGTCGGCTAATTCTTTGATTTTATTTATGTTTTGTTTTAATCGACCCAACAGGAAGAAATTTTCCATCATTTTATCGCGCGGAACGGCCGGGATTCCTCCCACAATGCTGCGTGCCGCGATATTGCCGCCAATACCGGCCATCGCCATAGCAATCGCATCGTCGCCAATAGTTATATGGTCGGCAATGCCTACGGCGCCGCCCAATACCACACGGTTGCCGATCTTAACGCTGCCGGCGATGCCGACGCGGCCGCAAATCATGCAATTATCGCCGATGGTGACGTTATGGCCGATCTGCACCTGATTATCGATTTTGGTGCCATTGCCGATGCGTGTTGATGCGATCGTGCCGCGGTCGATGCTGGTGTTGGCGCCCACTTCGACATCATCGCCCAAAATAACGGGTGCCAATGACGCAATGCGGATTAAATGCGTGTTGGATGCGGTGACTTCATTGCCGGTGCCCGCCTTGGCGGCTTCCACGCTGCCGGTTTGTGGTGTCACGAAACTGAAACCATCCGCGCCGATGCTGCTGTTAAAATGAATAATCACGCGGTGGCCGATGCGCGTGCCCGCGCCGATTTTGGCACCGGCATAAATCAATGCCCCGTCGCCAATCACCGCGTCCTGTCCGATATATGTTTGCGGATGCAACGTCGCATCATTGCCAATCACGGCGTTCGCGCCCACATAAACGAACGCGCCAATCGATGGGTTTTTGCCAATCTTTGCGCCGGGTTCGATCACCGCGCTGGGGTGAATACCGGATGCCACATGGACAGATTCGGCAAACAGGCTGGTCAGTTTTGCCAAAGCCACACGCGGGCGTGTGACGATAATACGGTTGGGCAAAAACGCGCTGGCCTCTTCCTTGCCGGCGACAATCGCCACAACATCTTTTTGGTCTGTCAAAAGGGGCCATAATTTTTCATCCATCGCCAGCGTCAGGTCGCCGTCGCCCATCAGATCGGCGGGATGCGCCAAACGCGTGATGCGCCGATTGCCGTCGCCGATCAAACAGCCTTCAACAGCGGTGGCAATTTCCTGCAGGGTATAATTCTTGGCCATGTTTCACACAGTTATTTTGTGCGAATGTCACGGGCTGGGACGTTTAGGTCAAGCTTAATTTGACAAATTGACGGAAGATCCCGGCATGGGCGTGCTTTGGGCGGCATTGCGATATTGGTCAATGCCCTTCAATGATTGCAAATCCTTCAACATACCCTGCATTGCGGCTTGGGTTTGCGGGGTCGGTTTCATGGCCTCTTGCATTTCCGCATCTGGTGCCGGTGCCGCCACAGGCGCGGCTTGCGCGCGGCTCATAATCATTGATTGCGAAGCATTTTGCGGTTGGCTTGTGACGTCAGTTGCGGCGACGGAGCCCGGTATGGGGCTGGCCGACATAAAGCGGCTGTTCCGCAAGGCATGTTGCGCTTTGATAATGCCTTCGTTACCCGTCAGGGCCATCGCCAAAGATTGGTTCTGTTGCGCGCTCTGTGTCATGGTTGTGTCCATCACACCGCCATAGGCAGCCTTGGACCGATCCAATGGCAAAGCTTGTCCGGCGACATCACCGGCCTGAGCTGTCATCTGGGGCGCGGATGCGGGTGTGTTAACAAGAATGGGTGCTTGCGTATTCAAAGCCGCGGTATCCAGCGTGATGGCCGTGGCTGTCACGGCTGTGGTTGGTATCGGCGTCATGCCATTCACGCCATAGACAGGTGCCGCAGCATCGGCGGCGGCCAATTGTGTGGCAGGCGCGGCTGTTGCTTGATCATCACCGAAACAGGCGGCATAAACCGTACCCACCATGCCGGTGCCCTCATTATTGGCGGCAAAGGCTTCATCGGCAATGGCGCCCACGGCGGCAATACCGGCAGAGGCAACACCCAATATACCGGCATAAAGCGTATCACCCGCAATGCGCGCAAAAGGGCTTATGGTATCGCCCGTGATCGAACGATATCCGGCGCTGATAACCGGAATATGTTGTAAGGGGTTAATCATATCCAGAAAATCGCCAAAACTTACCGTCGTGTCGTCATTATCGGTCGCAGGCGCGGCGGTATAAAATTTGAAATCCTTATTGGCCGACGCGGCAGTGGCCAGCGTCGCGCTATTATCGGACGCGGTGGATGATGAAATGGCGGCGATATCGGTCATGAGTTCTCCCTGCCATCTACTAAGCAAGGGGCATGCCAGATATTATCTATTATTTATTAATGGGTTGGTTGATTTGGATTCGGGCTTGATAGGCGTTTTTTGCCCTCTAACGCCCTCATTAACGGACACATTTACGAATGGCGCGATGATGTGGGGCGCGGGTAACGCGATGGGGGTGGCTTTGTTGCGGCATTTTTTCTCTATCCGATATAACAGATTTCACCAACGAGTCCGAAATCGATCCCGAAGTTGGAAGTTGTAAAGAATTTATCCCTCCAAATTTATCACGCGATATGAGGATAATTCTTGGTTTGGTGCCCGTAATCGATTTTTCTTCTAATCTCGATTTGGATTGTGGCGGATTCCAATAATGATCAAATTTGTCTATTGGATCTCCCAGCAAAATATTAGCGAATGGCGCAAGAATGCTACCAGCAAGAAACGAAAGAGCGCTCACTTGAGCATTTAATAATAAACTAGTCCTTTTGTTGGCTACAGGATTGCCGTGGTTTAATAATAATATGGAGACAATATTATTGAGCCATTCTTTGTCTTCGGGGCTCTGTTTGTAGTCACTGATATTAATGCCTTGTTTTGTGAGGCCCTCTTGGTAATTTTTAACTACTGCTTTTAATTTTTCTGGTGACTGTACGATTTTTAGCGCTTCTTTAAGACTGATTTGGTTGGGGCCAACACCGATATTATTTGAGAAATCATGCATGACCTCAAGTGCGTAAGGCTCACCTTGAAGTGCCAAAGTGCAAAACTCTATTTGAATTTCTATTATTATATCTTCAGGAGAGGGGCGAAATAACATTACAATATCCCTTATATAAAATATGAGGGTATTCTATCTATCGGACGTTATTAATTCTTTAATTGAGTATCAAAAATATCAAATAAATTTTTAGTTTTGGCCGCGTAAAGTTTAATTATGTGTAAGAACCAGTTTTTCCCCCCTGCGTAGTTCTTCACCTATACGTCTAATTGCTTCTACCGTTTCAGGCTCATTTCTTTTGTGACCCTCTTCTATTCTTTCGAACACCGGGGTAAGTGCAGCCGAAAGATGATCCATTTTTTGACGATGATTGGATTTTAGAAACGGCATAGTAACCCCTGAGTCAGATACTTGGCGAGCAAAGGCTCCAACCATGAGGGTCTTCCATACCATAATTTCGGCCTTTCAGACAAAGAAATATAGTTTCAATTAATTAACAGCATTCTATGACGGCAGGGTTTATAAACCCTTAAATTTTATGGTTAAAATGGCATAAACATAGGGTTAGATTACCCCTGTTCCAACTCGGTATCCCAATAAAGGAAATCGCGCCAGCTATCATGCAGATAGTTGGGCGGAAAGCTGCGGCCATTATCCTGTAACTCATGGCTTTGTGGCCGCCAGGGCGCGCGATGGGGATGCATGCCGCATTGCGTGGGCAACATGCTGCCCTTGCGCATATTGCAATGGCCGCAGGCGGTCACAACATTATCCCATGATGTACGGCCGCCGCGCGAACGCGGGATAACATGGTCGAAGGTCAATTCCGGCGTCGGTTTGCGCCGGTCGCAATATTGGCAACGAAAACTGTCGCGCAGGAAAACATTAAAACGGGTAAAGGCGGGATAGCGCGAGGTCGGCACATAGTCGCGCAACGCAATCACGCTGGGGATACGCATTTCAAAACTTGGGGAATGAACGCAGCGGTCATATTCCGACAGAATAGTGACGCGTTCCAGAAAAACGGCCTTGATCGTATCCTGCCAAGACCACAGCGAAAGCGGAAAATAGCTGAGCGGGCGATAATCCGCGTTCAGCACAAGGGCGGGACAAGCTTCAAATGACGGCATCACAACCGTATTTCCCCTTTTCAGATTCAGGACATAACCAAGAATCACGTATCCCTAATGTGGGCATGGTTGGGTGGAATGTCTAGGGGGTATCTTGCGACATACAGCAGACAATGGTATAAATTTATCTAATGTTTTTGGGTTTTTGAAATTTCAGTGGGGACAAAATGGCGCGTGTTATTTACGGGTATGGGGCGGTAAAGCCAGAAAAAATTGAACTCATCCCACCAACAGCCGGTGAGTTTTGGAAATACACTATTGAAAGACGCAAATTGACTAGAGAAGATATTGCCCAACAAACAGGCATCGATCTTCAAACATTGGCAGATCTAGAAACGAATAAATGTCGATTTGATAAAGAGATTTGCCAAAAGTTAGAGCCTCTCTTTTCCACTTTTTCCAATTCGTTTCTCACAATGCAAACATATCGCGATTTTTATGAAGAACATGGGCGCATGTTTTCTTTAAGCAGCCATTGGCGTCAAAACACCCAACTGGCTGTCGCCAAATGGGGTAACAAAAAACTCACCCGCCTGGCGCTCGATCTTTTATAAATATTGCTGCAGGAAAGCCATGCCGGCGGCGATACCGGCATCATCGATGCTGTGACCCAATTGGGGGCATGCCAGAGTACGCACCGGAATCTCGGCCTTTTGTAATCTCGCTTCCGCCTCGCGCATGGATGCGAACGGCAACACGGCATCATGCGTGCCGTGAATTAACAAAACCGGCGGTGATGATTTTTTCTCAACGGCCAATTCATCGCCAAAAATCAGACGACCCGCATAACCGATGATGCAGGCGATCTGTTCGCCGCGCCGCGGCGCCACATACAACGACATCATTGTTCCTTGCGAAAACCCAACCAATGCCAACCGCGCCGGTGTTAAATCCAACCCTACCAAAACAGTATTGATATAATCATCCAAAAGGGGCGCGGCTGTTTTCACGCCGGTTTCAATCGCCGCTTGCGTGAATTCTTTCAACGAAAACCATTGCCGGCCGCCGAGATCCGGTGGCGCCATATCAAATTCAAACGGCGCATCGGGGCACAAAAATTCGGTATTGGGCAACGCTTGCTGCCAGACGCGCCCCAATTCCAACAAACCACCCGCGCCATTATCGCCCAAACCATGCAGGAAAATAACAACGCTGTCAGCTTTACCGGAAAGGGGAGGGATGCGGTAAGTTCGTAACATGGTTACGCAATGCCCGCGCGTAACAGATCATGCAGATGCAAAACGCCGACGGGTTTGGAATCTTCAACTACAAATAATTGCGTGCGGGCTTTGTCGTTCAGAATTTTAATCGCTTCGGCGGCAAGGATGTGCGGCGAAACATTCATGGGGTTTTTTGTCATCACCTGCGCGGCGCTGCGCGTTGTTAAATCGCTGTTCATGTGGCGGCGCAAATCGCCGTCGGTGATAATGCCGACCAAACTGCCATCGGCACCCACAACACCGGCGCAACCCAAACTTTTTTGCGTCATCACGACCAACACTTGCGCCATCGCGTCGTTTTCGCCAACCAACGGCATATCCGCACCCTTGCGCATAACATCGCCAACGCGCATCAAAGTGCGACCCAATTTGCCGCCCGGATGGAAATTACGGAAATCTTCGGCGGCAAAGCCTTTGCTTTCCATCACGGCGACAGCCAAAGCATCGCCCAAGGCCAACATCATCGTGGTTGATGTTGTTGGTGCCAAACCCATCGGGCAAACTTCGGGCACATTCGGCAAACGTAACGTGATATCGGACGCATCGCCCAACGAACTGGTTTCATGCCGCGTCATGGCAATCAACGGAATCCCAAAACGGCGCGTATAGGCGATCATGTCGGCCAATTCCGCTGTCTCGCCCGAATTCGACAAGGCAATCACAACATCGTCGCCAACAATCATGCCCAAATCACCGTGGCTGGCTTCGCCCGGATGCACATAATGCGCAGGCGTGCCGGTCGATGCCAAAGTCGCGGCGATTTTCCGCGCGACATGGCCGCTCTTGCCCATGCCGGTGACAATCACGCGGCCTTTGCAGGCCAGGATCGTTTGCGCGGCTTTGATAAAGCTATCGCCCAATTCATTGGCCAAAATTTTCAACGCATCGCCTTCGGCATTTAACACATGCGCGGCGGCGTGAAGGATTTCCTGATCGCTCATCGGTTTATATTTTGTGGCTGTTTTTGACATGGGGCATGTTTACCACATGACAGGTGCGCAACTAAAGCATGAATTTTAACGGAATCGTAAAGAGATAGGCGGAAAATAACCATCCCCTTAATGATTTAAGGAAAAGTTATGGTTAAAAAAGCCCCCCGCCGTTTTGACGATCTGGCCGAACATCGCCGTTGGCTGCACCGCGCCGAACAAGTCGCCACCGCCCCGGTCAGCAAAGGCGGCAGCCCGCACCCCACGGTTCATGTCGGCGCCGTGTTGGTCGATGCGCGCGGGCGCGAAATCGCTTCGGCGGCCAACCGTTTCCCCGAAGGGGTCGATCGCCGCCGCCCCGAACGTTATAAAAACGGCCATAAATCACTTTGGATCAATTGCGCCGAACAACTCGCTCTGATGCAGGCATTGCGCCATCATAAAAAAATCGCGGGTGCGCGGCTCTATGTCACGCTTGAACCCTGCGCCGTGTGCGCGGGATTGATCGGCGAATTGCAAATCGCCGAAGTCTGTGTGCCGGTGGGCAGCAAACGACGCTATGCCAAACTGAAATCCAAATGGAAAACCAGCATTGAAACAGGTGTGATTAAACTTGCCGAATCCGGCGTGCGGCTTATCACTGTCGATACGCAAAAAACGCGCAAAGCTTAATTCAACGCCAAAGACGTGCCGCGATAAAACGATAAATCGGCATCGCGCAAAGGATGCCCATAGCTGCGCAGATGCAAAGTCGAAGATTTAATCTCCGCTGTCGCATCAACATGGCCGTTCAAACGCGATAAAGAAATACCGTTGAATTTATCGAACACATCGCCCATCACGCGGTTAAACGCCGCCAATGTTTCATCGGGCGATGCGATATAATTCCATTGATTGACGCCATTCAATTCCGGCAGCTGCAAACCAATCGCGGTGTCATGCACAATATGGTTTTGCGGCAACTGGTTCAGGATATCGAAAAACCGCCGCGCCTGTTTGTGGGTGCGGTGGGAAATCGACATCGCGCCCGTGCCGCCTTTTTTTCCACCCTTCTTTTTTTTGTTTTCTTCTTCGGCAGGATAAAACAAATCCCGCGCCCCCAAACACATGCCGATATGGGGCAGGGCGGTGCGATAATCCCACAGCTCTGCTGCTAACGTCGCATCTGTCGCGGTATTTTCTTCGTCGCTTTGTTCGTCCAGATACAGCATGTGGATCATCTGCGCGATGCGCGTCTGCAAATCCAGATCAAGGATTTCCAGCTCGTCACCGCTTTCGCTCTCGCCGTAACATCCCATTGTCGCGACGGTGATGCGAATGCCGCCGGCGCGCATGCTGCGCGACAAATCCAATGTCGCGCGCTCGATCATATCCGGCTGAAGGTCATAAATTTTATGGTTGCCCGCTTCTTGCAATAATTCAAATTGCCGCACCGCCGCCCACTGCGCGGGAAATTGCGCATCGGTTATCGGCAATCCGGCTTCGGTCCGCGCATCCAACGCCTCGCGCAATTCACCCGGAAACCACACATCATAAGTCCCCGCCTTGGATATGCGTTGCAGATAGGTGAACCCGGCGGTGATTTTTCGCCCCGCAATGCGCGGCGCTTCAAAAAACTGACGGCTAAAATTATTATTCACACGGGCATGAACCCGCGATTGGGTATGATTCATTTCACTTCCTACGCCGGCATTATCCGGATCAGGTTATCGGGTATAATCTCAGCCGTTCCGACGAATCGAAAAAGCACCCCGGGTTCGTGACAGGCAAGCTAGGCCACCCGCGCCCCTTTGTCATCAGGGTAACAGTGCAACGCACAATGACCGCTTGTGGAATCGGCCAAAGCAGTTTTAGATAGCCCGATGATGCGTTTTGTCCCCCTTCTCCTTTGCGCGTTGTTTTTTTCAGGATCGGCACTGGCCACGGACGTTGTTCCGGCGGTCGGCTATTTTCCTGTATTGCCTTTCGATGCCCCGTCGGATGCCGAACCGCAATATGTGCCGCTGGCGGCCAATCACCCGCTCGACCAACCGCATCCGGGCATCGGACGCGCCATCATCGTCCTTCATGACCAATCACGCGATGCCAGCAATGCGCTGGCGACACTTTCGGCATTGGCGGGGTCGGACAATAATGCGGTGATGATCGTGGCGCCGCAATTTCTGCTGCCTTCCGATATCGCGCGTTTTGCCGACCATCTGCCGGACAAGGGCAAGGATTTCGCCAACTGGTCGATGGATGGCTGGCCGCAAGGCGATGATTCAAACGCGGCACCAACGGCAAGGGGTATCAGTTCATTCACGGTCATCGATCTGCTCTTGATGTATCTGTCCGACCCGCAGATTTTCCCCGATATGCGTGATGTCGTTATCGCCGGATATGGCGCAGGCGGCAATTTTACGCAACGCTACGCGGCTTTCGGTGTGGCCGCGCCGCGTATGGCCGAACAGAATATCGGGCTTCGCTATCTGGTCGCCGATGCGTCTTCCTATCTTTATCTGACTCCCAACCGTCCCTTGGGCGGCACCAAAGGTTTTGGCCGCGCCGATGCTGTGGCCTGTCCCGATTATAACGCCTATCCTTACGGGCTGGATAAACTCAACAGCTATGCGCGGCGCGTCGGCGCGAATGAAGCCAAAACCGATTACGCCTTGCGCTTTATCACCTATCTAAACGCCGCCGCACCCGATGCGCTTCCCGACAGCAAATGTGCAGCGTTGGCAGAAGGGCGCGATGACTTTGCCCGATCCGGCAATTACAATCTCTATCTGCAATCGCTCTATGGCGAAGTCGCCACGAAAACCCAGAATTTCATGTCGCCCCAAAAAGCGGGTAATGACGCCGTTACGCTTTATGGCTCCAGTTGCGGCATGAGCATTTTGTTCGGCGATGGCATCTGTTCCCCTGCCGCTGACATTAACTAAAGAATCCCCTTTCCCTCACCCGCGACTCCCGACTTTTGTAATGAGACCGGCGATTCACGTTTTCTATGCAAACCTTCTTTTAGAAGGCTTGCATAGAAAACGATCGCGGTCTAAGAAGGGCTGCAAGGCGGTTGTTTTTACATCGCGTTTCGGATGCCTTGCCCCGAACGCCATAACCGTCGAGACATCATGAAAAACGTCGTGGTCGTGGGCGCCCAATGGGGCGATGAAGGCAAAGGCAAAATCGTTGACTGGCTATCCTACCGCGCGGATATGGTCGTGCGTTATCAGGGCGGCCATAATGCGGGTCACACGTTGGTTATCGACGGGGTCGAATACAAACTCAGCCTGCTTCCTTCCGGCGTTGTGCGTCCGGGCAAAATGTCGGTCATCGGCAATGGCGTCGTGGTTGATCCGTGGCATTTGCTGAAAGAAATCGAAACCGTCCGCGCCAAAGGCGTCGCGATCTCGCCGGTTAATTTAATGGTCGCAGAAAATTGCGCGGTGATTTTGCCTTTACATGGCGCGGTCGATCGCGCGCGCGAAGCCGCCCGTGGCGATGCGAAAATCGGCACAACCGGCCGCGGTATCGGCCCCGCTTATGAAGACAAAATCGCCCGCCGCGCTGTGCGCCTGTGCGATCTGGCCGAACCGGAAGTGTTGCGCGCCAAACTCGATTATCTGGTTCAACACCATAATTTGTATTTGCAGGCAACGGGTGCTGAAACATTCGATGCGGCGAAACTGTTTGCCGACATTATGGAAATCGCGCCGAAAATCATGCCCTATGTTGGCGTCGTGTGGGAAAAACTTGAAACCGCGCGCAAAGAAGGCAAGTTGATGCTGTTCGAAGGTGCACAGGGCGCATTGCTCGACATCGATCACGGCACTTATCCTTTTGTAACCTCATCGAACACTGTGGCCGCCAATGCGGCAACGGGCTCCGGCGTCGGATCCAGAACCGTTGGCCGCGTTCTGGGTATTTGCAAAGCATACACTACGCGTGTCGGCTCGGGTCCTTTCCCGACCGAAGATTTTGGCGAAGCGGGCGAACGTCTGGGCACCATTGGCCGCGAATTCGGAACCGTCACCGGACGCAAACGCCGTTGCGGTTGGTTGGATGCAGTGCTGGTGCGTCAGGCAGTGAAGACCGGTGGCATTGACGGCATCGCGCTCACCAAGCTTGATGTGCTGGATGGGTTGAAAGAACTGAAAATCTGCAAAGCATACAAACTGGGCGACAAAATTATTGATTATCTGCCCGCCGGACAACAGGCACAGGCCGCCGTCGAGCCCATCTATGATATCTGCGAAGGCTGGGACGAAAGCACACATGGCGTGCGCAGCTGGGCCGATCTGCCGTCGCGTGCCCTTAAATATATCCGCCGCGTCGAAGAACTAATCGAAGCGCCGGTTATCCTGCTTTCGACCAGCCCCGAACGCGACGATACCATTTTAATGAAAGATCCTTTTGAGGACTGATGTCAGGATATTTTTATATCCTCGCCAGTAAACGTAACGGAACGCTTTATTGCGGCGTGACCAATGATTTGGTGCGGCGTGTGTCTGAACATAAAAGCGGCGCTGTTAAAGGGTTTACCGCGCAATATAATGTAAAACTACTCGTTTATTATGAGTTTACCGAAGATATTAGGGATGCAATCCACCGCGAAAAATGCGCCAAAGAATGGAAGCGGGCATGGAAAATTGAACTCATCCAAAAAATGAATCCTGAATGGAAAGATTTGTACGAAGACATTCTTAAATTATAAATCCCCTAACAATCCCAAAAATATAAGCCTAACTCTCGGGTCGTCATCCCGGCGCAAGCCGGGATCTAGCGCCCTTCAGGGGGCGCTTGATGCGAAACATTAAAACAATCTGTTGTCGCTTGGCGACAAACGGCGCTTGGGCGCCATTGGATCCCGGCTTGCGCCGGGATGACGACCCTCGTGTAATGCTTATACTACAAAATCAAGAATATTTTTTGTAATTCATTGTTATATATAAAGAAAATATCCGCTATTCCTTATTTACTGCAATAAACAAAGTCTTAACGAAAACATGCGACTATAACGATATTAGAAATAATTTATCCGCATTTTGCGGAATTATTGCTTTAACGGCCAAAAGCGCCACAGGGAGAAGAATATGCAAAAAGCATCTTTGAAAATTATGGCTCTGGCCGCGATTATGACGGTGGGTGTGTCATCGGGCGCACGGGCCGCCATCACGCTCGACACCACCGGTTCCCAACAGGTTTTCGGTATTAATGGCACTTCTGTCGGAACATGGACAACGTCTCTGTTTCAAGTTACCACACCCTTGGCCGTAACAGGGTTGATTACAGGCAACAACATCACCTCAAACGGTACCATTACTGCTGCATCAATGACATCGGGCGCTTATTACCACAGCTCGGATGCGCGTTTAAAAACAGACATCCATCCTATCAATGGCGCGTTGGACAAAGTATTGGCGCTGCATGGCGTCGAATTTAACTGGAAAAAAGATGGCCGCGCCGACATGGGCGTGGTCGCGCAAAATGTCGCGCAAGTTTTCCCGAATATTGTCACCAAAAATGAATCCGGCGTGATGGCCGTGGAATATGACAGCCTTGTCGGGCCAATGATCGAAGCGATCCGCGACCTGAAAGCGCAAAATGACGATCTGCGTGCCCAGGTCAAAGAAATCCGCGTCAGCATGCAAACGTTGAAGCAGGAAAATACCCGCCTTCACTCGGTGAAAGCCGACAGTAATGCTGTGCAACAGCCGGTAACGTTGAACCCGTAAGTGGCCATAAGACAATAAGGACATAATCATGAACCGCAACGGCGCGCGCATCATACGATTGGCTCTTACGGGTTTACTTATGCTTGCGGTTGTGCCCATGCAAGCTTTGGCGGATAGCAGCACGAATGGCGGCGTGGCTCAACAAACCGATTGCTCGCTCACAAATCCGCCGACTTGCGCCTATGTGGCTCGCGGCCAGACAACTTCTATCGTGCCAACGGCGTTCAGGCCCTCGCAAACAACCTGCATCCAGGTACAGAACACATGCGCCAGCGATATTATGGTGCCAACGGCTTCGGACGCGGAATGGGATGCAG
>JAMFSS010000005.1 GCA_026225415.1 Alphaproteobacteria bacterium | reverse complement strand
GTCTGTCACCACGCGGCTTGTCGCCCCATGATCTTTCGCCACGCGGTTTATCGCTGTGGGGTCTATCGCTTTGTGGACGGTCACCTCTTGGTTTGTCGCCGAACGGTTTACGGTCGCCAAAGCTCTTCTTTTCGCCAAAGGGTTTGTCGCCGCGCGGACGATCTTCGCGGGGACGATCACTTCTTGGACGATCGCCATGCGGGCGATCGGCGCGATGAGAAGTACCTTCAGCCTTGTCTGCGCTTCTTACGCGGTTGTCAGGCGACCAATTGCTTTTTGGACGATCACCTGCGGGTCTGTCACCCGCTGGTCTGTCACCACGCGGCTTGTCGCCCCATGATCTTTCGCCACGCGGTTTATCGCTGTGGGGTCTATCGCTTTGTGGACGGTCACCTCTTGATTTGTCGCCGAACGGTTTACGGTCGCCAAAGCTTCTTTCGCCGCGCGGTTTATCACCGTACGAACGATCGCCTTGCGGACGATCGCCGTCTTTCTTCCAGAAAGGCTTGCGGGCACCGCCGCCGCCAAAACCACGACGTGCGCCACCGCCACCACCGCGCGATGCCGGTGCGGGTGAATTATCGCCATCCATCAAACGTTGAATGGCGCGCCATTTGGCGTTATCGGCCCCTGTTAAAAAGCTGACCGCTTCGCCTTCGGCACCGGCGCGGGCGGTACGCCCGATACGGTGGATGTAATCTTCGGGCGCTTGCGGCATGTCATAATTGACGACATGTTCAATATGTGGAATATCCAGACCACGCGCGGCAACATCGGTCGCCACCAGGATACGGAATTTCTTGTCGCGGAAGCTTTCGATAACACGCGTGCGGCGGCGTTGTTGCAAATCGCCATGAATAGCGTCGGCTTTTTGTCCGTCGCGGTTCAGTTTTTCCGCCAGTTTTTCAGTGCCGAATTTCGTCTTCACGAAAATGATCACCGAACCTTTGCGTTTATCCAATTGTTCGATCAACGCGCCGTATTTTTCATTATCATGAACGGGGATGACTTCTTGCTTGATATTCGCTGCTGGCGTCGAGGTCGAACCGACCGCCACGCGCACAGGGTCGCGCATATAACGGCCCGACAATTTCGTGATATTGGAAGGCAAAGTGGCCGAGAACAACAAAGTCTGACGTTCATCCGGCACATGCTTTAAAATACGTTCGATCTGGATACCGAAACCCATATCCAACATGCGGTCGGTTTCATCCAATACCAGAAAACGCACATTGCCCAGTTTGACACTGCCGCGTTCCAAATGGTCATTGATACGGCCAGGCGTGCCAACGATCAGGCGCGGATTATGGCGCAGCTGGTTCATTTGCTTCGGCATCGCATCGCCGCCAATCAACAACGCGGTGCGGATGTCGGCGGTGGGGATCATCGGCTCCAGCGCCTTGATCACCTGTTCCGCCAATTCGCGGGTCGGGGTCATGATAAGGGCGGTGGCTTCGGGGTTGTTCATCAGGCCGGCGATAACCGGAATACCGAACGCGCCGGTTTTGCCGGTGCCCGTTTGAGCGGAACCCAGGATGTCTTTGCCTTGCAAAGCCAGCGGGATCGTTTCCGCCTGAATCGGCGTGGGCGTCGTGAATTTGTGGCGGGTCAGGGCTTGCAGCAGTTTGGGCGGCAGGCCGTAATTTTCGAATGTCGAATTTGTCATAAATAGTCTTTCAAACAGGTGTGGAGGACAGGCGTGCAAGGCCAGACTTTTCGTCTGGGGAATGGGCACGCGCCCTTTCCGATCAATCATCATGCCGGCCACTGCCGGCTGCATCTTTTAAGCGAGATGCCATGAGACCGATGGAAAGTTAGCTCCGTCTGATCGGAAAACGATCTAACTTCAATTCCTGCGGTATCAAAAGAAAGAAAAAGGAGAGGCGTAACCGGCCTGAACCGATTACGCCTCGCCAAAGATTTAAAGCTTTTTTGGTCGCTTAAGCAGCGTCAACAACCTTGAGGTTGGCGGCGGAGGTCTTACCCTTTTCCGTTGCCAATTCATAGCTGAGCTTTTGGCCTTCGCGCAAATCGCGCAAACCGGCGCGTTCAACCGCGCTGATATGCACGAACACGTCCGCACCACCTGCATCAGGTTGAATGAAGCCGTAACCCTTAGTGCCGTTAAACCACTTGACTGTACCTGTCGCCATCGTCTGTATCCTTTAGTCTAGCATTGGCCGGCATCACCACGACACCCGCGCCGAGTTAGCACCACAATGATAAGGCATCGCCCCGATTATTGTGACACTCCCTAAGCACCGATGGGAAGTCCGGCATCCGATAAAGGCAACCGTTTCGTCAAGCGCACGTGAGAGTATTCTAAACTCGAGGGCATAAGTAGCGAAGAATATATAAAAAAGCAAGGGGGAAGAGGGGTTATATCCCATTAACCACGAGGTTATCCCTCCTTAACCACTTGCGTATAGGGCAGAAACTGATCAAAAGCCTAGTTGTTTACCTTGACGTCAACGCGGTCGATATAGCCGGAAGTTGTATTGGCACCTTCGGCATGCACATCGATGCGGCTTTCGGCCACGCCCTTGTTGGCCAGATAATCCTTGACTGCCAACCCGCGGGTCAAAGACAAACGACGGGCATCGCGTGGCGTGGAACCAACGTTATCGGCATAGGCGGTCAGAGAAATACGCACATCCGGGTTGGCGGTCAGAACGGCCGACAAACGGTCAAGCGTCGTCACCACATTGGCGGCAATATTGCCCGAATTGCGGTCGAACAGAACCGTCGAAATGGTCGGGTCAAGCGTCAGATGATTACCGGCAATCACAGGCGCCGTATCGGTCGGTTGTTCCTGCAAGGCAGGCGCCGGTAACAATTTATGCTTGGGCGGCGCAACAGGTTGGCTGTCGTCGGGCAGATTTGGCGTGCTGTCCGGCACATCATTACCCGACACATCAGCCAAAGCGGGCGCTTGCGCAGCCTTGGCCGCAGCAGCCCGTGATTTCGATTGGGTCAGGCTGGGCAAAGTCGTTTTATCCAAAGGCGCGAGTGTCGAGGAACCCGCCAGACGCGGCGTCACCAAACCGGAAGGTGCGGCCACAGGCGCAGGTGCGTTATCATTATCGGCAGCAACGGTCATTGCCGAAGGAACACCACCGGTCTTGCCCGCAATCGGCGCGTTACAAGACGCAGGATTGCCGCCATTGGCACCCGAGCATACCCATGTCCACGGCCCCTTGCCATTGACAGAACCTGTAATACCGGCGGAGCATAAACCGCTTTGCGGTTTAACCAAAGTCGGCACGCCGCTCGCGCCGCCACAGGTGCCATCGATAGGCGCAGGCGGTGTAAGGGGCGCCGTACAGCTGACGGTCATGCCGCCATTTTCGCCGACACAGCTCCAATTCCACGGGCCATTGCCAACAACGCCGGAAGCGTTGCCGGTGCCACACAGCCCTTCACCGGGCTGCACATCGGTGACAACGCCATTGGCAAAACCGCATAATCCATTAACCGAAGGGCCGGGCGCGCGGGCAACCGCCATCTTGCTGGCCGAACAGGTGGAAACACCACCGCCATTCAGACCCGAGCATGACCATGTCCAAGGGCCTTCGCCGCTCACATCGCTGGCGGTGCCATTGACGCATAAACCGTCGCTTGGAGCATGCGTAAAACTGTTGCCATCCGAAGAACCGCACGCGCCATCGACGGCGGCCTGCTTGCCCGCAACCGAAGCCGCGCAATTCACATTCGATCCGCCGCCGCTGCCATTGCACACCCATGTCCAGGGGCCATTGCCATCAATGCTGGAAGGCGTGCCGTGGCCGCAAAGACCGGCGAAAGGCGCCGATTTCAAAGAGGTTCCATTGGCGGGACCACAAGCGCCATCCAAAGATTGCACCGTTTCGCACGATACTTTGTGATGCGCTTTGTTGGCGCATGTCCAATGCCACGGGCCGGAACCGCGAACAGCGCTGGCTTTGCCGCCTTCACACAAATCGCCGGTAGGAGATTGCGATGCCGGTTGCGAAGCCGCAAGACCGCAAGCCAGTTCGCCGGTTGTTTCCGAAGAAGAAGGTTGCACAAAGCCGGTTGGTTTATGCGCCATCAAAACCGATTGCACAGGTTTTTGCGGCGCGGGCGCCGGTGTTGAGACAGGTGCCGCCTCCACGCCATCACCGGTCAAAGACAGGCTGCGGCAGGAAGATGTTGTGCCTTCATTATCGGTGCAAGACCATGTCCAGGGGCCATCGCCATTGACCATGCTGGCGGTGCCAACGCGGCATAGGTCTTTTTCAGGCGCTTGGGTCGCCAGCGTTTCCGCAGCGGTACCGCACAGCTCGCCCTTGTCATCGGCGGAGGCCGGAACCGAAACCGCAACAACGGATGTCGCTTTTTCGCTAGATGATTTGTCAAGGGAAGCCACAACCGGCGCAGGTACCGCAACCACTTCCGTATCGACATCCTTTTTCGCCGTAGGCGCTATGCAGCTTTGCACGCCGCCTTTACCGCGGCCACGGCAAGACCATGTCCAGCCATTTTTGGTGGATTTGATTTCAGTCGCGGTGCCGTTAGAGCATAAATCCGACGAAGGCGCCGCCGATACCGCAACACCGTTCGCATCGCCGCAAACACCGTTCGACATCGGGGCGCGTTTTTGCGCGGTACAAGCCGCCGCAGCGCCGCCATTAACGCCAGAACAAGCCCATGTCCACGGGCCATCGCCTTTGACCACGCTGGAAATACCTTGCGCGCACAGATTGGTGGAAGGCGCTGCATCAAACTCATTATCGGAAGCGATGCCACAGGCAGCATCCGTTTTATCGGTTTGCGCGGTCGCGCCATCGGGCGGCGCGCAGCTGTTGGTGACCCACACATCATGCAAAGCGCCATCGGCGCAGCCGGTACGGGTTTCGCCGGAAATTTTGCCGACATAGTTGGCGGGATAACCGGCATCGCCACAGGTCTTTTCCCATTTTTCGGCGGCCTGACCACAAGAAGGTGCAGCGCCCGAAGAAGTATTGGTCATCGGCGCAGTCGTGGAATCGGAAGTGGCATCGGGAGACACAGCAGCCGTTGCAACCTGTCCGGTCGCCAGATTTTTCGGCGCTTGGCCGGGTTGATAGGCAGCGCCATTTGGGGCAGTAGCGGGCGCAGCGGCAACAGGTGTTGGTGCAGTTGTGGCCACCGGAGGCGTTGCGGGGGCGCCTTTGGCCTGAACGGGAGTGACATTCACATCACCGACCTTTTGCAACACATCCTTCATACCCTGCGACAGCATCAGGCTGGTCGAGCTGGATTTGGCGGCAGGGTTCAAAAGCGGCGCGGTAGCGGTGGCCGATGGCGTCGCATTCATGCCTTCGGGTGGTTTCGGCAATGTGGGCGGCGCCTGCACATTTTTGTGCGCTTCCAAAACATCCTGAAGCGTCAACGTGCCGGCAGCCAGAGGGGATTCATAACGTTCCTGCGAAGGGGAAGCCTGAACAGGCATCGCCTGATCGGCATAAGTCTGCACCGCATAGGTTTGAACGGAGGGATCTGCATAAGCAGCATCACACAGTATGAAACCAGACAGACCAATGCCAAGCGCAAGCGCCGAAACACCAATAAACCGGACGGGAGAAGAAAAAAGACGCAAGGACATGTGCGTGACGGAACCTATGTGGAATCAATAGCCCTTATTTGTAGGGTTAACTATTACAAAGCACAAGAGAAGAAAGAAGGGACAAAAGGCCTATTACAACAACAATTTCGCCAAAGCCTGTTCATCCCCCGGTGCCGCCAGCCCAAGGGTGACGGGCAGCGTCAGCGGTTCATCACGGAAACCGGCAGGCAGGCGCACCGCGTCTTTTTCCGTGGTCAGCAAACGCGCGCCCTGCTCGGCGGCCCATAGGCGCAATTCATTAATTTCTGTATCGGTGAACACATGATGGTCTGGAAAATCCCATGTGTCGGTCAGCATCAATCCAGCCTGCCGCGCCGTGTCATAAAATTTCTGTGGGTATGCAATACCGGCAAACGCCACGAAATTTTCGCGTATCGGAAAACCGGGCGCGAGTTGCGGCATGATATGAGCGTGAAAAACCGGCTCGGTGATTTGCCCGGCCAGCTTTTGTTTGTCTTCGCCGATAATCACCACCGCCTTCACGCGCTGCACCGCGCTTTGCAAAGTTTCGCGCAGAGGCCCTGCCGGAATAACATGACCATTGCCGATGCCCCTGCCCCCATCAATGACCAGCAAGGATGATGTCGATGCGATATGCGGATTTTGCAAACCGTCATCCATAATGATGACGGTGCCGTGATTTTCAGCCTGACGCACCGCCGCGATGCGATCACGCGCCACCCATGTCGGCGCGACGGCCGCCAATAACAATGCCTCATCGCCCACATCACGCGATGTGTGGATGGCGCGATCCACGCAAGTCAGCCACCCATGTCCGCCGTAACCACGCGTAACGAAAACCGGCCGGTGGCCTTGTGCTTTTAAAATGTGCGCCAAAGCCAAAGCGGTGGGCGTCTTACCGGCACCGCCCGCAACGACATTACCCACACAAATAACCGGCACTTGCGCATGATAGGGATTGGCGAAAGCGCGGCGCAAAAAACCACCCGCGCGAAAGCCATAAGAAAGTGGCGACAGAATTTCAGGCAACAGACTTGCTTCGGTGGCGGCTGGATACCAGAAGCGCGGCGTTTTCATGTGCGCTGCCGTAACCACGGGTCAAGTTCCGCGATGATCTGATCAAGAATATGCCGCTTGCGGTTGGCGAGCAACTGCGCCGCCTGTGCGCGGCGATTGCGTTCTTCGGTGTTCGCCAACAACCGGTTCACGGCGAAAGAAATTTCATTGCTATGCTGAATTTGCAAGGCCGCATTGCCCGCGACAAATTCATGGCAGATTTCCGAAAAATTATACATATAGGGGCCGCAGATAATCGCCGACCCCAGCAAAGCCGGTTCAATAGGATTGTGCCCGCCAACGCGCACGAACGACGCCCCCATCACAGAGACAGGGCACAGCGCATAAAGCAAACCCAATTCGCCCATCGTATCGGCCAGATAGATTTGCGTGTCGGATAAAATTTCTTCGCCCTTTGACCGGCGCGCGAAACGCAGCCCCGACGCGGTTAATAATTTGGCGACTTCATCGCCGCGCACAGCATGACGCGGCGCAATAATTGTCAACAAACGCGGATGTCTGGCCGCCAGATCGCGATGCGCCGCGATCGCCATTTCTTCTTCACCGCGATGGGTCGATGCCATCAACCATGTAAGGCAACCGGAGGTCTGATGCCGCAGCCGCGTCAGTTCGTTTTCGTCATAGGGTAACGGCGCGGCCACATATTTCAGATTGCCGATCGATTTAGCGTGTTTCACGCCCAGCGCGGCGAAACGCCCGCGGTCGCCTTCGGTTTGCGCAAGGCACACGGCGAAACCCGACAGAACCTGATGCGCGAAATCCTTGACCCGATGCCAGTTGCGGAATGATTTATCCGACATGCGCGCGTTCAACAACACGGCGGGGATATTCCGGCGCTTCATTTCGATCAACATATTCGGCCAGAGTTCGGATTCAATCCACAAAGCCAGATCCGGTTTCCAGTAATCCAGAAAACGTGTGACGCAATCCATCTTATCAATCGGCACATATTGATGAACGGCATAGGGCGGCAATCGCGCCCCCAGCATGCGTGCGGCGGTGACGGTACCGGTGGTCAGCAACAAGGTGATATCAGGATAAAGCGCGTGAAGTTTTTCAATCAGCAACAACAAAGACGCCGCTTCGCCCACGCTGGCGGCATGGCACCAAACCAGACGTCCATGGGGACGCGGGCGTGATGCATGGCCGAAACGTTCGGCAAAACGCGCGCCGTCCTCCCTGCCCGCGGCCAGACGGCGGCGCAGATACAAGGTGATAAGGGGCGAACCCCAATCGGTCGCCAGACGGTAAACAGTTGATAACATGGGAATTCTGATACGCAGCCTTTGTTCATTCTTTGTCAATAGTATGCAGCTTACACTCGACACTCAAACGTAAAATACAACTCTTGTGCCCCCTCTATGCCCCAAATGAAACGCTACGCCAACAAAGACGATGGAATTCTTAATCTGGTTCAACGGCTTGACCGCACGTTAGACTTGCCGGAACATCGCATTATCACCTTTATTTCCGCCCGTTCGGGCGAGGGCACATCGACCATTGCCCGCGATTATGTGCGCGTTCTGGAAGATATGGTCGACCATAAAATCCTTCTGATCGATGCGGGCAAGCTTGATGAAAGCTATTACGACGCCAATCAGGGCAACCCATCGGTCACCATCGTCGAAACCGTGGCGGCGGGGCAGGAATTGGACAAAGCCCTGTTCCCGTTGGGCAATCACACGCATTTTGGCCGTTGGGCGGGCGAAGGGCGCGGGCGTATCGCCGCGACCAAGCTTCTGAACAACAACAAATTCTGGGATGATCTGCATAACAGCTATGGCACCGTCGTGATCGACGCGCCTTCATTACAGGAATCGCCGGACGGTATTGCCTTGGCGGCGCATGCCGATGCCACCATTTTGGTGGTGGAGGCCGAAAAAACCCGTCAGCCCGTGGTCGAGAATTTGCGCGACACGCTGGATGCGGCAGGCGCCAAAGTTGTCGGACTTGTGATGAACAAGCGCCGTTTCTATATCCCCGCCAAAGTTTATCAGAATATGTAAGCGCCTGTGTTTTAGCGTGTGCCTAAATGCCGTTTAAGCTTGCCCCACACCAGACGCGCCGAGAATGTCAGGCGCAGGCCATCGACCAGACATTTATCATCGCCCCACGCCACCAACGAATGAAACCCGTCGGGATAGGCGGCCGATGTCGGCGTGATATGCGTCACTTCGCGTTCACTATACGCGGTTGTCGTCCATTCGGTAATTTCCATCACGCGTAATGCGCCGCCATAACGCCGCATGCAATCTTGCGCCGGGCGATATAACTTGCCATTCACTTCGAACACGCCGCCGCCATTGCGGCTGTGGCCACGCCCGCGTTGCACAGGATTGGCCGCGTGCGGCACCCATGGCCCCGCCAGCGATGTTGCATAGATCAGATGAAGATTATCATGCGGGTCGGGCAAAATTTCGGTATAGGAAATCCAGAAAAGCCCGTCTTTTTCATACAAGGCCGCATCGGCGACCGCCAGATCATCAAACACTATGGCGTGATGAACCCAAACGGCACCCTCTTCATCCCAGCGCAGAATTTCCAAACGGCGGGCGGCCGAAGATTCCGGCATGGCAAAGAGCGTATCGCTCTGCATAAACAAAAAGGGGAAAGACAGATGTCCAGGAACGGGAAATTTGGCATCGACAGAGACAGCCACGCTGTCCGCATTTAACCCCAAAATGGATATGCGCCCCAATTGCGTATCCATATTATAGACTTCGCACAGCAACGTATCGTTGCTACCCGGCCAGGGAAAAGGATCGGCCAGATAATAGTTTTTGGTAAAGGGTGCTATCCAGCGTATCGGCGGCGCTTCACCCCATGTCAAAGCATTGGTGATGGGCTGATCGATAACACCCACCATCCAATGTTCGTAAAAAAACACGCTGCGCAGCCAGCAGGCGACACGCGAAAACAAAGCAGACGGCTTTTCCGGGACAAAATTCATGGGCAATAATACCGCCGCATGCGGCATTGCGCAATTATCGATCAGCGCTTCGTACCCGTCGATGCAACGCGGCACAGAAAAATCCTGCGCGCGCGCCTTTAACGCCTCGCGGTCGGGAACTTCGCGCAACGCCTCGCCCATTGCCTGCGCAAGCGCGGGCACAGTGTTCACCGGAACCAATTTGCCGTAACGGCCCTGTGCCAGAATTTCGGCGGGACCAACAGGGCAATCGGTTGAGACGACCGGCACACCGCATGCCATCGCTTCGACAATCACATTGCCGAAACCTTCCCTATTGGACGGGCAAACAAACAGATCGGCATAGGCCAGCCACGCCTGTGGCGCAGGCGCAAACCCCGGCATAAGGATATTATCGCTTACGCCCAATTCCTGCGCCAAAGATTCCAGCACTGGCCTTTGTTCGCCTTCGCCCAGAATAATCAGACGCGCTTTGCGCGTGCGCGTCAGCAGCGCAAAGGCGCGGATAAGCAGCGCGAAATTCTTTTCGTCCTTCAAACGCCCGATGCCGATGATCACCGGCATGTCGCGCTGCATCAACCAATGGTGCGCGGGCGGCATCGGCACCGCATCCGTCAGCACAGGATTATAGATTGTTTTCACGATTGCCTGGGCGGGCAAATACCCGCGCCATAATTGTGCCAAAGCCCCGGAAACGGCAATAACGGCATCGGCACGCGCATAAAGAAAACGCACGGCATAAGCAAAGATTTTTGACCGGTCACAACAGGAAACGCCATCCACGCCATGTTCGGTCGCAAAAATACGAACGGGTTTGCGGTTTACCAAAGACGCCAACCGCGTAGTGGCCACCGCAATCAGATTAGTGTGGGTCAATGCGGAAAGAACGATATCATAAGAACCATTGCGCAAAAGACGGAACAAAGGCACGAAAACCGCAAGACTGCGGCGGGTGCCGAAATCAATCACCGCGCCGGTGAAACCCAGTTCTTTGACCAACGCCGATGCCGAAACTGTGCTGCGACCATATACCGCAAAGGTGATTTTATGGCCACGTTCAGCAAGCCCTTGCGCCAGACGCGCCATAGAAATTTCGGCGCCGCCGCGGTCTTCCACACACATGAAAAATAAAATGTGGCGCCCTGCCGTCACAGCCGATTACTTGCGTAAGGTGAGGACGCCCAGAACCGGCAACCCCAGATTACGCTCCAGCCTTTCCGGCGTCAGAAAACCGCTGCGCGAAAATTCGGCAATGGCGGCGATGGTGGCCGTAAAAATAAGCGACAGGATAAAACCGATCAGAAGAATAAGGCTTTGCAGTTTTTTGGGTTCCGGCGGCGCGGAAGGCGGTTGGATGATACGCACACTGCCGGCGCGCGCGCGTTCCAGATTGTCATAGGCCTGCGCTTCGTCAAGCTTGTGCGTATAAAGGGCATATTCGTCATTCGCGACCTGCAATTCATGTTGCAAGGTATCGTTTTCACGGTCGAGCGAGTCAAGTTGATCCAGCTGCGCCGTGATATTGCGCAGCTTGTCTTCCAAAGCGGGGTTGGAAATGGTCGTCATCTGTTTGCGCACATCGTCGCGTTGGGTCAGCAATTGCGCGCGTTGGTCGGGCAAAGAATAAATCTGATGTTCGCGTTTGAAATTTTCCACGGCGGCCTGCGCGCTGGACGCGCGATGACGGGTTTTTTCTTCTTCATCCTTGGCTAATCCGCCACGCGTTTCCAGATAAAGCTGTTTACGCTTTTCCATATAAAACGTGAACAGATCATCCAACGCTTCGACCGCCACATCGCGGTCACGGTGGCTGAACGACACATTGATAACGGCGGATTCTTTACCCAATTCAATCGTCAAACGCTTGCCGAAACTTTCCACCGCCGTGTCCAAACGACGTTGGGCTCGTTCTTCTTCACTCAGTTTCGTATCGGAATCATAATCGATCAAATTGCTGCGGATGGTTTCAACCGCTTCGGGTGCTTCTTCATCTTCAGGATAGATTTTATCCAAAATATCCAAAGCTTCGTTACGCAAGGGCGTCAGCAATTTATGGCCGTCGCCCGATTGCGGGTACATGCGGTCAAGCCCGACGCTTTTCACCACCTGTTGATGCAAATCATGGCTGCCCAGAATGGCGACTTCGGCCTTGTAAATCTGGTCGCGGTCGAACGGAATGGGCGATGCCGGGCCGTTGGTGCCCGCGCCCACTTCGGGTTGATAGACATATTCCGAACCCAAACGCACAACCAAAGTGCCAGTCGCGTCATAACGCGGTTTCGGCACAAATGACACCGCCACAAATGTCAGAAATGGCAGCAAAAAAGCCAAGATCAACCGGCGCCGATATTTATAATAAAATACCAGAATCTCGCGCTTGGGCGATTCATAGGCTGAAATTGTCATTACTGATTTTTGGGGTTGCTGTTGATGTTGTAGGATATGCCCGCCCCTATGTTTGGCGTGAACGGCAAAATCTGACGGATATTCTGTTCGACCCAACGGTCGGAAACAATCGCGCTGGACGGTGGCACCAAAATCATATCACCGGATTCCACCGTAATGTTTTGTGCCATATTCATGCCGCTTTCCAATTCGGCCACATTGACCGGATAAATTTTCTCGATGCCCGATCCGTCGCGCCGCACAACCACAACCGTATCGCCGGCGGCGGGCGTTTTCCAACCGGCATCTGCCAGAATTTGCAGAACGGTTTCGCTGCCCGACAAATTAATCGCGCCGGGTTTCGATACTTCGCCGCCGACATAGGCTTTCTGGCTGGCAAAACTGCGCACGATCACTACTAGATCCAGCTGTTTGACATGGGGCGCCAAAACGGCGCGAATATCGCTGGCCAGCTCGTCAGCAGTTAAACCGGCCGCCTGAATATCCTGGGCGAACATGATAGAAACTTTGCCATCGGGGCGCACCGTCAGACGGTCATTCAATTCGGGGGCAAAGAAGAACTTGACCTCGACTTCATCACCGACGCCAAGGCGATAGGTGGTTTTGGGCGCGGGCGCCGGCGGCAAATCGGTTTTGATGGAAGACAGCGGCTCGTAATTCATCGGCTTGGACACACAACCGGCAAGGGCAAGCGTGGCGCATGCGGCCAACATGGATCCCTTGGCAAATTTCTTAAGCTGTTTGGTCACCGGCTTCTCTCCTTATATAGGGCGTCTTGTGCGCCCCATCCTATACCCCTGCGAATAGTTTCAGCAAACGGGAACACGGAGTATAAAGGGCAATAGGTTTATGGTTAATTAAACTGTTTCCGTCATGTTTAAAGGAAATCGGGGGCTTCTATGCGATTAGTGCGATTTTTGCCAGTTTTGGCGCTTTTGGTTGGCCTGCCCGCTTGGGGGCAAACCGCGCCTGCTATCCCCGCGCTGCATCGGGGGGTCAATTTATCGAGCTGGATGGCCAATGCGCCGCGCCAACCCGTTTTTGCCCGCGATTTCGACCAGATCAAACGCGCAGGATTCGACCATGTCCGACTGCCCTTCAACCCCGAATATTACGGTTTCCACCTGTCGGAAGATGGCAATGACAAGTTTCAGGTGGATTTCACCGCGCTCGACCGCGCCTTGGCGATGGCCGACCAATATAATGTACCGGTTATCCTTGATATGCATCCCGAACATGGCTTTGTCGATACGTTGGAAAGACATGCATGGGCGGAAAAACAATTTGTCGCTTTGTGGCAGGTGATTGCCGAAAGATACAAAACGCGTTCGTCGGCCAATCTGGTTTTTGAAATTCTGAACGAACCGCAATATTACAAATCCGAAGATGTCTGGAACAAATTGGCGGCACGTAGTGTGGCCGCCATTCGCGCCATCTCGCCCGACCGCGTGATTATCATCGGCTCGCCGCATGGGTCGGATATTGATGGGCTTAACGCGTTGCAAACAACCGATGATCCACGCGTAATTTATGCGTTTCATTTCTACGAACCCTATCTGGTGACGCATCAGGGCATCCATATGGGCTTTGACAACAAAGCCATCCGTTATTTCCGCAACATGCCCTATCCATCCGATCTGGCCACCGAAGGCGCCGCGACTTATGCGCCTGACGCGCCCAACTTCCACATGGCATCGGCAGAATTGGCGGAATATCGCCACGCGCCATGGAATGCCGACCATATCAAATCGCGCATTGATGTCGCACAGGCGTGGGCTAACGCGCATCATGTGCGCGTGATCTGTGGCGAGTTCGGCGTGTTGCGTAATCATATCGATCCCGCATCACGTTACGGATGGATTCATGATACCCGAAGCGCGATGGATGCCGATGATATCGGTTGGGAAGTGTGGGATTACGCCGATATTTTCGGCATCACAATGCCGGTGGGCAACAGCACGACAGACCCGGTTGATGGGTCGGTGCGTTTGGATGACCCCGAAAAAGGGTCGCATAAATTCGAAGCGCTGGCTTTGTCGGCGTTGGGTTTGCATCCATGAAATTGTGGAAGAACCGTACCGCCCCACATGAACCGGATATTTATCCGACAGCCGCCCTACTTGGCGTCATCGGATTCTTTGTGCATATTTTCCTGTCGTCACCGGTACTTAACATGCTGGGCATCCCTTATGGCAGCGAGGACGCAGGGTTGCTGGGCAAAATTCATCCCGGCAGCTATATCATCATTCTGGCCTTCATTGTTTTACTGTGCAGCCGCCGCAATCCCTTCGCGCAGATGATCACGATTGCCCGACAACATTCCATTTATTTCCTGTTCTTCGCCGTGTATTTCGTGATTGCGATTTACTGGCTGTTGCGCGGCCCCAAAGGCATCGGTTTGATTATCGATATCCATATCATCATCCCGATGATCGCGATTATTTTTTCCTATGCGCCGCGCAGCTGGTACCGGCCGATAGTCTATTGGTTCATCGGCATCGCCAGCCTGAACGGCGCGATTGGCATTTTTGAATCCATCACCCATTTGCGCATTTTTCCCTTCAACCCTGATTGGGAAGTGTTGCAGCAGGATTATTTCCGCGCCTCGGCCTTGCGCGGGCATCCTTTGACCAATGCGATGTTCGACAGTATTTCTTTATTCGTTCTTTTGAATCTGCGCATGCGTTTATGGCTTAAGGCCTGCCTCTTTCTGGTCATGCTGGTGGCATTGGTCAGCTTTGGCGGACGCGCCGCGCTTCTCATCAGCTGTATCGGCCTTGCGTTGCTTGGGCTTTATATGCTGGCCAAATATATGCTGGCCGCCCGTATGAGCGTGATGCGGTTAATCGCCGTGTTCCTCGCGTTGTTTCTGGTGCCCGCACTTTGTTTCGGCCTGCTGTACGGCACATTGCACAGCGGTATGGGCGAACGGCTGATGGCCTATAACGGCGTCGATGACGACAGCGCCAGCGTGCGGCTTTCCGCCACCTATGCGCTCGATCTGATGTCGACCACCGATATGATTTTCGGCATGGATGACGAACAAGTCACCGCGATGGGCGAGCGTATCGGCCTTGCGGGCCCCAGCACCGATATTGAAAATCCATGGCTGTTAATGTTTATGTTTTTGGGCGGGATTATGTTTCCGCTGTGGCTTGCCACCCTTGGATTATTTTTGTGGCGTTTGATGGCCGGTGCGTCGCCTATTTTAAAAATGACAGTAATCGATTATTTCTGCATCGCATCCACATCCAATTCTTTTGGCCGCAAGGATGTGACGCTGATGCTTCTGGTCGGCATTATCGTCTGCGCCAAGAAAATGGATGAAATCAATCGCGCTTCTGAAACGCTTTCCGTAGCGCCAACAGGCTTTTCCCGACCAAAGAACGCCCGAGGATAAAGGTTGAAAGCATACGCGTGCCGGTGGCGAAACGCTGTTTATAACTTTCATCGCCGCGCATAAAATCCACTTCGCGGTAGCCGTTACCGGCAGCCCATTTGATTGTTTCGATCATTAACCCGTTGCCGGGCGAATAGGCGGCGAAGGCCGCATCGTAAGTCGTGAGATACAGATGCAAAACCCCGTCGCGCAAAAACCCTTGATGACAGGCGACAATTTTATCGCCGCAGGAAAGCCACGCCAGATAGAGCCTGCCCTGATGCGCAGCATCTTGCGCCAGTTCGGATAAAAACGCCTTCATTTCGGGATAGGTAAAAATGCCGGTCGTGTGGCGTTCGTCAAACCAGGCGCGTTTTTGCGCATACAACGCATCCATAATGGGCACCGGCAACGCGTCGGTATTTTTATAAACATGGAAAGCGACGGTGCCTTCCGCCTGCATTTTTTCCATCTTGCGGCGCGTATCGCCGCGCAATTTACGCGATTGCGACGCCAGCCATGTTTCGCCGTTCAGCCCTTCCAGCGAGACAAAATAATTGGCATTCACCTGATGCGGTTTCGCGGACGTCAACAAAGGTGCCACCAAAGATTTTTCATGCACGCTGCCGAGGCGAAGGATATCGTACCCGCCTTTGCGCATTGCGAATTGCCACAAAACATGTGCCGCTTCGGGGCTGGATGCGAGAATATCTCCATAATCGAAAACATCCGATCCCATCCATTCGCCCATCCGCAAACCGGAACGGCCATACAACCCGAATGGCAATACAGCTTGCAACTCACCTGAAGATGAACGCGCGATAAACACTGCAACATTTTGTTTTTGTGCCAACCCCAAATGCCGCCACCAGATATCGAACCAGCCATAATCGCTAAAAACGGGCGAGCCAGCGCGACGATGCAAATCACGCCATTCATCGGCGATCGCCGCGATTGTGGCGATGGATGTCAGCACAGAACAAACAAGCGCAGAAGGAGCGGTTTGCGGTTTACCCAACCGGCGCATGATTTTCTGACGGATGCCCATAACGTCAAACACCGCCAGACAGAGGCTATAGACACAACCGCCAACCAGAATTTTGATCGCCAAGCCCCACAAATTTTCGGGCACGTTAAAAGACAGCAACGCCGCGGCCATAACCGTGGTCGACATCGCTATCTGCAAGGCGCGTTTAACGGGAAAACGAACGGCAAAAACGCGCCGCCCGATAAGGATGCTGAGCGCAAGATAAACAATGTATGCCGCAAGCGTCGTATAGGCCGCGCCGATAATCCCGAAACGCGGAATGGCGTAAAGATTGCCGATAAAATTCACCAACGCCGCCGGACCAAGCGTAAAGAAAAACAATTGCGTCTTTTTCGCCAGATGAAACGCATGATCGAAATAATGCGCCGCGACGCCGTTAAAAACCATCGCTACGGTGATGATGGGCATAATCTGTATGGCGCCTTCGCGGAACGCCGGGCCAATGAGCGTTTCGGCGATCAGGCGATTGACCAGCAACAAGCCGATACAGGCCGGAAAAGCCAATGCCAGCAATGCCACGCCATTCGTATGGGTTTGGTCGCGCGCGGCCTCGACACCTTCTTGTTCCAAACGGCGCACCACCAACGGAAACGATGCCGTGGCCACCGCCATAAAAAGATTTTGCCCGATACGGTCGGGGAAGGCATAAGCGGCGGAATAAATCCCCACCTGGTCAGAGCCCAAAAAATAATCGATCAGATAACGGTCGGAACTAGCCAGAATAAAACTGAGGCCATAAGTGATGATAAAAGGCGCGCCGAAACGCACAATGTCACGCGCCATGCCTTTGTCGAAATCGCGTCGTTTGACAAAACCCAACATGCGCCAGTCAAACAGCGACAAAGCCGCCAACCCCAACAACAAACCCATTGCGCCGCCCGATGCGCCGTAATGCCCCACGGCAACCAACCCAAAGGCCGCAGTAAAACCAATCACCGACTGGCCGATTTCAATAATGTTGTAACGCGTGATGCGGATATGGTTGCGATGGACGGATTGGTTGAGATTCAAAAAGGCGCGCAACACGGTCAAGGGGGCCGCAAACAAACCCGCCACCTGTAAATCACCCAGTTGGTAAAAACGACCCAGCACAACGCCGATGATCAACAAAGGCAGGCTGCACACCAAAAACAACCCATACAGCGTCGACAGGAATTTTTCTTCGCGCCCTTCGGCGACAGCCTGTGGCAATAAACGTGACGCCGCGCTTTGTAGCCAGAAAAAACCCACGCCGATCAGCATAGTCATGCTGGTAATCGTCAACGCATATTGGCCATATTCGGCCTGCGACATCAGGGAGGTAAACAGGGTGACGCTCAGAAACGCAAAGAACGACGTCACCATCAGCGAGGGCGCATAGCCCGCCATGTGGCGGGCTAGCACGCTTCACACCTGTTTTTTGAATCGATACCGGGCACACGAACCAAGAACATCAAAGCCCTCTATCGGTGTTATTTTGCTGGCAACGGCGTTGGGCTGTCGGACAGAGTACGCAACCACGCAATAACATTGGCGCGATCCTGGTCGTTCTTGATACCGGCAAATGTCATTTTGGTGCCGGGCACCGCCGCGCGCGGGCTGAACAAGAATTCGTTTAATGCGTCAAATGTCCATGTCTTGTCGGACAAAGACTTCATGGCGTCGGAATAGCTGAAACCTTCCATATGGGCATGTTTCAAACCGATAATGCCATACAGGTTCGGCCCCATCTTGGCGGCTTCGCCTTTGCCGAAACTGTGGCAGGTGCCGCAAACTTTGGCGTATTTCTGACCGGCATCGACGCTGGCGGATGCCAACAAGGGCGCGATGGGCGCAGGACCCGCGGGTGCAGCGTCTGTCGTTGCGGCCGATGCGGTCGCAATCGCGCTGGTATCCACGACGAAAACATTCTTGGCCAGCATCTTGGGTTCGACAACCGCGCCGGAAACCGCATTGGCGATCCAGGCGAGCCCAACCGCAATGATAACGGCGGCGGAAATTTTATTGACGGTCAGATTGTCTTTCATGATGTCAGAACCCTGAGTGATGCCAAGACCGGCGTTGCGAGCCTGTCCGAATTGTGCCACCTATTTAATACGAAGGAACAGTGATGTCGAGCCTAAACCCACCCTTTTTAACCCGTTTGTGCCCCGAAATGTCCGCATCCTCCACCCGCGCCGTACCTGTCTGGCTTTTCACCTGTTGCGGCATGATCTTCATCATGGCCCTGATTGGCGCGATTACGCGGCTAACCGAATCGGGTCTTTCGATAACGGATTGGAACCCGATCATCGGCGCCATACCCCCGTTAAGCGAGGCCGAATGGCAACGCGCCTTTGATTCCTATCAGGCGATACCCCAATTCCAAATTCTGCACCGCGATATGGATCTGCAAGCCTTCAAGGGTATTTTCTTCTGGGAGTATTTTCATCGTTTATGGGGGCGGTTGATCGGCCTTGTTTTTATCGTGCCTTTCGTCTTTTTTGCGGTGCGCAAAAAAATTACCCAAGCCACGGGCTTGAAATTCGCGGCGATATTCGCCTTGGGGGCCGTTCAGGGTTTCATCGGCTGGTTTATGGTGCAGAGCGGTTTGACGGTGCGAACAAGCGTCAGCCCCTATCGGCTCGCCCTGCATCTGGTTTTCGCGCTGGCGATATATGCCTTGTTGTTTTGGGCGGCGTTGGACGAAATACCCGCCACGCCCAGTATAATACCGCGCCGGTTGTTGCGTCATGGCTGGGTCGCGCTGGCATTCTTTGCCGTCACATTAACCTGGGGTGCGTTTGTGGCGGGGCTGCATGCGGGTGAGGTTTTCAACACCTGGCCTTTGATGGAAGGCGGGCTGCTACCCGATGGCGCGACCACGTTGCAGCCCATCTGGCTCAATATATTTGAAAATACCGCGATGGTGCAATTCATTCATCGCTGGCTGGCGCCCACAACCTTGATTGTGATTTTGGCGTGGGTAGCGCGGTGCTGGAAACATCAACATCGCACAGGGCTTGCGTTATTGGCTGCGATGGGTTGTGCGCAAGTCGCGCTTGGCATCGCTACTTTGTTATCGCATGCCGAAATCGTGATTGCGGTTGTGCATCAGGCGGGCGCGATGACGTTACTATCGCTTATTCTGTTTAATCTGAATCGGCTTTCACAAAAGACGATAACAGATAAATAACGGCCAGAATAAACGCCAAACCGAACCATGTGATCGCATAACCAAAATGATTATTGGGTAAATCTACCCGCGTTTGCCCACCGACAGGAAAAAATTCCGGCGTGGGCATGGTTTCCGCCTCCACATAATAAGGCAGAAAAACGTCACCCGCCACGCGCCCCATTGCCGTGACATCAACGTTGTACCAATTATCCTGAACAGCATCATTGGCGGATGAAAAATAAGGGAATTCCGGCATACGCAAAATGCCGGAAAGAAAAACCCTACCCTCGATTTTGGAAAAACTGTCGCGGCGGCTGTAAGGAACCCAGCCGCGATCAACCAGCAAGAGCATCCCATCATCCAACCGGAAGGGTGTCAGCACATGATACCCGCCCTCGCCCGCTTGCGAGAGCGCGAGCAGATAAAATGCCTGATTATTCTGAAAAACACCGTGTACCGTGACGGGATGATAATTCCCTTCTTCGGCATCACGGAAACTGGCGATATCTACGGGATCTTCATGGATGCGCTGGTTAATGGTTGCCAGCAACGCCTCTTTCCATTGCAACCTTTGCATCTGCCATGCACCCAACCCGCAGGTGAGGAGCAGCATCACAATCGTTGCAATGCTGGGCCACAGACGTGGCCTGAAGGCTCGCGCCATTAATGGGAGCCGAAGATATAAACGGCAAAGAACAGGAACAACCAAACCACGTCAACGAAATGCCAATACCACGCAGCAGCCGTTAAACCAAAATGCGCCTTGGCCGACAATTGCCCCTGACGCGCGCGCCACAAACACACCGCCAGAAAGATGGTGCCGATGATAACGTGGAAACCGTGAAAGCCGGTCGCCATGAAAAAGGTCGAACCGAACATGCCGCTCTTGAGCGAAAAGTTGGTATGGGCATATTCAACTGCCTGACAAACCGTAAAGCTCATACCCAGCAACACCGTCAGCATCAAAGAACGCACCAAATCCCGGTTGTTATTTTTCAACGCCGCATAATGCGCCCATGTCACCGTCGTGCCTGACAGCAACAGGATAAGCGTCATGAAGAAAGGCATATCAAAAGGATCGGCGGTCGGAATATTGGCAGGCGGCCAAACGCCACCCAGAATTGCGGGCGGGAACAAGGCCGCGCTGAAATAAGCCCAGAAGAAAGCGACGAAGAACATCACTTCAGAGCTGATGAACAAAGCCATGCCGTAATGAAGACCCGTTTTCACGACAGGCGAATGAGCCTGCTCCACAAAAGCTTCGCGGATAATATCGCGCCACCACAAACCGGCAAGCGTGGCCACGGCGACAAAAGCAATGACAACCGCCTTAAGACCCAAATCGATTTTCACGCCGGCAATGGAAATAATATCCTTGTGCATGAACATCACGGTCGCAGCCATCATGATGCCCGCCGCCAAAGCCACCAGCAAAGGCCAGATGGAAGGACGCACAAGATGATAGGGTTGCGGAATGCCACTATCTTCATATTGCACTGTCGCGTGATTATCATGGCTCATGGTGTATCCTTAGGGCTTGGTTGGCTTGGGGTTATTTTGTGCTTTGGATTGGTCTTTGGCGAGGAAAAAAGTATAGGACAATGTGATATTCTGCACATCATCGGCGTGATGATCTTTGATAATTTCCGGGTCGATATAGAATTGCACCGGCAGGGAAACGCGTTCGCCCGGCTTTAACACTTCTTTTTCAAAGCAAAAACACTGAATTTTGTCGAAATAACTGCCGGCCTTATCGGGCTGCACGTTAAAGGTCGCCGTACCGACCATTGTGTGGTTGCCGTGATTGATGGCGTGATAGGTGATGTTGGTAACTTCGCCAACCTTAACTTGAACCGTGCGCGCATCGGGGGCGAATTCCCACGGCAAATCCTTATCGACATAGCCATCAAAAGTAACGGTGATGATGCGGCCGACCGGTTTAGGGGGGTCGACAGGACGGGCAGATTCCTGTGCCGGATCGGCACCATTCGTGACAATAGAAACGCGCTGCGTCGTGCCGCCCAAACCGGTAGCGCTACAGAACATGCGATAGAACGGCACGCTGGCGAAAGCCAACCCCGTCATCGCACCGATGCACAGCAAGAGTATAAGCATCACACGTTTGTTTTTATCAGGAGTGCTCACAAACTATGCTCCGTCGCGATTTTGACCATGGTCACACCATAAACCAAAACGATAAACAGAACCAACGCGGCAAACACAGCCCAGTTGCGGCGAGCGCGGCGGCGTTTCACTTCATTGTCATTGACGGGCTGGTTCATGCGAAAGCCTTTAACGCCGGCTCGACCAGCAACAAGCCGAACAAGGCAAACAGATACACAAGGGAATAGAAAAACATTTGCCGGGCAGAGCGATGCGTTTTGTCGCGCAACACGCGAATGGCGCAGATAATAAAACCGATGCCAAGCAAAGCCCCGCCGACCGCATAAATGTTTCCGGCAATACCCACATAAGTCGGCGCGAGGCTGAGCGGCAGCAGCAGCAAAGTGTAAATCAGCATTTCAATCTTGGTGCGGCGTTCGCCTGCAATCACCGGCAACATCGGCACATTGGCGGCGCGGTAATCATCATTGCGGTACAGCGCGAGCGCCCAGAAATGCGGCGGTGTCCAGAAAAAGATAATCGCGAAAAGAATAACCGCCGGCCAAGCCAAATGCCCTGTCGCCGCTACCCACCCTATCATGGGCGGAAAAGCGCCTGCGGCACCGCCGATAACAATATTCCACGGCGTGCGGCGCTTTAGCCAGAAGGTGTAGATGAATATGTAAAACGCAGAAGCCCCGGCCAGCAAAAACGCCGCCAGCCAGCCAATCGCCAATGCCATCATCACAACAGAAATAAAAATGAGCGTCGCGCCAAATTCCAATGCCGCTTGCGCCTCAATGCGTCCTTGCGGCAAGGGGCGGCGGCGCGTGCGCGTCATGATCACATCAATATCGCGGTCATACCACATATTGACGGCGGCGCTGCCACCGGCTGACAAAGCGATGCAAAGAACGGCGACAAAACCAAGCAGAGGATGGATATGCGCGGGCGCCACCAGCAAACCGACCAAACCGCTGAACACCACCAAAGACATCACGCGGGGTTTCAGCAATTCGATATAGTCGCCCACCCCCGCGCCCTGATAAGGCGCAGACATTGCTTCAGACAAGGCGGCGGTGTTTTCCATCACTCAAACTTCGTATCCTTACTTGACGCGCGGCAGGGTCGTAAAAGTGTGAACGGGTGGCGGCGAAGAAACCGTCCATTCCAACGTATCCGCACCCTCGCCCCAATAATTGCCGGAAACTTTGCGGCCACGGGTCAATGTGTAAATCGCCACGCCGACAAACCACAAAGTCGCGGCGTAAGAGAATATCGCACCATAGGATGCAATCGTGTTCCAGCCATGGAACGCTTCGGGATAATCGGGAATACGGCGCGGCATACCTTGCAGACCTAAAAAGTGCATCGGGAAGAAGGTCAGATTGACGCCGATAAAGGTCATCCAGAAATGAACCTTGCCCGCCCATTCCGGATAGGTGCGGCCCGACATTTTGCCAATCCAGTAATAGAAACCCGCGAAGATTCCAAACACGGCCCCCAGCGACAACACATAATGGAAATGCGCGACGACATAATAGGTGTCATGCACAGGCGCATCGGCCATCGGGTTCGCCAACACAACGCCGGTAACGCCGCCGACGGTGAACAGGAAGATGAAACCCAGCACCCACAACATAGGCGTTCTGAAATCAACCGAACCGCCCCACATCGTCGCAATCCACGAGAAAATCTTGATGCCGGTCGGCACCGCAATAATCATGGTGGCGGCCGCGAAGTACGCGCGGGTATTCACATCCAGACCGACGGTGAACATGTGATGCGCCCAAACGATAAAGCCCAGCGCGCCGATCGAAACCATGGCATAGGCCATGCCCAGATAACCAAACACGGGCTTGCGGCTGAAAGTCGCCGTAATCTGGCTGATAATGCCGAAGGCAGGCAAAATCATGATGTAAACTTCGGGATGGCCAAAGAACCAGAACAGATGCTGGAACAACAATGGATCGCCGCCGCCTGCGGGGTCAAAAAAGCTGGTGCCAAAATTACGGTCGGTCAGCAACATGGTAAGCGCGCCACCCAAAACCGGTATCGACAGCAACAATAAAAACGCAGTGACCAGCATGCCCCAAATGAACAAAGGCATTTTGTGCAAAGTCATACCGGGCGCGCGCATATTGAAAATGGTGGTGATGAAATTAATCGCGCCGAGCAAAGACGAAATCCCCGCCAGATGAAGCGCGAAAATAACCATATCCATCGACTCACCCGGATGGCCGGCCAAGCTCGATAAAGGCGGATAGATCGTCCAACCCGTACCCGCGCCGTCACCGACAAAGGCGGACGCCATCAACAAAGCAAAAGCGGGGATAAGCAGCCAGAAGCTGACATTATTCAAACGCGGAAAAGCCATATCGGGCGCGCCAATCATCAAAGGAATAAACCAATTGCCGAAACCACCAATAAGCGCGGGCATGACCGTGAAGAAAACCATGATGAGTCCATGCGCCGTAATCAACACATTCCATTCCTGGCCGCTATGGATAAAATGCGAACCCGGATGCATGAGGTTCACACGCATCAAAACCGACATCGCCCCGCCTATCAAACCGGCGATAACGGCGAAGATCATATACAGCGTGCCGATATCCTTGTGATTGGTCGACATGAACCAGCGTGAGAAAAAGCTTTGATGATGATCGTGGCCGTGATCATCATGCGCGGAGTGGTTGGCGGATGAATTCATGGTGGATTCCCTAATTAAGACGCTGATTTCTTGGAAACGACCCAGGCATCATATTGATCCTGTGTCACGCCTTCGATAACGATAGGCATATAGCCGTGGCCGGTTCCGCAAATCATCGAGCATTGGCCGAAATACAGGCCGGGCTTGTCGATCTTGAACCAGATTTCATTGACGCGACCAGTCACAGCCATCCGGTTGGCGGACAGCGAAGGCACAAACCATGAATGCAAAACATCGGCGCCGGTGATATCAACGCGCACAACCTTGCCAACCGGCAAGACAACGCGGTTATCGACCTCCAACAAACGGCGCGGCTGGTCTTCCTTAATCAACCAATGCGGTTCGGCATCTTTCACGGCGGCTGCGGCTTGCGCGTCGGTTACTTCCGGCGTGTTCCAGATACCGATGGAATCAAAGCTGATATTGTTATCGGGATATTCATAAGACCAATACCATTGATGCCCTGTAACCTTGAGCGTCAAATCAGGCGCAGGCATTTTTTCCGACGCGTACAGCAACGGGAAAGAAATAAAGGCAATGATAAGGACAATAATGCAAGGCACCACCGTCCAAATAATTTCTAATTTGACATGATGCGTGAAGGTCGCAGGTACAGGATTGGCGCGCTTATTGAAACGCACAGCCACAATCACCAGAAGAGCAAAAACGAAAATGACGATTAAGGTGATAATCGCCAGCAATAAATTGTGGAAATTGTAAACGCGTGTGCTGATTTCCGTGGCCGGATGTTGCAACCACATACCCCAGGGCATCGGAATCCCCTCGGCCCGGGCGGGCACAGAAACCAGAACGGCAAGAAGCCCCAAGGCAAAAACCCGTATGGTTTTCAGCCAGTTTGATTCAAAAGTGAGTGTCGACATGATAAGGGTCCAGACTTACAAATAAAGCGGGTTCTGCGCTGACGCAAATGTTGTCCGGCTAGCCAGAAAACGCAGGCCGTATCGCATGATACGGACAAGTTTTTTGGCGACGTCCGGGCGGCATTTGCGTCGCGCCCAATTGGGTTTGTATAGGAAGGCGAACTGCGGCGTCAACTGCGCTTGCCGTACATTAAGTACGGCTGTGCTGTTTCCTGGCATTTCGCCTTCCTATACAAACAGAACCTCGCTTTATTTGTAAGTCTGGATCCTGAACCTGTTTGAAGCCGCTTTATCCCGCGAATCCGCCCCTTATAGAGGCTTTTACGCCCGCGGGTAAAGAGGGCGCTAATTGGCCGCAAGAATGGATATATGTCAAGCGGATAACGGCAAATTCCCGAATATCAATGAAATATTAACGACCTTGTGAGAGGCTGGAGCATGTAAAGCTAAATCTCGATAAGGGGCTTTTTGTGAGCAAAAAATTACGCGATATATCCGCGCCCCTCATAGCCATCGCTGGTTGCTTGGCTATTTTTCTGGCCATAGCCCCCCACCAAGCTTTGGCGAATAGCAGCACGAATGGCGGCGTGGCTCAACAAACCGATTGCTCACTCACAAATCCGCCGACTTGCGCCTATGTGTCCCGCGGCCAGACAACTTCTATCGTGCCAACGGCGTTCAGGCCCTCGCAAACAACCTGCATCCAGGTACAGAACACATGCGCCAGCGATATTATGGTGCCAACGGCTTCGGACGCGGAATGGGATGCAG
>JAMFSS010000004.1 GCA_026225415.1 Alphaproteobacteria bacterium | reverse complement strand
TCCGCCAAGATTGGGGCCGTGAGGGGGCAACTGTTAGACGAGGTTGAGCTGCGAATCAAGCAGGAAGTGCGGGATGGTTATATTTTTAGATCAAAACGCGCCCTTTGGCTGTAAATATCGCTTAATTAAGCACAGCCTTATCCTTAAGCCATAGAACCTATTATGAACCTCCCCCCTGCCCCGACTACCTGACGAATTCTTAGATACCTGTCAGCTGTAAATCAGCTGCAAACCCCATAAATAAATAAAACCACCCCTTAACAAAGCCACAAACGCCACATAAGCGACAGAAAAACAAACAGTAAAAAAAGCCCGCGTCATGATCCAAACATTCGTTTATATTTTTGCTCCCCTCATTGAACAACGCCGTTGTTTTACGCGGGAGCCAACAAGCCTCCACACACACCCTATAATATAGCTAGTTGGCGCGGACAGGTTTAAAAGCTATCTTTCGCTGTGTCCGTCGGCTTCTCTCCGGTTTTTCAAACGCCCCATGCCCCCTTCCGCGCCCCCTTCCCCTGTTTTGCTGGATGTTGACCGGCTGACCATGCGTTTTGGCGGCCTTACCGCTGTCGATGCCGTATCGTTTCAGGCGATGGATAAACAAGTTACTGCCATCATCGGCCCCAACGGCGCGGGCAAAACTACCTTGTTCAATTGCCTGACAGGGTTTTACCGGCCGACATCGGGCGCGTTGACCCTGTACCGCGAAGGCAAGCCGCAAGCCTTGGCAGGATTACCCGCCCATAAAACGACGCGGTTGGGTATTGCGCGCACCTTTCAAAATATCCGCCTATTCCCCACTATGACGGTATTGGAAAATGTTCTGGTCGCCGAACATCGCCACTTGATGCATGCGTCAGGTTACAGCTTTGGTGCATTGCTGGGCTTACCCCATTATCGCCGCGCGGAAAAAGACGCGATTGAAAAAGCGCGTTTGTGGTTGGACAGACTCATGCTGGCCAAAGCTGCCAATAAATTGGCGGGCGAATTACCCTATGGCATGCAACGGCGGTTGGAAATTGCACGCGCCATGTGCACCGATCCTTTGTTATTGTGTTTAGATGAACCGGCCGCCGGATTAAACCCGTCTGAATCCATTGCACTGCGCAAAGCCATCGCGCGCATCCGTGATGAAGTGCATATCGGCATTTTATTAATCGAACATAACATGAATGTGGTGATGGAAATTTCCGACCGCGTTGTGGTTCTGGATTACGGCAAACGCATCGCATCCGGCACGCCACAAGAAGTGCGCAGTGATCCCGCCGTTATTCGCGCCTATTTAGGAGAGCCCGAAGTTGCTTAGATTAGAAAACATTCAAGCCCGTTACGGCGTTGTCGAAGCCCTGCGCGGCGTATCGCTGGAAGCGCGTACCGGCGAAATTGTCGCGCTGATCGGCTCCAACGGCGCAGGTAAAACCACATTAATGATGACGATTTGCGGCCAACCCAACGCCGCTGGTGGCCAGGTTTTATTTAACGGCGAAAATATCACTGCTCTGCCAACAGATAATATCGTGCAGCGCGGCATCGCGCTGGTTCCCGAAGGACGGCGCATTTTTCCGCGCATGACAGTATTTGAAAATTTGCAATTGGGGGCGTTACCAAACGGTGGCGCGTTTTTTGCGCAAGACATCGAAAAAATTTACACACTGTTTCCCCGTTTGAAAGAACGGTCTGGCCAACGCGGCGGCACTTTATCGGGCGGCGAACAACAAATGCTGGCGATTGGCCGCGCGCTTATGTCACGCCCTAAATTGCTATTGCTGGATGAACCTTCGCTGGGCCTTGCACCTTTGATCATCAAACAAATTTTTACAACGCTGCAAGAACTGAACAAACGCGAAGGTTTGACCATTTTTTTGGTCGAACAAAATGCGCATCTGGCGTTGCGTCTGGCACATCGCGGCTATGTTCTGGTCGGCGGTCAGGTTACCTTATCGGGCACAGGCGCGGAATTGCACGATAACCCCGAAATCCGCGCGGCCTATTTGGAAGGTGCTGCATGAAGAAAATAATCCCCGCCCTATTGTTGCTTTTGGCTACATCCCCCGCCTATGCCGATATCACCGTTGGCGTTGCCGGTTCCTTTAGCGGCGAAAATGCGTTTCTGGGCGAACAGTTGAAACATGGCGTGACGCAAGCCGCATCTGACATCAACGCTGCAGGCGGCATTAATGGTGAAAAGATCATTCTGCAATTTGCCGATGATGCATGCGACCCGAAACAGGCTGTTACCGTCGCCAATAAAATGGCGAGCCAGGGCATTAAATTTGTGGTGGGGCACGCCTGTTCGGGCGCCTCGATACCGGCATCCAAAGTCTATAACGAAGAACAGATTTTTATGGTCACTCCCATTTCCAGCAATCCCGCGCTGACCGACCCCGGTTTTAAAACCATTTTCCGCACCTATGGCCGCGACGATCAACAAGGCGCGTTTATCGGCGATTACATGTTGAAACATTACCGCGATAAAAAAATTGCGCTGGTGAATGATAAATCGGCATGGGGTCGCGGCATTGTCGACCAAATTCAATCCAGCTTTGCCAAAGCCGGTTTCCACGAAACCCTGTTCGAATCTTTTAATCAGGGCGACCGCGATTTTTCATCACTGATCACCAAATTTAAACAAAACGGGATTCAGGTGGCTTTCGTTGCCGGTTATTCCACCGAAACCGGATTAGTCGTGCGGCAATTAAAGGCACAAAAAGCCGATATTCAAATTATCGGTGGCGATGCCATTTTTACCAACCAATTCTGGTCGGTGACGGGCGAGGATGGCGATGGCGTATTGATGAGCTGTGGTGCCGATCCGCGCAAATTACCGGAAGCGAAATCCGCGTTGGAAGAATTGCGCAAATCTGGATTTGAGCCGGAAGGCTACACGCTTAACGCCTATGCCGCGTTGCAAGTGGTGGCTGAAGCCATCAAGCGCGCCGGACAAAATCCGACCAAGGCGGCGGATGCGTTGCGCGATAAACCTGTGCCAACCGTTATCGGCAACATCCTTTATGATACCAAAGGCGATATGACCAAGCCAGCTTTCTCGATGTATCAATGGCACAAGGGCACCTATTCCGAGATTGGGAATTAAGATGAAAAAATCCGCGCTTGTTTTTGCCACGCTCTTGCTCACCACCCTGCCCGCGCATGCCGACATCACCATCGTCGCGCAAGGATCGATTACGGGGCAGGACGCGACATCGGGCGAACAATTACAAAATGGCGCACAGGCCGCCGTTGATGCGATTAATGCCAAAGGCGGCGTGTTGGGTCAGCAACTTAAATTATTAATTAAAGATGATGCGTGCGACCCGAAACAGGGCGTAGCCGTCGCCAATGAATTGGGCGATGGCAGTGTGTTTGCGGTTATCGGCCCCACCTGTTCCGGTACCGCCATTCCGGCATCCAAAATTTTCAATGAGGAAGGCGTGATTATGATATCGCCTTCCGCCACCAATCCGCAATTAACGGAACAAGGTTTAAACACCGTGTTCCGCACCTGTGGCCGCGATGACCAACAAGGCAAAGCGATTGCCGATTATATTCTGGCGCACAACAAAACCGCCAACATCGCGATTGTCGATGACAAAACCGCCTATGGCCACGGCATTGCCGAAGAAGTCAAACGCGGTTTGAACAAAGGCGGCATCACGGAAAAAATGCGTTGGTCGATAACGCGTGGCGAGCGCGATTACGCATCATTAATCGCCAAGCTCAAAGAAAACGCCGTGTCGGTGGTGTTTTTCGGCGGCTATCACACCGAAGCGGGTTTAATCGTGCGGCAAATGCGCGATGCGGGTGTGACGGCTTTATTTATCGGCGATGATGATCTGACCACACGTGAATTCTGGTCGATTACCGGTGCCGCCGGAGAAGGCGCCATGATGAGTTTCAACCCCGATCCGCGCAGCCTGCCCCAAGCCACAGACGCGGTGGCGCGTATTCGCGGCAAAGGGTTTGAGCCGGAAGGTTTGACGCTTTATTCTTATGCTGCGGTGCAAGTACTCGCCGATGCCATTACACAGGCTGGGGCAGTTAACGTCACCAAAGCAGCATCCGCGTTGCATCAAGGCAAATACCAAACCGTCATCGGCGATGTTGCCTTTGATGCCAAAGGTGATGTAACAGATCCCGACTATATTTTGTATGTATGGTCCAAAGGCGATTACACCCCTGTGAAAGAAAAATAAATGCTCCGTAAATTATATAATTGGATTCTTCGCCAGGCCGAGAAACCCTATGCCGAATGGATTTTGTTCGCGATGGCCATGGCCGAAGCATCGGTATTTCCCTTGCCGCCCGATATTTTGTTATTGCCGATGGCGGTGGCACAGCCGAAAAAGGCATGGCGTTTTGCCGGCATCTGCACCGCAGGTTCTGTGCTGGGCGGACTGATCGGTTATGGTATCGGCGCGTTGGCGATGGCGACCTTGGGGCAATGGATTGTTGAAACCTATCATCTGCAAAACGCCTTTCAGACTTTCCATGACGAATTCAATAAATGGGGCGTGTGGATTATTATCGGCAAAGGCCTGACACCCATTCCGTTCAAGCTTGTGACGATCGCCAGCGGCGTTGCGGGGCTGAGCATTGTGATGTTTGTCATCGCGTCGATCATCACGCGCGGTTTCCGGTTTTTTCTTATCGCAGCTTTGGTGCGCAAATTTGGCGAACCCATCAAGGTATTTATCGAAAAATACCTGACATGGGTTGCGTTGACGGTGTTGCTAGCGATTATTGCGGGATTTTGGGTCGTGCTGAGATAAGGGGGCGGCTTATATCGCCAAAGCGCGCAACCGGGCAACGGTCGGCATCACGCCGATTTCGCCTTCATTACGCGTGAAGACCAGCTTGCCGTCATTACCCGCTTCGTAAACGCCCACCAACGCATCGCGTTGCGTCAACGCGACAATGGCGAGAAAATCACCGATGGGGTCGACATCATCGGCACTGGCTTCGGCAGCCAGATCAAAACCGAAATTAGGTTTTTGGAAAACAAAACGCGGTTGGCCGTCTTTCGGGTCATAACCCGCCGCCACAATAGCAAAACCGTTACGCGCGAATGAATCCCAGCTGCGTTTATTCCCCACCGAGATTTGCGCAAAGGCGTGATCGGCCACGCGGGTAAAGGGCAGATCGGCCGCAAAGCCGATCATGTGGTGCGCCAATTCATTGCCACGCCAGTCGGGATGCACCGCCATGCTTTTGAAAATCACCACATTATCGGTAAGCGCAGCATGGGGAAACAATATATCGTTGTTGGTGATCAGTTTAAGCGCAATCGCTTCGCGCAATTCCATGGGCCCCATCAACGCCATTTGCGCGATTAAAATACCATCGGTACGGATGCCGACCATAAGGCCGGTCGCGCGGGTCAGAAGATTTTGGAAATAGGACACAGGTTGCGGCAACACGAACATTTTTTTGTCTGCCGGCAATGCGTTGCGTGTCGCTTCCTGCAGCGCCAGCACATCATTCATGTCGGTGTCGGATAAAATAGTCATCCGCGCCGCATGGCCTGTTTTAGGAAGGATATATTCTTTCATTTCATCCGTTTTAATTCTGTATGCCCGCAGCAGTTTAACCGAAACGGGTGAAAGTAAATAACTAAATCACCCACTTATTAACCATACTTTTGATAAAAGTCGCCGCCGTATCCGGAGAGATTTGCCGCATGGGTTCCAGTTGATGCGGCGCAGCTTTTAACTTTTTGCGCGCATCGTTGCCCCATTCCGTATCCGGTCCCGCTACCCTTAAATGTTCCAGCAACCCTATGGCCACATCCCTGAAACGAGCCCGCAAAGGATCGCTTTCTTCATTTTGTGTCGTCAGCAATTGATCCGCAATAATGAATTGAACGCGTCCCAAATGCGGGGATTGAGGCAACCTGGATTCAATTTCACTGGCAATGCTGGCAAGGGATGAAAGCCTGTCCAATCTCGACAACATAGGCGTGGTTATCGTGATGGCGGCCCTAAGCGCGAGTTCGCGCGCTGATAAGGCACTTAATTCCGTAACGTCAGCAGTTGCATGCATATCGCCCATCCCCTGAATGTCGTCCCCAGAACCATGTAACAACAGCATAATAATTGGGCCGGAATAAGGCCGCAATAACCTACATTTTGAACTCGTCGCCCAGATAGACGCGACGAACATCAGCATTTTCAATGATTTGCTGGGGCGTACCCTGCATCAAAACGCGCCCATCATGGATGATATAGGCGCGGTCAACAATCTCGAGCGTGGCGCGGACATTATGGTCGGTGATCAAAACGCCAATACCGCGTTCGCGCAAATGCACGACCAGATCGCGGATATCGCCGAGCGCAATCGGATCAATACCGGCAAAGGGTTCATCGAGCAAAACGAAATGCGGTTGCGAGGCCAAAGCGCGGGCAATTTCCAACCGACGGCGTTCCCCCCCGGACAAGGCAATGGAAGGCGCCTGACGCAAATGGGTGATGCCGAATTCGGCCAGCAATTCATTCAACATTCTTTCGCGCGTATCGTGATCCTGTTCGATCACTTCCAACACGGCGCGAATATTTTCTTCGACGGTCAAGCCGCGGAAGATGGAGGATTCTTGCGGCAAGTAACCAAGCCCTAACCGCGCGCGGCGATACATGGGAAAATTGGTGACATCCAAACCATCCAAAGAAATTTTGCCGATATCGGGTTTGACCAATCCGGTCACCAGATAAAAACATGTGGTTTTACCCGCACCGTTCGGGCCCAGCAAGCCGACGACTTCGCCGCGTTGCAAAGAAAAACTGACATCATGAACAACGGGGCGTTTCTTATAACGTTTACCCAAATGTTCAACCGATAAGCCCTTGCCCGGCACCGCCTGACGCGCAATTTTCTGTTCAGGTTTGATGGGAACCACTTTTCCTGTTTTTCTCACGGTGTCCCCTCCCCTGTCGTCGCGGGCGCAGGGACAACCGTGTTTGCGCTGGTTTTACCGGCCTTTGGCGTGCCCGATTTGGCGGGCAGCAAGGCGCGGACGCGCCCCGACCCATCATTCATTAAACGGCTTTGGTTATTGGCGAAATCGCTTTCGCCGACATCGCCGGTCAATTCGGTGCCATCGGCGCGGGTAATACGTACATGGCCCGTTATCACCGCGACATCGCCTGCGGCATTGTAAACGGCCTTGTCGCCGCGCGTCACATCGTTTTTGGTGATCACCGTCACATTGCCTATCGCGGTCATTTTATACATCTGATCAACGCCATTCGGTTGGGCACGGAATTCAGCAGTCAACACATCGCCTTCCACATGCCGATCGCCTTTCACCGCAATTGCATGCCCACGCGCCACGGCGATTTTCTTGTCATCATAATATTCCAGACTGTCGCGGGCGGTCACGACCTGTTTGTCCGTTTCATAACGTAGATTATTGCCGGTTACGACAATCGCGTGGCCATCCACATCATCCACCGCATGATCGCCCGTAATACGCGCATTGGGTTTGGTGATAACGACATTACCCTCGGCAGTCATTTTATCCATATCGCCCGATTGGTTGGATTTATTTTCAGCCGATTTGACTTCGCCGGCTTTTTTCTCGCGTTGATGTGCCGACAGCAAATCCGCCGTTACCGTCGTATCGCCGCGCACCGCTTTGGCATTGCCGCGCGCGACATAGATATTTTTGTCCTGATACCATTCCAATGTCTGGTCGGCGGTAATTTCAATTTGCGAGCTGACAGGCGGCGCATTCGGATCAACAGGCGCGTTTTTGGCTTCGGCCAGCGCAATGCTGCCCAAAGTCAAACAAACACCCAAAAAGATCGGCGCGAAACGCATTAATTATTCCTGTGAAGCTGGGACAACGGGTTTATCAGAAGCTTGCCCCCCATGCAAACTCAACACCGCCTTGGCGGGGCCATTGATAACAATCTCATGCCCCCCATCCAGAAAGCGGAAACCAATACCGCGAATAGTGCCGAAACCCCCTTGAATGAGCACGGCTTTGTCGCCCCACGCATCGTCATTGTTTAAATTAACCTGTGCTTCGTCGGTCGTTACTTCATATCCCTTGTCATGGAAAATCCGCACATTGCCGCCCAGCCACAACTGATGGTTGGTTTCGTCATAACGCCCAAAATCTGATTTACCGTCCAACCATGCGCCACTGGTCAATGTTATTTCGCCTTCGGGTTTGGTCAGATCATAGATGCCATGCAGATCGGATGGGCGCGTCGCCTGTGCCGCCAGCAAGGAATAGGGTTCGTTCTTATTATCGGTGCCGGTGTAATGAAGATTATCGATCACCAGATCGGGGATGTTTTTGGTGAAATTCTTCATGTTGAAAGTGGGGCGCAAGACCGGCCACAGGAACAGCAAAAAAATCACCACGATCGCCGATACCGGCAGCCACACCCGCAATTTATGGATGAACTGCGCCATACGTCCTTCGCGCGCGCGCTGGATGCGTTTTGTCTCGCGCGGGCGGATAAAATCCAGCCGGCTGGGTGGGTGGGGCGTGTTCATGCCGCGATTCTAGCCATAAATGCGGCGAAAATCAGTATATTAATCCGGTTTGCGGGTCGGTTTATGCGAGAAAATATCAATATCCCGCCATCCGGCCAGATCCAGTTCGGAACGAACCGGCAGGAAATCCATGATTTTACGCGCCAGTTCGGCGCGGTTTTCCCGCGCCAGCCTGGTATCCAATACGGCCTTAAGCTTGTGCAGATGCAAAACATCCGAAGCGGCATAGGTCATCTGATCGTGCGACAGAGTAGGCGCACCCCAATCGGAAGTTTGCTGTTCCTTCGACAGATCGATGCCGATCAAATCGCGGGTCAAATCCTTCAACCCATGCCGGTCGGAAAAAGTGCGCACAAGAACGGAGGCAATTTTGGTGCAATAAACCGGCGCCGGCATCACGCCCAGATACTTCATAATTGTGGTCAGATCAGCGCGGGCATAATGGAACAGTTTGGTGACTTTGGGGTCAGTCATCAGTTTTTTCAAATGCGGCGCGCTGAAATCGCCGGCCTTGAATTGCACCAGATGGGCGTTGCCGTCGCCGGACGACAACTGCACCAGACACAAACGGTCGCGGTCCCAATTCAGACCCATTGATTCCGTATCGACGGCGACGCAATCGCCAAAGGAAACAGTCGCCGGCAAATCGCCGATATGCAAAGTAATAGCCATAAAACACACGGAATAAGAGTTAAGTCACGTCCGATTCATAACATGGCTTTTGCTCTTAGGCAAAAGCTGTTATTTGTCGTTTATCACGCTTTCAAATTGGTGCTTCTTGTCATCTTCCTCCAAACCGCCGCCTTCTAAACCGCTTGCCATCAGTTGGGTTCTGGCCACCGTTTCCGGGTATGGAATTTACGGGCTGCAAATCCTGCTGCAATATCTGAAACGCGGCGGACAGGCGAAAGATTTTATCCTGACCAACGCGCCGTCGGTCACCTCCCTGCCCCCTTTGGCGCAACGTCAGGTCGAACCCGTTTTCGAACTGGCGCAAAAAATCCATGGCTTTTTGAAAGACAACCCATCGGAAATTCTGGCGTTTAAACATGCAGTTTTGCATGGCTGCAGCAGCGATTTTTCAGGTTTCGCCGGTCAAGACCGCGTATGGGGCGAACCCAATGTCGCCTGTGCTGCTATCGAACACTTAATCTGCACACCACATGGCCGCAGCATCGCCAAGGGTTACGACCTGTTCATCGCTATTTCCAAATGGAATGCCGATTATCTGAAAAGTTTGGATGTGGGGCCGGTTCATCTTTGTTATCAGGGCATCGACCCGACCTTGTTCCACCCGGCGCCCGGCGCCGGTTTTCACCGCGACCGTTTTGTGATTTTCTCTGGCGGTAAATTTGAATTCCGCAAGGGACAGGATATTGTTTTGGCGGCGTTCAAAATTTTCCGCGCCACATATCCCGAGGCGTTGTTGATCAGTTGCTGGCAAAATTTGATGAAACCTGATGTCGCGGCTTTTGCGTTGGCGGGGCATTGCGATACCGTTCCCGATGCCGCGCCCGATTATGGATTGCAAACCACCGAATGGTTATTGAGACAGGGATTACCGCCCGACAGTTTTATCGATTTGCCCTTCACGCATAATTTATTGATGCCCACCGTTTTGCGCGAATGCGATATGGCGGTGTTCCCCAACCGGTGCGAAGGCGGCACCAATCTGGTGGCGATGGAGGCGATGGCCTGCGCGGTGCCAACCTATGTTTCCTACAATACCGGACAAAAAGATCTGGTCGATCTGGTCGGCTGTGGCGCGTTGCGCACGCAAACCGCGGTGAAGCCATCGATCAGCATGGATACGGTTGCGGATTGGGGCGAAAGCAGCGTGGATGAAGTTGTGGCGGCGATGGAATATGTTTACCACAATCGTCAGACCGCCAAAGCCGATGCCGCCACAACCGCCGAACGGATGAAGGAATGGAATTGGGGCGATTTGAATGAGAAATTGTTACGCATCGTTTGTGAATGAAAGAAGAAACTATGACTAAACAACTTGTCGCCATCGGCGTGCCTTCGGGCGATTTTGTGCAAACGGATTTTGCCATGGCATTGGCAATGATGTGCATGAACCCGGGCGCGGAAATCGCGTTGCTGAATGCGCGGTCGTCGCTTATCGCCGTGGGGCGTAACCAATGCGCAGGCGGCGCACAGATTATCAAGGCAACCCATCTGCTTTTTCTGGACAGCGATATGGTTTTTCCGCCCGACACGCTGGCGCGGCTTTTGGCACATGATAAGGATATCGTGGGCGCGACCTATTCCAAACGCATGCCGCCTTTTCACCCCCTGACCATTACCGAGGCGGGCGAACATGCGCATGTCACGGCCGGATTGCAAAAAGTTCGTTTACTCCCGACCGGATGCATGTTGATCCGCATGAGCGTTTTCGACGCGCTGACCAAACCCTATTTCAACACGGCGGTGGAAGGCGAACAGTTGCGCGGCGAAGATTACTATTTTTGTGAAAAAGCGCGGACTGCCGGTTTCGATATCTGGTGCGACGGCGATCTGTCGACCCAGATCGGCCATTCGGGGCAGCGAATATACCGCATCGCCGACGCACCCGCACAATAACACTAGCGCGCTAGTTGAGGTAATTTTGACTCGGCAAATTTTGCCGTGGTGCATTGCACTGGGCAATTTTTGCCCACCCCTGTCCCCGAAATGCCTATGAAAAATCAAGATGTTAACGAACAAGCCAAAGATGGCATGTTTTTGGCATCTAACCCCCTGCCGTTAAAGGTAGATTCACTTCCGTGAGCTATCTTGATGGCATCAAACCCGCAGAAGGAGTCTGCGCTTAACTCTTGAAAGGAGTTCTACCATGGCAATTGGTGACATCTCACTAAGTGCATCAGCGCGTGCAAATCTTACAGCCCTTAACAACACGGCAAATCTTCTGCAAGAAACGCAGTCGCATTTGTCGACTGGTAAGTCTGTGAACAGTGCGTCTGATAATGCAACGGCATACTTCGCATCGCAAGGCTTCCTGAATTCAGCAAACAATCTGAATACAGTGAAGAACAACCTTTCGACCACGTTGGAAGCCGTTAACTCGTTCACCAACTCGATCTCTGACGTTACCAGCGTCATTACCCAGCTCCAAGGTATCACTACCCAGGCGCTTGGTACGACGGATACAACCACGCGTGCGGGTCTTGCGTCGCAGTTCAACTCGCTGACCACGCAGCTTAACTTGTTGGTAAACGATGCGACGTTCAACGGTACGAACCTGTTGAACAGCACCGGCAACAACCTGATCGTGTATTTCAATGAAACAAACACGACAGCGTTGACGATCACCGGCGTTAATATTACCTCTGCCGGCCTTTTGGGCACAGGTAATTCTGCGGCAGGCGCTTTTGCTACCAACGCGAATATCCAAACAGCGGGCTCGTATCTGTTGACGGCTTTGTCAACACTGCGTACCGATGCGGCGACATTCGGTGGTAACTCGACGCTGATCCAGACTCGTCAAGACTTCACGACGAATCTGATCACGTCGTTGCAAAACGCATCGAGCGACTTGGTTTCTGCCGACACAAATACCGAAGGCGCGAACTTGCAGGCTCTGCAGGCTCAAGACCAGCTCGGCATCGTGTCGTTGGGTGTTTCGGGAACGCTTGCTCAAGCGATCTTGAAGATCCTTTAATAAGGTCGAGGGTGGGGTTCGCCCCACCCTCTTTCTTCTTTGTTTACTTTTTTCTCGAAGGAGTCGGGAACATGCCCTTAAAAATACGCGTCAAGCCCGAAGGCAAAATTTTCGCCGGCGGCGCCGTTCTTAAAAATGTCGGCACACGGCCTGCCGATTTGCTCGTCCTTTCCGACAGCCCCGTTCTGCGCGAAGGCTATATGATGAATATGGACCGGCGCGACGAGTCGGACGTCACCAACGTCTATTTCCTTCTTCAGGTGATTTATTTATTCAAAGGCAAGGATCAGCCGATGGATAATTTGGTTATCGAAACGGTCAAGAGTTTCGCCAAGCTTTACCCCGACTATCAGGCGCAAGTGACCGAGATTATCGGTTTGTTAGAAACCAAAGAGTCTTTCAAGGCGTTGAAAGTGGCACACAATATGCTTGAGAAGTATGAGAAGGACACACAAGAGGCTGCCATAGCAGCGTCTGTTGCCGCCGAACCTGTTACAGCTTCCGCTTCATAGAAGGAGAGAAAAATGGCCAACCCTTATGAAAATGCCAATGTGTATGCCCAAAACCAAAAGGTTCAGGCGGAAACAGCCCCTTCGAACAATAGCAGGGATACTGACGCGCGCGCCCTGATTTCCTGCGCCCGTCGTTTGGACGATGCCAAAACGGCGATGGAAAATGACGGCAAATCGAAAGAACATTTGCGCCTTTACAGCGATGCCATCCGCCACAACCAACGTTTATGGACGATTTTTCAGGTAGCCTTATCCGACCCTGAAAACGCCTTACCCGAAAACCTGAAACTGATTTTGTTGAATCTCAGCCGCTATGTGGACAAGACTAGCTTTCGCGCGGTTGCCAGCTATATGCCAGAATTGGTCGACAGTTTGATCAACATCAACCGCATCATTGCCAAGGGTTTAAGCAAGCCAGTCGAAGGTGCCGATCTTTACACGCCGCCCGCAGAAGCGCGCAGCACGCCGACATCGCTGACAACTTCGGCATAATTCTTCCTGTTACAAAAGCGCCGCGATTTGGGAAATAGTTTTTTCCCACTCGCGGCGTTTTTCTTGACGGAATAATTTCGCTGTCGGATACCACGGGCTATCGGCACGATGCATCAACCACCGCCAATCGGCAAAGAAGGGCAATAACACCCAGACCTCTTTGCCCAACGCACCCGCCAGATGCGCCACCGCCGTATCGACCGTTATAATGATATCAAGCGTCATGATCAAAGCAGCCGTCGCCGCAAAATCATTCAAACGCTCGACACATGTCACAACAGAACTGGCCGCCAGAGCAGCCGCATCATAATCGGGAACGATGCGTTGCAAACTGACCCATTCGATATCACCGCGCGTCAGCAAAGGCGCAAGCTGGGTAAATTTCAAAGAACGGTTGCGGTCATTTTCATGGCTTTGCCGCCCCGCCCAGGAAATGCCGACACGTTTTTTGCCTTCCTTGTTCGCGCTGGCGCGAAAAAACTGCACATCATCTTCACTGGCAAAAAGATAGGGCGCCAATGCCGGAATAGTATCTATGCGCGTGCCATACAGCCCCGGCACATCCATCAAGGCGCAATGAAAATCAAACGCCGGCAAGGCATCGCCCTTGGTGATAATCTGCGCGTCACATTTCAGGCTTTGGAGAATCCGCACAGTAGCAGGCGGCGATTCAACGATAATCTTTGCGCCCCGCGCCACCAGCAAAGGCACATAACGCGCCATTTGCAATGTGTCGCCAAACCCCTGTTCGGCATAGAGCAACAAAATCTTGCCCTCTAAAGACTCACCCTGCCACGCCGGTTGCGGAAAAACCCGTTTGAACTTTTCATAGGCAGGCAAACGCCAACGCGCGGCGAAATCGCGCCACCCGTTTTCGTAATCACCCAAACCCAATGCCGCAATGCTTTCATTGATAACGGGGATAGGATTATCGGGCGCAATTTGCCGCGCAAGCGCAAAACCCTGCCGCGCCAATTCGACCTTATTCATTTCGTTTAAACAGCTGCCCATATTGATATAGGCATCGGCAAAATGCGGCTCCAGCGTCAATGCCTTGCGGTAGCAGGCCAAGGCGTCTTCGATCTGATCGCATTTGCCGAGCGCAACGCCCCAATTATATTGCGCCACGGCATCGTTCGGTTGGGCCAACGCCACGCGACCAAATAAAATTTCGGCCTGGTCAAAATTGCCTTCTGCAAAGAAACGCGTGGCCTGTTCTTCTTCAGCGGAGATAATGCGCGGCTCTATCATGACGGTATCGCCAGCGCATGCGGATGTTGGGACAAACAGGGTTCAGACACCACGCCGGGCGCAAGAACGGATTTATCGCCTGCGGCCACTTTCTGAAATTCATCGCGAACCGTTTGGATAACCCCGTCCCAATCGCCCGCTTTCTTCTGCCGGAATAACCGCGCCGATTTGTACCACGGGCTGTCCCCGCGCCCCAGCATCCACCGCCAATCGCTGATGAACGGTAACAACACCCAAACCGGCTTGCCTATCGCACCCGCCAGATGCGCCGTCGCCGTATCGACCGATATCACCAGATCAAGTTCCGCCATAAGGGCGGCTGTGTCGGCAAAATCCTGCAAATCATCGGTCGGGTCGAAAACCGGCGGATGATCACCGCGCTTGTCTTTCTGCAGGGAAACAAAATGCACCGCGCCGTCTTTTATCAAAGGCGCAAAGCACGACAGCGCTATCGACCGCCGCGCATCATTGCGGAATTGGGCATTACCCGCCCACACAATACCCACGCGCGGACGCGGCACATGCCGCAATTTGTCGCGCCACAATGCGCGTTTTTCAACCGACGCCGCAAGGTAAGGCGTGGGCGGCACATTATCCAATTTTGTGCCAAAGAAAAACGGCAGGCTGGATAACCGGCAACGGGCATCGCCTGCCGCGTCTTCATCGCCGCTGCTAACCGTGACATAGGAAAAATTTTCCCTGCATAAATCGCGCAACGGTTCCCGGACACGCAGCGTTATTTTTTTGGCGCGCGTTTTGACCGAAGGCACATAACGCAAAAACTGAATGGCGTCGCCCATCCCCTGATCTTCATAGAGAATCAGATGGTCAACAGCCTGTCCCTGCCACAAAGGAATATTCTTCAACCGCGCTTCATGTTCAGGCAGTAAATCAACGCGTTTTTCCCACAAGGCCCAGCCTTGCTCCATATCGCCGATTTGCAACCGCGCCATCGCTTCATTGGCCGCGCCATCCTGAAAACCGGGGCGCAACAGGCGCGCGCGCGCAAATTTTTCGGCCGCCTGTTCGGGATACCCCATCGCCAGCAAAACATTGCCCAACAGCATCGGCGGAAAATTCGCGTCCAACCTTTCGGCCTGTTGCGCCGCCTGATAGGCGGCATTTAAATCGCCTTGTGTAAACAGCAACAACCCGTAATTGCCATAGAAATGCGGGTTGTGGGGTTGCAAAGCAATCGCGCGTTTAAAACACGATGCCGCCTGTTCTTTATCGCCTTTATCCCGGTAAATTTGTCCCATTAAATCCCAGCCAGAGGCCAGATCGGGGTCGGTATCCACCGCCATTTGCGCCGACATCATCGCTTCGGTATCGCGCCCCATCAGACGCAGCACAACGCCGCGGTTATAACGCGCCTGCGGGAACAAAGGCCGCGCCACCAACGCTTCTTCGAACAAAGCTAAAGCCAGTTCCGGTTTATTGGCGCGTTGCGCAAGCACGCCCAGCATTTGCAGCGCATCCGGTTGGTGCGGCGAAGATGTGAGGATATCGTTATATTTTTCCGCAGCCGCGCCATAATGTCCCTGCGCATAAAGATGCGCGGCTTCATTCAGCCGCGCATCAAGAGGCAGAAAGGAATTATCTATGCTCAGGCGGCCTCCAGCAACGCATAGGCATACCATTGCGGCAGCGATTTGCTGACAATCGATGTGATCATCCTATGCGCGATTTCCGGCGTGGGCTCTTCGGCGCTGATCACCGCCAGCGACGCCGGGGTTTTGGCGATGCGTTGTAATTCCGGCATCAAGGCCGAAACGGAATTGTTTAAACCCGCGCGATTAACCGCCTGCATAACGAAAGCATCGCCGGCAGGCACCGTCACGCCGCATCCCATAACCTGGGACGCGAACCACACATCCTTGTCGGACAATGGCGTTTTATCCAGATAACGGTTAAAGCTGCCGACCAGACGCGGTTGCATCACACTGCTGCTGTTGGTTCCTTTCAAGGTACCGCGCATGGGCGACGCAAAACCGCAAGCCACCATAATCTGCAACGCTTCGAGAATTTTTTCCGGTTGTTCGCCTTTGCCCAACGCATGTTGCAAAACATCGCCAACGCCCACCGGCATAATCGCCATCAACTCGATCAGATTACGGTACAAGGTCGATGACAAATCAATAGCCTTGCCTTGCGCCGCAAAGGAAGCGGGAATAGCTTCGGGCGGCAAAACGATGCCATAAGCGAAACCACCAAATAATTCCGCCGGATTGGCCGAACCATCTTGCGGTTTGATCCAGATATCGGTGCGTAACGTACGGTCAAGCGCCAGATCCTTGATCGGTTCATATAAGGGATTGGTGCGGCAACTGACGATAAGGTCTTGCGCATTGGCGGGAATGGAAAGTTCGACATAGTTGGAAGCCAACGCCGCATCACCGGCATAGGCAAAGCCACGCGCGCCCATCGCAGCCAGCATATCGAATGTGCCGGAAGATGCCACCGCCCCTTCGAACGCCGCAAAGAAATCTTTGGGCGCTTTTTTGGCAATCGCGTCATCCAGCTTGGCGGCCAGCGAAGGATTCTTCGCCAAAAATCTGCCACCCAGAATTTTGATTTCCGACAAAAATTCCAGCTTCTGCGCGCCATTCATTTCCGGCGCCAGTTCCTGCACCAGAAAACGCAAAGCCCCGTCATTATAATTATAAGCGCGATAGGCGCGCACCAACAAACCATTGGGGTTCATGCGTTTTTGCGCCAGATCAAACAACGCCACGCGGTCGGCATCGGACAAAGCCAGATTTTGTTCGTTGCAGCACAGATAATCCAGCATCGGCGGCAAGGACGAACCATTGTCAATCTTGGCCAGAATTTCGGCGGGCGATCCGGTCAGGAAAATAATGTTAAACGTGCCGCGTTGCGCCGCCATATCTTCGGCCGCGCGTCGCGTCGCATCATCACCGACCAACCCGTAAAAACGGCCTTCGGGATTGCTGGCGGCAAGGCAAATCAATTTTTCCGGCTCTGCGCAAAAAGCTTCGGCATAGGTGAAATCGACGCCGGTTTCTTTTGGCCTGTGGCCACGCAACGCGGCGATATAACGCAACGAAATCGGGCTGAATGTGGCGTGTGGCTTCATGGCGTGGTTCCAATGTTGCTGTATCTGCGTCAGATGCCCCATGTTAGACTCCTTCTAAGGGTTGGACTATAGGAAAAAAATTACAAATAACTGACGATCGACAGTTTTTCGATATCACCGGTCACCAAATACGAAGCCTGTAAAATGGTTTGCAGGGCGGTGATTTCGGTGCTGACCTGCGTGACATCCACTTGCTGGATATCGGCAACCTGATTGGTCAGGCTGGTTATCGCCGCATTTTGCGATGCCGTTTCGCTGGTCATCACATTGATATTATTGGCCACCGCCGTATGCACCGCCTGCAAACTGGAAATCGCGGATGTAATAAGCGATGAAGCCTGCTGCATATTGCTTGTATATGTCGCCGAGTCCGTCGATTGCCCGGCGGCCTGCAAATAACGCAGGCCCGCAATCAATTGCTGGAAAGCCGGATTGTTGCTGCTGAGGCCGTAATTGACCGTAAAGCCCGTATCGATGCTGGCCTGATCGGTTGTGTAGGAAGCGGCATCTGTCGTTGTCACATTGGTGCTGTTAATCGTGCCGCTGGGGTCGACTGTCAGCACGCCGCCGGAATTGGTAGTCGGCACGCCGCCACCCGATATTTCCGCGGCGAAATTGGCGGCAACATCCGTGGCCGTATCGCCCGCCTGCACCGTGTAATTATAGGCGGAATTATTAATGGTAATCGTCATCTCCTGGCCCGCGATCGGCGTGCCGGTGATGTTGATGGTTTGGCCGGATACGGCACCCACCAGGCTGGATTCACTGTCATAGGTCGGCAAGGTCGACCCGTCGGTTTGGATGGTCGGGGTCAACGACGAGGTGGAAAGAGTCGCCAAATCCTGTACTGGCGCTGTTGTATAGCGCGTGCCGGAATAAATATAGCGGCCATTGATTTCCTGATTAAGATCGGCGGTGACCGATTGCAGATAATTGCCGGATTCAATGCTTACGTTCGATGCGCTATCGGCGTTGAAGCTCTGATTATTATTAACGATCGTCTGCGCCTGCGCCGCGACGGATTCCAGATCGGTCAATGTCGTGTCATAGACCGACAGGTTCGTGCTGACGGTGCCGATAACGCTTAGATAAGCCTGCCGCTGTGTGGCAGTGCTTTGCAGGCTGATAAGATTGCGCGCCTGGCTGGGCGTGTAATCGGTCAGATCCGTATATTGTTGTTGCGTCGATAATTGCGTCGTTAATGTTGTCAGGCTTGATTGTTCGGCCTGCAACACGGATGTCAGGGTGCCTTGCACGCTCAGATTACTTATGGATGAGATTGTCATATCAGGTCACCATGGTCGTCAAAGTTTGCATCATCTGCTGAATAATGGAAATCACATGCGCCGATGCCGCATAGCTGTTTTCCCAGCTGGTCAGATTGACCAGCTCGGTATCCGTGTTCACGCCGGTTTCGCTGGATAAGGCATTTTGATAATAGGTTTGCTGGGTCGTTGCCGTTGCGCTTTGCGACTGGATCGTATTCGCGGCTTGCTGGAAGCCCGACAAAATCGCCGTCGCAACGCCGGAATAAGTTTGGTTTTGTGCCGTCAACCCACCGGCGCTGAATGTGCTGCTGGTCGCGTTTGTGGTGCTGTTAATCGAAAGATTGGTGGCGTTAAACGCATTGGTGATGGCGGTGGCAGCACCAGCTTTCACACTTGTCGCACCGCTAACCAACGACGCGTTAACCGCAAAGGAAGCCAGATCGGGCAACCCGTTGCTGGCGGTACCCGCCGTAAAGAAACTGCTTGCCTGATCGCCGGTTGCCGTGGTCGCGCTGTTATACTGGTCGGCAAAACTTCCCGACGCCGTACTGATAAACATATTGGCAAAATTTTGCAGCTGTGATTGCATATTGGTGATAACGCCGACGCCATTCGCGTTGCTGGATGTGGGCGACAGAAAATCGGTCTGCGCCTGCAATGAACCGCCCGATAAAGCGCTGCTGACATTGGCACCGACGCTGTTCACAACGCTGTCCTGATCGCTGCCGACGCTGAACACTTGCGCCTGCCCGTCCACCAAAGGTGTACCGCTGGAGGTATAAAGCGCGATCTGCCCGTTGTTACGTTGAATTTCCGTCACATTGGTGAATTGCGCGATTTTCCCGACCAGATCGTCCCGGCTATCCTGCAAATTCACGATCGGCTGGCCATTGGCCTGTGCCGCCGTAATCTGCACATTCAAAGCCTGAACTTGCGACAAATCCGAATTAAGCGACGCCACATTGGTCGACAGATCATCTTGCACATTAGTTTGCAATGTCGCTGTTTGCGAGGCGATGCTGTTGATGGTATTGGCCAAAGCCTGTCCCGTCGACACCACGCTGGCCTTCAATGTCGGATCGCTGGGCGAAGCCGAATATTGTGTCCATGCCGCCTGAAAATTGCTGAGCGCGGAAGACAAAGCCGGTGGCGTCGATGTGGAATCCAAAATGGATTGCACATTTTCCATATAGCCGTTTTGCGTGCTGAGATAAGACGCGCTTGATGTCGAACTGTTCAACGTCGCCGATAAAACACTATCGCTGGCGCGGCTATAGCTGGCAATCTGCACGCCGCCCAAAGTCGAACCCGAAACAACCGGCGTAAGATTAAGGGTTTTTTCCGTATAGCCCACCGTGTCGGCGTTCGACACATTGCCCGATATAACCTGCACTGCGGTTGTGCTGACTTGCAGGCCGGAAAGGGCGACAGAAAGCGCACCTGAAAGTGACATAAAGAACTCCTCTTGGCAGAAGACAGGCAGGGGTTCGCCCTACCCGTCTTCGCGCTGGATTATTGAACGGCCTGAATAATGGTATTCAACATGCTGTTAACCGTGGTCACCACCTTGGCGTTGGCGGAATAGACCTGCTGCGATTGAATCATTTCCGTGAACTCGTTGGCGATATCGACATCCGACGCTTCCAAGGAACTACTTGAAATGGTGCCCGCCCCGTTCGTGCCCGCCAAATGCAGATTGGATGACCCTGACGCAAGGGTGGCCGAATAAACACTGCCCGACACGCGTTGTAAATTGTCCGGCGAGTTAAACTGGGCAATCGGTATCTGGTAAATCGACCGCGTACTGCCATTGGTATAGTTGATCGACACAACGCCGCTGGCGTCGATGCCGATGCTGCTGAACGAACCCTGTCCCAAACCGTTTTGCGCAATCGACGACACCGAAACCGTGTTGCTGGAATTGGCATATTGGGTCACGCCCGTCGCCGCATTTAATGTGCCGAGATTAAGGTCGACCGTTTGCGCGCTCGAGCCAGGGAAATCCAGGCTAAAACTGACACCCGCTTCATTCGCGCCATTAGCATCAATGCTAAAGGTTCCGGTACCGGCAGAAATACCGGCAATCGTACCCGCAGGGGAACCGCTGTTAAAAGTTACGGGAATTGTCGCGGTGTAATCGCTACCTGTGGCGCCGGCGCCATCGGCAACATCAACTGTTACGCTCCATTGGTTGGTAGCTGTTTTGGTCCAGGTCAGGCTCATTTGATGCTCTGTACCCAACGCGTCATAAACTTCGACTGTCGAGGCTGTCGACGTATAACCCGTTGCTGCGCTGGCCGGCAAATTGGCGGCATAGGTGACGGCCGATGTAGGAACCGGGTTATCCAGCAATGACGAAATCTGGATCGGCGATACCGTTGATGTATTGACGGATCCATCCTGCGCGATCGAATAACCTTCCAGATAATAGCCCGCGCTATTAACCAGATACCCATCCTTGTTCTGGGTAAAATCGCCGGCACGCGTAAAATACGTGCCGGTAAATTCGGTGCTGCCGGATGCGGTTTGCGCCGCGCTGGAAACTTCGAAATAACCCTGACCGGAAATCGCCAGATTGGTGGTGGTCGAGGTCGAGGCGATATTGCCCTGCACATCATTTTGATATTGCGGCGTTGCGGCAACGCCACCGGGGCTGTTGTTAGTCGCGCTGGACGCGGTTACCAAATCTTCAAAGCTCGTGCCGATATCCTTGAAACCCGTGGTTTCCGAATTCGCCAAATTGTCGGAAATATTGCCAATGGACTGTGATTGCGCGTTAAGACCGGAAACGGCAACGCCCAGGGCTGCGAAAAGTGAAGACATCTGACACCTCGTTGGTTGATCCCGCCCCAGATGGACAGGAAGAGTAATCCCAAACGAGTATGAGCAAAGGCTGTGCCAAGCCCACATTCCATTGTTTTTCTTATATTTTTTTTATTTCGCGAGTCGTATTTTGGGGCAATTATTGCCCCATAACCCCTTGAGACAGGAATCTTTTTCACGATTTTTGCAAGACCTGCGCGGCAGAGGCGGCACCAAAAAACGCGCAGGCCAGTGACCAGCCGATATTCAGATTGGCCATGGACAGACCCAAAAATGTCCACACCACCTCATCGCAACGCGGCGTGATGGTTTGCAGCAAGGATTTGCGGATATCTTCCGCCGATCCGCCATGCAAAGGCTGAACCGCGCAACCCGCAGTACCCAGCCACCAATGTTGTTCAACGCCAGTATGGAAAATCGCCAACCCCATACCGACAAGACAGGCAACCGCGCACAAAGCAAACAGCAGCGCCGCGACAGGCGGGTGTGGCCGCAATAGCAACACAGACAAGGACAAAGCCGCCACAACGCCAAAAGGCACCCGTTGCCACAGGCAGAGAACGCAAGGTGCCAAGCCAAACCCGAATTGCATGACAAAGACGAAAGCCAGCGAACCAAGGCTGGCCGCCAGCAAAAGCCGCGCGGATAAAGGGTAAGACAGGGATTTTTCGATGCAAGAAAACATGCAGGCAAGTTACGCAGTAAAAACCGGCGTTTCAAGACCTATATATATGTTTGAAACTGTGCGTGAATTTCTCTAGTTTCTATCCCGAACCTCAAACCATGAATGAATATGATCCCCCCACGCACCGCCGCCGGAACTTTGGAACTTTTGCCCCGCGAACAAATGATTTTTCAGCACATGCTGGATGTCATCCGCCGCAGCTATGAACGTTTCGGGTTCATTCAAATCGAAACGCCAGTGTTCGAAGTCAAAGATGTGCTGCTGACCAAGGAAGGCGGCGAAACGGAAAAACAGGTTTATTTCGTGCAATCGACCGGAGGTATGCAACAAGGCCACGAGCCCGATCTGGCCTTGCGGTTCGATCTGACTGTGCCGCTGGCGCGTTATGTCGCCGAACATGAACGCGATTTGGCGTTTCCGTTCCGCCGTTACCAGATGCAGCGCGTCTATCGCGGCGAACGCGCGCAACGTGGCCGTTTCCGCGAATTTTACCAATGCGATATCGATGTGATCGGCAAAGACAAACTTTCGCCCGCCTATGACGCCGAAATTCCCGCCATCATCGTGCAGATTTTCGAGGAGCTGAAAATCGGCGATTTCACCATTCATTTCAGCAACCGTAAAATTCTGCGCGGGCTTTTGTCCGGCTATGGCATCATCGACGCAGAAAAACAAAAACTGATTTTGCGCGAAATCGACAAGCTGGATAAAATCGGCGCGGCCAAAGTGCGCGACGCGATGGTGGCATTGGGTCTACCCGACGGCAAGGCCGATATTCTGCTGCGCCTGATTTCGCACAATGGCACGAAAGACGAGGTTTTATCGGTTTTAAAAGAATTATCATACCAGCAAACGACCAACGAAATTTTGACAACGGGTTATTTAGAATTGGAATTAACAGTTCGCACCCTTCGCGCCCTCGGCGTACCGGAAAATCGCACCCGCCTCAATCTCTCTATCGCGCGCGGATTGGATTATTACACTGGCACCGTTTACGAAACACTGATCGACGCGCATCCCGAATTTGGCAGCGTGTGTTCCGGTGGCCGTTACGACGATCTGGCCAGCCATTACACCAAATCGACCTTGCCAGGCGTGGGCATTTCCATCGGCCTTACCCGTTTATTCGATCAACTAAACGCCAATGGCTTGCTGGACGAACTCAGGAAAAACGTACCGTCGACGGTACAAATTCTCGTCGCGCAACTCGACCCGACGCTTCAACAACAAAGCCTGAAATTGGCCAGCACACTTCGCGCATTGGGCTTCCGCGTTGAAACATGGCTGGAAGTTTCCAAGCTGGATAAGCAGATAAAATATGCCGATAAAAACGGCATTCCGGTTGTTTTACTTCAAGGCGGGGATGAGTTGGCAAAAAACACAGTGGTCGTCAAAAATATGATCGCCAAAACGCAAAATGAAACGGCTCTACCCGACCTTGCCAAAACAATACAAGAAATTCTGGGGGTATAAGTGGGGCTTGGCGAAAACGACCGCGAACCGGAACTGCCCTTCCCGCCGCCCGCGCGCGCGCGTTATTTGTGGGTGTTGCCTGCCACCATTTTTCTGGGCGTTTCCGTCCTTATCGGCGCGGGCGTTTATAATGAAATGGAAACATCGGCGTTACAGGCGCGATGGATGGCCTTTTACGGCAAGCATATCACTTTCGATATGGAACCCGACGCGACACCGCATATGCGTTACCCCAAATTCGGGCCATATAATGAACGTTTGGGTTACAGCAACCTGCCTTTCTTCATCAAAGCATTGCAGGCAGATGATTTCACGATCGCCTCGCAAATGCGCGCCAGCAAAACCTATGACGATATGCTGCGCCACGGTCTGTACCCCATCTATCACCCCAAAACGGTGGCGGGTTTAACGCTGTATGGCAGCGACGGCGAGAAGATTTACAACGCCACCTATCCCAATCATGTGTTCGAAGATTTCGACCAGATTCCGCCTTTGCTGACCAATACGCTTCTGTATATCGAAAACCGCGATCTTCTGAATGATGGCCCCGTCACACGCAATCCCGTCATTGAATGGGATCGTTTTTTCTATGCCGTGTTCGGTCATTTCCTGCATGGCATCGTGCCGGGCATGAATGCAGGCGGCGGCAGCACGCTTGCGACACAAACCGAAAAATTCCGTTTCTCGCCGCAAGGCCAAACCGGCAATGGCATGGAAAAAATGCGCCAGATCGCATCGGCATCGATGCGCGTTTATCTGGACGGCGAAGATACGCGCGAAGCACGTAAAAAAATCCTGCTGGATTATTTGAACAGTACGCCTTTGTCAGCACGCCCCGGCTTTGGCGAAATCAACAGCATCGGCGACGGGTTATGGGCATGGTTCGGCATTGATCTGAACGATGCCACCGCCGCGATGAACGCGCCCGATACCGACCCCGAAGCGTTAAAAACCAAGGCGCGCGTTTATCGCGCCGCGCTCGGCCTCATCCTCGCACAACGCCGCCCCAGCCATTATCTGCAATCCAATCGCGGGGCTTTGGACAACCTTATCGATGCGACGCTTGACCGCCTGCAAACCGCGAATGTGATTTCAACAGCATTGCACGACGCCGCCAAATCCGCGACGCTATCCTTCCTGCCCGAAGCGCCGCCACCGCCGCAACCGCCTTATATCGAACAAAAGGCGGTCAATGCCTTGCGCACACATCTGCTCAATCTTCTCAGCTTGCGCAATTTGTACGAAGTCGACCGGCTCGATCTGTCCGGCCACACCACGCTTAACCGCGATGGCGAAAAGCAACTGGTCGATTTCCTGAAAAAAATGGACGACAAGGATTTCGTCAATTCTATCGGCCTGTATGGTTTCCGTTTGTTGAAACCGGAAAACGACCTGAAAAAAATTAAATGGAGCGTCGTGCTGTACGAACGCGGCGCCGACAGCAACAAAATCCGCCTGCAGGCCGATAATATCGATGGTCCGTTCGACATGAACGAAGGCATGAAGCTTGACCTCGGCTCGACCGCCAAGCTTCGCACCCTTGTCACCTATCTGGAAATTATCGCCGAACTGCATCGCCGCTATGCGGGGCTTGACCCGGAAGATTTGCAAGATCTGGCCGATGACGCGCCGGATAATCTGACCGCCTGGGCAATTGGGTATTTAACCGCGCATCCCGATGCCGATCTGGAAACGATGCTCGGCGCGTCGCTCGACCGCCAATATTCCGGCAATAATGCCGAAGTTTTCTTTACCGGCGGCGGCGCGCATGTCTTCCATAATTTCGAACCGGATGAAAATTCCGAAGTAATGGATTTGCACGAAGCCTTCCGCCGTTCGGTCAATCTGGTGTTCGTGCGCGTCATGCGCGATATCGTTAATTACACCATAGCCCAGGGCGCGCAAACCAAAGACGAAGTGTTGGACGATGCCGACGCGCCCGGACGCAAAGCCTATCTGGAACGTTTCGCCGACGAAGAAGGCAGCGTTTTCCTCAGCCGCTATATCGTGGAATATGCGGCGCTCGACCCCAACGCGCGTTTGGAAAAAGTGTTGGACCGCGCCCACAAAGGGGCCGTGGCACGTACAACTTTGTACCGTTCCGTTATGCCGGAAGCGGATTTCGCAACCTATATCGCCTTTATGCGCGCGCATCCTTCGCGCGAAGCGGTGTCCGATGCGCATCTGGTCAAACTGTATCATGATTACGCGATTGATAAATTTTCCCTAGCCGACCGCGCCTATCTGACCGGCATTAATCCGATGGAACTCTGGTTGTTGGGCTACCTGCAACAACATCCGCAAGCACCGCACCGCGAATTGATGGATGTCAGCCGCCCGATGCGTATCGCCAGCTATCAATGGTTGTTCCGCCCCAGCCTGAAACATGCGCAGGACACGCGCATCCGTATCATTATGGAACAGGATGCCTTTGCCCATATCCAAAAACGCTGGGCGCGCCTGGGGTATCCGTTCGACCATCTGGTGCCAAGCCTTGCGACCGCGATTGGCAGCTCGGCCGATCGTCCCGGCGCTTTGGCCGAGTTGGTCGGCATTATTTTGGCCGATGGCATTCGCCTGCCGGTCGAACGTTTTGAATCACTGGAATTCGGGCTCAACACGCCCTTCCAAACCACTTTGAAATTGGCCTCCGACAATCAACCGCAACGCGTTCTCGACCCCGCCATCACCCATGTGATGAAAGGCATTATGGCCGAAGTGGTCGATAACGGCACCGCCAAACGCGTCAAGGGCACCTATCACGATGCCAACGGCAATGTTTTACCCGTAGGCGGCAAAACCGGCACCGGCGATCAACGCTTTGACGAATTCAGCCATGGCGGACATTTGCTGTCCTCGCGCGTTGTCAACCGCACCGGCACTTTTGTCTTTTATATCGGCGACCGTTTCTTTGGCGCGATCACGGCGCATGTGTCGGGCGGCGATGCGGCTGATTACGCCTTCACCAGCGCGTTGTCGGCGCAAATGTTGAAAGCCCTGGCACCCATTATCAATCCTTTGATAACAGGTTCGGCCACAACGGCGACGGATGAACAACCGCCGGTGCAATCCAGCCAACCCATGCCCCCATGAGCGCCGCACGAAAACAACATCGGGCATTGTTCCTCACCCTGCTTGTTGTTTGTTCGTTGCTCTCGCCTTGCTCTGTCCTTGCCAAAGAAAAATCTTTGGGCAGTTTTGGCCCCTGGCGTGCCTATGTTTCAACCGAAGGCGGGCAAACGGTTTGCTATATGGTCACGACCCAACGCATCAAACCCTCCGCCGTAAAAAAACGTGGCACACCTTATGTGATGATCACCCACCGCCCCATAGAAGCCAGCACCGATGTCATAAGTTACGGCGCAGGCGCCTTGATGAATTCGCGCAAACCGGTGCGCCTTATCACCGGCAAAAACATATTCGAACTTTTCTCGGTGCGCGATACGGCATGGGCGCGGGACGCGTTGACCGACCACAAAATCGTCGCACAAATCAAAAATTTCCCGACGCTTAAACTGTCCGGCTTTACGGCCAAAAAACCGGCGGCGATAATTGATATTTTTGATGTGGCGCAAGCACAATCCGCCTATCGCGCGATTGGCAAAGCCTGTGGCCTGTCCGGTGAAACACCCCAAAAACCCGCGCCTCGTCCGAAAAAGCCTTTAAAACCGGCAACAAAAAAATAACCCGTTATCAGGTTTTTAACGAACATGGGGGAAAATACATGCCATGTTCGTAACACGCCCCCCTTTGTTTCTGACCGCGCGCCGCCGCGCCAACCTTTGCGTCAGCAATAGAGGCCGCCGCGGTTTCTCACTGACCGAATTGGCCATCGTGCTTGGCGTGATCGGGGTTATTATTTCGGGCATCTGGATCGCGACAGTCGCAGGCCGTCAATCCGCCAGAATTTCGCAAGCCAATGAAGCCGTAACGGAAATTGTCACCGGTGTCCGCGCCGCCTATGGCAGCCAGTCGGCCATCACGGGTAACACACAAATCGTCGTGCCGTATCTTGACAAGACGGGTTCCTTGCCCGCGCCCGTTACGCGCACAACGCCAACGACATGTAATGCGGTAGCGGCCAATTACGCCGATACACCATGGGGCAATGCGGCTGCGGATGTGTGCGGCACCTTGCATATTTGCGCGTGGGGTTATGGGGTCAACACAACTTGTTCCTTGCCAAGCTCGCCGGCTTTGTCACAAATTTTCGCGATCGAATTCGCTTATCTTGATTACGGCACCTGCATTTCCCTCAGCGGTGCCATCACGCCTAACGCGCCCGCAGGCATGGTCGATGTTGTCATTAACGGAAACAGCAGCGTCGGAACCAATAATGTGATCAGCCCGACCTCCAGCTTTGCCACCAGCAGATGCACAGTAGGCTCCACCACCAATATCGTCGATTTCCTGTACCGCCTGCGCGCGCCCAGCACCTGAGCCACATCTGACCCGCCGCGCCCTGTTTCCCTTACTTGACCTCTATCGGTAAACCCGCTATTCCAGCCCCTTCCTAAAGGATGGGCGCGTAGCTCAGCGGTAGAGCATTACCTTCACACGGTAGGGGTCACAGGTTCAATCCCTGTCGCGCCCACCATCCTTTTCAATGGGTTAGCAAGGAACTTGAGAATCTTTCGCAGTGATTTTCGTTACAGCTGTAACGAAGGCCGGAAATTTAACCCATTTACGGTTCTCCTCAGATAATCAGGAGCTTATTTCCCATAAACCTTCCCAACTGTCTTCTCAGAGCAACCTAATGCCCATGTTCAGTTAGGGGCATCATTTTTTCACGGTACGCCTCTATCCGTGCTTCGGCATACAGCGCAGTGCGTAATCTTCCCATAAAAAAACGGCGCACCAAAAAACTTGCACATCAAGGTGTGCGCAACCCCACATTTCCTACTTCCGTATGACCGCCCTTAAACATCTGCCAAGATATCTCTCTTACAAATAGGGATACCGTAAGCAGGTTTTTGGATCTGGCATCACATGAAAATCGTCGAACATTCCGGGCTCGCCCCCTTTACGTCCCTGATGGATGAGATGGAACAAGACCCGTCCATCCCCTGGGGTATGGCACGCGTCAAAAAGAATTACCTTCGCTCCATAACCGATCAGGCTTTTATTCTGGCCACAACGCCGGTGCTCCAGGAAGCTGACCTTATCCATATTTTTTTCATCGACGGCAAAAGAACTTTCCTTGTATGGAAAAGTCCGCAAAAATCCATCTATAAACGGTTACGCGCCCTTATCGGCACAACGCTTCTGCAACCGGGATCAAAGATTCAGGCATCGGTCGTGGTAACCCCCATCGACCCGCAAACAAGAAACGAAGAGCTGAAAGCCGCAATAAAATCCGGCATCGAAGCGTTGGATGGCCTGTTCGACAATGTGCAGGAAAGCGCGACAGCCGAAGAAAACGAATACGACCATAATAGCACCAGCAACACCCAAGGTGGCCCCGCGGCCTTGGTCGCAACATCGGCGCAAATCGAACATTACCAACAATTATGCAAAGAAAAACGTTACCGCAAACAACTGCACATATTGGTAGTGGAAGATCAGATTTTTTCACAAAAACTTCTGTGCGATGTATTGCGCAGCGTCCGCGCCCACAACAATAACGAAACACCTTTGGTCGATGCGGTGGATGGTATTCAGGAAGCATGGAAACTTTATCTGAAAAAAGCGCCGGATATCAGCTTTGTCGATCTCGGCCTAAGCGACGGCAGCGGCCACACGCTGGCTCGCGCGATGAAAGAACTGGATCCCGGCGCCACCATCATCATCGTCACCGCCAATAATTACGAAGAAGAGCTTAGCGTCGCGCGGCAGAATAATGTCGATGGCTTTATCGGCAAGCCCTACAACAAAAAACAGATCTTTGATTGTATCGAACGTTATGTCGGCACCTTCAAACCTTCGCGAAAGCGATAAGAATGGTATCACCCATCAATCTGGATAATCTGCATTCCATGACCGATGGCAATGCGGAGTTTGAGCGCGAGATTTTCCGGTTGTTTCTGGTTTCATCGCGCGAAGCCATGGCCTCCTTGCGCCTTAGTTGCGACCAAAACAACAATGAGATGTGGGGAAAAGAAGCCCACGCGCTGAAAGGCATCAGCCTTAATCTGGGCGCCGACGCGCTGGGCGCCCTCTGCAAACACGCACAAGAATCTGCCGCCGCCCCGCAAGCCGACAAAGAAATCATGTTGGCCGCGCTTGAACACGAACTGACCCGCGTCCACGAAGCGCTGCAACCTTTCATGTAATAAACTTGAATGCAGGCTTGATTTTCCACATGCACCAAAGCTTTGGTATGGGCAACAGGCAAAGGGGGTATATTGGCCGCCTTGCTATCTCACCACCCACTTCCGCATCATCTCCGCAATCTGCTCCGGCTTAAACGGCTTATTCAAATAATCATCCATACCGGCATTCAAACATTTTTCCCTATCACCCGTCATGGCATCCGCGGTCAACGCAATAATCGTCGTATGCTTGCCGGATTTAAGTTCCGTTTCACGAATTTTCCGCGTCGCTTCAAACCCGTCCATCTCGGGCATCTGGCAATCCATAAAGACGATATCGAAATTCGCCTCGACCATTTTATGGACAGCCTTCAATCCATTGGTCGCGATATCGATCTGGCACCCCAGCTTTTCCAAAACCTTGGTCATCAAAATCTGGTTGACCTGCATATCCTCCACAATCAATGTCCGCATGCCGTGGAACAACAACCCCTGTTCCTCTGTTTTGGACTCGCCGCCCTGCATCCACGAAATCATGCTGCGCGTCACAAGCCCCGTTTTGTGGTTGTTATGCCGCGCATCCCACAAAATCTTAAATGCGTCCTGCAATTGATCGGGGAACAAGGGCTTGGTCAACAAAGCCGAAATTTCCTCACGCCGCAAAATATGCGAAACGGTGGCCGAACCGGATAACGCCGCCACCACCACCATAATATCGCGCAATTCCGGCATGGCGCGCATACGCGTGACAAAATCCATAATTTTCTGAACGCTGGCTTTATGGTCTATATAGATAAAATCGCAAGGCTTGCCTTTCTCATGCGCCTCCATCAATTGTTGCAACCATTGGCTCCAATCCAGCCCCCCTATGCAATCCATTTGCCATGCCGCCAGATAACGCTGGATGATCTTGCGCCCCGTTGCATTGTCGCACACCACAAAAGCGCGCAATCCCTTGATCCGGCATGACGGAACATTACTGACATTCACCAATGAAGACGACGCCAGCGGCATCGTCACGTCAAAGGAAAAAGTCGATCCCTGCCCCACCAGGCTATCGACCACAATCGCGGAACCCATCAACCCGACCAACCGTTGACAGATCGCCAACCCCAAACCTGTGCCACCGAAACGCCGCGCCGTCGATTCCTCGGCTTGCGAAAATTTCTCAAAAATATAATCCAGCTTGTCCGGCGGAATCCCGATACCCGTATCCACCACCTTGATATGAAGGCCGATGGCGCTTCCGCTGGCAACGCCCTGAATATCAATCAACACATGCCCGCGATTGGTGAATTTAATCGCATTATTGGCAAGATTTAAAAGGATTTGTTTAAACCGCGTCGCATCGCCCATCAAAAAAGCGGGGATATCGGGCGTAAAATCCACCAGCAATTCGATATTCTTCTCTTCCGCTTTCAAGGCCAGCATATCCATAACATCGGCCACGGCATTATAAATATTAAACGGTTGTTGATCGAGGACAAGCTTGCCGGATTCAAGCTTCGACACATCCAGAATATCATTGATGATGCTAAGCAGATTTTCGCCCGAACTGGCGATCATCGATGCCCAGCTGCGCTGTTCCTGTGTCATCTCCGACCCCAACAACAATCGCGTCATGCCCAAAACGCCGTTCATCGGCGTGCGGATTTCGTGGCTCATATTGGCCAGAAAATCGCGTTTCGCCGCATTGGCTTTTTCCGACGACGCCAAAGCCTTGACCGCCGCCGTTTGCGACATTTCAATTTCGCCGATCAAACGCTGCATCTCAATCTCGCGCGCGGCGAATGCGGCGCGGATGCTTTCCTGTTCATGCAACCAGATGCGCACGATACGAAAACAGAAAAACCACACAGCCGGCAAAGACATAATAAAGAACAAGGAAATATAAAGCCCGCAAGAAACCCTGCGAATAACATTCAGCAAAGACAGGGATGTCACCGCATCGACATCCATGCCAAAAGCCACGCTGTTCTTCAGATAGGATTCATGAAGCGACGCATATTCATCGCCGTTCAAAAGCGCGGCGGCCTCGTCCGGCTTGCCCTTTTGCGCCAGATCGAACGCACTATCATCCATGCCCGCCAATTGTTCATTGACCTGCCCAATCGCCACGGCTTCGTCATGCACATGGTCGTTTGGCCCCAACGCTTTGGCCTCGCTTAGAATCTGTTTTAAAATCCGTTCATTATCGTCATGCGTTTTCTTTATTTCGGGATCGGCATTAACAATCATCTTGCGCGCCGCGCCCGAAACAATGTCGTTGTAATAATCCATCTGGTTCGCAAGCCGGTTCAACGACAGATCCTGATGGATATTGTTTTCCAAAACGGCGCTCATCCAGAAATCGCTGCCGCCCACAAAAACCACCATAAACGCGGTCAATATCGCAGAAGCCAGCAGAAGACTGCGCGGAAATCCCGTCATCGTCCGGGGCAACAAAGGCTCGGCATCCTGCCGCGATAAATTAAACGCCAACGCCATGCTTGAAATAACGCCGCTGACAATCGCGATCATGACGGCCAGAAAATCGTAACTTTGTTCGGGCGTATAATCATCACCCGCAGAAGGCACGAAAACGGCGGCATCCATGCCCACATAATGCATCCCGCAAATGGCAGCTCCCATAACCAGGGCGGCCGTAACACGCCAATGTTGAAGATACTTACCCGTGTAACGCTTTAAAAAGAAAACGATACCCAAAGCCGCGGCCGACGCAATGACGGCAATCAGAATGGATACGGCATACAGAAGGGGGCGATAACGGATAACCGCGCCCATATCCATGGCGGCCATCCCCATATAATGCATCGCGCTGATCGCCAGCCCTAGCAACAACGAACCGCCGATAATTTTTACATATAACCGGTCTTGCGTGCGCGTCATTTCCAAAACGCCCCAGGCGGCGACAACCGCAACCGCCATCGACAACAACGTCAACCCCGCATGATATTGCACGTTCATTTTCATGTGATAGGCAATCATGCCAATAAAATGCATCGACCAGATACCGCCGCCCAACGCAAACGCGCCGCCCAAATGCATCAGCCGCGCGATGGATTTTGTTTTCGCTTCGCCGATATGCGCGGCCAATGTCAGGCTGGTAGCAGAACCCAAACTGGCGACAGCATAAGACAGAAAAACCAGCCAGCCATTGTAGCTGCCAGTCACGGCATCCGCCGGCGGTGTGCCGCAAATAAAATAAGTGGAAAGCATGTGTTGGGAACCCGACAATAAAAAAATGCCTGATCCCTCACTATCATTCAACGCATAACAAACAATTACTCCGCACCATACGCGAAGATGCGGTCAGGATTTTTCAATTCCATTTGCGGCTGCCCACCCGCTCGACCAAGCCCATTGGAAATTATATCCGCCCAGCCATCCGGTGACATCCACCGCCTCGCCAATCACATAAAGGCCGGGGACATTTTTTACTTCCATGGTTTTGGAAGACAAAGCGTGGGTCGCAACACCGCCGCGCGTCACCTCGGCCTTGGCATAACCTTCGGTGCCCGATGGCGCTATCGTCCATCCCTTCAATAACGCCGCAATTTCCAACAGCCTTTTATCCGAAAACACATTCATTTGTGTGTTGGCAAAAAAATGCGCAACCAAAGCCTGCGCCAAACGTTGCGGTAAAACCTCGCTTAAAACGGTTTTCAATTCCGCCTTGGGCCGCGCCTGACGATACGCGCGCAACAATGCAAATGCGTCCCCGTCGGGCAATAAATCCAAAGTGATGTTTTCACCCACCCGCCAGTAAGACGAAATCTGTAAAATGGCGGGGCCCGACAAACCGCGATGCGTGAAAACCATCCCTTCGCGAAAAGTTTTCTTGCCGCATGCCACGCTGACCGGCAAAGAAACGCCCGCTAATTCACGCATGAAATCCAGCATCTCGCCTTCAAATTCCAAGGGCACAAGCGCGGGCGCAGTTTCCACAACCGGCACATCAAAATACCGGGCGATATCATAACTTAACCCCGTCGCGCCCAATTTGGGTATCGACAACCCACCGGTCGCCAACACGCAATGCCGCGCTTTGATCACGCCCCGATCGGTTTCAATATGAAAAACATCCGGCTTGGTCACTTGCGCAATCTCGCTCTTCAATCTTATCTCGACCTGCGCCGCCTCACATTCCGCCGCCAGCATATCGATAATTTGCTGCGCAGACCCATCGCAAAACAACTGCCCCAATGTTTTTTCGTGATAGGCGATGCGGTGCTTTTGGATCAGCGCGATGAAATCATGCTGGGTATAGGATTTAAGCGCCGAAATACAAAAATGCGGGTTTTCCGAAATATACTTATCAGCCGCACAATATAAATTGGTAAAATTGCACCGCCCACCGCCGGATATCAAAATCTTTGCGCCCATTTGCGGCGCGCGATCCAACACCACAACCTTCAACCCGCGTTGTCCCGCGCGCATGGCGCAAAACAACCCCGCGGCACCCGCGCCCAAAACAACAACATCATAGTCCGGCATAACAACCTTTAAGTAAGACGGACATTCTTAGTCATCCGGTTGAATAACGCAGATCAACCCGCATGTATACCTGCCGGACTTTTTCCTTTGTCCTGAATTTGCCCATACGGGGCAAGACGCCATAAAAAAAGCCCCTCGAAAAAGGGGCTTCCCTAATCACAAAACCGTCTGTTTTGTTTTTACATTCAAAGCGCTGGCGGAGACGGAGGGATTCGAACCCTCGATACACCTTTTCAAGCGTATAACGGTTTAGCAAACCGCCGCCTTCAGCCACTCGGCCACATCTCCTGCGCACCCGTATAAACCTTTTTCGCCTCTGGCTTGCAAGCGAAAAACCCGCCCACTCCCCAAATACCCCCAAAATCGGGATATAACCGGACAATCAACGGATTTCGCCTTTATAACAGACCCTATGCCAGAGTCGAGCGCGATGCACGCCGCACCCCCACAACCCACATAACGCCTTATATATTCCTTATTCCGTGTTATGCTACATGCCTTCAAACTGCCCCGCCCCTTTCAGGAGTCGCCCCATGCCCGCATCCCCCCGTTTACAAGACAAAGTTGCCATTGTTACAGGCGCCGCCAGCGGCATCGGCAAGGAAATAGCCGCCACTTTTATCCGCGAAGGCGCCAAGGTCGCCATTGCCGACCTTAATCAGGAAGCCGCCGACGCCACAGCCAAGGAATTCGAAGCCATAGGCGGCGCGGGCTGCGCCATCGGCGTTGCCATGGATGTCACCAACGAAGCGCAGGTCGAAGCCGGCACCGACAAGGTCGTCGCGAAATATGGCCGTCTGGATATTCTGGTCAGCAATGCGGGCATCCAAACCGTCGCGCCGCTTGATCAATTCGATTTCGCCAAATGGAAACAACTCATGGCCATCCATGTCGATGGCGCGTTCCTCACCACCCGCGCGGCGTTGCGTTACATGTATAAATTCGGCAATGGCGGCAGCGTGATTTACATGGGCTCGGTGCATTCCAAAGAAGCTTCGGTGCTCAAAGCCCCCTATGTTACCGCCAAACATGGCTTGATCGGCCTTGCCAAAGTCGTCGCCAAAGAAGGCGCGGCGCACAAAGTTCGCGCCAATGTCATTTGCCCCGGTTTCGTCCGCACGCCTTTGGTGGAAAAACAAATCCCGCAACAGGCCAAAGAATTGGGCATCAGCGAAGCCGAAGTTATCAAAAACGTCATGCTGAAAGAAACCGTCGATGGCGAATTCACAACGGTGCAGGATGTCGCGGAAACTGCCTTGTTCTTCGCCAGCTTTGGCAGCAATGCGCTGACGGGGCAATCGCTCGTCGTGTCGCATGGCTGGTTCATGCAATAAGGATACACGCATGATCGCCCCCAAAGTCGGCGCCAGCAGAAAACTTCCGTTCGAATGCGTCGCCCTTGTTTTGCAAGGCGGCGGCGCGTTGGGGTCTTATCAGGCGGGCGTTTACCAGGCCATGGCCGAACATGACATCATGCCCAACTGGATATCGGGCATTTCCATCGGCGCCATGAACGCCGCCATCATCGCGGGCAATCCGCCGCAAGAACGCGTGTCCAAATTAAAAGGATTCTGGGAAACCATCACAGCCAATCCCATGCTGGATTGGGCAACCATGTCCAAATATATGGCACCGCAAGGCAATTTTGCGCGCGGCATGTTTAACCAGATGAGCGCAAGCCTCGCGCTGGCTTCCGGCGCGCATGGTTTTTTCCAACCGCGCACACCGTCGCCGCTTTTCTCCGCCGATGGCACGATAGAGGCGACCAGTTTCTACGACACCACCGAACTGAAAGCCACGCTGGAATCCTTTATCGATTTCGACCGCATCAACCACGAAAAATGCGACACGCGGTTCAGCGTCGCCGCGGTCAATGTGCGCACCGGCAATTTCACCTTTTTCGATAACCGCACCCACACCATCCGCGCCGAACATATTATCGCCAGCGGTTCATTGCCGCCCGGTTTTGCCGCCACCGAAATTGACGGCGAATTTTATTGGGATGGCGGCCTTATCACCAACACGCCGTTGGAATGGGTGGTGGATGGCCCTGAACAACTCGACACGCTGGCGTTTCAGGTCGATCTATGGTCATCGCGCGGCATCTTGCCGCGCAACATGACCGATGTGATCACCCGCCAGAAAGAAATCCAGTATTCCAGCCGCACGCGCGCCGGCACCGACCGTTTCGCCAAATCGCAACGGGCGCGTATCGCCCTCGACCATTTGTTGAAAAAAGTGCCGCCGGAATTACTGGTTGGCGAAGAAGCCGATTTACTGAAAGAAGTCGCCAACCACAAAGTCTATAACATCGTTCAGCTGATTTACCGTTCGCGCCAATATGAAGGCCATTCGCGCGATTATGAATTTTCGCGCCTGACGATGGAAGAACATTGGCAAGCCGGGTATCAGGACGCCACCAACACGTTGGGGCACGCGGAAATCTTCGACCGCCCCACCAGCAAAGACGGCGTTTGCACTTTTGATTTTCTCAAGGCAGAGTAGGCGAACTACTCCGTTTGAGTAGATACCTCACCCTGACAGGAGAATATCATGAAAGCCTGCTGTAACTCGTCGCACCGCGAAGCCTGGGCCGTGGCCCTTTGTTTCGCCTCCACCGTTATTATGAGCCTGGAAGCGTTGCACCCAACGCCCAGCGTTTTTATGGATATGAATCCTGATCAGTATTTCGGCTTCTCCGCGCTTATCGCATCGCTGTCGGCCTTTATGGGCACCTTCGTTCTAATGCGCGCCCTCGCCCGCATCATCCCGGAAGCAAAATAACGCCCAATCAATGGAACCGTCATTCCGCAAAATTTTCTCTTCGGCTGCGAAGCTGACGAAAGAAAATTTATGCGGAATCCGATTTTCTCGTTATTTTTCTTAAAGAAAAAAACAAATCGGATTCCGCATCTTCGGCCTCGACATCACAGATGCCTCGACCTTGTGAGGAATGACGATCCTTCTTGAATAACTGTGATAGATCACGCCGCCGAAGCCGCCTTATCCTGCGTCATCTTGGCAATCGCTTCCGGCAACAATTCGGCAATCTTCGCACACAGCTGATCAGCGGGAATCCCGAATTTCGCGGCCAAATTCTCAACCATGCCACCGCCCAAAACGCTTTGGATCTGTTCGGCCGTCACAGGCTGGCTGTCCCCGCCGCCGACCCAGGATTGCGCCACGCCGCCCAAACCCTTGGCTTCAAACTGGCTGACAATCGCCTGAACGCCGCCATGATCTTCGACCGCTTTGATAACCAGCTGCGTCAAACCCGCGCCGACAATACCGCCCAACATCCCGTCCAATAAACCCATAATCTTCTCCCGCTGTGGTTGTGTTATTCATGTTGCACTATAACGGTAAAGACGGCTCCTCGCCAAGCCGATAACACCCCTTCTTTTTTCGTCATCCCGGAAGTTTTGCTTTTTCAGAACCGCTTTAGCGGGGCTGAAAATACCAAACCATCCCGAATCCAGTTGTTTTTTTAATTCAAGAACAACTGGCAATTAATTGAAATACATAGAAATTTTATTTTCTTGCTTTTACTGTACCGTTAAGTATATAAATATATATGAAACTGAACGGTACAGTATCCAAAGGCGCTTCAAAGCGATGAACACCGAAACCACCCAACGTCCTGGTCGCCCCAAAGACACCGCCAAGCGCGAAGAAATCGTCGTGGCCGCAACAGACCTTTTCATGGAAAAGGGTTATGAGCTGACCAGCATGGAGGCTGTCGCCAAACGCGCCAATGTCTCGAAATTAACGATTTACAGCCATTTCGCCGACAAGACCGAATTGTTCCGCGCCATCATCCAATACCGGTGCGACAAAGTATGCCTGCCGGAATCCTTCGAAGCCGAAGCACAGATGGAACCGCAAGAAGCCCTGACCAAAATCGCGCAGCAGGCCTGCCGCATAATGTATCGCGCCGATTCCCTGCGCCTGACGCGCGTTATCTATTCCGAAGTGGTGCATCACCCCGAAGTGGTCGAAGTTTGGTACAGCGTCGGGCCACGCCGCGTCAAAACCGCGTTTACCGATTTGCTGCGCAGTTTCAACGAACAAAAGAAACTGGAAATCCCCGACGCGACCCGCGCATCCGAACAGTTTTTCAGCCTGCTCAAAGGCGAGCGCATGCAACGCACCCTTATGATGATGGCACCCGAACCAACGGCCACCGAATTGGCCGAGCATATCGCGGCGACTGTCTCCTTCTTCCTCGCCGTCTATCAACAAAAAAAATCGCACTAAAGGAACCGGAACATGGAAAACGAACAACAACAGCCCGCAGAAAACACCAATGCCGCAGCAGCGCCCGCACAGCCAGCAGCCGCGCCCCAAGCAACAACACCCGCAGAGCCCGCACCCGCCGCCAAACCCGCGAATGATAAACGCGACCCCGCGCAAACCGACCGCCGCGGCAAGAAAAAAGGCAAATTTATTCTGATCGGCGTTATCCTCGTCGCGCTTGTCGCTGGCGGCCTCTATGTCTTTGCCCACCGCAATGAAGAAAACACCGATGACGCCGCGATTGACGGCCACAGCATAACCGTCAGCCCGCAAATCGCCGGCACCGTGTTGAAACTGAACATATCAGATAATCAGGAAGTCAAAGCCGGCGATGTGTTGATGGAAATTGATCCCGCAACCTATATCGCCAAACGCGACCATGCACAGGCCGCATTGGATGCCGCAGAGGCAGCCGCAACCGCCGCACAAAGCAACGCGGAAACAACAGATATCTCGGCGCCATCCAATCTCGATGCGGCACGCGCCAATGTAACGGCGGCACAAGCCAATCTGGACAAAGCCGAAGCCGATCTGAAACGCATGCAGCATCTAAGCCGCGAAGCGCGCAGCCAACAAGACCTTGATCAAGCCGTGGCCAACGAAAAATCGATGAAATCATCTTTGGAAGATGCGGAAGCCAAATTACGCTCCGCCGAAACCGCCCCCAAAGCAATCGCTCAAGCCCAAGCCAACAGCGACGAACTGGCGGCGCAGGTGAAACAGGCGCAAGCCGATCTGGCGCAAAGCGAAATCGATCTGGCCTATACCAAAGTCACGGCACCCATCGATGGCCGCATCACCAAACGCAGCGTGGAGCAGGGTAACTTCATCCAACCCGGTCAGGCATTGGCATCACTGGTCGGCAATGATGTGTGGGTCACGGCGAATTTCAAGGAAACGCAATTGCGCCACATGCATGCCGGACAAAAAGTCGATATCAAAATCGACGCCTATCCCGATCAAACTTTCACTGGCAAGGTCGACAGCATCCAATCCGGCACAGGCGCGTTCTTCTCGGCTTTCCCGCCCGAAAACGCCACCGGCAATTTCGTGAAAATCGTGCAGCGCGTGCCGGTCAAAATCACCTTTGACGAAATCCCCGACGCCAAACTGGCCATCGGCCCCGGCATGTCGGTCATCCCCACTGTTGATACAGCGTCAGAATAAATATGTCGTGGTCACAATCTTCGCGGCAATCCGCAACGCCTGCCTCGCCTATGTTGGTGGCGATGGTCGTCAGCCTCGCTGCCTTTATGGAAGTGCTGGACACGACCATCACCAACGTGTCGCTGTCGCATATCGCGGGTTCGCTGGCCGCCAGTTCGGATGAAAGCACATGGGTGCTGACCTCCTATCTGGTCGCGAATGGCATCGTGCTGCCTTTGTCGGGTTGGCTGGCGGGCGTTTTGGGGCGCAAGAATTTCTTTATGATGTGTATCGCGGGTTTCACCGTCGCGTCCTTCGCGTGCGGCATCGCGACATCCCTGCCGATGCTGATTGGTTTCCGCCTGCTGCAAGGCCTTGCGGGCGGCGGGTTGCAACCGATGCAACAGGCCATCGTTATGGATTCCTTCCCGCCTGAAAAACGCGGCACCGCTTTCGGCATCACCGGCATCACCATGATCGTTGCGCCCATTCTGGGGCCAACCCTGGGCGGCTTCATCACCGATAATTACAATTGGCGCTGGATATTCTTTATGAATGTGCCGGTCGGTATCATGGCCGTCTTCCTTGTTCGTGCCCTTGTCATCGACCCGCCCCATGCCCGCGCCAAAGGCCTTCTTTCCATCGATTATATCGGGCTTAGTTTGCTGGCGGTCGGTTTGGGCTGTATGCAAATCGTGCTGGATAAAGGCCAGGAAGATGATTGGTTCAGCAGCCATTTCATTGTGTTGTTCACCATCATCGCCGCGATATGTCTTGTGTCTGCCGTGTTCTGGCTGTTGCAACAAAAAGACCCCGTGGTCGATCTACGCCTGATCGCCAATAAATATTTCGGCCCCGCCTGCCTGATGATCTTTTTCGTCGGTGTCACTCTGTATGGCGCCAGCACCTTGTTGCCATTGCTGTTGCAATCCGAATTCGGTTATGACGCGACTTTGGCTGGTCTGGTTCTGTCACCGGGCGGCCTTATGGTGATTATCTTCATGCCTATTGTCGGCAAACTGGTCAGCAAAATTCAGGCGCGCTATCTGATCGGTTTCGGCATGGCGCTCACCGCCGTCGGCATGTTCACCACCAGCTTTCTGACACCGCAAACCGATTACCATACCTTTGTTATGTTGCGCATGATGCAGACCGCGGGTTTGCCTTTCCTGTTCGTGCCGACCAGCACGATGGCGTTCAGCTCTATCCCCAAAGAAAAAAGCGGCAAGGCCTCGGCGCTGTATTCCCTCATGCGCAATCTGGGCGGCTCCATCGGCATTTCACTGGTGCTTAATTACCTGACGCGCCAACGCCAATTGCACCAAACCATGTTGGCGCAACATCTGGCAAAAACCGATACCGTCTATCAAACGGCCATTGCCACCTCGCAACATACTCTTACCAATATGGGCATCCCGGCCTCACATGCTTTGGCGATAGCCAACGGCAAGCTGTATCAACAGATGTTGGCGCAGGCCAATATTCTGGGTTACGGCGATGCGTTTATGGCCTTTGCCATCGTGCTGGCGCTGCTGGCTGTCTTTGCCCTGTTTCTGCCGCCGAATAAAGTTCACGCCAAACCTTCCGGCGATGCCGTCGCCGCACATTAGGAGCGCACAATGAAAAAACTTTCTTCTTTCCTGCATCAAAAAATAAATGAAGGCACTTGCCACAAGAGCAATGGTGTCCCCTCCCCCTTGTGGGGAGGGTTAGGAAGGGGGTTCGCCGAAGGCGAAACCTCTATCAAGACAATACCAAATGCTATTATTAAATTATCGACCATACTTAGCCTCTTTCTTGCGCTCACCGCCTGCACCGTTGGCCCCGATTACCAAACGCCCGACACAACCGCGCCGACCGATTGGGTTTCCGATCAGGGCAATCAACTTTCGCCAAAGGCGGAAACCGATCAGCAATGGTGGAAAAATTTCAACGACCCGATTTTAACAAAGCTGGTCACGCAGGCGGATGAAAATAATTTCGACCTGAAAATTGCCGAAGCCCGCATCGCCCAAGCCCGCGCCAATGTTTCCGCATCCGAATTCCAGCTATTGCCCACGGGCGATGTCGGCGCGTCGGCTGAACGGCAGGCCAACCGGCTTGCCTTCCCCAGCGGCGCAGGGCCCAGTTTCGCGCAATTGCTGCACAAACCTTTCAACACTTTCCAAACCGGCTTTGACGCCAATTGGGAACTGGATCTCTTCGGCGGCAATCGCCGCGCCGAGGAATCCGCCGAAGCGCAATTTCAGGCATCCGAAGCCAACCGCGACGATGTGCGCGTCAGCCTGATGGCCGAAGTGGCGCGCACCTACACTGTTATTCGCGCAACCCAACTGCAACTGGCTATCGCCAACGCCACTGTGGCATCGGCGCAAAAAACCCGCGATATCGCCGAAGAACGTTACAATGCCGGCCAATCGGCGCGTCTGGATGTGACGCAGGCCGAAGCGGCATGGGAACAAACGCAAAAACAAATCCCCGCTTTGCGCGACCAGATTGCGCAAAACACCTTGGCACTGGATGTGTTGTTGGGCGAACAACCGGGCGCCGCGCAAAAAATTGTCGGCGACAATGGCGCCCTGCCCGCCACCGACAAAAAACTTGTGCTAACCGCGCCTGCGCAGATTATCGACCAACGCCCCGATATCCGCGTCGCCGAACGTAAATTGGCGGCAGCGACCGCACAACAAGGCGTAGCGACGGCCAAATTCTATCCCGATATTTCCTTGTCGGGATTTTTCGGCGTGCTGAACACCAGCGCCACCAATCTGATCTCGCCCGCCAATGAATCCTGGTCTTTGGGCGGCAATCTGATGGTGCCGATTTTAAATTACGGCACATTGTCCGCAAACCTCGATGCCACGAACGCACAACAACAGGAAGCCTTGGCAACCTACCGCAAAACAGTCCTTGGCGCTTTGTCGGATATCGAACGCGCGCTTAACGCCTATAACGAGCAGCAAAAAGCCACGCAATCCGCCGCCAACGAGACAGACCACGACAAACGCGCCGTCACAACGGCACAGGAACGATACGAATCCGGCCTGACCTCGCGCCTGGATGTGTTGCAGGCCGAACGCGTTTTATACGAAGCGCAAAACAACCTGATCGAAGCGCGCGCCATGACGACCGAAGACCTCATCGCCCTCTATAAAAGCCTCGGCGGCGGCTGGCAGAAAAATTAAAAGGACAATTCACATTTATATGTGATTTTTCCCTTGACATTCATTCCGCCCCACGCTATACCCACATAGTCTGCTGGCAACAGACGCCTTGTGTCCCCGCCGAAGCCTGTAAGTCATGAATTACAGGAAACATCGACCGGCGGCAGACAAGGCAGGTGGTACCCCCGCCCCCATGCGCATTTTGGCGCACAGGGTTCGGAGGAAGCGCGCTTTCTTCTTTTTACCCAAGCAACCGCAAAACAGGAGATAACGGGAATTCAAAAAATCATCAAATAACATTGTGAAATCAGGCTTCCATTGCTATCGTGCGCGTCCCTTCTTTTTTCGCGCAGGTGCCTTATGTCCGGCTTTCAAACCATCGACCAGATTTCCGTCGCCCATAAAATCGTGCTGCTTCGCGCCGATTTAAACGTGCCGATGAAAGACGGCGCGGTGAGCGATGATGCGCGCCTGACGCGCCTGCTGCCCACGCTGCGCGATCTGTCGAACGCCAAAGCCAAAATTATCATCCTGTCGCATTTCGGGCGACCTGATAGACAACGCAACGAAAAATATACGCTACGCCCCGTGGCAGCCGCCTTGCAAAAAATCTGGGGTCATCCGGTTGCCTTTGCCGATGATTGCATTGGCGACACAGCCAAAAACGCCATTGCCGCTTTGCCCGAGGGCCAAATTCTGGTTTTGGAAAATACGCGTTTTCATGCGGGCGAAGAAACCAACGACAAGGCTTTTGCCAAACAACTGGCCGAGTTGGGCGACGTTTATGTGAACGACGCCTTTTCCACCGCGCACCGCGCCCATGCCTCCACGGAAGCATTGGCACATTTACTGCCCAGCGCGGCGGGCCGTTTGATGCAGGCAGAACTTACGGCATTGGAAAAAGCGCTCAGCAACCCCGCGCATCCGGTCGCCGCCTTGGTGGGCGGGTCGAAAATTTCTACCAAGCTTGATCTGCTGGAAAATCTGGTGACAAAAACCGATATTCTTGTGTTGGGCGGCGGCATGGCCAACACTTTTTTGGCGGCACAGGGTATCAATGTCGGCAAATCGCTATACGAAGCCGATATGTTGGACACGGCACGCGCCATTGCCATACGCGCGACAGAAAAAAATTGCCGTATCGTTTTGCCCACGGATGTTGTGGTCGCACCCAAACTGCAAGCTGATATCGACACACAGAACGTGCCCGTTACCGCTATTCCCGCAGACCAAATGGCGTTGGATGTCGGCACGCAATCCGCGCAAGACATTTGTGAATTATTGAAAACCTGCAAGACAGTTGTATGGAACGGCCCGCTTGGCGCGTTTGAATTTGCGCCCTTCGACCATGCCACAGTCACGGTGGCGCAAGCGGTTGCTGCCCTGACCAAACAAGGAAAAATTCTGTCGGTGGCGGGCGGCGGCGATACCGTCGCGGCATTGACGCATGCCGGCGTCACGGATGATTTCAGCTATGTGTCAACAGCAGGCGGCGCGTTTCTGGAATGGATGGAAGGCAAAACCCTACCCGGGGTTGCAGCCTTGATGCGTGGCTAAAGCCATAATCATATCACGCCCATTGCCGCGGTAACATCGGAGTTCATATCCGAACTGTTGTTTGGCTTTGTCAAAAGAACGCCTGAGTATTTCGCTGCGCACGGGGTAGAACATTGCCTGATCATCAAGAACCTGCAAAACCATCGAGGCATCATAACCTTGAGGTTCGACATACCGCCAATTACCATTGCCAAGGTTATAGACGATATCGGAGGGATGTTCGCGCGTGATGTAATCCATCACCTGCCTGATGCCGCGTAAAATATGCGCTTCCTCAATAGGAATGACATTACTCATTACAAGGCTCCGATAAATAGCTTATTGGTTATTATAGCAACCACCGGAATGGCTTCGTCAAATTTTATAGTTTCTTATGTAAATCAGATGGTTGAACGTTAATTTCACCCGCCGCAACCCACCAATCGGGGTAGTCATCGCGGATTGCCTGCGCCGCATCCCGCGCCGCCTGCGTATCGCGGTAAATACCGAAACAAGTCGCACCGCTGCCCGACATGCGCGGCAATAAACATCCCTTTGTCGCGCGCAACGCCTCGATCATGTCAATAATTTCCGGCATCAACCGGCAGGCGGGCGCATACAGATCATTGCTGCGCAACCGCAACGCCTCGATCAGATCATCGAGATTTTCGGGCGCGTGCGTCAAACGCGCCAATGGTGAAAACGCATCGCCGCCACGGCGATATTCGCCGTAAACATCGGGTGTCGATAATCCGCGATTGGGGTTAACCAACACAATATCCGCACGCGGTAATTTTGGCGCAGGTATCACGCCGGTTGCGGTCATGTAATTATTTTCGGTGCGCAAACAAACAGGCACATCCTGTCCATGTTTTGCCGCCGCTTCCGCCAGACGCGGATCATCATGCGCCAAACCCCAATGCCGCGCCAGCGCACGCAACACCGCGGCGGCATCAGCAGACCCGCCACCAATGCCCGAAGCGACCGGCAGGTTTTTAGTCAAAACAATTTGCGCATCCAAATCGCGGCCAACCAACGCCGCCAAAGACCGCGCCGCCTTGACCACCAGATTGTCTTCGTGATTATCGCCGGTAAGAAAACCGGCATGGGAGCCTATGATATCAAACCCGAATTCTGCGGCTTGCGTCAATTGCACCACATCGCCGATGCTGGCGAACGCCACCAGACTGTCGAGATCATGATAGCCATTATCCGCCCGCCCCGTGATATGCAGGTACAGGTTCAGTTTGGCCGGGGCAAATTCGGTAATCGGGGTCATGCGGGGGGAATTTAGGGGCTTGAAACCCATAAAACAAGGGTAGAAAAGCCCCGAAAACAAGGGTAAAAATAACCCGTGAAAACCAGCATCCCCCCACGCTACAACCCGCCACGCGCTTTGCCGCTGAGCCTGCGTTTTAAACGCATGCTGCCACGCAGCCTGTTTGGCCGCACCTTGCTGATTTTCGTGGTGCCGACTTTCATCATGTTGGCCGCCGCGACCTATGTGTTTTTCGACCGCCATTGGTACACCGTCACGCAACGCATGACGCATGCGTTATCGGGTGATATTGCCTTTATCGTCGATCTGCTGGAAAAAAGCGGCAATACCAACAGCACCCAAGCGGTGTTATCGCTGGCCAGCAGCAAAATGGATTTAACGGTTGGGTTCGCGCCCGGCAAAGCCCTGCCACCGCAAGAGCCTATCCACGGCCCCATCGCCGTGATGTTGAAACATGCGTTGAATGACAGCCTGTCTTATTCCTATGTCCTCGACATGACTTATGCGCCGGAAACCATCAGCATTCAGGTGGGGGTGCCCGAAGGCGTGTACACCATTTTATCGCCCGAACGCCGCATCTATACACCCACCACGCAAGTTTTCATTTTGTGGATGACCGGCAGTTCGGTGTTGATGACATCCATTGCGTTGCTGTTTATGCGCAACCAGATCCGCCCCATCCGTCGTTTGGCCGACGCGGCGGAAGCCATTGGCAAAGGCCGCGAAGTACCTTGGTTTAAAATCGAAGGATCATCCGAAGTGCGGCAGGCGGGTGCCGCCTTAATGGTGATGCGCGACCGTTTGAAACGCCAGATAACGCAACGCACCGCCATGTTGGCCGGTGTCAGCCACGATCTGCGCACGCCGTTAACGCGCATGCGTTTGCAAATTGAATTGATGGAACAAAACGCGGCGGCGGATGAGTTGACGAGCGACGTCACGGAAATGGAAGAGATGCTGAACGCCTATCTGGCCTTTGCGCGCGGCGATGAAGCCGAAGCGGCGGTACCGGTTAATCTGGGCGAATTGCTGGGTGAGATTGCGGCATCGGCGCGGCGGCAAAACCCCAACATCACCGTGAATGCGCCGGACGATATCACCATCATCCTGCGCCGTAATGCCATGAAACGGTGTCTTACCAATCTGCTGGGCAACGCTTTGCGTTATGGAAATGCTGCAGAAATTTCTGCCATTCATGATGCCGAGGTCGTGACGATTACGGTTGATGATAATGGATCGGGCATCAATGAAGCGCGGCGCGAAGATATGTTCCGCCCCTTTACCCGCATGGAAGAATCGCGCAACCCCGCCACCGGCGGCGTTGGTTTGGGCCTGACCATCGCCCGCGATATCGCGCGTTTCCACGGCGGCGATGTGGTGCTGGAAGACAGCCCCATGGGCGGTTTGCGCGCGCGGGTTTGGGTGCCCGTTTAAATTTTTCATTTCTTTTTAATAATAAATTTATATTATATTACAATCACTTGCCTCTCATTTATTTTTATGAAAGTAAAGCCACTATTGGTCGAAACAATAGTTTCTGATATATTTCGCTCATAGGAATTTAACCCACATTATTTGACGGAGTGATTATGAAAAACGGAATGAAATTGGCAGCGATTGCATTAGCTTTGGCTCCCCTTACAGCAAATGCACAAAGCAATAGCAGCGACAGCAAGAGCAATAGCAACACTGGAAATAACGGCGGGTCACAAGGCGCTGTTGTTTCAATTCGCGGAGATTATTTCTGCGCACAACAAGCTGTAATGCGCGAGCAAGCAAACCTTATGGGAAACCGTACACTCGATATTGACAGCTTGCGTATTACCGATAAGCCTGAAGCATATACAGTGAGTGCGGCAGCAGTTAATGAAACAGGAGTTGTTACCAGATTATCTGTTATTGTTCCTTCGTCTGATGAAACACGTTTTGTAGCCGATAATATGGAACCAATTGATTTTAGCGGAACCGCTTCGGCAATTCTTATTAAGGGCAAAATTTTCTCTGACAAAACAGATGGAGGCGGCATTGAAACTCTAGACGCAGCAAAGAGAAGCGTTCAAGCCTTAAGTAAGACATATGCTACATGCATGCAGATGGGCCACAAATAAAAACTATTATTTAATTTAAAATAGAAACCCAACATTCTTCTGTGCAAACAGCAAGGATGTCGGGTTTTTCTTTGCTGTAAGCTGGATGTTGATACCCCTCTCCGCCCGTACTTCGGGGGGAGAGGGGAGATACCAAAATATCAGCAAGTAGAATAAAAAATGGGGTGAGGTGGGTTTGCCAACAATCCGGTATTCGGATTATTGAGACACCCACCTCACCTTTATTTATATTCTGTGCTTGTGGGTTCTGTGAGGGCTTCCCTCTCCCCCCGTAAAGACGGGCGGAGAGGGATTTATCCATTGAGCCTTAAAAGAAAGCCTTAGCTGATCTTCTTCAACCCGGCATTGGCCTGTTCTTGCAAAGTGCGATCAACCGCTTCGGACAAACCATCACCCGTCATTTCCAGTTGCGACAGGATTTGACGCAGCGAGTTCATCAGATCATCGCCCTGCATCTTCAACGCTTGACGCATGCGGTCGGTACGCATTTGCATATCGTCGATGCTCTTGTTCATCGTCAACACTTGCGCATGCGCTTCACCCACACCCTTGGTCAGTGAACCTGATTGGTCGCTGTAAATCTGGCCGATGCCGCGCATGATGCCGGCCGCCGTTTGCGCGCCCGCCGTCATGTTGTTCATCTGCGCCTGGATGGAATTCACAACGCTGTCCAGACGTTCGATGGCGTGCTGGCTGACATCGCCCGACAAAGCGCGTGCCGATTCCAGCTTTTCCGCAACGGTGCCCAGATGACCCAACATGGATTGCAAATGCGTCAGCATATCGCTTTCCTGATGTTTGATGCCTGTTCCGGCTTCGGCCATGTGGCGCAACATCGCATCGAATTGTTGGCCGAAACCGCCCAAAATCTTGGCGACGTCGTCGGTGGCATCGCGCATTTGTTGGGTGCGTGCTTCGACTTGGCCGACGGCTTCGCCGCCCGTCTGTTCAAAGCGTTGCCCCACGCGTTCAACATCTGCCACCGCGCCCACAGCCGTGTTACGCAAAGTTGTGCCTGTCCGTTCCAATTGCGCCGTAATTTGCATCAGGCCGCGGTTAATATCGTCGATCTGGGTTTGCATACCTTCGCGGATATGTTCCAGCTGGGCACGCAGGCCGTCGCTGACACCCGCGATTTTGGTTTCGGCGCGGGCTGCGACTTCGCCAATCGCTTCGGCTTGGCGTGTGATCGTGTCACCCGCTTGCACCAGACGGTCGTTGGAGGCTGTCGCGCGTTGGTCGAGCGTGACAAATTCCTGCACCATGCGTTCGGCGGTCGAAGCCGCTTCGTTGCGCAAGGTTTCCAGACGCGTACCGGCAGCGGTTAAATCGCTGACGCTTTGCGCGGCTTTTTCCACCAGTATTTTTTGTTCGGAGGTCAGCATTGCGCTGTTTTGCTGCATCGATGCGACCTGTTCGCCCAGCATTTCGTTGAAGCGAACCAGAACGCCGCTGGCGTCTTCCGCAACGCTGCTGACGCGTTGCATTTCTTCGGCCATGTGGTTGCGCGCCATTGATGTGACCGAAATAAAGCGATCGGCACTTTGCACCAACGCCTGATCCATATCGGTGGCGTTTGCCTTAATCGCGCCGCTGGCGGCCTCGATTTCGGCGATGCCGCGGTTAAGCGTGGCGGGCAAATGTTTCGCTTCTTCGCGCACCAGATCGGCGGCGCCTGTCAAAGCGGATTCGGATGCCGCCAGTTTGGCGTTCAGCCTGTCGCTTTCGCTGGCCAAACTTTCGCTGGCGACGGCAACCTGTTGTACCGCTTGTTGCGAGAAGGCCGACAAATGATCGAGCTGTTCCTGTAACGCGTCTTTGACCATCGTAATACGCTTGGTCGACAATTCGACAAAGGCCGTTCCGTCTTTGGCGCTGGCGCCCAGAGTGTCGCGCAAGGCGGCCAAACGCGTGGTGGCAAATTCGGACGCATCGGCCAAAGTGCGCGTTTGCGTTTCGGCTTTGTCGCCCGCTTCGGTGACCAGACGCAGATGGCCGCCAATTTGGTCGCCGATACTCTTCATCTGTGTTTCCGATTGCGCGACGCTTTGCGCCACGGCAGCGGATTGTTGACGCAAACTGTCCACGCCGGTTTCGGTGATGATGGTGAAACGTTGGGCTGTCTTGTCCAATGTTTCGATGGCGATGCCGCTTTCGGTTTTCAGATGCAGGCTGGTTTGATCCAGCGTGGCGATAACGTCCGACAAATGTTCGACGGCGCGGGCGGTTTCCACCTGCATCGCTTCGCGCAGATGGCGTGCCTGTTCCTGCATGCCGGCGGTAACCGACAGCACGCCACGGATTTGTTGTTCGGCTTGCTGGCTTTGGATATTAAGCGCGGAAACCTGATCGCCGAACCCGGCAACCGATTCAGCAACACTGGCCAGGGTCGCACCCGCCGACGCGCCGATAAGATCGAGGCTGGTGGTGATTTTCTGGGCGCCGTCATGAATACGGTCTGCCGTCCGTTCGGCCAACGACGCGGTTTCATCCTGCGCGGTGGCAAAGCGGGCGATAAGGCCGCCAATGGTTTCGCGTTGTTGTTCCAGAGATTCCGTCAGGCTGCGTTGGCGTTCGCCGATTTTCTGCATCGATGTGTACAGCTCGCCCGTTTGTTCGCCCATCGCGCGTTGCAACGATACAAGCGTGGCTTCCGCCGCGCCGCCGGCATCGCGCACTTCGCCGCTGCCAACCGTGATGCGGTTGAACAGGCCGGCCAATACTTCGGTGGCGCGTTCGCCGTCGCTTTGCATGGATGTGCGAAGGTCGTAAATCTGGTGATGCAGGCCGGACGCCGAGGCCAGAATGGATTGCGCCTGAACTTCGGCTTGCTTGGCTTGCGTGTCGATCGCTTCGGCTTCTTTGCTAAAGGCTTCGGTTGCCAATTGCACATTCGCCAAAGCGGCTTGGGTGCGCGCATCGATAGCGTCGGCATTGCGGATGATCGCTTGCGCGCCATCGGCCAGACGGGTCACGGTGCGGTCTGCGACCGACGCGGTTTCGTCTTGCGCCAAGGTCAGGCGGTTGAGCAACCCATTAACGACATCGCGTTGCGAATCCAACGCCACCGCGAGGCTGCGTTGGCGGTCGGCGATTTGTTGCATGGTCGATGTCAACGCGCCGCTTTGTTGCGTGACATTGTTGCCAAGGCTGATAAGCGACATTTCGGTAGCCGCGCTGAGATCGCGCAATTCGGCGGCGCCCATCGTGACCTTATCAAGCAGGTTGGAGAACAACACATTAGTGCGTTCGCCATCGCCCTGCATCGTCTGGCGCAAATCGCTGATTTGTTCATGCATGCCGGACGCGGCGGTAAGGATATTCCGCGATTGCTGTTCGGCTTTTTGCGATTGGGTTTCAATCGCCTGCGCTTCATGCGCGAAACCGCTGACCGCCGCCTGCACATTCGCCAACGCGCTTTGTGAACGCGCATCCAGTGTTTCGACATGGCGCGTGATTTGCGCGGTGCCGTCCGTCAAACGCAGTGCGGTGCGTTCGGCGACCGATGCGGTTTCGTCCTGCGCCAAGGTCAAACGGTTGAGCAAGCCATTGATCGCGTCGCGTTGCGCATCGAGCGACGATGTCAGGTTGCGCTGACGTTCGGTGATGTGCTGCATCCCGGTGGAAAGTTCGCCATTTTGTTCGGCCATCGCCCGTTGCAGGGTCGCCAGAACCGTATGGGTGTTGGTGCCCAGATCGCGCATTTCGGCGCCGCCCGATGTCAAACGGCCCAGCAAGACGCCAAGGCTTTCGCCCGCGCGGTCGCTTTCGTTGGTCAAGCTTTCCCGCAGATGACGCGCCTGTTCCTGTAACGCAGAGGTTACAGACAAAACGGTACGCGCCTGTTGTTCCGCCGCCTGCGCGTTATGGATCAGCAGGGATGCCTGTTCCGAGAAGCCCATGCTGGCCAGTTTGACATTGCCGACTGCCGTTTGCGATTGGTCGCCCACAGCGCCCATCTGGCGGTGGATTTCTTGCAGATTTTCCGTGAGGAAACCGATCGAGCGTTCGGCGATTTCCGAAGCCTGATGATGCGCCGCGCCCAGTTTTTCAAACAGGTCGGTCATTTGCACGCGTTGTTTTTCATTCGCAACGGCCAAGGTTTTTTGTTGTTCGCTCAATTGTTCGCCGACAACCGACAGCGAAGCCGCCTGTTGCGTGACGTTGGCACCCAAAGCCGACAAGGCGGCTTCGGCGCGTTCGGTCATCGCGTGCAAATCTTGCGAGGAGGCCGTGATGCGTTGCGATGCCGTTTCTGTCATATCGCTGAAGCGGGCGGAGGCCTGATCGGCACCCTGTACCGCGACAGACGCGATTTGTTGTAGCTTGCCGCCTGTAACGTCCAGCTGTGCGACGGAATCCGCCAGTTGCGCCAGCAAACGGTTATTTTGTTGTTCCATACCGTTGCGAATCTGCGCGGCCTGATCGGTGAGCGCGGTTGTCGCCTGCGTCAATTGACGCAACACGCCATCGACCTGATGGCTGCAATCGACCAGCTTGCCGCTTTGTTCGCCGTAAACAGTGCCGGCATTGATAACGCTGCTGGTCGCTTGTTGCGCGATGTCGTTCATGTCGGCGGCGCGGCGATGGAAGACCGCCGTTGTTTCGTCCAGCTTGGCCAAAGTCTGTTGCGCCTGTGTCGTCGCCATATCATGCGTCACGGTCATTTTATCGTTCAGCACCGACAGATTTTGCACGGTGCGTGTGGTGGTGGTGGCGATGTCGGCGGCCTGCGCTTCGATACGCGCGGCGTCCGAACCGACAGTATCGAGTTTGTGGTTGATGTCGCCATAATGCGCGACGGCGCGGTCGAGCAATGCATAGGTGGCGTCAGCCCGCTCGCGGATCGTTTCGCCAAGCGAAGTGAATTTCTGTTGCGCCTTTGACAGATCGCCGTCGATTTCTTCGGTCTGCTTGCGCAACACGGATTGAATTTGTACCGCTTCGTTTTGCAGGGCCGCCGAAATATCCTTAATCTGCGCGCCTGTTGCCTGGGCGTTTTGCAGCATGGTGGATTGGATTTGCGCCGCTTCGTTTTGCAAGGAAGCCGCGATGTCCTTGATCTGTGCGCCTGATGATTGGGCGTTTTGCAGCATCTGGTAAGATTGTTCGCCAACCTTAAGCGCCGATTGTTGCAACAATTCGACCGATTGCGCCGCATGGCCGTCAAGACCCGACACTTCGCGTTGCAGACGATCCGACAATTCGGCGAATTGCGCCAAGGTGCCGCGCACTGCTTCTTCCTGTTGCGAACGGGCCGCCACGAAACGCGCGCTGAGGCTTTCCAGCGATTGCGCGGATTCCGCGGTCGCCTTGCTCATTTCCTCGCTCATGCCGCCGATGCGTCCGTGGAAATCCTGTAAACGCGTGACTTGCGCCGTCAGGCCGTCGCCGAAATGCGCCAGTGAACGCATGCCCGCATCCGCGCTGTTGTCGATTTGCTTGATCGCCGATTGAACGGGCGTGACAGCCGACAGAGCAAAATTTTGCAATTTCTGGTCGGTCGCAATCAACTGGCCTTGCGTTTCCGACAGCAAATGGGTCAACACATGCGCCTGATCGCGCAAAGCGTTACACGCGGTATCGGCCTGTTGTTGCAGTTTCTGCACCGATTCAACCAACACGCCTTCCGATGCTTTGGATTGACCGGCAACGTCCGATTGTTGGCGGTTCAATTGATCGGTCGCGGCGGCAAGGGCGCGCACGCCAAGCTGGGCGGTTTCCGACAAACGCTGGATCATCTTTTCGTTTTCATCGACGGCGATATTGATGTCCTTCACCAATGTTTCGCCAACGGTTTGCGTCGCTTCACGCGCCGCCAAAATACGTTCCAGAACATGTTGCAGATTTTCGAGCGCAATCGAAGCGCGTTGCTGCACTTCTTCGCCGGCCATGTTCGATGCCTTACTCAGGCTTTCAAACTGCGACAGCTGATGGGCGACTTCTTCGGTCAGACCCTTCATCTGCTGGTTGCTTTCCTGTGACAACGCGCGCACGCGGATAGCGGCGTCTTCATACTTGCTGGTCGTTTCATTCAGATGGGTGGTCACCGCTTCGGCATTGCGGCGCGTTTCATCATTCACCACCGTAAAGCGCAACAAGGTGTTGCCGGTGCGGTCGTTCAGATCATTAACCGACTTTTCCCACGATGTTACAAAACCCGATGTGGTCGTGCCGATACGTTCGGCCAGATTATTTAAATCTGACTGACGACGGTCAAGACCGGCATCGATATCGGACAAACGTCCGGTAAAACGATCCATAAAGCTTTGCAGACCGTCGACCTGTTGCGACAGCTTGTCGCTCAGATGGACGGCTTGTTCACGCGCCATCTGTTCGCTGGCGTACAGACGGTCGGCAACGCCGCGAAGGACGGATTCCGCCTCCGACACGCGCATGGGCAAGGTCGAGCTGAAATCATCCAAAGAACGGGTTTGCGCATCCAAGGCCAAGGCCAGACGTTCCGCTTCTTCACGCGCGGACGAAGCGCGTTCAAGAAAACGCGCAACGCTGAGATCGATCTTGCTGGACAAACCGCCCAGTGTTTCCGAGGCGACTTCGGCCGCATTGGTCAGGCTGGACGCCTGTAGCGCCGATGTATCGGCCAGTTTCTGGCTGTCGCGTTGGGCGCGGTCGAGCGAGTCGGCGACGCGCGCGCCGGTTGTTTCGATTTCTTCCAGCAAACGCGCGACATTTTCGCCGACGCTTTCCACCTGACGCGCAACACCGTCGCCATTGGCCTGCAATTTGCCATCAAGGAATTTCAGCATCGTGAATTTGTCATCCATCATCTGTTCCAATTGGAACATGCTGCGGCGGACGACGTCCTGGATTTCTTTCACCTGTTGGGTGCTGTTGGATTCATAACGTTCCAGATCGCTGCGATGTTGGCGCACACGATCCATGACCGCTTCCAGATCATCCTGGCTGAGGGTTTGCGCGCTGCGCAGTAATTCGATTTGTTCGCGGATCGCCTGATTAAAACGACGGATACGGGCATCTGCGGCACCTGACTCGCCAGTGATGAGCGTAAGCTGACGACGCAAAGGATCGGCGATTGTCTGGATATCGGCGGCGCGTTGCAGATAGGCGGTGATCATCCACACCATCGCGACAGGCGACACGGCGGCGGAAATACCAATCGCCCAATCGGCCAGCGCAATGCCGCCAAGGCTGTGCGTAGGGCCAGACACGGCGATGATCATCATAACGATTGCCACCCAGGCGACCGAGACCGAAAGGCCGATCCAGAAAGGAAGGGAGCCCAGACCTGCTAATAAAGCGGGTTTTTGCGCATGGGGTTGAGCCATTGGCTTGGGAATTGAAGGAATGGGGGCGGAACCTTTTGCAGGAGCAGCGGTCATCGGAGTCTTCTGCAGAGCCATTTGAACCTCTAAATTCCAATTACTGTTTATTTGTTGTGCCTTAACCCGCGCCTGTATCGTTTCGATACAGGAACAAATCATGCTCAATCCGTGTCCAGATTAAGTCGGGCAACATAACAGTTTTCGGGGGTAAATGGGAAGCGTTAACAGAAGGTAAATTAATTTTTCTGTGAACAGTTTTGGCAACCCAAGCTTTAACCAAAGGAAAAACGTAAGCGAAACGAATCTTGTGCCGGTGGCAGGCTGATAATCTTAAAATTGCTTAACATTGCGCGATGAAATTCGTTTCTGTTTGGCAACAAATAACACGGGCAAGTTGTTGCCCATTTGGGGGTTGGTGATGATGTTCATCCTACGATTGGATGCGGGTGAAAGTAATTCGGGAATCCCCGCACGACCCAAAACCACCGAATCAACCGGTGGTGATTCGCTGTTAAGCCGCACCCTTGATCTTGTAGAGAATCTCTAATGCCTGTTTCGGACTGAGCGCATCGGGGTCAAGTTCGGCAAGAATATTTTCCAATTCAGGCTTCATAGTTTTCACTTTGGGCGCAATTTTTGCCGATGCATCAAACACCGGAAGCGTGTCGGCGATTTTGCCTTGTTTCAACTTATCCGCTTCCAAACCCGCCAACACTTGCGATGCCCGGGCGATTGCCGAAACGGGCAAGCCCGCCATTTGCGCGACATGAATGCCGTATGACCGGTCGGCGACACCTTCGATCACTTCATGCATGAAGATCACGCGGTTTTCCCATTCACGGATGCGCATCGTGGCGCGGCGAAGCGCCGGGAGTTTTTCCGCAAGCGCCGTGAGTTCATGATAATGCGTGGCAAATAACGCGCGGCATTTGTTGACTTCGTGCAGATGTTCCAACACCGCCCACGCGATCGAAAGCCCGTCATAGGTCGAGGTGCCGCGCCCGATTTCATCGAGAATGACCAACGCGCGATTACCGGCCTGAGTCAAAATCGCGGCGGTTTCGACCATTTCAACCATAAAGGTTGAACGGCCTGCCGCCAGATCATCGGCAGCGCCGACACGGCTGAACAGCCTGTCGACGACACCGATATGCGCCGATGTTGCGGGCACGAACGACCCGATTTGCGCCAGCAAGGCGATGAGCGCGTTTTGCCGCAAAAAAGTGGATTTACCGGCCATATTGGGCCCCGTCAGTAACCACAGATGTTGCGCGGGCGACAGATCGCATTCATTGGCGATAAACGCAGCGCCCGCATTTTGTTTGCGGAGCGCCTGTTCCACCACCGGATGGCGTCCACCGATAATTTTAAATTCCAACGACGCATCGACCACGGGCCGCGCATAATTTTGTTCGACCGCGAGTTCGGCCAGAGCCGAAGCGACATCAAGCGCTGCGAGCGCCAGCGCCGTGTGGTGCAAATCGACCAGACGTTGGGTGACTTCATTCACCAGATCGCCGAACAATTGCATTTCAACCGCCAGGGCTTTGTCGGCGGCTTCGGTTATTTTGCGTTCCAGTTCGGATAATTCCACCGTGGTGAAACGCGCCGCGCTGGCCAAGGTTTGGCGGTGGATAAACGTATCCTTGTCATTCATCACCTTGTCGGCCTGTGCGGGCGATACTTCGATGTGATAGCCGATGACATTGTTATGTTTGATTTTAAGCGTCGCGATGCCGGTATGGGTTGCATATTTTTGCTGCATCGCCGCCACCAGACGCCGCCCGTCATCGCGCAGCGTCATCAATTCATCCAGTTGCGCGGCATAGCCACGCGCGATGAAATTGCCGTCACGCGCCAACATCGGCAAATCGGCAGCCAAGGCGCGATGCAGTTTATCTATCAACGCATTATGTTCGCCCAGATGTTTGGCGTCTTCGCGAATATCTGTCGGCATTGTGCCGGATGCCAGCAAGACGCTGCGTATCGCTTCGGCCTGTTTTAATGCGTCGCGCACGCTGGCGAGATCGCGCGGGCCGCCGCGCCCCAAAGCCAGCCGCGCAAGGGCGCGTTCCAGATCGGGCGATTGGCGTAAGGCTTTGCAGATATTTTCGCGCAGAGGGTTTTGCGCCACGAAAAACGCGACGCTATCCAACCGCGCCGCTATCGCATGGATATCCGTAAGCGGCGAAGTGAGGCGCGAGGCCAGCAAACGCGCCCCCGCGCCCGTTTCGGTGCGGTCGATAACATCCAGCAAACTGCCGCGCCGTTCGCCCGACAAGGTGCGCGTGAGTTCCAGATTGCGACGCGTGGCGGCATCAATCGCCATTTGTGCGCCACCCGTCTTTTGCGGACGCAAAAAATGCTTGAGGTCGGTTTTTTGTGTCAGTTCGACATAATCAAGCAACGCGCCGAGCGCGGCAATTTCCGAACGGGAAAAGTCACCAAATGATGCCAAATCACTGACTTCATAGATTGCCTGCAGGCGCCGCCTGCCGTTGTCGCTGTCAAAACGGCCATTGGGTTGCGGCGCGAGCTTGGTGCGCCACGGTGCCAGAATTTCAAATAATTCGGGCTTTTCCACCAGCCTTTGCGCGATCAGAATTTCGCTGGCATCCAATCGCGCCAGCACGCCCGACATGTCTTCGACCATGACGCTTTGCGCGGCGATGTGGCCGCTGACGATATCGCACCAGGCGACGGCGATTTCATCCCCCACCGATGTCAGGCATGCCAGATAATTGGCGGAGCGCGCATCCAGCAAACCGTCTTCGGTAATGGTACCGGGCGTGATAATGCGCACGACATCGCGCGTCACGATGGATTTCGCGCCGCGCTTTTTTGCTTCTTCGGGGGATTCTTTTTGTTCGCAGATCGCCACGCGGCAACCGGCGCGGATCAGTTTGGCCAGATAGGCTTCGTAGGCATGCGCGGGCACGCCGCACATGGGGATATCCTGCCCTTGATGTTGGCCGCGACGGGTGAGCGCGATGTCCAAAATTTTGGCGGCGGCAACCGCATCATCGAAAAATAATTCATAAAAATCGCCAAGGCGGAAAAACAGCAAGCAATCCTTGTGCCGGTCTTTCACGGAAAAATATTGCGCCATCAACGGCGTCATTGTTTCCGTTGCGGGCGCGGTGGTTTGCGGCAAAAAAGAAGGTTGAGTGGCGGGCATAAATGCTACAATCCAGAATCGGTTAAAAACACAGCAGGCCACGACCATGCCAAAACTTCGATTGGGTATCAATATCGACCACGTCGCGACGTTAAGGAATGCGCGAAACCGCGATGCGGGTGCCGCGCCCGATATAGCGCGCGCCGCGCAGGAGGCGATAAAAGGCGGCGGGGACAGCATTACCATCCATTTGCGCGAAGACCGGCGGCATATAATGGACACCGATGTTAAAAACCTGCGCCGTGTTTTGAAAAAGCCCATCAATCTGGAAATGGCGGCGACAGAGGCGATGAAGAAAATCGCCTTAACGACTAAGCCGCATGCCGTTTGTCTGGTGCCGGAAAAACGCGCCGAAGTGACGACAGAAGGCGGGTTGGATGTCGTGAAGGGCGGCAAGAAACTGGCGCGAACAGTTAATGAATTGGCGGCAGCCGGTATTCGCGTTTCTTTATTTATCAACCCCGATGCGGCGCAAGTGCTGGCGGCATGGACTGCCGGTGCGGCGGCGGTTGAATTGCATACCGGTGCTTATGCAAATAGCAAGGGTATAGCGCAGAAGAAAGAACTGAAACGCCTGCAATGGGCTGCGCAACAAGCACATAAATTGGGTTTGGAAGTGCATGCAGGACATGGGTTAAACTATGATAATGTCACCGCGATTGCCGCCATTCCCGAAATTATCGAATTGAATATTGGCCATTTTCTGGTCGGCGAGGCTTTGTTTGTGGGACTAGCGGCATCGGTTACGAAAATGCGCGGGATAATGGTTAAGGCGCGAAAGTAAATCGGGGTGACTCTTTTGCCCGTTTATGATACGTTTCGTTTATGAATTTGAAAAAATCACGCGCCCAACTTTTTGCCCTGCGCCGCATGCAATCGGCTATCGAGCCGCATGTGAATTTGGACCGCCCTCATCCGCGCCCCCTGCACATGAATGTGTTGATGGAGCGTTTGGAACAACAAAGAGCGCCCACAGTCATCGCCACACCTGTCACGCCATCGCCCGCATTGCCAGCCCCCACCGGCAAACGCGCCAAGGGCGCCGGTATGCGAAAAACAATGGCGGGCATGATGGATAATGTAATGGTGCCGCCGACAATCCTGCGCCCCCAGTTTTATTTGGGCGGGGATATCGAGAAAAAGCGCCGTTATGAAGGCTATGATATCTGATAGGTTGTTTGGATGATCATCGGCATCGGCAGCGACCTCTGTAATATCGAACGCATCACGGCAACGCTGGATAAATTCGGTGCGCGTTTCGTCGGACGCGTTTTCACGGATATCGAGCAGGCCAAAGCCGCCAAACGCACCGACAGCATCCGCGCCGCCACATTCGCCAAACGTTTCGCCGCCAAGGAAGCCTGCGCCAAGGCGCTTGGCACCGGCATTTATCGCGGCGTTTTTTTCCGCGATATGGGCGTTGTTAATCTGCCGTCGGGGCAACCGACCCTGCAATTGACCGGCGGCGCGTTGGAAAAACTGCGCAGCATGACACCCGCCGGCATGACCGCCAGAATTCATCTCACCTTGACCGACGATCATCCCTGGGCGCAGGCTTTTGTGATTATCGAAGCTTTGCCAACACAGGAATCCTGATGCCTAAAAAGAAAGCCGAACCTAAAATCCGCCATTCCCGCCTTGTGCCGCGCGGCGACGGGTTTGAAATTGTGCGCATCGGTAATTCCACGCGTGTGATGAGCGATCTGTACGCGTTGCTGCTGGATGCGCCGTGGTGGCGTTTGGCGCTTTATATCATTCTTCTTTATTTGCTTAGTAATATCCTGTTCGCCTGCACCTATCTGGCGTTGGGTGATGCGATTGAAAATGCGCGCGTGGGATCGTTTCAGGATGCGTTTTTCTTTAGCGTGCAGACGATGGCCACAATCGGCTACGGCAAATTGACGCCGATTGGTTTGGGCGGCAATATCATGGTTAGCGTCGAAGCGTTGTTCGGCCTGAGTTTTTTCGCGATGATGACCGGCATGGTTTTCGCGAAATTATCACGACCCACCGCCCGGGTGTTGTTCAGCGATGTTGCCGTTATCGGCCCCTATGATGAAACGCCGCATTTCATGTTGCGGCTGGCCAACCAACGCGGCAACCGTATTGTCGATGCGAAAATCCAGCTGGTGGTTTTGGTGGATGCGGTCAGCAAGGAAGGCATCCGCATGCGGCGTTTTTACGATCTTCCCGTCGCGCGCAGCCATGTGCCGTTGATGCAATATACATGGACGATTATGCATGCGATCGATAAAAACAGCCCGTTATATAAAATGGACCGCAAAGGGTTGGAGGCTGTGCGGGCGGAAATTATCGTGTCGTTGACGGGGTTGGATGAAACTTATGCGCAAACCATCCATGCGCGGCGGTCGTATATTGCCGATGAAATTCTGTGCGATGCCGTTTTTGAGGATATCATCAAACGCAATGCCGACCGGATGGAAATTAATTACACGCGTTTCCATGATACCAAGCCGATTGAAAGCAAGGCCTCGTGAAAAATCACTTGTTCCAAGCTGGTAAAACATCCCCGCGTTTTATAGCGGCTTCAATCGGTGCGAAACCGGCGGCCATGGCGTCATAAACCGGCTTTTTGAACGGCACGATAAGCGTCGGCGCTTCGGCCAACGGCACCCATTTCCATGAAACAAATTCGGGGCCGTTTTTGGCGGTTTCCGGATCATGGATGCCCGATAAATCAATATCGCTGTCTTGCCCTTGAAATACCAACGCATACCATTCCTGTTCCTGGCCGCGATATTTACCGCGAAACACCACGCCGCCCGCCCCGTCAGCGTGAACGCGCCGTTGTTGCAACCAGTCGGGAAATTCGTAACGCAACATGTCGGGATGTTTGGCGACGATCCGCGCATTGTCGGTGCCGACTTCTTCCTTCATTTCGCGCAAGGCCGCCACCGCCGTGTCTTCGGCCGGGTTCACGCCGCCTTGCGGCATTTGCCACGAATTCGCCTTGTCGCGGCGTTCCGCCACCAACACCAACCCATCGGCATTGAATAAACACAGGCCGACGCCACGGCGATAGGGAAGTTGCGAAAAATCAATGCCCATAAAAATCCTTTATTGAACTAAGGCTGTAAGTGGAGCGAGCGCGATACCACGTTCGGGCAATGTATTCGCCCAAGCCTGAAGTTGCGCGATCATGACAGGCGATGCGGATGTGACGCCAATCGCGCGGCCGCTTTGCCGCGCGGTTTTTTCCAGATCGCCCAGCGCTTCGGTAATCGCGTCGGGCGACAGATCGCTGTCGAGCTTTTGGGTTGCAATCGCCGCCGGCATATTCAGATTACGCGCCACATCGCCCACCACACTGTGCGGTGTTGAACGCGCATCGAAAACCATCAGCCCGCGTTGATTCATCGCTTCCAGCATGGGGGTCAATTTATTGGTGTCTGCGGTAAAGCGCGTGCCGACCACGCTGGTGATGCCCACATAACCGGTGGCGCGGCGCATGCCTTTCAGCAACCGTTCCAGATTATCGCTGTTGGGCAAGGCGGTCAGAAGCGTATCGGGGCCGGGATCGCTGTTGGGGTAATCGAAAGGTTCGCTGGGGATTTGCAGCAGAATTTCATGTCCGTCCTGACGCGCGCGTTGCCCCCAGGCACCCACCACCGGACTGTCGGACGAAAAAGACAGCGTGACCGTCGGTGGCAATTGGCTGATCGCCTGATCGGTAATGCCGCGCGACAGGCCAAGCCCCACGATCACGATAGCGATGCGCGGGCGTTTATCTGCCGAATTAAAAGGCCGCGCATAAAGTTGCCACGGGCGTAGCCCGTCTTCGCTGGTGCGCGGTAAACTTCCCAACGCGTCGTCTTGATTAATGCGCGCATCGGGTGCCGCCAGCAATTTCACGCTGCGGTCGTTTTGGTCGTTTAAAGACGGCGCTTTGATATCGGATTCGACCTTGCCGCCGACGGTCGGCAGATTGGCCATATCGACGGGTTCACCGCCAAGGATATGCACTTCGGCAATTTTGTGATGATGCAGATAACCGCGGATAAAAGACGGCGGCAAAATCACGCAGGCCAGAATCAGAACCGTGGCCGCCATTTTCAGATTGCGCGGATAACGCGCCAGAAAAGTTTCGCGGCGCGGTGGCAGGGTAAAAGATTGATGTGTTTGGTCGGACATTGTTACAGAAGGATAAGGTGTTTTGTAAGATAAACTAATTCCAACCTTTAGGGAATCCCCCTACTTGGTGTCTGTTGGCGCATCAGCGGGTTCTGCCGGTGCCACAAGCGACGCGGGCGCCAGCGATTGCCGCAACAACACGATACTGATACGGCGGTTGCGCGGATCTTTGGGGTCGGCCGCAAACGGATCGCGGTCGGCAAGACCCGACACACGCGCGACATTTTGTTCGGGCACGCCTGCCTGCACAAGATATTCGCGGCTGATATTGGCGCGTTCGGTCGACAGCGTCCAGTTATCGCGCCCCGAACCGGCGGTAAAGGGCGTGCCATCGGTATGGCCGGTGACCGAAATTTTGTTGGGCATGCGGGCAATCACTTTGCCGACCAGCATCAACAAATCGCGGCCACGTTCATAAGGCACAGCGCCGCCCGACGGGAACATCGAAAATTTATCGCGGTCGATAATCTGTATCCGCAACCCTTCGGGCGTGCGGTCGATGATGATCTGGTTGGCGAAGCCCTGCAATTCGGGGCTGGCCAAAATCGCCTGCTTCAAAACATCGGCGGCTTTTTTGAAATTTTCTTCTTCGGCGGCCATCGCCTTGGCGACATTTTGCGCTTCTTTGGGCGTGGTGGTGGTGCCGTCGCCGCCCTTGCCATCGGCTATGCCGTCGCTGATGCCGCGCACCTCTTCGTTACCTTCTTCGCCCTGTCCCACGGTTGGAATGGTCACATCCTGATTGGAAGGCGGCGAACGGTCATTGATTTCCGCACCCGTTGGTGCCGTGATGGTTTGGCCGCCGAAAATGCCGCCCGCGCCGGAATCCGATTTTGAAAGGCTGGCGGGCGCGAAATAATCGGCGATACCTTTGCGTTGCACATCAGTGGTCACGTTCAACAGCCACAGCAACAAAAAGAACGACATCATCGCCGTCACGAAATCGGCATAGGCCACTTTCCACGCGCCGCCGTGATGGCCGCCATGGCCGCCTTTTTTGATGCGCTTGATGATGATGACGGGCTGGTCGGCCATTTATTTGTCCCTTATGTGGAGGGTGGCGGGAGTGCCGCGGTCGCTTCTTCAACTTCCGCGAAGGTCGGGCGGACATGGCTTAGTAATGTTTTGCGGGCATATTCGATTGACACCGAAGGCGCGAAGCCCTGCAAATGCGCCAGCAACCCAACCTTGATCGCCGTCAGATATTTGCCGTTCGCCGACAAAATGGCATTCAATGAATTGCCTGCAGGGCCGATCATCCCATAGGCGAACCATACACCCATAAAGGTACCGACAAGCGCGCCGCCGATCAAACGACCCAACACTTCGGGCGGTTCGGAAATCGAACCCATGGTGTGAATAACGCCCAAAACGGCGGCAACAATACCGATGGCGGGCATGCCGTCGGCGACATTCTGAACGGCGGCAACGGCACTATGATCCTCTTCATGATGGACTTCCAGTTCCTGGTCCATCAAAGCCTCAAGCTCGTAAGGTTTGTCGGAACCCAAAGTGACGAGGCGCAGATAATCGCAGAAGAAATCAACCGCATGATGATCATGCAGGAAGCCTGGGAATTGGGCGAACAGGCTGCTTTCATGCGGGTTTTCGATATGCTGTTCCAGCACCAGTAAACCCTTGGTTTTGGCCAGTTTGAAGACCTGATACATCATGCACAGCAATTCGATGTAAGAGGCTTTGTCGTACTTGTTCTTTTTCAGCAACAAGCCCAAAGCCTTGCCGGTGCGTTTGATGACCACATTGGGGTTGCCGATGATAAAACCGCCTGCGGCGGTGCCGCCCATGATGACGATTTCGAGCGGCGCCGCTTTGATCAGCACTTCAAGATGGCCGCCTTCGACAACATAGCCGCCCATCGTACAGGCAACGACCGTGATGATACCGATAATCAAATTCATGGAAGGGAACCAATCTTAGAAAGGACGGGGCAAGCCTTGGGGCGCGCCAAAAGGCGCAACCCGTTAATAATTGCCTGCCAACGGTTAATATCTTTTTAAGATGAATGAATAAGTTGTTGGGAGCAGTTTTTGTTGGCTTGATGCCTTGGCCTCTTGGCCCAAACGCAAAAACGGTTGCCCTTTTGACCGGGACAACCGTTTCTTAATTGTTGGGCAGAAATTCCTGAACTAGATCAGGTCGAACGCGGTTGGCGTCATTTCCACATCGCTGATCGTCATATGGTGCGGACGTGTCAGCATGAACATGACCACATCGGCCACTTCCGTAGGATCGAGGAAAGCCTTTTCCGCGCGAGCTTTTTCCAAGCGGGCCGGTTCCCAATTCGCAACAAGCGCGGTTTCGACGGGGCCGGGCGAGATAGAGCCGACGCGAATGCCATGCTTGGCAACCTGCGTGCGGGTCAATTCGGCAAAACGCTTCACGGCAGTTTTGGCAGGGCCGTAAACCGGTTCATAATTGGGGTGGCGCGTTCCGGCAATGGAAGCAGTGATGATGATATCACCCTTTTTGCGTTCGATCATATGCACCAAAGCATCGCGCACATTCTTGATCACGACATTGACGTTCAGCTTCATCATGCGGTCGATCGTTTCATTGTCAGTATCTGCAACCAGGTCACCGCCGATATAGGAGCCGGCGTTGGCGTGGAAAATGTCGATCTTGCCGGCTTTTTGCAGCACTTGCGGCACCAAAGTCGCGCATTCCTTGTCATCAAGCAAATTCATGGTGATGGGGATAATGGCGTCACCATGTTTGGCATGCAGTTTTTTGAGGCCGGCTTCGTCGAAGCTGACCATGACCACGCGCGCGCCGGCGGCAACCATCGCTTCCGCGCTTGCCAGACCGATGCCCGAAGAGGCCCCGGTTACGATTGCAACTTTGCCTTCCAATGTCTTTGTCATAACCTTGCTCCTTCTGTGTTTAAAACCGGTGCGTCAATATTGCGGGAGTTAGATATCCCTCTGCCGCTTGCTTGTCAAATTGGCCGATATCGCCAAAAAATAAGGCGCGCAGCTTGGGCTACGCGCCTTAGTCGAACAGCAACCCGTTCGGAGGATTTAGAGCATGCTAAATGCTTTGGGCGTCACAACCATTTTAGGAATGGCCTGACCGTTTGGACGTGTCAGAACGAACATTAACGCATCAGCCACTTCTGCGGGCGAGATAAACTCGCCTGCCGCGCGGGCATTGGCCAATCGTTCAGGATCCCAGCCTGCAACCAGCGGGGTTTCGGTAGGGCCGGGCGAAATAGCGCTGACACGTACGCCTTGCTTGGCCGCATTGGGGCGAAGAAGTTTAACGGCTTGTTCGATGAATGTCTTGGAAGGGCCGTAAACATGTTCGTGATAGGGGTTGTAGCTGTCCCCCGCGATGGAACCGGTTACGACAACATCGCCTGTGCCGCGCACATACATATGGGGCAATACCGCGCGAATGGGAGAGAGAGCGCCGAGCGTGTTCAAGATCACAACATCTTCAATTTCCTGGAGATCATTTTCATGCAGGTTGCCGCCAATATAGGCGCCCGCATTGGCATGAAAAATGTCGATTTGACCCGTCATACCCAAAATCTTTTCAATCAGTGTCGCGCGTTCTTCCTGCTTCAGCAAATCTGCTGCCACAGGGATCGCGGCATCGCCATATTTGGCAAATGTAGCCTTCAATTTTTCCAGATTACGGGCGACAGGCACAACGCGCGCGCCTGCTTCCAACATCGCGATGGCGCAGGCGTGGCCGATGCCGCCTTCTGTTGCGCCTGTGACAACGGCGATTTTTCCGGCTAATGCGTTTGTCATAATATAATCCCTTATTATGTTTACGAAATGTTACCGGATTATACAGGCGGCAAATAGTTTCGCAAAGTCGCAAATATGGTTAAGGCCTGCAATCACGATGTTTTCACGCTTGGGACACTGAGATGTATAAATTCATGGATTTAAACCCTTTTTGATGCCTTGGGGGCGCCTCAATACCGCCCTATTTCTGAGGCTTGATGTTTGGGTGAAGAGCGGTTAGCTCTTAAGGTTCTGCAACCCCATTCTCTGAAACCATAGGGATTCGAAAAATGTCCAAGAAATTGCTTCTCGCTACTGTCGCTTTGATGGGCTCGTTTGCCCTGCCGGTTTTGGCTGCTGATGCGCCTGCCGCTGCCTCCGCTGCTGTGCCTGCCGGCGATCCGGTTGTGGCCCGCGTGAATGGCGAAGAAATCCACCGTTCGGACGTTATGCGCGAACTGCAAATGGCCGGCCCGCAAATGCAACAAATGCCGCCGCAAATGATTTTCCCGCAAATTCTGCAAAAGATGATCGCGACCAAGATCGTTTCGCAAAAAGGTTATGCCGATGGTTTGCAAAACGACAAGGATGTGAAAGCCCGCGTGCATGATCTGGAAGCGCAAGTGGTCGCCGAAGCCTATGTTCATAAGCAAATCGAACCCAAGATCACCGATGCCAAGATCAAGGAACGTTATGACCAGCTGGCCAGCAAGTTCAAGCCACAAGACGAAGTGCGCGCCCGCCATATTCTGGTCAAGACCGAAGCCGAAGCCGACGACATCATCAAACAGCTGAAAGGCGGCGCGGATTTCGCCAAGCTGGCTGAAGAAAAATCGAAAGACACCGGTTCTGCGGCGCATGGCGGTGATCTGGGTTATTTCGTGCATGACGCGATGGTCAAGGCATTTGCCGATGCCGCTTTTGCCATGAAGCCCGGTGATGTCAGCACAACCCCTGTGAAAACCGAATTCGGTTATCACATCATCAAGGTTGAAGATAAGCGCAAATCCTCGCCGCCGCCGGTGGCCGAAGTGAAGGATCAGATTGCCAACCAGTTGGGCCAGGAGTTGACCAATGATGAAGTCAAATCTTTGGAAGCCAAGGCCAAGATTGAAAAGTTCAATCTGGACGGCACGCCGGTGAAGGCGGATGATAGCACCAAGAAATAAGAGATAGAGCGAGAAAAGAGCGAGAGAGGGGGAGGAAGAATGAGGGATAACCTCTTTATTCCTCCCCTTTTTTCTTTCTTGCTCTTTTTTGCTCGCTCTATTCTCTTGCTCCCCTGCTCATCTTCGCTCTCCCTACCTACTCCCATTCTTCCGGCGGTTCGGCATTGAGGGCTTTGCGGGCGATGTCGGAAGAAAAACCGGCGCGCGCCAGCGTGGCAAAATCCTTGCGGCGGCGGTCATCATCGGCAGGCATTGTTCTGAACGCACCCAGTTTACGTTTTTTCGCCAGTATCAGCGCGGCTTTGAGTTCCGCCACTTCCGGCGGCGCATCATCGGCGTGATTTTCCAACGCCGCCGCGACGATATCGTTTTTAACGCCTTTGACCGCCAGTTTTTGCTGGATGATGCGGCGCGAACGGCCTTGGCGGCGCAGGCTGTTGACCTTGGTTTCGGCAAAGGCAGTGTCGTTTAACACGCCGGTTCTTTTATGGGTTTCGATAATCGTTTCGATAGTAGAACGTAGTGCCGCCTGTTTCGTTTCATCTTGCGCAAAATCGGGATTGTCATGCGCCGCGCGGCGTATGCGGTTTTGCAAAACGCGCCGCAACGACGCTTCGGACGCGGCATAGCGCCCCAGATAATGCAGCGCGACATTATGGAGATTTTGCGGCGTGGGGATTTTTCGTTTCACCGGCTTCATGTTGTCTTGATGTTACACCGCCCTGAATTACGCGCAATGTTAAACCATTGTTAAGGTGCGGGGCGCGAAAATGTTTTTACAGAACAGGGAGAATTCTATGCCCGAAGAAAAGAACCGTTATTTTATCGAATTGCAGATGGACGGCGTTTTGGAGATTCCGCGTAACCGCGAAGCCGAAATGCGCCGCGCGCAGGCCGCGCAATTTGTTGATCAAATCGCAGAGTGGCTTCATGAACAGGATTTGGATAGCAAGGTCGCGTCGATGGCGATAACGGCTTTGGGACAGGTGCAAATTACCTGTGCCGATGATGTGATTAACCGCATCCGCGATGACGAAAGTTTACAAATCGCCACCATTCGCCAAAGCACCACCGTGGCCGAGAGTATTAACCGCGTTATGGGTTGGTAATTTAAATCCCCGCCGCAGCGACGCCCGCAAGATATTCGCGCAAGCTATCAATCCCCAATTTATCTTCCGAACTTGTGGCGATAAGACCATCGAGCGCCGCGGGATGGCGCGACACCGCCGCCGCGACTTGTTCAAGGCGTTGGGCGCGTTCGACAGGTTTGACCTGATCGAGTTTGGTGAGGATGATTTTATAGGTGACCGCCGCGCGGTCGAGAATTTCCATCATTTCCGCGTCATTCGCTTTGACGCCGTGGCGGCCATCGATCAACAAACACACGATTTTCAATTCGCGGCGTTGGCGCATGTAATATTGCACCAATTCGTTCCATTGTTCTTTTTCTGCAACCGGTGCCACCGCATGCCCATAGCCGGGCAGATCGACCAGCATCAATTTTTCGCCCAGATTGAAAAATACAATTTGTTGTGTGCGGCCGGGTGTGTTGGAGGCGCGCGCGAGTTTGTTGCGCCCCGTCAGCGCGTTGATGAGCGATGATTTGCCGACATTCGACCGGCCGATGAATGCGACTTCGGGTAATTTGCTGTCGGGGAATTGGCCCGGTTCGGCGGCGGCCAGAATGCATTCGCATTCTTGCGCAAAGAGTATCCGCGCCTGTTCTGATTTTTCTTTATCGTTTGTCATTGAATAACTTCTTTCCTTCATGCGCCTGCCACAGCACCAGTGCCGGTATATAGCATATTAAATCACGGCAGCGGCGAATAACGGCCAAGGCGCCCGCAATTTCATGCGGCAGGCCGAGCATGCCGCCAAACACCAGAAAACCCGCTTCCTGAACACCCAGAGCGCCCGGAATGGCAAACGCAATACTGGCCGAGCCTTGAATAAGCGCCTCGATCATCACGGCTTCCAAGGGGCGCAAAGGATGCCCCAGAAAATACAGGCATAGCCAGATATCGACCGCGCCCAGGCTCCAGCCCGCCAGTTGCATCATCCAACAGATGATAACGCGGGCATGACGGCGATAGATAAGACCGACAGCGCGATCAAGCCGCGCGGCATCACCCGCCATCGCCGCCCATTTGTCGCGGAACATCACGCGGAACAGGCGCAGCATCAAACCAAAGAAACCTATTTTCTGTACCACCGCCAACGCGATGATCAAGGGCAGCGAAAGGACAACGCCCCAGACCATGCGCATGACCGCATCATGATCATTGACGCGCAGCGCAAACAGCATAACGCCGACAACCACAAACAAAAAGATGGCGGCAATCGATACCGTCAATTCGACTATGGTGGAGGCGATCGCGATGCTGCGCCGCATGCCGTGCGCCGTCATCAAACGCACCGCGGCGATTTCACCGCCGATACGCGCGACGGGCATCAGGTTATTGACTGCGGCACGCACCCACATGAAATAAATAAAACGCGGCAGGTTGGGGCGGTTGCGCCCGGATACCAAAACGCGCCAGCCCGCCGCCGACACGATCAGCGGCACGATATGAAACAACGCCACGGCGCCAATGCCCCAACCCGCCTGCGCCAGCGCTTGCAGCACTTGCGCCCATCCGCTCCAGACAATGAGGCCTGTGGCGACGGCCAAACCGGCCAGCCCCAATATGGCAGCTATGCGAAACATTGTTTTCCTTAGAGAGGTAAGGAGGAAAGGAGAGCAAGAGGAGGGGGAGCAAGATTGAGAAAGAGCGGAGAGAGAAAGGGATTCAGAAGGCTCTCCTCTCCCTTGCTCCCTCTTTTATCCCCGCTTCTTTCCCCTCGTCTACACAAAAAAGAAAGGCGGTGGAAAACCACCGCCTTTCAATTTATTAAGCGTTAAGCCAGAGGCTTAGAACGCCAGCTTTTGCGAGACCAACAGAACGTAACCGTCGTTCTTGACGCCAGCATCGGATTTTTGGTCGAACAGAACGCCATCGACGTTCGAGGTCAGACCAGGAGCCCAGCTGTAGGTGCCGCCGAGGCCATAAGAGTCGAAGCTCTTGATGTAGTTAGCCGAAGAGCCTGTGCCGCCTGCTGTGGACAGCAGATTGTCATAGCCTTCGCCACCGGTGTAGTTAGCGGCAACGCCAAACTTGCTGAATTCATACTTTAAACCAGCGGAGTATTGGTTTTGGTCTTTGGTTTGGCCAGAAACCGCATTGTAATGGCCGTTGTCGTCATAAGAACCGCCAAACGTGAATCCATCCAAAGCAGCTTGCGCGCCGATGCCCCAAGCGGTGAAGCTTTGGACAACGCCAGCAGGAGCGTTAACGATCCATGCAGCATTGTTACCAACGCTAAGACCGCCAACCGTGGTTGGAGCCAAGGATGTTGCGTCTGAGCTGCCGCTGATAACATGCGCGCTACCCGTCAAGGCAACAGCCGAGAGGTTGCCCGACACATCGCCAGCAACCTTAAACACGTCATGGTAAGGCGAGAGGGTATTTGTGCTGCCAGCAGCAGTACCAAAGGTCGAGCCCGCGTTATACTTCACGCCGCTTGAACCATAGTTATAGAATTGTGGGATATAGCTGGCGGCCAATTGAGCCTTGACGCCTTCAAAACCAACCTTAGGTGTGAAGTAGGTTACGTTGGTGCTGTGGTCGGTGCCGTCAACGCCATAAACGAAAGTCTTGGCGAATTGGGTTGTGTCGAGGAAGTCGGCATAACGACCGGTTGTTTGGCCTTCGCCCACGGAAGGAGCGCCAACAGTCAGATCAGTCGCGCCATGCGAGTCGCCCAGAACGACTTTACCAAACGCGCTGGACAGATAGATGTTGCCCGCGTTCAGGTATGGGCTGGTTTGCGTGCCCGAGAAGTTGTTGCTGATATCGCCAGCGTTGGTCAGACCAAGAACGCCACCATATTCCAGACCGTTTGCGGCTTTGCCGGACACGGTGAAGTTCAAACCATAAACCGTTTCGAAATCGCGGTTGTTGGAGTTTGGACCCGCGTGATTTTGGTCGGCGAAGTTAGCGGCAACGAAATCGGTTGAGCCACCGAGCGTCACGTTAAGCGGCGAGGTCGCGGCATGAGCAGCGCCCGTAACAGCAAAACCGACGAGTGCGGTTGTGGCCAAAAGAATTTTACGCATTTTTCCCCCTGAGGTTGTTTTAGTTTGGAGTGGTCGTTTTAGATATAAAGTCAGAATTGAGGCAGGAAGCCTCACGGGTTAGAATTTGATGCTTTGACCCTGCACAGACAAGCGCGAAATAAGATTTTGGTAAAGAGGCGGCCCAAATGTGGCTTTCCGGCAACAAAATATTTTGTCCATTCACATCTAACCATATGATAAATAACAATATCGCATCTGCAGCATGATTTCTTTGGAGCAAAATAATGGCCTCGTTTCGGGCGTTGAAAAAGGCCGCACCGGGTCTTTGGGGGGATTCTTGCCACGGTTATTTGGCGGGATTTACCCCGGCATATTGCTTGCAAATTGCTTGCAATAGGCGCGGGCAGCCCCTTTAATGACTTTTCGAGAATCACCTCCCTCCTCTGTGGAATCCCATGAAAAAGCTTGTTTTGCTTGTTCCCGCTTCCTTTATGCTTATGACCCTTGCGGCTTGCGGTGGCGGTGAGGTCACGACCGACCCGACCTATGGCGATAAGGCGCATGATGATTTGTATAAAAACGGCAGTTTAATCAGCGATTCTGGCGGTTGGAGTTTATTTGGCGGCAAGGATTCCAAAAAACAAAGCGATAATAATGGCATAGGCGTTAACGGGTTTTTGTGGCGCGCGGCGCTGGATACCGTTTCCTTTATGCCGATTGCGTCCGCCGATCCGTTTGGCGGCGTTATTCTGACCGATTGGTACACATCGCCCGATGCGCCCAATGAACGCACCAAACTGAACATCTTTATCCGCGACCGTGATTTAACCGCCAATGGCGTGAAAGTTTCGGTATTCCGTCAGGCAAAGACCGGCACCAATTGGGCCGATGCGCCGGTGGCCAGCACAACCTCTGGTTCTATCGAAAATGCCATCCTGACCAGCGCGCGCCAGATACGGATTGCGCAGAAGCAGTTTAATTAAGCGATAGTTTTTCAAGTTCTGCGCGAACAGTTTCCACCACCGCGCCCCATTCGCCGTGGGTTTTTTGGCCAAAGATGCGCGCGGTTGGATACCACGGGCTGATGGCGCGGTTTTGCAGCCAGCGCCAGCACGCATCAAAACGCGACAACACCCAGACCGGTTTGCCCATGCCGCCCGCCAGATGCACCACCGATGTATCGACTGAAATAATTAAATCCAATTTTTCGATAATCGCGCCGGTGTCTTCGAAATCTTTCACAGTCCCCATCAGATCGATGAAGCGGTCGCGTAAGCCGCATTCGTCAATTTGCGCGGATTTGGCGCCCATTTGCAGATTATAGAATTGCACGTTTTTGACATCGAACAGCGGGCGCAGCATTTCCAAACCCATGCTGCGGCGGCGGTCGGCCATGTTGGCATTGATTTGATTTTCGCGCGGATTGCCCGCCCACACCAAACCAACTTTTAATCCTGTAGCCAATGGAATTTTATCTGCCCATGCGGCGCGTTTGTCGTCGCTGATACTTAAATACGGAATATTCGCCGGTATGGTTTCAACCAGCGTTTGGAAAATGTACGGAAGACTCATCATCGGCACATGCACATCAAAATCTTTTTCTTCGATTGTTTCCGGCAGTTCATCGATATATTTTATATTGGCCAGCAACGCGCGCAAAGGACGCGGGCAGACCAAGATTAATTTACCGCATCGCGCCTTGCACATTTCGGCATAGCGGATGAATTGCAGCGTGTCGCCCAAGCCTTGCTCCGCCCATATCATCAATCGTTTATCGCCCAGATCATCGCCGTTCCAGCGGCGTTCGGGCGAGGGATATTCGCCGCGCATATGCGCGACGCCGAGGCCGGTTTCGTGCAAGGCCCAGCCTTCGCGATACGCCCCCAATGCCAACAGTGACAGGGATTTATTCCACCGCGCATCAAGCAAAGACGGTTTGATTTCCAACGCTTCGGTAAAAACCTGAATGGCTTCGGCGTGGCGCATCGTGTCTTGCAACATCGCGCCCAGATTGACGCGGGCTTCGGCTGAATGGGGCTTGAACTGCAACGCCTGACGGCAGCTGGCCATGGCCTCGTCCAGGCGATTAAGATCGCGCAGGCTAGTGGCGCGGTTGATGGCGGCTTCGGCGTAATCGGGGCGGATTTCCAAGGCGCGTGTGTAAAACGCAATCGCTTCTTCGGGCTTGCCTTGTTGCCGCAGGACATTGGCGATGTTGTTCATCGCCGTGACATTATGCGGATCGCTTGACAACGCTTTGTCGAACCAGGTGCGGGCGATACCAAGCCATTGTTTACCCTGATCACCTTTGCCCGCATGGGTCAGCGCCATACCCAGATTGATCATCGCATCACAATAATCGGGTTTGAGTTTAAGCGCATGTTCATAACGTCCGATAGCATCATGCATTTTGCCGGAGGACAGCAACGCATTGGCATAGTTGAAATGCGCGGCAGGGTTGTTGGGTGTCAGTTGCAAAACGCGCCCGAAGGACACAAGCGCATCGGGCACGCGTCCCGTTTCGTAATAAAGATTGCCTAAGTTGATAAGCGCCGACAAATAATCGGGCGACGCGACGAGGGCGCGGTTATACGCATCGAGGGCTTCGGTGATGCGGCCTGCGCCGCGCAAGCCTATGCCAAGATTGGTGAGGGTTTCACCGTCGCGCGGTAAAAGACGCGCGGCCTTTTCCAGATGGGTTATCGCATCATTCCATTGGCGTTTTTGCAAATAAAGGCCGCCCAGAAGGCGCAGCCCGTCGCCATGCGATGCGTTAAGGCGCAGCAATGCCAGATACGCCTTTTCCGCGTCGTCCAGCCTTCCGGCCTGATGATGGGTGGTGGCGGTTTCAAACAGTTGAGCGGGTTGGGGCATGTTTTAGCCGACAAGTAAGGTGCATCACTTAATACCCTTGATATAGGGCAATAAAAAGGTTTTTATCAGCCCTTACATCTTATCAGGCAGTTTCAGTATGACGACCCGCTACAATCCGCAAGAAACCGAACGCAAATGGCAGAGCCTGTGGGAGCAGAAGCAATGTTTCAAAGCGACCGAAGATGCGGCGCGACCCAAATATTTCGTGATGTCGATGTTCCCGTATCCTTCGGGGCGTATCCATGTGGGGCATGTGCGCAATTATACATTGTCGGATGTGGTCGCCCGTTACAAACGTGCGCAGGGTTTTAACGTGCTGCACCCGATGGGGTGGGATGCCTTTGGTTTGCCGGCGGAAAACGCGGCGCGTGACCGTGGCGTGCATCCATCCAAATGGACGCATGAGAATATCGACACGATGCGCGGTGAATTGAAAAGCATGGGTTTGGCGATTGACTGGTCGCGCGAGGTGACCACTTGCGATCCGTCTTATTACAAGCATCAGCAAAGACTGTTTCTGGATTTTTTGAAAGCCGGATTGGCTTATCGTAAAGAGTCTTGGGTCAATTGGGATCCGGTTGATCATACGGTTTTGGCCAATGAACAGGTTATCGATGGGCGCGGTTGGCGTTCGGGCGCCACGGTCGAAAAACGCAAATTGTCGCAATGGTTTTTGAAGATCACGGAATTTTCCGAAGATTTGCTGGCGTCGCTGGGCACGCTTGACCGTTGGCCGGAAAAAGTGCGTTTGATGCAGGAGAACTGGATTGGGAAATCGCAGGGCGCGCGGGTAAAATTTGCGCTGACCGACAGGAAAGATTCTATCGAAGTTTTTACGACGCGGCCCGATACTTTGTTTGGCGCTTCGTTTGTGGCGATTTCGGCCAATCATCCTGTGGCTTTGGAGTTGGCCAAAAATGACGCCAAGCTGGCGGCATTTATCGCGGAATGTAACCGCACCGGCACATCGGAAGTTGCGGTCGAGACTGCCGAAAAGCAGGGTTATGACACCGGGTTGAAAGTCGCGCATGTGTTCGATGCCGATTGGCACTTGCCCGTTTACGTCGCCAATTTTGTTTTGATGGAGTATGGCACCGGCGCGGTGTTTGGTTGCCCTGCGCATGATCAACGCGATCTGGATTTCGCGCGTAAATACAAATTGCCGGTCAAACCTGTTGTGTTGCCGCCCGATACGGACGCCGCCGGTTTTGCCATTGGCGATACCGCCTTTACCGATGATGGCGTGATTTTCAATTCGCATTTTCTTGACGGGTTGAATATCGAAGACGCGAAAAAGAAAGCCATCGCCGAAATTGAAAAACGTAATGCGGGCGAAAGCGTGACGCAATTCCGTTTGCGCGATTGGGGTATTAGCCGCCAACGTTATTGGGGGTGCCCCATCCCCATTATTCATTGCGACACATGCGGCGCGGTGCCTGTGCCCGCATCCGATTTGCCGGTAGTGTTGCCGGAAGATGTGACATTCGACAAGCCGGGCAATCCGTTGGATTTGCATCCGACATGGAAGAATGTGGTGTGTCCTACTTGCGGCAAACCCGCGCGGCGCGAAACGGATACGTGCGATACGTTTGTGGATTCAAGCTGGTATTTTGCGCGTTATTGTTCGGCGCAAGACGACAGCCAACCGGTTGACCGCAAAGCTGCCGATTATTGGTTACCGGTCGATCAATATGTGGGCGGCGTTGAACATGCCATTTTGCATTTGTTGTATGCGCGTTTTTTCACACGCGCCATGCAGCAGACGGGGCATGTAGGCGTCAAGGAACCCTTTGCCGGATTGTTTACGCAAGGCATGGTGTGTCACGAATCCTATAAATCCGTCGACGGGGTTTGGTTGTATCCCGAACAGGTGCAGAAAAATCCCGATGGCAGCGCGGTGAAATTGGACGACCAGACGCCGGTGAAAGTTTTTCGCGGCGACAAGATGAGCAAGTCGAAATGCAATGTGGTCGATCCGGGCAAAATTATTTCCGGCTATGGCGCGGATACCGCGCGTTTGTTTATGTTGTCCGACAGCCCGCCCGAGCGCGATCTGGAATGGACCGACAGCGGCGTGGATGGCGCGTGGCGTTACATTAACCGGTTGTGGAAGATTGCAGAAGATATATCTAGTATAAAATGCCCTTCTCAGATGCCTCAAATTACCCTTCCAGCAAAAGAACTAAGGCAAATCACACATCAGACAATTTGCAGTGTTTCAGAGGCTTATGAACGTTTTGCATTTAACGTTGCAGTTGCCAAAATACGCGAATTGTCTAATGAGTTAGAAAAATTCCATTCCTACTTTTTTACAAAACATCCAGAAAAACGATCTCACCTCCTTCAAGAACAAGGGGCTGAGGCTTGGGCACTCAGAGAAGGCGTGGAGACATTAACTCGCCTAATCGCTCCTATGTTGCCGCACGTAACCGAGGAAATGTGGAAAGCACTTGGGCATCAGATACTTTTGGTCGAAGAAAAATGGCCAATAGCTGATCTCGAGTTACTCGTCAAAAACACGGCAAAAATTGCAATACAGGTCAACGGAAAACTCCGAGCAACAATCGAAATACCAATCGATATGCCTGAAGAGGAAGTTAAGTCTTGGGCATTGGATAACGATGCGGTCAAACGTGCTCTTGATAACAAGCCAACTAAAAAAGTTATATATGTCGCAAACAAGATAGTCAGCATTGTAGCATGAAAAACCCCAACGCCATCCTGATTATACCGTATTTACTAGTGTTGACGGCTTGCGGTTTTTCGCCCGTTTATGGTTCGCATCAGGCCGAAGATGGATCGCCGGTTGCCGATCAATTAAACAATATTTCTGTCGAGAATATCGCCGACCGCGACGGGCAGGTTTTGCGCAATGATTTGATCGACCGGATGTATGGCAAGAACAGGCCTGTGACGCCCGCCTATAAATTGAGGGTCAAAATCACATCCACCGAGGCGAGTTTGGGCATTCTGGCCAACGCCACCGCGACGCGGGCGCAGTTGGATATGACAGGAGAATATATTTTGACCGACGCGGCAGGCAACGAAATGCTGCGCGGCCATGCGCATAGCGTTGCCAGCTTTGATTTGCTTGACCAGATTTACGGTTCGGTCGCGGCGCGGCAGAGCGCGCATGAACGCACCTTGCATGAGATCAGCGAGCAGATCACCAACCGCGTCAGCCTTTATTTTTCCGAGCGCAAGTGAGCCGCGTTTCTTTCAGAAATTTTATCTTTGCCCGTCCCTATCGCGGCTTACCCGCTTTTGTTTTTGCTTTCTTTGTTTTGTGTTTTGCGCTGCATCCGCAAAGCCCGTTTTTCACGCATCATCTGGCCGACCCCGACGATTATATGCGCCTTCAACAGGTTTCGGCGTGGTTGGGTGGACAAAGTTGGTATGATCTTGCGGTGCCGCGCATGGGCGCCGACACAATCGTGCATTGGTCGCGGTTGATCGATATGCCGATTGCAGCGGTGGCGTTGCCGTTTATTTCCGCATTTGGCGTGACAGATGCGTTGATGATAGCGTCTTTTATTGTGCCTTTGGTTTGGTTGGGCGTTCTGTTTTATGTGTTGCCGCGCATGGCGCGTTTGGCGGTGGGTGCCGATCGCGCCAACATCGCGTGTGTTTTGTTTTTGTTTATGCCTTTACTGGCGTTTAATTTTACGCCCGGACGGGTTGACCATCACGGCGCGCAGACAATTATTGCATTATTTGGGTTGATCAGCCTGTCCAACATCATCATGCAAAAGCGCGGCGTGTTTTTTGCCGTGGCATCGGCATTGTGCTTCGCCGGTGGGTTTTGGATAGGCGCGGAGGCGTTGCCGTGGGCGATTTTGTTTGTGGCGTGTCTTGCGATTGCGGCCGCGTGGTTGGGTGAGGGTGTGCAGCATCATGCCGCGGTTTTTGGTGTGGCGTTGCCGGTTTTTACCGCCGCACTTGTGCCGATTGCCTTGCCTGTGTCGGAATTGTCCAGCCGCGCCCCCCGGCTTGCCTTGTCGTGGTTTTCGCCCGCCTATGTGATTTTCGCGGCGTTGAGCGGCGGGGTTTTGGTTGCCGGATATTTTCTGTCGCGTTTTACCGACAACAAATATATCCGTTTGGTTTTTTATAAATTGCTGGGTTTGACGGCGTTGATTGTGTTTTTTGCGGTGGTGCCGTCTGCCCTTAATGGCCCTTTTACCGATTACGATAATTTCGATGCCACGACCGCGTTGGACAATATTGGCGAGGCGATGCCTTTGGTGCGTGGGCTGCATATCAATTATTTTATGCCCGCCAGTTTTGTGCCGGCTATGTTGTGTTTTCTGCGGCTTTTGTTGTTGCCCCTTCTGGCGCTTGGCGTTTGTTTGTGGAAAGCGCGGCATGCCCGTGACGCCAAGCGGTTGATGTGGGTGGCGCAGTTTATTTTTCTGTTTGCCGCGTTTTGTCTGACAGTTTTTTGGCAGATGCGCGTGGGTATTTTTATGGAAATTTTTTCTGTCGCGCCTTTGACCGCGTTACTGTGCGCATGTTGGGATCAATTAAAATCACGCCTGCGCGACCGGTCTTTGCATTATGCGGAAGTGGGGGTTTTTCTTTGCCTTGGTTTTCTGCCGGTTATTTTTATACCGGCACTTATTCACGCTACGCCGCTTTATCCCGATGTCATGTTGTTTCCGGCGGCGCGCGGCATCGCGCAATGTCCGTTGGAGCCGATTATTCCGTTTTTAAATGAAACAGACGGGTTGGGTGCCAAGCCTTTGACAATCTTGAACAGCAGCGATACGGGGCCACAAATTTTGTTCGCGACACGGCATAATGTTATCGCGGGCAATTTCGATGTGGCAGGCAATGCCACGGCTTTCGCGTTTTTCCATGCCATGGATGATAACGAAGCCCACCGCGCCGCGGTGCAATCCCGCGCCGATATTGTGTTGGTGTGCCGTATTCCGCCCTTGATGTATTTGGGCGCGGATTATTACGCGCCCGGGCATACCCATCTGGCGACAGGCGAAGACGGGATGTTGCATTTCGCCAATCGGGATGCCCGACAGCCCCTCATTCAACGGCTTATTCGCGGGCAAATCCCCGTATGGCTCAAAAAGATTGAGATTCCTGTGCCATCCGATTACCTTATCTATCGTATTCAACCTGTTGCAGGCGACAAATGACACGCAAATATTTCGGCACCGACGGCATCCGTGGCCGCGCCAACACCGAACCGATGACGGCGGAAACATCCATGCGCGTGGCCATGGCCGCCGCCGGCTTGTTTAAGCGCGGCGACCACCGCCATCGCGTGGTGATTGGCAAGGATACGCGGCTTTCGGGGTACATGATCGAACCGGCCTTAACCGCCGGTTTTGTCGCCAAGGGGATGGATGTGATTTTGTTGGGGCCATTGCCCACGCCCGCAGTCGCCATGTTGACCAAAAGCCTGCGTGCCGATATGGGCGTGATGATTTCGGCGTCGCATAATCCGTATCAGGATAACGGCATTAAATTGTTCGGCCCCGACGGCAATAAATTATCGGACGAATTGGAATTGCAGATCGAAGCGCGGATGGATGGCGATTGGGCCGATGATCATGCGCCCGCGGATGAATTGGGTCGCGCCAGCCGGTTGGAGGATTCCATCGGTCGTTATGTGGAATATGCCAAGGCGACATACCCGAGCGGAAGCAATCTGGAAGGGTTGCGCGTTGTCGTCGATTGCGCCAACGGCGCGGCGTATAAGGTTGCGCCCACAGTATTGTGGGAATTGGGCGCGGAGGTTATCCCCGTGGCCGTCAACCCCAATGGCCGCAACATCAACACGCGTTGTGGTGCCACCTATCCGCATCTGATGCAGGAGACAGTATTACTGCATCAGGCCGATATCGGCATTGCATTAGACGGCGATGCCGACCGTTTGATTATGGCCGATGAAAAAGGCAAAAAAATTGACGGCGATCAATTGATGGCTTTGGTCGCGCAATCATGGGCAAAGTCGGGCAAGCTGCGCGGTAATGCTTTGGTTGCGACCGTGATGTCAAATTTGGGCATGGAACGTTATTTGGGGCAGAATAATATCAAGCTTATCCGCACGCCGGTGGGCGACCGTTATGTTGTAGAGGCGATGCGCGAACAGGGGTGCAATGTCGGCGGCGAGCAATCGGGTCATATTGTATTAAGCGATTATTGCACCACCGGCGACGGGTTGATTGCGGCGCTGCAAGTGTTGTCGGTGATCCGCGAAAGCGGGCGCAAGGCGAGCGAAGTTTGTTCGGTGTTTAAACCGGTGCCGCAGATTTTACAGAATGTGAAAGCCCCCGGCAGTGTTTTGGAATTGGCCGCAGTGCGCGATGTAATTGCGAAGTCGGAAGCCAAATTGGGCAGCGGCGGTCGGTTTGTTATTCGCAAATCGGGCACAGAACCGTTGGTGCGCGTAATGGCCGAGGGCGATGACGGCGCGTTGGTTCAGCAGCTGGTTAATGATATTTGCGATGCGGTGAGAGCAGCGGTTTAACTAATAAATCCCTTCAATTATATAAAAATTATGCAAGTTATAAACTATTGATAATATAGATAATATGTGTATAATAAATGTATGGATCCTATTAGAAACCCTTTTGCCCCTAGTGCTGGGACGCCGCCGCCGGAACTCGCGGGACGTGATGAACAAAGAGAATTTATACGCATAGCCTTAGAGAGAACCAGACTAAGCTATCCAACAAAAAGTATTTTGATGATTGGCCTTCGTGGCGTTGGGAAAACAGTTCTTTTAGACCGAATGCGGGATGACGCAGAAGCATCAGGCATTCAAACCTTACGTATAGAAGCACCTGAGGATCGTTCCTTACCAGCTATTTTAGCGCCTCAATTGCGCTTGGCGCTTCTCGTTCTGTCAAAAAATGAAAAAGCTAAAGAATGGGCTCAACGAGGGTTGCGGGCTTTAGCAGGTTTCGCAAAATCTCTTAAAGTGAAGTACCAAGATATTGAAGTTGGTTTTGACTTCGAACCAGAAGCTGGCCTAGCGGACAATGGGGATTTAGAACATGATCTGCAAGCACTCTTGGAAACTGCAGGCATAGCAGCGCAAAAAGCAGAAACAGCGCTCGCTATTTTCATAGATGAACTGCAATATGTTCAAGAAGAAGAGTTAGCCGCTCTTATCACAGCATTGCACCGAGCTTCACAAAGGCGTTTACCTGTTATTTTAATTGGCGCAGGGTTACCTCAATTAACAGGGCGCATGGGACGAGCAAAGTCTTATGCGGAAAGACTTTTTAATTTTCCTAATATTGGCCCTCTATCTCCTGAGGCAGTAAAGCTAGCTATATCAAAACCTGCACATGAACAGAATGTAGATATAACTGAAGATGCCCTCGACAGTATTATCTCGCGAACACACGGCTATCCTTATTTTGTCCAAGAATGGGGGAAACACTCTTGGGATATTGCCATATCTTCTCCTATTACGAAGGCCGATGTTGAGAATGCCTCAGATATTGCGGTTGCTGCATTAGATGAAAGCTTTTTCCGCGTTAGATTTGACCGACTTACCCCAGCAGAAAAGAAGTATCTTCGCGCTATGGCCGAACTAGGCGCTGGTCCACATAGATCAGGAGACATTGCAACTGCTCTAGACCGCGAAGTTAGCTCTCTGGGCCCTACACGAAGCAGTCTTATAACTAAGGGAATGATTTGGAGTCCTAATCACGGAGATACTTCATTTACGGTTCCTCTTTTTGATGAATTTATGCACAGAATTATGCCGGGCGATGATTGGAAGCAATAAAAATGTCCCAAACACATCTTTTAGTTATTGCCTGAAAAAACATTAAGCTCAACTATCGTGCGGTCATACTTCCATCATAAATTTCCCAGACTCCAATATTATTCTGGCGAAGAACTAAACCTTGATCGGTCAGTGCGTTTTGGAGATCGGGCAATGTGCCGCCATAGCTAAGATCGATATGGCTGACGCCGCGCGCTAAATCCAATACTTCGACCATCACAACCGGTTGTGCCGCCTGAATGCGGGTTTTAATTTTGCCCCATGTGGGCAGCGAGTCGGCGCGGACTGCCACCATTATATGTGACACCGGCCCCGTGGGCAGCGGTTTTACCGCATCGGGTTTATCGGGTGCGAGGCCATCGGCCACAGCGGTGGTAGATGCCGCAATGGCCTTGCCAAATTTTTTCTGAACCGCGCTGGGTTTAAATCGTATCGTAAACACCCCGATATAGCGGGTGGCGGATGTTTTTTCGCTTTGTACTTCAAAACTTTGCACCAGAAGCGCGACATCATCGTCCTTCATTTTTGCCGTGTTATCCGGCGCGCCCAGTTTACCCATCAGTTGCGACAAGCCTGCACGTTCGGCCTGCATTAATGCTTGGTCACGGGCATGATTGGCGTTATCAGCCGTTACATCGGCATTAACATCGGCCACGGTGCAGATTTCGTTGGTGAGTGTGGTCGGGGTCTGTTTGGCCAGTGTCGGTTGCGGGGTTGTAGCCGCATTATCAGATGCGGGGGCATTATCCATACCGGGCAGATTATCCAGTACCGATTGCGCCCAAACGGGGTTTGGCGCCAATACAAGCAACAAAAGGGGCAAAAAGGCGAAACGCATGGGAATATCGGGGGCAAAGGTTGCGGCAAAGGGCCGTAAAACAGGTACCATAAAAACAGATTCGACAAAATCCCATTCAAGGCTTTATGTTGCCCCCTATAATCCCTATTTTGCCAACCCCGACCTGTGCAGGCCTATGTCCGACCCCATCTCAACTTCCCGCCGCGCCTATGCCGAAGCCGGCGTTGATATCGATGCGGGCAATGAATTGGTCAACCGCATCAAACCTTTGGCGAAAGCCACCGCCCGCAAGGGTGCCGATGCCGGTTTGGGCGGATTTGGCGCTTTGTTCGATTTAAAGGCCGCCGGTTTTAAAGACCCCGTTTTGGTCAGCACGACCGACGGCGTGGGCACGAAATTGAAGGTAGCGATTGACGCCAACAAGCATGACACGGTTGGCATTGATCTGGTTGCCATGTGCGTGAATGATCTCATTGTGCAGGGTGCGGAACCACTCTTCTTCTTGGATTACTTCGCCACCGGCAAGTTGGACATAGAATCAGCCGCGCAAGTGATTGCCGGTATTGCCGAAGGATGCAAGCAAGCCGGTTGCGCCTTGGTGGGCGGCGAAACCGCCGAAATGCCCGGCATGTATGGCAAGGGCGATTATGATTTGGCCGGATTTTCGGTAGGCGCAGCAGAACGCGAACAGATTTTGCCGCGCGAAGTTGTGGCACCAGGCGACATTGTTTTGGGTTTGGCGTCGAATGGCGTGCATAGCAATGGTTTTTCGTTAGTGCGTAAATTGGTGGCGCAGGAAAACCTGTCTTACGACGCGCCTGCGCCATTTGAGGCGGGGGTGAGTTTGGGCGACGCGTTGTTGCGCCCCACGCGTATTTATGTGAAGCCGATGTTGCAGGCGGTGCGTGCCGGTTGCGTAAAGGCAATGGCGCATATCACCGGCGGCGGTTTATTGGAAAATATTCCCCGCGTTTTGCCGGATGGCATGGGCGTACGGATTGATGCGGCAAGTTGGCAAGCGCCTGCCGTGTTTAACTGGATGGCCAAAGTGGGCAAGATTGACGCCAACGAAATGGCGCGGACGTTTAATTGCGGAATTGGCATGGCCGTGATTGTTGCATCTGACAAAGCCGATGAAGCGATAAAGATTTTGAGCGATGCCGGTGAGAAGGTTTATCGGATTGGTGTGGTTGAGCCGCGCGAGTCTGGTGAACAAGTTGTGTTGAATAATACCGGTGACATTTGGCCATGTTAAAAGTTGGCGTTCTTATTTCCGGGCGGGGCAGCAATATGCAGGCATTGATTGCCGCCTGTGATGCCGTGACATTTCCTGCCAGTATCGCCTGTGTGATTTCCAACAAACCCGATGCCAAAGGGTTGGAGCATGCCAAGGCCGCTCATATCCCGACTGCGGTGATATCGCATAAAGATTATGCCGATAAACAATCATTTGAAGCGGCGATTGATGCGATGTTTGAAACGCATGGCGTTCAGCTGATTTGTCTGGCCGGGTTTATGCGGATTTTGTCGCCCTGGTTCACCGAACAATGGCGCGACCGTTTGGTGAATATCCACCCGTCATTATTGCCCGCCTTCCCCGGATTACATACGCACCGGAAAGTTTTGGATTATGGCGGCAAGCTGACGGGATGTACGGTGCATTTTGTGCGCGCGGAAATGGATCACGGCCCGATTATTTTACAGGCCGCTGTGCCGGTTTTGAATGGTGATGACGAGGAAACATTGGCCGCCCGCGTTTTGCGCGCCGAACATCAAGCCTATCCGGCAGCGCTGCGCATGATTGCCGAAAATCGCGTGAATGTGATTGAGGAAAAGACGTTTATCGCCGATGCGGCGGCTTCAGGCGATGCGTTTTATAATCCTAAGTCGTAATATCCAGCAGCGCCTTCTGGATTTTCTCTTCTTCCTTGATCACAACCGCGTTGGCGGCGACATCGATGCTGGCGGATTTGATATTCACCAGATCGGTATCAACATTCTTTCCTGTTGACGAAGCCTTAACTATGTTGGACGCCGACTGTGTCGCGCGCGACACGGCTGAATTGATGCCGTTTACGGCTGTGGTAAAGGCGCTGGACATGGCGGTTTTCCTCAGTTTTTTGGATGTTTGACCCTATCACTTTAGCATAGACGGGTTAACACTCTGTCAATAAACCCCAATAAAACATGAAGTTTTTTAGGTCTTTTTTGTCGAAAAAACTTTTGCATATTAACTTGGGATTCAAACTTTGACGGTACATTGGGTTCATCAAGAAGAATAAAAAAAGAATCACCCCTCACCCAGGATGTACCATGTTTCAGAATTATGAAGTCAGCGAGAGCCACGGTTCAACCGACGAAACGTTAGAACGTTTGGTCGCCATGACCAACCAGACCAATCTGGTTGCACTCGACAAAACCATTTCGGCGATCCGCCGCGCGTCCAACAGCTATGCTGCCGCCGCCGCCCGCGTGGGCAGCATTGGCGAACGCATTATCCGCGCCGCCCACGAAGTTGGCATGACATTGCCAGCCGATATGCGCGCCACAACAGAAACAGCAGAAAAAGTAGCGGTTTAACCCGCGATACGAAATTCGTGAGGGATTTCAGGCCTGGCTTAAACGCCAGGCCTTTTTTCTTTGGAAAAATTAAAGGGCGATCACCCGGCAACCATTGACGAGTTTGGTGCTGAGGCCGGAGGTTTTATCGGGATCTTCGGGGCGGAGGGGATCGATAATCCGCGCCTCCACATTGTTTGATCGTGTCAGGCGCATAAAACCGGAAACGGTCGGGTCTTGCGTAACATCGACGATGCGGCCATTGGCATCATAGACAAAGACATGCTGGCGGTTGGGCGCGTTGCGCGCAGTGATTTCGCAATTGGCAACGGCGAACCAGTCCGAAAGCGCGGTTCTGTCGGAACCGAATTCGGCCTTATAAGCGAAATGACTGGTGTTAGGGCCGAACATGTTGAGTTCATGACTGATATAATTCACGAACTGAACCTCGACGAGAATGAACCCTTTGTTTCCAACGGGGATGGCAAGCGTGTCTTTAAGGCCTCTATAACCGTTGAATTTAGGGGGATCAAGATAATCGACCAGACATGAATCTTTCCTGTTGGGATATCGTGCGGCCTCCGCCGCTGCCCAATCGGGGTCTTTCAGCCGCGCCGGGTCTTTATCGCGCGGTTCTTCGGCAACCATTTTATCGAAAAATTCCTTGGTCGGTGAATAATGTTCGATTACGTTCGTTTTTGCGTTTACTCGCGTGTGGGTTTTTTTCTTATTGTCGAAGCCTGTTTTCTTGCTGAGCCTGACGCGTAGATCGCGCAAGATGGAGATGAATTGGGTCACTTCCTGTTCGGGCGTGGCCTCATGCCCGCGCATTTCCTGCTTATCCAGCCACTCATCGATGGCCTGCCTTTGCGCGACAATGCGGACGCCATAAAGATCACCCAGCTGTTCCAACGTCAATTTTTCTCTCTTGTCTTCGTGCGTTTCATTGTATGCCGCTATTTCGTTGTTTTTTCTTATCAGTTTCTTACGCGCCGAATGGGGTTCTTTGGGGCGGGCTTCGATAAGGAAATGCTCGCCTGCTATCCAGCCGCGTTGCACTTCAACATAGGATGTGATGGTTTTTAAAATGGTGCCGGTATGTTCGCGCGTTATATCGGCGATGCGGCGGCAGGTATCGGCATAATGAGTGGGGTCTTCCAATTGAAAACTTTTGTTCAATAATTCGCTTTGCAAGGCACCGAAACCCGCGACTTCGAGCAACGGGCCATAAACTTCATTGGCGTTGGTGATCATGCGGTCGCGAGCTTTGGTATTATAGGTGGTCGGCTCTTCGATTTCTTCTTTGATATTGCACAGCAATTGCCCGGCGCGAATCAGGATGGGGCCGCGCCCCTGTGCCGCCCATAAGGACATGATGCGGAACAGCCCCACATCTTCGTCATTCAAATTAAGCGAACGGAAGCGCAGCGTGTTTTCGATGGTGTCCCTGACACCAACGCCAAATTTTTCCTGAATATCCGCCAACCGGTGCCAATCGACGCCGTTTCCTTCGATGGGGCGCACGGAAGGATACAGAATGGCCGCCAGAATGGTTTCGATATCGGGCGAGGCGTATTTGATCATCGTATTGACGAGCAGAAGCGGGTCGGAAAATTCATCGTCGATAGTTTTGACTTTCAGTGATTTCAGATTTCCCAGCGCCCAGGATAAGGCGTCGCGGATTTGTTTTTTGGTTTCCGCATGTTTGTTTCTGTCATAAGCCGGATTTTTGCGGTTGAATTCCGGATGGGTTTGTTCGAGATAGGCCTCCAGCTTTTCCAAATCGCTTATGGAATAGGCTTTGAGCGATGGGGCTGCTGTGCGCCGAATGGGGGTTTTGGGCGTTATCATGCGTTTAATCTTTTTTCTAAAATAAATTTTTAAGACGACCGAATTTACCATGCCGGATATGAAAATAATGATTATTTTTTACCGAAAAAGCGCATTTTTTTGGTTCATGGGCGTTAAAATGGTCTAAATTAACGCTATGAAACTGCCCACCGCCAAGATAACCGCCTTCTTAACCAAGCCCGACCCTGCTGTGCGGGTTATTCTGGTTTACGGGCCCGATGCCGGCTTGGTGCGCGAACGCGTGGTGCATCTGGCGAAACTGGTTGTGGCCGACCTGAATGACCCGTTCCGCGTTTCTAGCATGGCGGGCAGCAGCATCACTGACGACCCTGCCCGTTTATATGATGAAATGGCGGCACAGGCGTTGGGAGGCGGGCGGCGTTTGATACGCACGCAGAACCCGGGCGAGAGCGTGGCGGGCGCTGTGGGCAAATTGCTGGCCGATATGCCAAATTCGGATTCATTGTTGTTGATTGAGGGCGGTGATTTGGACAAGAGGTCGAAATTGCGCGCGGTGTGCGAGGGGGAAACGCCCTTTGCCTGTGCCATCCCGTGTTATGTGGAAGACACTGTCGCGCGGCAACGCACGATTACCGAAATTTTGAACAGCGAGGGCATCCGCACGACGCGCGAGGTGATTGTGGCGTTGGGCGATATTTTGCCGCCTGACCGTATGGCCATGCGCAGCGAGTTGGAAAAATTTGCGTTGTATGTCGGCAAGGGTAAGGCCGCGACAGTGGATGATGTGCATGCGACGGTGCAGGATGCCGGTGCCGCCGAATTGGATGATCTGGTTTTTGCCGTGGGCGCAGGCGAAGCGCACCGCGCTGCGCAGTTGATCGACCGGCTCTATGCCGAGCAAACATCGCCGGTCGCCATTTTACGCGCCGCGCAACGGCATTTTATGCGCCTTCAATGGGCGCGGGCACAGATGGATAACGGGTTGAACGCGACCGATGCAGTAAAACGTTTACAGCCCCCTGTGTTTTGGAAATTCGAGAGCGCGATGGCGGGGCAATTGCGCCGGTGGCCGCGCGCGCGCGCCGAACAGGCGTTGCGCCGTTTGTACGATGCCGAAGCCGCCGTGAAGAAGACGGGCACGCCCGATACCGCGCTCTGTGCGCAGGTGTTGTTGGGGTTGGCGGCTTAATTAACCATAATGCGTGACTTCTTTACAGTTTTTACCGTTTTGGTTATGATTTCAGGGAAGATTGTTTTTATTTTATTCAAGAGGAAATTTTATGCAGAGTTCAGCCGCCCTTATTGAAAGCGCAAAACGAGAAATCGCCAAAGATGACGAAACACCAGCCATCATCAAAGTCGGCAAAGAAATATGTGCGCGTATAAACCAGATTGCCTGTGAGCAAGGGCTGTATAAAGAAATTTTTTGGGGTTGGGGGAAGAAAAAACTTTCGCTTAAACCTCACCCACATAAATCGTTGTTGAAAGATCTAGGCCTTTCATGGGAAATTGATACGAACATTTGTTCCCTGTGGCGCATAAAAAAAGACAGTTTGTATCATCTCACTACATCTATAACTTCGGGCTTTAATCGGGGCGATCCCTATTCAGTGGGCGATACGATAAAAATTACTTATCCCCATCCGGATAAGACACAATCGAATTTATTGCAAACCGAAGCGGTAAGCACATTCAATTTATCCAAAGAAGAAATTGCCGAGAAAGTCGCAAAAATTGTTATTCGCGAGGCTTTGCGCAATGGGTGGAAGACAAACCCGTCCGCGCCATCGGTTTAATTTTTGAATCAATAAAAAACCCCGCGATTTTCATCGCGGGGTTTTTCTTTTGCGTCGAACCGGTTTTAGGTTCCCGTTTTTTCGTCTTTGACTTCGCTGAATTCGGCATCGACAACGCCGGGTTCCGAAGCCGCCGCTTCGGGAGCTGCCGCAGCGCCTTCCTGTTGCGATTTGTACAGCTGTTCGCCCATCTTCATCGCGATTTGGGTCAGGGCGTCCGACTTGGCTTTGATTTGCGCCGCGTCGCCGGACTCCATCACGCCCTTCAGATCGGCAATCGCGCTTTCGATGGCGGTTTTGTCGCCCGCCGCAACCTTGTCGCCCAAATCCTTTAATGTCTTTTCGGATTGGTGGATAAGGCTGTCGGCCTGATTACGCGCATCGACCGCTTCGCGACGTTTTTTATCTTCAGCCGCGTTGGCTTCGGCTTCCTTGACCATCTTCTGGATATCGGCGTCGGACAAGCCGCCCGATGCCTGAATACGGATTTGCTGTTCCTTATTCGTGGCTTTGTCCTTGGCCGTAACGCTGACGATGCCGTTGGCGTCGATGTCAAACGTGACTTCGACTTGCGGCACGCCGCGCGGTGCGGGCGGGATACCGACCAGATCGAATTGGCCGAGCATTTTATTATCGGCGGCCATTTCGCGTTCGCCTTGAAACACGCGGATGGTCACGGCGTTTTGGTTATCTTCGGCTGTCGAGAAGGTTTGCGATTTTTTGGTTGGGATCGTGGTGTTGCGGTCGATAAGACGCGTGAACACACCACCCAGCGTTTCGATGCCGAGCGACAAGGGTGTGACATCGAGTAACAAAACATCCTTCACATCACCCTTCAACACGCCCGCCTGAATGGCGGCGCCCACGGCGACCACTTCATCGGGGTTCACACCACGATGCGGTTCACGGCCAAAGAATTCTTTCACCGTTTCGATGATTTTCGGCATGCGTGTCATACCGCCGACCAAAATCACTTCATCGATTTCTGACGCTTTGATGCCGGCATCCTTCAACGCCTGCTTGCAAGGTTCGATGGTTTTCTTGACCAGCTCTTCGACCAGCGATTCTAGCTTGGCGCGGGTCAGTTTGATGGCCAGATGCTTGGGCCCCGCAGCATCTGCCGTAATGAAGGGCAGATTGACTTCGGTTTGCATCGCTGAAGATAATTCGATCTTGGCTTTTTCTGCCGCTTCTTTCAGACGTTGCAGCGCGAGCTTGTCTTGACGCAGATCAATGCCTTGTTCTTTCTTGAATTCATCGCACAGGAATTCCATCACGCGGCTGTCGAAATCTTCGCCGCCCAGGAACGTATCGCCATTGGTCGATTTGACTTCGAACACGCCGTCGCCGATTTCAAGGACGGAAACGTCGAACGTACCGCCGCCCAAATCATAAATGGCAACAGTGCCGGATTTTTTCTTTTCCATGCCGTAGGCCAATGCGGCCGCGGTTGGTTCATTGATGATACGCAACACTTCAAGACCGGCGATTTTACCGGCGTCTTTGGTTGCTTGACGTTGGCTGTCGTTGAAATAGGCGGGTACCGTGATAACAGCCTGTGTGACTTTTTCGCCCAAATAAGCTTCGGCGGTTTCTTTCATCTTGATGAGGATGAACGCCGAGACTTCGGACGGGCTGTAATTTTTGCCGTTAGCTTCGACCCATGCATCGCCATTAGAATTTTTGACGATTTTGTAGGGCATCAGATCGATGTCTTTTTGCACCATCGGGTCATCGAAGCGGCGACCAACCAGACGTTTGATGGCGAACAAAGTATTCGCGGGGTTGGTCACGGCCTGACGCTTGGCGGCCTGCCCTACCAGACGTTCGTCGGAGCCGGTGAAGGCAACGATAGAGGGAGTTGTGTTGGCGCCTTCGGCGTTATGGATAACGGTCGTGGTGCCGCCTTCCATTACGGAAACGCATGAATTGGTGGTGCCGAGATCGATGCCGATTACTTTTGCCATTTTGTCTTTTCCTTTCGAGGCCGGGGCTTAAACCCCTTATGAAGTCTATATAGGGATGATTTTGCTTGGTGCAATGGTTGTATGAGTCTTTTTTAGCGATAAAGAATGATTCTTTATGCTGATTTATCAATATGTTGTGCAGATGCGCCTTTAGCCACCGCGACCAAAGCCTCGCGCAACAACCGGTCATGGATCATATAGCCGGATTGCATGACCTGAATGATGGTGCCAGGGGGCGCATCGGCGCTTTCGACTTCGACCATCACGCGGTGGAAATTGGGGTCGAACATTTGACCCATCGGGTCGACTTTTTTAATGCCGAACTGGTCGAGCGTTGATTGAAGCTGGCGTTCGGTGGCATCGATACCGGTGATGAGGTTTTTGATGGCGGGATCGGTAATGTCTTTCGGCGCGGCATCCAACGCGCGGCGGAAATTATCTGCGACCGCCAGCATTTCCTTGGCGAAATTACCCACCGCATATTTGGCCGTGTCTTCACGTTCTTTTTGTGCGCGTTTGCGGGTGTTTTCGGCATCGGCCATTTCGCGCAAAGCGCGGTCTTTCATGTCGGCCAGTTGTTTTTCCAAATCGGCGATGCGCGCGGTGGATGCGTCAACACCTTCCGCGGTTTCGGCGGCAATTTCGGGGGCGGGGTCTGTTATGTTTTCTGTCATGGGGTGCTTCTTAGCTGTGAATATCTATCAATTCAAGATTGTATCTTTTCCGAAGAATTCAAGAGCGATAAAGATTGCGCCCTTTTCCGCGCCAGCAACCATAAAACGGCAATAAAAACGCCTTTGGAGCGTGGCAGAAGGATAAAAACACAGGCCAGCGTGAGGGTGATAAGAAAGCACAGCGTGCCAGTGCCGGGGTCGGTATCGTGCCGCGCCATGCCAAGCGCCACCGGTATCACAATATGCCCCGTCAGCAAGATGGTGACCCATGCCGGGCCGTCTTCGGCGCGGAATGCCGTGAAATCCTGACTGCAATATAGGCACGCATCATTTTGTTTCAGATAGGCGCAGAACAACGCCCCCTGCCCGCAATGGGGACAGCGGCCGATGAAGCCGCGCCAGAGGAGTGTTGGTAGGGTTGGATTTTCCATGGGGGCAAACTAGGCTATTTGGCGGATTTTCGCAATGCACCATACGGAACGCTAAACAGTTGTTAAGCATCGCGGCGTAAAATTATGTCCCATGACAGTCCCCCCGCAATATCAATGGTCGAAATCCTATCCCGCTTCCGTCGATTGGTCGGCGACGATTCCGGCGCGGCCTTTGTATGAGATTTTTGATGAAGCTGTGCGCGATTTTCCCGAGACTGTATTTATCGATTTTTTGAACAAGACTTATACCTATCGCGCGAGTGCCGATTTGATAGCGCGTGCGGCCAAGGGGTTGCAGGATCTGGGCGTTCGCAAAGGCGACCGCATCGGGTTGATGTTGCCCAATTCGCCGTACTATGTGTTTTTGTATTTCGCGGCATTGAAGATTGGCGCGACAATTGTGAATTTTAATCCGCTTTATGCGCCACCGGAAATTGCCAATATGGTCGCGGATTCCGGTTGCAAAATTGTGGCCACCATCGACATTCCCGATATTTATAACAAGTTGAATCGCGTTGTCGGACAAGGAACGTTAGAGAAAATAATCGTCTGCCGCATGGCGGAGATTTTGCCGTGTGTATTGTCGTTGATTTATCCGGTTGTGAAGCGCAAGGAGATTGCGCATGTGGATGACGACGCCGCGCATATCGGTTTTGCGAAATTAACAGCAAACAAAGGCGATTATGTACCCGTGGTGATTGACCCCGCCAAAGATTTGGCCGTGTTGCAATATACCGGCGGCACGACCGGCGTGCCCAAGGGTGCAATGCTGACGCATGCCAATCTGTCGATTAACGTGGTACAATCACGCAATCTGTTCCCGAATGTGGTGCGCGGGCGCGAAGTGATGCTGGGCGTATTACCGTTTTTCCATGTCTTTGCGATGACCGCCGTTTTAAATGTGACGGTGTTGTTGGCCAGCACGATTATCATGTTGCCGCGTTTTGAATTGGCGCAGGTGGTGAAGACCATCCACAAAAAGCGCCCAACCTTGTTCCCCGCCGTGCCGACCATTTACACCGCCATCAACCATTACAAGGATCTGGCGCGATATAATTTGCGTTGCATTAAATATTGTTTTTCGGGCGGCGCGCCTTTGCCGGTTGAGGTCAAACATGATTTTGAACGTTTGACCGGTTGCGTGTTGGTCGAAGGTTACGGGTTATCGGAAACATCGCCGGTTGTTTCGTGCAATCCGGTTGACGGCGAAAACAAAGCCGGTTCGATTGGGTTGCCCGCGCCCGGCACGATTATCGAAATCGTGAGTCTGGAAGACAAGAAAACCGTTTTGCCGCAAGGCGAAACCGGCGAAGTATGCGTGCGCGGGCCGCAGGTGATGGTCGGTTATTGGCATAATGCCGAAGAGACCGCGATGGTTATGGATCAAACGCCGGAAGGGTTACGCCTTCATACCGGCGATGTCGGTTATATGGATGCAGATGGTTATATTTTTATCGTCGACCGCATCAAGGATATGATTGCCGCCGGTGGGTTTAAAATTTATCCGCGCCATGTCGAAGAAGCGATTTATCAACATCCTTCCGTGGAAGAATGTGTGGTGGCCGGTATTGCCGATGATTATCGCGGCCAGACGGTCAAGGCGTTTATTAAATTGAAAGACGGCGCGAGCCTGACACAGACGGAATTAAAGGCGTTTTTAAAAGACCGGTTATCGCCGATGGAGATGCCAAAACTGGTGGAGTTTCGCGACACGCCATTGCCCAAGACTTTGATTGGCAAACTGTCTCGTAAATTGATTTTGGAAGAAGAAGCGACGAAGAAAGCCTAAGGACTTGCGTTAAGTATAATCGCGGTCTAATTCTTTTTTATGACACACAAACTCACCTCATCCCTTTGCGCGTCCTTACGCGGCGATATCACCCCGCCGGGCGATAAGAGCATTTCCCATCGCAGCATTATGTTCGGTGGCATCGCCGAAGGCACCACAACCGTGCGCGGTTTGTTGGAAGGCGAGGATGTTCTGTCGACCGTTGCGGCGTTGCGCGCGATGGGTGCCAAAATTCATAAAGACGATGCGGGTGTTTGGCATGTCACCGGCGTGGGTGCGGCGGGATTGCAGGCACCATCCGAAATTCTGGATATGGGGAACAGTGGCACATCGGCACGTTTGTTGATGGGTTTGGTCGCAGGTAAAAACTTTACCACGCGTTTTACCGGCGATGCGTCCTTGTGCAAACGGCCTATGGAGCGGGTGATTGACCCTTTGTCACAAATGGGTGCGCGGTTTGAAAGTACGGACGGCAAGTTACCATTGAGCGTGACGGGTTCTGTAACCGTGAAGCCTATCACCTATACATTGCCCGTGGCATCGGCACAGGTGAAATCTGCAGTTTTATTGGCGGGGTTGAGCGCCGAGGGCGTGACAACGGTTATTGAATCCGTACCGACGCGTGACCATTCGGAAAATATGTTGCGCGGTTTTGGCGCGGATGTGCGCGTTACCAAAAACGATGCGGGCGCGGATGTGATTTTGATTATGGGCAACCCGAAATTGGTGGCGCGGGATATTACTGTCCCCGCCGACCCCAGCTCGGCAGCGTTTCCGATTGTGGCGGCGTTACTGTGCCCGGGTTCGCATGTGATATTGCGCAATGTCGGGTTGAATCCGCGCCGCGCCGGATTGATTGAAACTTTGATTGAAATGGGCGGCGATATCACATTTGAAAACCGCCGCAGCGAAGGCGGCGAACCGGTTGCCGATTTGGTTGTGAAGGGCAGCCGTTTGCGCGGCATCGATGTGGCGCCCGAACGGGCGCCCAGCATGATTGATGAATATCCGATATTGTCCGTAGCTGCGGCCTGCGCAAACGGTGTTATGCGCATGCGCGGGCTGGGTGAATTGCGCGTGAAAGAAAGCGACCGTTTGGCCCTGATGGCGCAAGGTTTGACGCAATGCGGCGCGACCGTGGAAATTGAAAGTGATGATTTAATTGTGCATGGCACAGGCGCCGCGCCGCGGGGGGGTGCTGTTATCACCACCGCGCTGGATCACCGGATTGCGATGAGTTTTCTGGTGTTGGGGATGCGCAGTGCAGAGCCGGTGAGCATCGACGACGGCAGATGTATTGCGACCAGTTTCCCGGTTTTTGTCGCGATGATGAACAAGTTGGGCGCAAAGATTTCCTAGAGCGAGTCTATCGCGATTTTGCCGATATAGTCTTTGATCTTTGTCGTTGAAATACCGCCGGTGCGGGGCAGATAGACGACTTCGCACAACGGTTTGAACATATCGAATTTGCCCTGCCAATCATCGCCCATGACCAGCACCGATGCGTTATGCTGTTGGATGTAGTCGCCTTTTAAATCCAGACTTTCTTCGGGAAACACTTCATCGACGCACGATAACGCGCGGATAATTTCCATCCGTTCGGCCAAGGTGAAAACCGGATTAATGTGTTTTTTGGAAAAATTCAATTCATCGGTTGAAACACCGACCACCAAACGGTCGCCCAATGCCCGCGCGCGGGCAAGAATCCGCAAATGGCCGATATGGAACAGATCGTATGTGCCAAAAGTGATGATTGTTTTCATGGAAAGCCTTGAAGAAAACGGAAGAGGTGTAAGACTTTAATACGCATTGCCGCGTTTCAATAATGTCGGAAAAGTTTTCAAAATAATCACGATATCGAGCCACAGCGACCAGTTACGCGCATACCATGCTTCGAGCGCGACGCGTTCTTTGAATGTCAGATGATTACGCCCGCTGACTTGCCATGGCCCCGTGATGCCCGGGCGCACCGCTTCGTAAAAGCTGAAATCTTCGGCATACAGGCTTTCCTGACCTGGCATGCAGGGGCGCGGCCCGACAAGCGACATTTCGCCTTTCATCACATTGATCAGTTGCGGCAATTCATCGATGCTGGTGCGGCGGATAAATTCACCGAATTTCGTGATGCGCACATCGGTTTTCAATTTCTGGAATTTTGCCCATTCCGCCGCCGCTTCGGGATTTTCGGCCAGATATTTGACCAGAACCTGTTCGGCATCCGCCCGCATCGACCGGAATTTATAACAATCGAACAGATCGCCATTACGGCCAACGCGGGCTTGTTTAAAAAACGCCTTGCCGCCATCGCGGCGCACCATAATGCCGATCACCAGCAACAAAGGCGACAGTACCAGCAAGGCCGAACCCGCCAGCGCGATATCGGTGACGCGTTTGATCAGGCGCGGCAGAGGCAGTTTAAGGCGGTTGGTATCATGCAGCATCATAACATCTTGCATCATGAAATGATGCGGGGTTAGCGTGCTGGATGGCAGCCCAAGCCAGGGCGGAATGATGGAACAGGGCACGCGCGCGCGGGGTAATGATTTAAGCGCGGCCTGATAGCGTTCGATTTCGCTGCCCTCCAGCGCCAGAAAAATATAATGCGCGTCATGCAACATCAACACCTGTTTCCAGGCGCGGGTTTTTTTCATATCGGACAAAGCCGAAGGCGGCAGCCGGTCGATGATCGAGAAGCCGATATTTTTATCGCGTGAAATGGCGCGGAGCGCGGCATCGGCCGTGGGGCCTTCGCCGATGATGACAGCGGGGATTTTCCATGCGCCGGTTTTTTCCAAACGGCTGCGCACGATTTTGCGCCCCAGAAACATAAACAGGGCGAACAGCCCCCAGCTGAAGGCGATCCACAACCGCGAGCTGTTATTCCGCACTGCGAATTCGTAAAAACCGCTGGCGGCGAAGCCTATGCAGGTGACGCTGAGAATGTGCCCCACCACTTCCCAATAAGGCAGGCGGTGGCGGTAATGGCCGCGCGTATCGAGCCACAGGACGGACATAAGCCCGATCGTGAAAAACACCACCGCCTGACGCAACGTCGCGGCGCCCAGTATATCCTGAAAATCGACATCGCCCGTCCAGACATGCCACGCAAAGGCCAGCATTGCGCCACAGACAAAAGAAAGCACCAAAGCGAGAACGTCGGCGGTGAGCATCCAGCGGCCGGAAATCCGCATGCGGCTTTGGAAGTCGGGAAAAGCGGCCGAATACAACGCGGCCTTCTCATCAGGGCTTATAAAGGGCGTTTTAACGCTCCTCGAAGCCGTATTTTGCTTGATCCGCAACGAGAACATGGAAACCCAAAATTATTCGATGAAATCAGTCGGTGCCCGATTTCTATACACCCTTTAACCCGCGAAACAACGCCAAAGAGCGGGTTTGGGCTCATAACCGTATGCTTTCTTTGTATCATGAAAGTAATAACCATTCAATAAAACCACCCCTGAAACGGGGGCGGAAGGTTAAGGGAGGGTTAAAAAACGGGTGAAGGATGCCCCGTTTACGGTCTGACGGGGCTGTTGAACGGGTATCAGATGGAAGACGAAATGGCGGCCAAAAAGGGGGTGTGGAGGCGCGGAATTTTTGCCGTCGATTGGGGAGCGGTGATAATCAAAAAGGGACTTTTTATTCCCGAAAAATAAAAAAATCCAAAAATTTTTCGTTGGGAAAAAAACAAAAAACGAGTGAAAAAAGAGAGCAAAATCCGATGCGAAAATGGGCCACAAATCGACGGAAATTTTTTGCAAAACGCGCGCGACGAAAAACGCGGCAGCCGTTGGCACCACAGCGCCAAAAGCGTTGCCCATGTGCAACAATTTTTCAGGTTTTTTTGCCTGAGGGAAAAAGTTTTATTGACTTGAAAGCCGTAACGCGCAACATAGGGTCAATTCCTGCCGAATCTGCGGCTCCAATCGAGCCGTGACGGTGGGAAAAGTTTTTTTTGGTCTAAGAATTTGGATCAAAAAATTGGGCGATTTTAGAATGGGCGCACCGTGAAACGGGGACTGCAAAAAAGCAGAAACCCGTGAATGAATCGGAAAACGCGTTCATCCTTGAGCCGCACTTTTAAACAATGGTTTCGCCCCAGCTGGCGAAGGAGCCTTTGCATAAAACTGCCCAACCTTTAACCATAGGTGCGTCTCAATGAAACCATCCCGTTACATGGATTCCCGACTCGACAGAGTCGATATGTTGAATGATCTGATGAGCATTCAAACACCCGAATACCGTTCTGCCATTGAGAAAAAGAAGAAAAAAGGCGGTAAGGGAGACAAAAGTGGCTCAGGTAGTGGCGGCGGTCTGTTCGGGCTTGCAAGCACGGCGATCACCTTCCGCGCCGATGGCGGCCCGCGTCAACCCAGCGTTTTAGGCATTATCCACCCCAGCGACGGTCATCCGATGCAAGAACATTGCCCGGATTTCAACTGGTTCCGTCCTTTGACGTTCAACAACAACACATGGACGTTGTACTGGCCGGAATTGATTATTTAGACCGCGTTGGTTTAATCACTATCAAAGGGAAGCGCTTGCGCTTCCCTTTTTTATTTCAGGAGAGGATTTGGCCGTTATCAACGGTGAAGAGCTGTGCATTCGGGATCAGGCGCGTGAAGGATTCCGTGTCCGTCCCTGTCAGCCACGCCTGAACGCGCAAATCCAGAATTTCATCGAACAAGGCCGCGCGGCGGTAATCATCCAGATGCGCCGCAATATCATCCAGCAAGAACAAGGGCGTCATGTTACGTTGCACCGTCAGCAACCGCATATAGGCCAGCATGAGCGCGATCAGCAGCGCTTTCTGTTCGCCGGTCGAGCATAAATCCGCCGGGCATTGTTTGGCGCGGTGGGTGACGCGCAGGTCGCTTCGATGCGCGCCGGTGGCACAGGTGCCGCTTTGGGCATCGTCGCCGCGCAGACGGGCAAAGGCGGCGCGGAGCGCGTCTTCGACCAGCAGGGCGGGTTTTTCATCCAGCATATCTTCGGCAATGCCGGTCACGGCAATATCGGCGCGGGGGAAGACATCGCCGCTTTCGCCGATTGCCGTACGCAAACGCCGAACCATGTCACGCCGCGCGGCGGCGATAGCCACCGCCGTTTGCGCCATTTCATTTTCCAGAGCCGAGAGCCATGCGGCATCGTTATTGCCGTCGCGTAACAGGCGCAATCTTTCCCGCATCGCTTTTTCGTAACGTTGGACGCGGGCATTATGGGCGGGGTCGAAACTGTAGACCAGACGGTCGAGGAATTTGCGCCGCGCCGATGCGCCTTCAGCCAGCAACCTGTCCATGTCGGGCGTGATCCAGCCCATCGCGATATGGTCGGCCAGTTGGTTCTGGCTGCGTGCCGGACGGCCATCGATATGCACCAGACGGCGTTCGGCATCATTGTCGGTGGTTATATCGCGGCCAGTGCCGATATGCAGGTCGCCCGTATCGATGCGCAAGTCTATCGCCACCGCCCACGGATCGGTTTTATGCCGGTTTTGTAAATCAACCAAATGGCTGCGCCGCAAGCCGCGGCCTGGCACCAGAAGGCTGAGGGCTTCGACCAGATTGGTTTTGCCGCTGCCATTCGCGCCCACAAGGATGACAGGCGATGCGGCGCAGACAAGACGCATCGATTCATAATTGCGGAAATGCGAAAGGGTGATGCGGGAGATGGAAAGCGGTTCAGGGCGCGGAGTTTGAGCCGCGACTTCAGCCACCGCCATAATTGATCATTCCCGTCCAGAAGCGTTCCAGCTTGCGCAGAATATCGCTGGCTTGCGTCAATTCTTCCGATGTGATTTTGGCATTGGTCAACGCGTCGATTTGTTTTTCCAAGCCTTCGCTGAGCACCTTGTGCAACGCAAGCCCTTTGGGCGACAGTTTGACGCGGACAGACCGGCGGTCATGGGGTGAGCGTTCCTGCAGCAGATAGTCGCTTTCGGCCATTTTCTTGACGTTATAGGAAACATTGGAGCCGAGATAATAGCCGCGCGCCGTCAATTCGCCGACCGTCATTTCATCTGTGCCGATATTGTACAAAATCAGCGCCTGGATATTGTTGATATCCTGAATGCCGGCGCGATCCAGATCGGCCTTGACGACTTCCAGAAAATGGCGGTGAACGCGTTCGACCAGAAGGACAGCTTCGTAATAAGCGTGGCGCACAGTAAAAACCTTTGGTCGGGTGACGGGCAAGAACCGCATTATGGGAACGCGATACCCACCATTAGTATTGATTTACCGATAAAAATCAACCCCGCATGAATAAAGCGGAATTATCGTATTTTGAAGGTTACGGCCAGATGGGCATAAGCATTGGTGCCACAGGCAAAAAGGGCGGCGCGTTCATAAACCGGCATCGCCAGGGGATAAACCAGAGTCCATTTTGTGTCATCGACCGGTTGGGCTTCGATGGCAAGCACGCCCATATTCGCAGACGCATGGTCGACAAAATACAAAGCGAGGCGGCGGCAATCCCGCGTCGGCACATCATCTTCGACCCGCATGGCGACCGCGCCCGTTTGGGTCGCAACGGTAATCGCCCGCAGATCGCCGCCCCACGCGTTGGCGTGGCTGTCTTTGGCGTCCGAGCGACCGGCATGTTGTAAATCGACCCATAAATCATCGCCCGCGCTTTGGGCAAAGGTTGTTTGTTGAGAAGCCGCCCCTTGCACAGAATCGGTAAAATCGGTGATTTGTTTGACGGATTGGACAAAATGCCTGTTTTCCTGAACCGAAAACGCCGCCAACGCGCAGGCACCAAGAACGATGACCGCGACCGGGATCGTGACGAGGATGTTAACGAGGATTCTTTTATGGGGGGCAGACATGGGGCAGAAAAACCTTTAGGTAAGAACCGATAAAGTGACACGATGCCGGAATTGCCGCAACCGAAGAGTTTGAAGATGCGCCCTGATTTGTCTTATTTGCCCCCTTTGCGGGATGTTATTGCCAAGCATGAATTGTGGACGCGCAAATCATTGGGACAACATTTTTTGTGCGATTTAAACCTGACGCGCCGCATTGTTGAAAAAGCCGGTGATCTGTCGGGTTGCACCGTAATCGAAGTGGGCCCCGGGCCCGGTGGTTTGACGCGGGCTTTGGTTGAGTCCGATGCCGCGCATGTTATTGCGATTGAAAAAGACCGTCGTTGTATTGCGGCATTGCATGATGTGGTGGCGGCATCGCAGAGCAAGTTGCAAGTGATGGAAGGCGATGCGATGCGCACCGATTTTGTCGCGTTGGCGCAGGCACCGCGCGCGGTTATCGCCAATCTGCCTTACAATATCGGTACGGAATTATTGATTGGCTGGTTGCGGCAGATTCATGAATATCGCAGTTTAACCTTGATGTTTCAGTCGGAAGTTGTGGACAGATTATGCGCCGCACCGGACAGCAAAGCCTATGGCCGTTTGTCGGTTATTGCGCAATTTTGTTGTGACGTAAAACGCGTGATGGATGTGCCAGCCGCCGCCTTTACCCCGCCACCGAAAGTAGACAGCGCGATTGCGCATTTAACGCCGCGTTCGGATCGCCCCACCGATATTGATTTTAAGACGGTTGAAAAAGTGACCGCCGCCGCGTTCGGCCAGCGCCGCAAAATGTTGCGATCGAGTTTAAAACCGTTGGGCGGTGAAGAATTATTGAATCGCGCCGGCATTGATCCGACGCGCCGCGCCGAAACTTTGTCGCTTAGCGAGTTTGAGACTCTGGCGCGGCTTGTATAGCCTCAGCCACGCGCCGCGCCGTTTGCGCAACCGGGCGGTCGTCACAATCGACCACCAGATTAGCCTCGGCATAAACCGGTTCGCGTTCGTCCAATAACCGCATCATTTTTTCACGCGGGTCGCCTTCTTTGAGCAAAGGGCGTTCGCCGTGTCGTAAAACCCGCGCCAGTAAAATTTCGCGATCGACTTTGAGCCACACCGACAAAGCGGATTCCATGATGCGCGCGCGTGTTTCCGTGTTCATAAACGCGCCGCCGCCGACCGACAAGATCCCTGTGCCTGTTTTAAGTAAACGCGCAATGACTTGCCGTTCGATACGGCGGAATTCTTCTTCGCCGTAATCGGCGAAAATTTGTGCGATGCTGCAATTGGAAACGGCGATGATTTCATGATCGGCATCACAGAAAGGCACGCCCAGAATTTCCGCCAAGGCTCTACCCACGCTGCTTTTGCCGGCACCCATCATGCCGATGAGAACGACAGGTTTTCGGAGCGAAAAATTTTCGAGATTTGACTTCTTCATGCCACAATTTACTGGTAGATACTGTTCGCGAGTCAATATAGAGAAAAATCAGGAGAAATGTAGTGAATTCAGATAAGTCCCATTCACAATCGCTTATTGCTGTTGTTGCCGGAATTTTGCTATTAATTATTGCCGGTGGGGCTTTGTGGCTTTCGAACGCCCATATCATGCCACCGACGCAAAAGACGGAATTGGCCATACCTGATGAGCGCATCCCCCGGTAAACGGTTTCTGACGACCACCCTGATAACGGGTGTAATGTTGTTTGGGGCAAATTTTGTTTATGCCCAGAATGATTCCACCACACCACGCGGCGCCAGTTTTTTACCCGGCGGTGGTGCGCCCGCGCCTTCTGATTATTCTGGCTTGGCGACGATACCGCCGGTTATTTCTGTGCCTGTGCTGGCTGTGCCTGTTTCATCTGCGGTGCCTGTACCGGATGCGCCACCTATTGCGGCAGTGCCTGCTGTCATAGTGCCAACACCTGCGCCCGTTGTTGCGGTGTCTGCGCCTGTTGCGCCCGCCTCTATTGCCACGGCACCAATCTTGTCTCCGCCGGCTGCATCTGTGCCGTCTGCATCAGTACCCGTTGGAACAACAACCGTTACAGCGGCTCCAATTTTGGTTTCTGCCGTGACGACAGCACCGACGGCAACGGATGCCTTGGCAAAACCGGTGCCTGCACCCCTGCCCGTTGTGAGCGCGGAAACGGTGAGCGTAAAAAACAGCGAAACTTTAGGTGCGGATGTCTGGAAAGGCACGCCGCGCGCCACCGCCGATATTTTATTGGCCAATGCCGCGCCAACGCAATCAGCCTTGCTGAATAATTTGATGCGGCGGTTGTTGTTGACTGCGGCCACCCCACCCGAAGGCGACAGCGCAGCAACGCAGAGCCTGACATCGATGCGCATTGCCAAGCTGATTGCCTTTGGCGACGGCAATAACGCGTGGACATTAAGCCAAAGCGCGGATGCCAAATTGGTGGATGATGACACTTTCCGCCTTGCCGCCGAAAACGCGTTGATGGGTGACAGCAATGTGTGCGCTGCCGCCGACAATTTTACCAAAGCCCGCGGCGGCGTCGATTGGCAAAAATTGCAGATTACCTGCCAATTGCGCACCAAAGACAGCAAAAGCGCGCAGGTGGCCTTGGACGTGATGCGGACGCAAAGCGTACGCGACACAGTTTTTCTGGAAATTGCCGACAGGGATATTCTGGCCGACGGTAAAAAATTGCCGTCGCAATTAACGCCGTTAACGCCGCCAGCCGTTGGTTTGATGCAAATTGCCAATCTGAATTTGCCAAGCGAATTATATACACGTCCGGATGCGTCGGTTATGGCGGCGTTGTTGCGTTTGCCCGCGCAACAGGATGTGGCCAAGCTGGCTTTGGCGGAAAAAGCGGCGACGCGCGGTATCATCAGCGACAAGGAAGTGGGCGCGGTTTATCACGCGGTGAATTTTATGCCGGATGTTTTAAAAGATCCCCTATCCAGCAATGAAACGGGATTGCGTTTGCATGCGTTATTATACCGCGCATCGGAAAATGAACAGGATGCCGGCAAGCGTATCAGCTATGCCGTGAGATTTGCGCAATCGGCATCACCCGTTTTTTTGAACAATGCGGGCGGCGTGGCGGCGATGATTTTAGGCAACGCCAAGCCAGAAAACGCGCATATCACCGACGCGGTTGATGTTGCCGCGATTTATATGATGGCCAGTCGCGCGGACAGTGCCAGCGAATGGTACAAATTGGCGCAAAGCGATGCGCGTAATGCCGAACCTTTGGTCGCCTTATGGCCGCAATTTATGTTGGCGGGCGTGGCATCCGAAAATGATTTCGGCAAATGGCTGGCCTTTGCCACCAAGGATGATAATCATGATACGCGGGATGCCGCGGCATCGGTGTTGTTGTTGATGGATGCGGCCGGATTTCCCGTTCCCGATACCGCCTGGGCGAAAGTGATGGAATCGCCAGTGGTGGAGCGCAAAATTTCTGTGTCACCCGTTTTGCTTGACCGGTTGCAAGTCGCGGGCGCCAATGGCCGCCGCGCAGAAAGTATTTTATTGGCGGTTGATATGGCGGGCAATGACGTTATTTCGGTGCCCAAATCTGTGGCGATTATCCGCGCCTTGCGTTTTGCCGGATTAAAGGCCGAGGCCAGTATGTTTGCGCGGCAGGCGATTGGCATGCTGGGCGTTAAAAATTAATGCCGCCGGTAGCCAAAAAAGAAAAAATATTCCACGCGCAGATCAACGCATTTTTGGACATGATGTTGGCCGAACGAAACGCGGCGCCCAATACCCGCGCGGCCTATGCCCGTGATTTGACCGATGCCGCCGGATTTCTGGCCAAAAAGAAAATCGATTTGGTGGATGCCGGTGAAGAGGATTTGCGCGGTTATTTGCGGCATGTCAGCAAGAATGCCGCAAGAACACAGGCGCGGCGATTATCGGCGTTGCGGCAATTTTTTCGTTTTCTGTGTTCGGAAAAACTGCGCGACGAGGACCCGACACGCAGTATCGATGCGCCAAAACTGGGGCGCGTTTTGCCGAAATATCTGAGCGAAAAAGAAGTGATGCGTTTGTTGGATACCGTCGCGAAATATCCGGGCAATGACGGGTTGCGGTTGCGTGCAATGTTGGAATTATTATATGCCGCCGGATTGCGCGTGACGGAGTTGGTAAGCTTGCCCACCAGCGCTATTCAGTTTGACCGCGACATGGTTTTGGTGCGCGGTAAGGGCGGCAAGGAGCGTATGGTGCCCTTAGGCGAATTCGCGATAAAGGCAACACGCGAATGGATGGAGGTGCGCAAAAAATGGTTGGATAAACGCGTATCGCCTTTTCTGTTCCCCTCGCCCACCGGCAAGCCCGCGCCGATTACGCGGCAGCGTTTTTTCCAACTGCTTAAAGAATTGGCGCTGGCGGCCAAGCTTGACCCCAAGCGGTTAAGCCCACATGTGATACGCCACGCCTTTGCCACGCATCTGATCGAACATGGCGCGGATTTGCGCAGTGTGCAGACCATGTTGGGGCATGCCGATATTGCGACGACGCAGATTTACACCCATGTCGCGGGTGAACGTTTGGCGCGGACTGTGGCCGAACATCATCCCCTTGCCAAAAAGGGGGCCGCATGAAACCCCATTTGCGCAATGGCACCGGTTTTGCCGGAAAGACAATTGGGTTATTGGGCGGTTCGTTTAACCCCGCGCATGACGGGCATTTGGCCATGAGCCTGTATGCGTTGAAACAATTGGGGTTGGATCAGATCTGGTGGATGGTCAGCCCGCAAAATCCGTTGAAATCGGCAAAGGATATGGCGAGCTTGGACAAACGCATGGCGCGCGCGACCCGCGTGGCGACGCACCCCAAACTATGCGTGACCGCTATCGAAAGTGAATTGGGCACGCATTATACCGCCGACACGTTGCGCGTTTTGCGTCGCCGGTTTCCGCGCACGCGTTTTGTGTGGTTGATGGGCGCCGATAATTTGCGCCAGATACCCGCGTGGAAAGAATGGCAGGATATTTTCCGCACAGTGCCTGTGGCGGTGTTTCGTCGCCCCGGTTACCCCGCCGGGCGCAACATGGGCAAGGCCGCGATATGTTTCGATAAAGCATGGCAAAAGACATGGAAAAAGGGTACAAACGCACAGACTACCAACATCGGGCCCGCATGGATTATGTTGGACAATAAATTGAATTACCTATCGGCAACGCAAATCAGGAAGGATTCCCCAACGTGGCAAGTCTGAAAAAGAAAACCGCCTCTAAAACCGCCCCTAAAGCAAAAGCAACGACGGCCAAACCAGCCGCAAAGAAAGCGGCGGTAAATAAGCCGGTGGCCAAGAAGACCGTGGCGAAAAAGCCGGTTCCCAAGAAAATTGTGAAGGCCGCGCCGAAAAAAGCAGCCGCAAAAAATATTGCCGTGAAGGCTGTTGCGTCCAAGGCTGTGGCAAAAGCGCCGCAAGGTTTGCCCGAACAAATGCGCGACGCCGTTTTAAAAATTCTGGATGAGCGTCAAGCCGAAGAAATTGTTTGCATCACCTTGACAGGGCGCAGCAGCGTTGCCGATTATCTGATCATCGCATCGGGTCGCGCAGGACGTCAGGTTTCCGCGATTGCAGGTTATTTGCGCGAGGCGTTTTTTAAACTGGGCATCAAGAATATCCGTATCGAAGGCCAAGGCGAGAGCAATTGGGTTTTGGTCGATGCCGGCGATGTGGTGATCCATCTGTTCCGCCCCGAAGTGCGCCGTTATTATGATCTGGACGCGATGTGGAACGGCAAGCAGGTACAGAAGTAGGCCGCAGAACATCCCCTCTCCAACAAGTTGGAGAGGGATTTTTCCGCCGCTTTCGCCAAAAGAGGTCGTATGAAAATTTTCATTCTTGCCATCGGCAAAACGCGCGGCGTTGAGGCGGAATGGGTGGCGGAATATCAAAAACGGTTGGGAGCAACAATTGCGGTGCAGGAATTTGCTGCGCCGAAATCTTTGCCACCAGCCGAAACACAAAAGAACGAAGCACAGCTTTTGTTAAAAGCCATTCCGGCCAAAGCGTTTGTGGTGGTGCTGGACGAGCGCGGCAAGGATATGGGCAGCCGCGATTTCGCCGCCAAGCTGGGTGCATGGCAGGGTGGCGGCAATGATATTGTTTTTATCATCGGCGGCGCCGACGGGGTAACGGATAAAATCCGCGCCCGCGCCGATTTCATGCTGAGTTTTGGCCGCCTGACATGGCCGCATCGTTTGGTGCGCGTGATGGTGTTGGAACAAATCTACCGCGCGCGACAGATCATCGCCGGGCATCCTTATCACAGGGATTAAGAAGATAATTCCGCATCCTGTTCATCAATGATTGGCGACGCATTGATAGGCGTCTACCCAGGTATAGGTGGTTTGGACCGTGCCGTTCGCAACAAGAGGCGCATTATAAGGTTGGTTGGGATCGGTGACGGTTGTGTAATAGCCCGGCGTGGCGCAACCGGATTGATACTGGGTTGGATCCTGTCCCGCTGTCAGGCCGAACCCGGCCGCCGTAGTCGGCGAAAGAGTGCTGTTTTCACAACCGGTCGTATTAGCCACATAGCTTACGCTATGCACAACATTGATTGTCTGCCCTGTTGCCTGCGAATTGCCGCAATACTGCCAGGTTCCCGTTGGGGCAACACATTCGTAATAGGCGAAGCCTGTCGCATCACCGCATGAATACACCCCCCCGCATAATCCAATTTGCGAAACAGAATAATAGGCCCCTATAGTCGCGCAAGGCGCATTTTCGGGGTTATCTGATCCTTGAACCGATATTCCGATTTGGGTCGCCGAGCTTGTCACTGCAGTTGAAGCGGCGCAGCCGGTGCCAACGCCCGTGCTGCCCGTCGAACCACAACCGATAAGGACGCCTTGGGACGCCGAACAAGCCTGAGTATTACAGGAACCGGAGGGCATGGTGGCGGGGTTGCAATCGGCGCTGTTGCCTGTGGAGCAGGTGGCTGCGGCAAGCGTGCCGCCGCCGCATGTGGCCGAGCAGGCGCCTGCAACCCATGTGCCGGTATAAACGGGGGAGCAATTTGTGGCAGAGCAAGAAGCCGTGCTGCCGCCGTTAGATCCGGCGCAGGTCCATGACCAGGTGTTGGTGCCGGTTACGGCTGACGCTGTGCCGCTGTTGCATAAAAAGGCTGCCGTATGCGGCGCAGAGCTGTAGGTCGCGCCGCTGGCCGCGCCACAGGCGCCGTTGACAGCCGCGCTCAGATTGGCCGAGCAGCTGGCCGTCGTGCCGCCATTGGATCCCGCGCATGTCCATGTCCAGCCGCCAGCTGCGCTGGCTACGGCACTGGCGGTGCCTGTGCCACAGAGATTGGTACTGGGCGCCGATGTATCATTGCCGCCATTGGCCGTTCCACAGGCGCCGTTGACGGCAGAGGCCACGCAGGACATGCTGATTTCATTCCATGTGGTGCCTGCCGCGCAGCCGCTGGGGTTATCGGGGCACCAATGCAGGGCGCCGACCCCACCAACACCGCCATGCCCATCTATGCTGCAATAGGGTGCCCAGGCCGTAGCATTAAAACCAGCCAATCCATCAAAATAGGTGCAGCCATCCACACAGTTCTGGGCAATAAAACCCCCGCCGCCCAAAGCCCAGGCTGATGAAGGGGCGCCGAAGCCAAAAGCGAGAAGCAGCGCCGCCAACAGGCGCGTGGCGATAAAGGCGCGTTTCCAACCCGATAAGCCGCGCGAACTGAAAAGTTTATTCATGTTTTTTCCACTCTTCATGATTACGGCCCCGGTGCGCATGCCGCGCCGCTGACATTGATTGTGATGTTACCGGCCCCCGTATGGATGCTGTCGGTACAGCTGAGGGTATAGGTTGTGCTGGTCGACCCGTTAGGCGGCGCAGGAACGACGGTGGCGCTGCCGGCTGCCGTTGCGCCGTTGGCATAGCTATAGGTTTGCGACCATGTTGTCGGCGTGTCGGTGCTGGACGCTGTGCAGGTCATCGCACCGATATTGCCGCTGATTGTCCAGCTGAGCGTTGTCGATCCGCCCGCTATTATGCTGGTTGGGGCTGCCGTCAAAGTAACGGCCAAGGGCGAGCAGGGCGATAAAATGGCGCAGGCTTCGTGCTTATCGATAAAATCGCCGTTGCCTGCATCCCATT
>JAMFSS010000001.1 GCA_026225415.1 Alphaproteobacteria bacterium | reverse complement strand
TCGTCAACGCCTTGATCTGCGTCACCGTCAAGGCCGCCACCTGCGTCGTGTTCAGCCCCGCCACCTGCAACGTGCTCAGGCTCGCCACCTGCAACGTCGTCAGCGATGTCAGCTGCAGCGTCGTCAGTGTTTGCAGCTGCAAAGTTGTCAGGACCGAGATTTGGCTGGTTAATAAAAGCGAAACCTGGGTTGTCTTTAGGCCGCTGACTTGGGTGGTCGACAAACCGTTAACCTGAAGCGTGGTTAAAGATTGCACCTGCGTTGACGTTAAAATGCCGATTTGGCTGACGGTCAGGCCGCTGAATTGGGTCGTGCTGATCGATTGCAGCGCCGCGGTTGTGATGGAGTCAATTTGGCTGGTGCTGAATACGGATAATTGCGTGGCATCAAAAACAAAATTGCTGGAAGTAAGCGCTGCAATGGCCTTTGTTGTAAGACCCAAAACCTGGTTGCTGGTAAGCGCCTGAAGGTCAAGCGTTGAAAGATATTGTATTTGGGCGGCTGTTAGGCCGCCGATTTGCGCGGAGGTAAGGGGCGCGATGTCCGTTGTCGTGAGGCCGGCAATATCGATTGTCGATATAAGTGAGATTTGCGAAGGGGTAAGAAGGCTGATGCTGCTGATTGTCATGTATAAACATCCAAAAATTAGGCTGCAAAAGCAGCAGGTTGATTAGCCATCTTACGCAACTCTGACGAGAAGACTCGGGAGCCAAAAAATCCTAGGCCGCGAATCTTAAGAACTCATTAACCAAACTTTGCCGGAACCGCCTACAAAAAGCAAAACTAAAGTTGCAAGCACACGGCCAGAATTTTGAAGGGGAGATTTCAGGAAGCGACGCGGAGTCGAAGAACGAAACAAGGCGCGAGGAAGAGACTTCATATATACAATGAAAAAGACTGGCTAAACAATAGAAATTGTTAGAAGTTAGAGTGCAACCCGCGCTTCAGGAAGCCATGAAAATACTTTTTATCGACTCCCACACCCATAATTATGACACGAAAACTTATCTGCATCAGCCACTTGGCGGCACGCAATCTGCCGTTTCCAATCTGGCTTTCATGCTGGTTCAGGCAGGACATGAAGTTGCCATCCTCAATGGCATTTCGGAACCCAAACAAGTAGATGGCGTGCATTTCCTCAACCTGCCCTGCCCCACAGAGGTGCTTAATGGCTTTGATGTTGTTGTTCCCGTATCAGGCGCGATTGCACAAACTTTGCGCGGCGTCGGATGCACACGGCCGCTTGTTTTATGGTCACATCATGCGCATGACCAGCCCTCTATCCAGTCTTTGCAAAACCCCACAGAACACAGCCTTTATGCGGGCTTCGCGCTTATTTCCCAATGGCAGGCTGATCATTATCAAGCCCTGTTCGGTTTGCCAGCGGATAAAATAAAAATCCTGCGCAATGCCGTGTCACCGTCCTTTATGGACAGCGTTTCCAGCGCGAACTGGTTGCGCAACGGCATCCCGCCCGTATTGGGATATTCCAGCACGCCTTATCGCGGGCTTGATATCCTGTTGCTGTCTTTCGCATCCATACGCAAACAGTTAGAAGGCGCGACTTTGCGCATTTTTTCGAGCATGGGGATATATGGCGCCGATGTGCCGGATCATTATTCCGCGCTTTATGATCTGGCGCAAAGCCAGCCGGGTGTCAGCTATATCGGCGCTCTGCCACAGCCGCGCTTGGCCGAGGCCATGTCGGAAGTCGATATCTGGTCATATCCTTGCACATTCCCCGAAACATCTTGCATCGCCGCGATGGAAGCGATGGCTTCCGGCACTTTATTGATCAGCACCAGTCTGGGCGCTTTGCCGGAAACGACCGCAGGTTTTGCCCATCTGGTCGATTTTACCGAGCCGCTGACCAATGGCATGAAGGCGACTATGTTTGCGAATGAAGTAGTGCGCACCGCGCAAGCTGCACAGGCGGATGCCGTCGGTACGCTGGGGAGATTAGAGGAGCAGATCGAGTTTACACGCACCCATTACACATGGAAAAATCGGGCGGCAGAATGGGCCGCGTGGTTGGAACAAATTTTATAGAGTGTGGGTTATGGAGAAGCCCCAACCCTACATTTCGTTCTTAATCTTATTTCAGGCTGCTGCCGGGATGTTGAGGTCTTGAGGGGTGGGTATCAGGTTCCAGTCGAGCGAGAGGATGTCTTTGACTTCCTCAAAGCTGGGCGGGTTGTAACGCGAGATCATATAAAGCGGTTTTTTCTGCCGGAGGATTTCAGCCAGCAGCACCAGCGATGTATCGATCGTGACAATCTGCGCAGCGCGTTCGATGACCAACGACCAGTCGAACAAGGTGAAGCCGTCGATACGACCAAGTTTGACGATGTTGCCCGGAACCGCCAGCGGCAACGCGTTGCGGCTGGATTCTTCATTGACCAGCGTGTAGCGGCTGTCATCTTTCAGACCCAGCACATCATAATAAAGTTCGCGCTCGACATCGGTGCGGCGTTTCAGATGCACATGATCGACCCAATCGGCAAAATCCAGACCGACAAAATTATATTTGGAGGGCATTAGCTTGTCATTCAGCGCCGCATAAGAACTGCTGAGTGGCAGGAAGATAAAACCATTATCGATATCGGCTTCATTATAAATAATGGCAGTCTTATAAAGCGGATTTTTGACATCACGCAACATGCCTTCATAAAGCTGAGTATAAATATCGGCGAATTTGAAACTACCTGTAAAATGTCCGCGGCGGCTCAGAAGAACGGGATATTCGACATTGGGATGGGGCTTGATGTAATAGCGTATCCACGAAATGTTATTCAGGATCGGCGCCACGACATGAAAACCCATATCGGCGTAATGATGAATGATTTTTTGAATGAACAGGACATCGCCGATGCCGAAGGCCTGGCCTATCATCATTGTTGGTTTCTTTGCGGTTTCCATTTTTGATTACCCTCTTTGCCAGAAACGGCGTTTACGGGGTGGTTCTTCTTCCGCTCTTTCCTGAACAGGTGGGGTTGCCGGTGGCACTTGTAATGTTTCCGGCGTCAGCACCAGATTCCATTTGAGTTTGAGGATATCTTCGACCGCATCGAAGCTGGGTGGTTCATAACGCGAAATCATATAAAGCGGTTTTTGCAGTTTCAAAATTTCGGCAATCAGAACCAGCGAGGTGTCAATTGTGACAATTTGCGCGGCACGTTCGGCGACGATGCGCCAATCCAACAAGGTAAATCCTTCGATTTCGCGCATACGGACGACAGTGCCGGGAACGGGCAATGGCAGGCTTTTGCTGCTGGAATTTTCATTGACCAGTGTGAAACAGCTATCGTCTTTCAAGCCCAGCACATCGTAATAAAGTTCACGTTCGACAGAAGGCCTGCGTTTCAGATGCACATAATCCTGCCAATCGGAAAAAGCGAGGCCAACCAAATTATATTTGGCGGGCATCATCCTATCGCCCGCACGCCAATGATAGCTGGGTCCCAGCGCCAGAAAGACAAAGGAATCCGGGCTGCCGACTTCGCCATACAAAATGGGATGTTGGAAGATGCGGGATTCTTCGGAAGACAAATCATCGCATTTGGCTCCTAGTTCAAGAAATTCTTTGGCGAATTTGAAAGTGCCGCGCAATTCCGGCCTGTTGGTTTGCAACAATGGATATTCGACATGCGGATGCGGTTCGATGTAATAGCGCATCCAGGCATAGATATCGAGGATGGGCAGGATAACTTCATACCCCATATCCGCGAAGTGATGCGCGATTTTCTGGACGAAGAGGATATCGCCGATGCCGCAGGCTTGGGATATTATACAGGTGGGTCTTGGTCGTGGGGTGGTTTCCATTTTATATTCTTTTTCTTAGAGTCTTTTGTAAATTGTTGAGAGCCTTACCCCTCACCTCCTCTTATAATTTCTGCAGGACGATTTCGATAGCAGATTCGGCCAGTATGCCCAGCGTTTGGTCCATGCGCGGCGCGTTATAGATATAGCCTGTATCGAGCAGTTCGATTTTCAAAATTTTTACACGGTCGGTGAAACGCGCCAGAAAAGGCAGCAGGCTTACCGAACGCGGGCTCCAGCTTTGCAATTTGCCGATGCTGAATGTCCAGAGATGTTCCGCGCCCCATGTGGTTGGGAAAACGCCTTGTTCGTACAAATCTTCATCGGGCACCGTGATGATGATATGGCCGCCCTTGCGGCAGATGCGCACCCAATTGGTGAGCGCTATGCCCGGATCTTCCAGATGTTCCATACAATTGCTGGAATGAACCAGATCAAAGGATTCATCGGCCACCCAATCCATCAGCATGGCGTCGCCGTCTTCTTTGTCGGTATTGGTGACTGTTTTAAGAAGCGGGAAAAAGAATTTAAGATGGCTGAGCGGATCATCGCCCGCACCGATATCGACCGCATCGCCCGCGAACCAGCGCGTGGCATAACGGATATCGTGGAAGCGGCGCGAGGTCGCCTTGGAAAGTTCCTTCATTCTTTGATCCTTGTTTATAATAACGAAGCGGATGGGATTATGAAGGCGATGGGGGGCTTGTCAAGGTTGAGCGTTCTTAAGAAATGACTTTGTGTTTTTGCCATGATAGGGTCGAATCGAGCATAAAAGATGCGCCGCAAAGCATGCAGTATAACGCCAAATATTCAGGGAAATGCCGATATGGACATTTATCAAAAAGCCCTTGCGACTTTTATTGATGTGGCGTCCTGCCAGATTGCCCTGCCTGCTTCGCTTTTTCCTGCGCTTGAAAAACACCCCCTTGCGCATGAGGGAAGAAAAATCATGTTTCCCTTTTTAGGTGAAATGGGCGTGGAGATACGCGCATTTTTGGGTCAGATCGAGCCGTGGTTGCGGTCGGGTTGGGTGATACCGGCGCGGCGCGTGGGGCTTTATCCTGTGGGTGGGGCTTTTGATGATCCGGTTTTTTTCGACCGCGTTACCGAGATTAAAAAAGCATTTGGGCTTTATGAGATATGCGGGCGGCTTGCGCAACATGGCACACCCGCGCTTAAAATGTTGGGCGGGTTACTTGAAGAAAATTATGTTCTTAACATTTCCGCCCCTGTAGAAGAGCAGATAAAACCTTTTCTTATTGCGCAGAAGGAATTGCGTCGCGCGTTTATTGACCGTTATGCCAATCCAAATTTGTTGCCGACGGAATGGCATCTTCAGTTATCGCGTCAATCGCATGAGGGGGATGATCTATATTATGCGGCGCGGCATGCCACGATACCGTCTTATATGCCTGAATTTTTTGCGCGACCTCCTTTTGATTTTTATCCGCATATTGGCGTTCAGTTGCGTAATGTTTCTTATAATTCCAGCAGAAATTCCGACCCCCAGCGTATGGGGCAATTGGCGGCCATGGCGGCGGAAGTTTTGAAATTGCCGGTTTTAATTTACGGCAGGCCGAGCGATTTTAATTTGCCCGGTTATAAGCGGACGATTGATTATCTGACCCCCGACACGCCGCAAATGAATGCCGAGCTGACCTTCCTGAAAACCTGTAAGTTGATGATTTCGCCGGATAGCGGGTGGACCGATTTGATGGGGTGGTTGCGCGTGCCGACTTTGTTGGAGCGTTTGTATTTTCCAGGTGGGTTTGAAGCGCTTCGTCCCTTCCGGCCAAAAATCTTGCTGGCCGAAGAAGCATTAGGCATTACCGACATCATAACAAGATTATGCAACGCAGATGATGATACGGTATTGCTGCCTAATCCGGACATAGGCGAAAAGCCGCAATTTAATTTTACGCACCCCTTGGGTGATGAGTGCCGCGCCTTCTGGCAGGATTATTATGGGCCGAATGATAGTGTCGCGCAGGATAAGGATGTGGCGTGACCCATCTTATTATTCAGGCGGGTGGAAAAGGCAGCAGGCTTGAGCATTATTGCTGGAACAAGCCGAAATGTATGGTGCCGATTAATGGCAAACCCATGCTTTATCATGTGCTGGACAGGTTTCAGGCCGCGATTGAAGGCGATTTAACCGCCATCGTGATAGCAGAGCATCGCGCCGAAGTTTTGGAGCGTTATGTGCGCGTGGTGCCGCCGGGACAAGCGGTGCGTATTTTGCGGCCAACCGGTACGGGCACCAGCAGCGGGATAGCCGACGCTTTGGCAATGATGCGCGATGATGAGCCGGTGTGGATTGTGTGGAGCGATTTGAGCCTTCAGGATGCTTTGCCGGTGCCGACGGGCGATAAGCCGATTATTTTTCTGTCGCGTTCTTTTGTTTGCCGGTGGTCGGTGATGGATGGCGCGATTGTCGAGCAGAGCAGCACCGACACCGGCATTATGGGTTTGTTCTGGTTTCCGAATAAGCGCGTGTTGGAAGGGTTGGCGGAGAGCGGCGAATTTGTGCGCTGGCTGTCGGAGCATGTGGCGGATTTTGAAACCGTTTATTGCGATGAGGTTGTCGAGCTGGGGACATTGAATGCGTTGTTGCATCATTGGGATAATACGGCGGGGACGCGGTTTTTTAACCGGATTGCCTATCAGGGCGACCGCGTTATCAAGGAAGCGGTTGTGCCGGAATATGCGCATCTGATTGAGCATGAGACTGCGTGGTATAAAGAGGTTGGCGCGTTGGGGTTTGGGCATACCCCTACCCTGCTCGGCACATCGCCGATGACATTATCGCGTATTGACGGGCATCATCCGTTTCAGCTGCCTTGGGGAACCAAGGGTCGGCGGCAGATTTTAGAGAATATTCTAAATGCATTGGATGAGTTGCATGGGTTGGGCAGCAAGCCTGCGTCGGCAGAGGAATTGCGCAGAATTTATCTGGATAAAACGGTAAACCGGATTGCGAAAGTGCGCGATCTTTTACCGGAGCTGTCTGAATGGCGAACGATTAAAGTCAATGGGGTATGGGTTCCGAATATTTTGCATGAGAAAGAAAGCCACCGGTTAGAGGAGGCTTTTGCCAAGACGCGTTGTGCAGGGTTTACCGTTATTCACGGCGATCCGACGTTCAGCAACACCTTGATCGATGCCAAAGGAAAGCCGTGGTTTATTGATCCGCGCGGCTATTTTGCCGAACCGGGCATTTGGGGCGACCCCAATTATGATTGGGCGAAACTTTATTATTCGATGATTGGCAATTACGACAGTTTCAATCGCCGGCATTTTATTTTGACATTGGACACACAAAGCGCGGATGTCGAGATTAAGGAAAGCGGTTGGGGGCATTTGGGCGAAGTTTTGCGCGAGCGGTGCGGCGACAATTATACGACAGTGCGGATTTTGCATGCGTTTATCTGGCTGGCTTTGTCGGGTTATGTCGATGATGATTATGATTCCATTCTCGCGGCCTATTTCAACGGGCTTTATCACCTTCATCAGGCAACGGAGAACCGGCCATGATCGAACTCAGCAACCTTGGCAAGACATGGCTGATCGATATTGACGGGACTTTACTCCGCCACAATGGTTATATGTCAGAGGCGGAGGAAGTATTGCCGGGTGCGGTTGCGTTTATGAATGCCATATCTCAGGGCGATCGCATTGTTCTTTTGACGGCGCGGTCGCCCGAGCATGAGGCGATGACGCGCCAGGCCTTGCAAAGTTTCGGCATCCGTTTTGACCAGATTATCTTTGGGCTGCCGACCGGCGAGCGCATTGTTATCAACGACGCCAAACCTTCGGGTTTGCAGACGGCGCATGCCGTTAATCTGGTGCGGGATGCCGGTTTTCCCGCGTTTGGCGAATTGGTGCGAATTACAGATAAATAGTGAATTTCTACCTATAATAGTATTACCGAGTGCGATATAAAGAATAGGCATAGAGATTCATCAGGATAGACACGACAATGGTTATCAGCGATAAATTGCGCAGCGCTATTGCTGCGCAGGAAGCCGGCCAGAATGAACAGGCTGAGGCTCTTTACTGGGATATTTTACGCGAAAATCCGAACGATATAATCGCGTTATATCACGCAGGCGTTATCCGTTTTAATGCGCAGGATTATAAAACCGCCGTTGATCTGGTTCGCAAGTCGCTGGCGCTGCATGATAACAATCCGACCGCCCATAATACTTTGGGATTGGCGTTAATAGCCTTGGGCAGGCCGGAAGAAGCCGTCGCCTCTTACCGCAAAGCGATTGCGTTGGATCCGCGAAATCCCGATGCCTATAATAATCTGACGATTGTTCTCATGGATCAGGGGCGCACCGAAGATGCCGTTCAGCTGTGTCGTCAGGCTATCGCCAGCAAGCCGGATTCTTTTTTAACCTACTATAATCTTGGCGTTGGGTTGCAGCGGTTAAGCAAGACTGTGGAAGCGATCGACGCGTTTAAAAAAGCGATATCGTTTTTGCCTGCTTTCCCCGAAGCCTATTGCAATCTTGGCCTTGCCTATATGATGTTGGGCAAGCGCGAGGAAGCGATTGCCGCCTATCAAAAGGCGTTGGAAATTCGCCCCAATTTCCCCGAGGCGTTGAATAATCTGGGCCAGCCTTTAAACGAACTGGGTCGTTTGGAAGAATCCACGGAAGCCTACCGCAAATCCGCCGCGTTGCGCCCGCAATATGCCGATGTGTTTATCAATCTGGCGCACACGTTGCGCAAGCGCGGTTTGTTGGGCGAAGCGATTGAGGCTTGCCGCAAGGGGTTGGAATCTTCGCCGCATAATCTGAAGCTGCAAATCGAAATTGGCAATTTGCGCCGGCTTGCGTGCGATTGGAGCCAGTTTAAAAACGACGTCAATCATTTGTGTTCTGTCGTCAAAGATGCGGAGCCGTTTTTGTTGTTATCAGTCCCCACCAGTTTGGCCGAACAACATCTGTGTACCCAGAATTGGGCCGCGCGAATTCCACGCGGCAAAGCCTTTGTGCATAACCGGCATGAGCATACCGGGCGTATTAAAATCGGTTATCTGTCGTGCGATTTTCACATGCATGCGACCGCATATTTAATGGCAGAATTGATCGAGCGCCATGACCGCACAAAGTTTGAATTATACGCTTATTCTTATGGCCACAACGATAACAGCGATATTCGCCACCGTGTGGTAAAGGGTTTCGATCATTTCGTCGATTTATATGCGTCTTCGGATGATGAAGCGATGCGGCGCATTTACAAAGACAAGATCGATGTGTTGGTCGATTTAAAGGGCTACACGCAAGGCACCCGCACGCGCATTTTGGCCGACCGACCCGCGCCTGTTCAGGTTAATTTCCTGGGTTATCCCGGCACGATGGGCGCCGATTTTATCGATTATGTCATTGGCGACCCCGTGGTGACACCGATGGCGGATGCGCGTTATTATTCCGAAAAAATCGTGCAATTGCCCGATTGTTATCAGCCCAATGATTCCAAGCGCGAAATCGCGGCGCAGACACCAAGCAAAACTGAATGTGGCTTACCGGAAACGGGGGTGGTGTTCTGTTGTTTTAACGCTTCGTATAAAATTTCGCCGCCCTTTTTCGATGTGTGGATGCGGTTATTAAAGGCCGTACCGAACAGCGTGTTGTGGTTGATCGCCATGACTTCGGAAGAGGTGAAAGCGAATTTGCGGCGCGAGGCCGTGATGCGCGGGATTAAAGGCGAACGGATTATTTTCGCTCAGGGACAGAAATTGCCTTACCATTTGGCGCGGCATCGTTTAGCGGATTTGTTTTTGGATACCCTGCCTTACGGTGCGCACACAACCGCCAGTGATGCGTTATGGGCTGGCTTGCCAATAGTCACCTGTCTGGGTGAAACATTTGCCGGGCGGGTAAGCAGCAGCGCGTTGCGTTCTGTCGGATTGGCGGAGCTGACGACAAACACAATGGCGGAATATGAAGCCAAGGCGTTGGATTTGGCGACACATCCGGAAAAACTGGCCGCCGTGAAGCAAAAATTGGCACAAAATATTCCGACAGCACCCTTGTTCGATATAGCCCGTTATACGAAGAATATCGAAGGTGCCTATGTGCGCATGGTCGAATTATGGCGCAATGGGGAAAAGCCGAAGCCGTTTGCGATTGATGCCAAGACGCATGCGGCGAAGTAGTTTTGTGGCTGCGCCAGGCGGAGCCCGAAGGGCGAAGACTGGTGACCTCGGGCAGATTTGAACTGCCGACCAACTGATTAAAAGTCAGATGCTCTACCGACTGAGCTACGAGGTCACCTTAGAAGCGGCCTAATTATCAGGTAATTGGCTGGACAGCAACATTATTTTCCTTGTTTTACGCCTTTAAAAGAAGGTTATATTTGATCACTCTCACTACTTTGGGGTAAAGGGAAGCAATTATTATGTTTAAGGAAAATTACGGATGTCATTACCGGCGGAAAAATTCTCTTATTTTATATCGACGCTTGCCTTGAAAAAGGGTCATATCCACATCGGCACGCAACCCTATATTAACGATATTAGCGCTTTGCTTGGTCGTCAGGATTGGATGTTGCCGCCGGATATCGCCAAGCCTGTTGGAATGACATGCGTTTTTGTGGGCGCTTTGAGCCTTAAAGAAGCAGATATGTTAGAGGCCAATGGCGCATACAGGATTTATACTGTTGGCCATCGCCCGTCTTTTTGTTTGCAAGACAAGGGCGTTTGGACTTTGCAGCCTTAACCCCGATCAGCGATAGCTTTGTTGATGCGCTTAGATTTCGCTATCGCCTTCAACGGTTTCAACGTCGCCATTATCTGTTGCCTCGCCCGATTGGTCATCGACCGCTGCGACCGACACAACTTTTTCGGATGTGTCGACGCGAAACACCGTTACGCCCTGTGTTCGGCGACCCGCGATGCGGATATCCTTGACCGGCGCGCGGATAATTTGGCCGCCATCGGACACCAACATGATTTCCTGGCCGTCTTTAACGGGGAAAGTTGCCACGATAAGCCCATTACGTTCGGACATATCCATGTTCCATATCCCCTGCCCGCCGCGACCCGACAAACGATATTCGTATGCCGAGGTGCGTTTGCCGAAACCGCGTTCGGAAACGGTGATAAGGAAATCTTCGAACGATGCCAGTTCGGCAAAACGCTCAGGCGACAGCGTCAGATTGGTTGTTGTTTCTTCTTCGTCGCCGCCAGCAGACGCCAGTTCTTCTTCGCCCGCCGCGCGGCGTGCTGCGTTGGCTTGGCGCAGATAGGCGGCGCGTTCATCCGCCGTTGCTTCGACATGGCGCAAGATGGACATGGAAATGACAGCATCGCCTTCTGGCAACCTAACGCCGCGCACACCGACCGAATTGCGTCCGGCGAATACGCGCACATCATCGACCGCAAAGCGGATAGCTTTGCCTTGCTTGGTGGCCAGCAGAACATCATCATGTTCCGCGCAGGTGTTGACCGAGATCAGCCGTTCGCCTTCTTCCAGTTTCATGGCGATGATGCCGCTGGGGCGCACATTGCTAAAATCCGACAATTGGTTACGGCGGACGGTGCCGCCACCGGTGGCGAACATGACGTTCAGGTTTGCCCATGTTGTTTCGTCTTCAGGCAGATGGAGAACGGTGGTGATGGTTTCGCCCTGTTCGAGGGGCAGCATATTGACCAAGGCCTTGCCGCGCGATTGCGGGTTGCCGAGTGGGAGTTTGTAGACTTTGAGTTTATAGACGCGCCCCAGCGACGAGAAGAACAGCATGGGCGTGTGGGTGGAGGCCACGAAAATATCGCTGACGAAATCTTCGTCTTTGGTTGCCATACCTGTACGGCCTTTACCGCCGCGTTTTTGCGCGCGGTAGGTCGAGAGCGGCACGCGTTTGACATAGCCGGCATGGCTGACGGTGACGACCATGTCCTCGCGTTGGATTAGATCTTCGATATCTTGTTCGAATTCGATCGGCTCGATAATTGTGCGGCGCGGTGTGGCGAATTTCAACCGGATGGCCGCCATTTCGTCGGACATGATTTGGAACACACGTTCGCGCTTGGACAGAATATCGAGATAGTCTGCGATTTGCGCGACGATTTCTTTGAGATCATTGCCGATCTTATCGCGTTCCAATCCTGTCAAACGATGCAGGCGCAGATCAAGGATGGCTTTAGCTTGTAATTCGCTAAGTTTATAAGTGGCGTTTGCGGCAGTGGCGTCAAATGCATCATCGACCAGTGTGATAAGCGGGCCAACATCACCGACCGGCCATGCCTTGGCGATTAACTCTGCGCGCGCCACGGCGGGGTCATTGGCGCGGCGGATAAGCGCGATGATTTCATCAATATTAGCGACGGCAACCGCGAGGCCGAGCAAGACATGGGCGCGGTCGCGGGCTTGCTTCAGTTCATATTCCGTACGGCGGTTGATGGTTTTTTCGCGGAAATCGACGAATGCGGTCAAAACGCCGCGAAGATTCAGCAATTCGGGACGGCCATTATTCAGCGCCAACATATTGACCGAGAAATTGCTTTGTAACGGGGTATGGGCGAAGAGTTGGTTGAGGACGACTTCGGCCATAGCGTCGCGTTTCAGTTCGACCACCACGCGTACGCCATCGCGGTCAGATTCATCGCGCAATTCGGAAATGCCTTCGATGATTTTTTCATGGACGCATTCGGCTATGCGCTTGACCAGATTTTCCTTGTTCAACTGGAACGGAATTTCGGTGAAAACGATCGCTTGACGATCTTTGCGGATTTCTTCGATGATGTGGCGGGCGCGCATCGTGATGCTGCCACGGCCTGTGTGCATAGCCGAACGGCAACCGGTTGTGCCGAGGATGATGGCACCGGTCGGGAAATCAGGCCCGGGGATGATGTCGAGTAATTCATCGATAGAAATATCGGGATTTTTGATAAGCGCCAGCGTGGCGTCGATGACTTCGCCCAGATTGTGGGGCGCGATATTGGTTGCCATACCGACCGCGATACCGCCGCCGCCATTGACCAACAGATTGGGATAGCGCGAAGGCAGAACATCGGGTTCTTGCAGCGATTCATCATAGTTCGGGTGGAAATCGACGGTGTCTTTGTCGATGTCTTCCAGCATGGTTTCGGCGGCTTTGTCCAAACGCGCTTCGGTGTAACGCATGGCGGCGGGGTTATCCCCATCCATCGAGCCAAAATTGCCTTGGCCGTCAATCAACGGCAAACGCATCGAGAAGCTTTGCGCCATACGCACCATCGCGTCATAAATCGCGCTGTCGCCATGCGGGTGATATTTACCCATAACGTCGCCGACGATACGCGCGGATTTTTTGTACGGCTTGCTACTGTCAAATCCGCCTTCCTTCATCGCGAACAGGATACGACGGTGAACGGGTTTCAGGCCGTCACGCACATCCGGCAACGCGCGTGATACGATAACGCTCATGGCATAAGCCAGATAGGACGAGCGCATTTCGTCTTCGATAGTGATCGTCTGGATATCGGATGATGGAAGAGCGGCGTTATTATCGGTCACGGTATGGCCTGTTTTTATGGTGAATCAGCGTATTGATTATGAAGGGGGTTTTTTAGCATTTCGGCGCACAGAAACCAAGGGGAAAATGTTATTGTTATCTTTATAAATCATATAGTTACAGTATGTTTTTAGGAAAAATGTTCATGAAAGTAAAATCGGGTCATATACAAACGATATTTGGGCTATAAGATTAAGGCATGAACGCCCCAACGCCGATTATTAAAAGTAATATTATGATTGAAAAACAACAAACGCCCTTACGCGGATATATCATTATTGATGCCTGCGTATTGCTTTACATTTTTCATACCTTGCCGGAAAACAACCTGCATAAATCATGGGTCCAGACCAAGATTTTTGATGCTTTGTCTCTCCTTGCGCAAGGCGGCTATAAAATATTCGTACCTGAGATGGTTTCTCTTGAAATTAGCAACGCCCTCCGTAACGGCCAGGATCTGGGTGAGTTTTTTGACCGGCGTGTTTCCTATAATCAGGCATACACAAATCTTCTTTTGGAAGCGAAACGCAAGGGGATATTGGAATTGAGCGCGCCACCGGTTATCGATAGAAGCCAATCTGCCGTATATATAAAAAATTTACATGCCATTATATCTAACAAAAATATACCCATAGAAACAAAAAGAAGCCGCCTTGTAAAATTACTAAGAACAAACAAGAAAGGTTTTGGCGACGATGCGTGCTATTATCTCAGCGATTACCTGAAAAAAGATGGCACTCCCACTTTCGTGCTGAGCAATGACCGCGCTTTGCTGGGACGCCTGCATTTCAACAAGGTGTCAGCCATAACATTACGCGGTTTCCTTTTTAGCTTGAGCCGCCACGCTGTTTTAGATGCTATTAACGTAAAAACTCCTGCGGGTTTGCTTTGCGCTGATCTTACCGATATTCAATCGGCATGCGGTACCGAGAGCGGCATCATGATGCCCGCCTATCATGGGGATGAAGAAAAATTTGCCACATCCCTTAAAGAGATTATGGAGCGCCCTGCCCCTCAGGCCGTGCAAAGATTTACACAACGATATGGCAATATCAGCCTGTCAGCCGCCCGTCCTTGATTTCGACCAGCCTGTTCATTTTACGGGCGAGGTCGTGATTGTGGGTCGCCATAAGCAACGCAAGATTTTGCGATTGCACCAGATGTTGCAAAACATCAAACACATGATCGGCTGTGACTGGATCAAGATTGCCGGTTGGCTCATCCGCAATCAGCAGTTCCGGTTTATTGGCCAGTGCGCGGGCCAGCGCGACACGTTGTTGTTCGCCGCCCGATAATTTGCCGGGACGGTTATTGGCACGATTGGATAGCCCCACTAATTCCAGTAATTCACGCGCGCGGGCTTCAGCATTTTTCCGTTCTACGCCCGCGATCATTTGCGGCAACACAATATTTTCCAATGCCGAAAATTCGGGCAGTAAATGATGGAATTGATAAACGAACCCTATGGTGCGGCGACGCAGCGCCGTGCGGCCTGTGTCATCCAGCTTCATCGCATCCTGACCGCCGATGATAATTTCACCTTCATCGGGTTTTTCCAATAACCCCGCGCTGTGCAGCAAGGTTGATTTGCCGGATCCCGAAGGCCCGATGAGCGCGACGGTTTCGCCAGCGTGGATTGAGAGCGAACAGCCGCGCAGGACTTGCAGCGGCTCGCCCGCTTGTTGGAAGGTGCGGCGGATATTGCGGAGTTCCAATACAGGCTTACTCATAACGTAGCGCCTCAACCGGATCAAGTTTCGCGGCGCGCCATGACGGGTAAAGCGTGGCGAGGAAAGAAAGCACCAGCGCCATGACAACAATTTCGATCACATCATGCCAATCGACGACAGACGGCATGCGGGTGAGGAAATAAACATCGGCCGCGAAAGGATCGGTGTGGGTCAGGCGTTGCACGATTTGCCGCAGGCCTTCGATATGTTTGGCGATGAACAAACCCAAGGCAAGACCGGTTGATGTGCCAGCCAAGCCGATGAAAGAACCATTAAGGAAGAAGATGCGCATGATCATGCCGCGTGTCGCCCCCATGGTGCGCAGAATGGCGATATCGCGCCCCTTGTCTTTGACCATCATGATAAGACCGGAGATGATGTTGAAGGCGGCGACCAGAATGATCATCGTCAATATCAGGAACATCACATTGCGTTCGACTTGTAAGGCCGTGAAAAAGCTGGAATTGGTTTGTTGCCAATCCAGCAAACGTAGCGGTTGGGTTTGTTCGGTGCCAATCGCCGCCACCACATTTTTGCGGGTGTTGGAGAGGTCTTGCGGGTTTTTGACAAACATTTCCAAAGACGTCACGCCGTCGCCCGTGCTGAAAAACAATTGTGCGTCATCTAATGGCATGAAGATAAAGTTGTTGTCATATTCGAACATGCCGACATCGAAGATGGCCGCGATTTTGTATGACCGCGTACGGGGTGCGGTACCGAACACCGTACTTTTGCCGACCGGCGAAATAAGCGCCAGAGAGTCGCCCAGGTGGAGATCTAGCCTTTGAGCCATGCGGATGCCGATCGCGATATTGCCGTCACCGTAATCATTGAGCGAGCCGTCGACGATGTGGCTGGCGATGCTGGGGCGCGTACGAATGGCATCGGGCGACAGGCCGCGCACATAGGCTCCGGATGCCGTTCCGTCATGGGTTATGAGGGCTTGCGATTCAATCGTTGGTGCGATGCCGGTGACGTCGTTAGCCTTGGAAAGCCGGTCGAGCAGCGTTTGGTAATTTTCAATCGGCCCTTGCATTGCGTACACATTCATGTGGCCGTTGAGGCCAATGACGCGTTGGAACAATTCCTGACGGAAGCCGTTCATGACCGACATAACGACGATGAGCGTAGCAACGCCGAGCGCGATACCGATGAGCGAGAACCAGCTGATGACCGAGATGAAGCCTTCCTGCCGTCTTGCGCGGAGATAGCGAATGGCGACCATTCTTTCGAAGGGGGTAAAGATCATTTTATTCCAACATAATGATTGCAGAATTTTTCTATCGCATCCTGTATTTGCTCTCGCTTATGTTCTGGATTTTTATAATTGTAGCTAGGAAATGCATTAAGTAATCTGTGCCCATGTACAAGAGCATTAATAATACATTCTCGTTCTTTTTCTAGACGTATACCCTCATCATTAAAAGAAGCATCATGCTTATATTTTAAATGTACTCGGCAACCTAGTTTTTTAAGATGCCTAATGGCTGCTCTGACTTTAAAATCAGTTGATGCAGAAAAATGCCCCTGATCATACTCACCCATTCTTCGTTTTAAACTAGAGGCTTGCCCTATATATATTGGAAATTCATTTGCGTTATATTCACAAACAACTGCATATATCGCTCCCTCTCCCTTAAACAGGTTTGCAAATTTGTCTTCGTCAAGCAAAAGCTCTTCTTTATCAAAACCTTCAAACAACATTAATAGGCCCGTGCAAAAATGACGTCTTGGGTCGCTGGTGCGCCTGTCAGAACGCAAATGCCCGTTTTGCCATCCTGATCGAAAGGAACGCAACGAATGGTCACACCAAACGCATCGAGCGCGTCGAGCGATTGTTTATCCCCGCTCCATTTCGCACGCACGAACCCCTGCCCGCCGACAAAGCTGTTATCCGCCGGTTTGCCGAAATAGGCATCGAATTCGGCGCGGGTGGTGATATTGGTCACCAGACGTTCTTGTTGGAATTTGGCGGCTTCGTCAAACAGGTTTTTCTGGATGGCGGTGAGTTCGCCTGTCACACCAGCGACAAATTCCGCGCGGGTCGGGAATTTCTTACCCGCATCCAATTGATCACGGCGCATGACGCAGACTTTGCCACCTTCGACATCACGGGGGCCGACTTCCAAAACCAAGGGCGCGCCTTTTTTAATCCAATCCCATTTTTTGTCGGCACTCGATATGTCGCGGGCATCCACTTTAACGCGCACGGCTTCGCCCGCGTAATGCTGGGTTTGAATTTCTGTTTTCAGGCTTTGGCAATAGGCCATGACGGACTCTTTATCCGCATCATTGCGGATGACGGGAATGATAACAACCTGCCAGGGCGCAATGCGCGGGGGGGTGCGAAGACCGTTATCATCACTGTGTGCCATAACCAACGCGCCCAGCATGCGGGTCGATACACCCCATGAGGTTGTGTGAACAAACTCCAACGCACCTTCGCGGTTTTGGAATTGGATGTTCAGCGATTTGGAGAAATTCTGCCCCAGATAATGCGAGGTGCCTGCCTGCAGGGCGCGGCCATCTTGCGTCATGCTTTCGATGGTATAGGTGGTGACGGCACCGGGGAAACGTTCATGTTCCGGCTTTTCGCCTGCGATAACCGGTAGCGCCATCACATCTTCGGCAAAACGGGTATAAACTTCCAGCATTTGTTTGGTTTCAAACATGGCGTCGTCGAATGTTTCGTGCGCCGTATGGCCTTCCTGCCACAAAAATTCTGCGGTGCGCAGTAAGAGACGCGGGCGCATTTCCCAGCGCATGACATTTGCCCATTGGTTTATCAACAGGGGTAGATCGCGGTAGGATTTAATCCATTTCGCCATGGCGGTGCCGATTGTCATTTCGGATGTCGGGCGGATGATCAGCGGTTCTTCCAACTCGCCATCGGGCACCAGCTTGCCGTCTTTGTTTGTAAGGCGGTGATGTGTGACCACGGCCATTTCTTTGGCGAAACCCTCGACATGGTCGGCTTCTTTTTGGAAATAGCTGAGCGGGATAAGCAGCGGGAAATAGCAATTTTCGTGGCCCGTGTCTTTGAACCGGCGGTCAAGATCACGTTGCATCAATTCCCAAATGCCATAGCCGTTGGGTTTGATGATCATACATCCACGCACGCCGGATAGTTCGGCCATGTCGGAAGCGCGGACGATTTGTTGATACCATTCCGCATAATTTTCTGCGCGTGTGGGCGAAATGGCGGTTTTGGGGGCTTGGGCTTTTTGGGGCGCGTTCATATTTTTCACTGATGTAATATAGGGTTGGATTTTGTAACAAACTATCGGCTGGCTGCCAATTAAAACAGCTTGCCGCCGTTGGGTATCAGTTTTTCAGGCTGGATTAGCACAATATCGCCGTTGGCATCGGGCAATCCTGTGCAAAGAAAGTTGGAGATGAAGCCCGCAATGTTCTTTTCACCCAGATTAAGGCAGCCAACGATTTGCCGCCCCACCAGAGTTTCAGGCGTATAGTGAACCGTGACTTGAGCCGAGGTTTGGCGCAGGCCAATATCGCCGCCAAAATCCGCCCATATTTTATAGGCTGGTTTGCGGGCTTTGGGAAATTGTTCCACGCGGGTTATCGTGCCCACACGTAATTCGACAGCTTCAAATTGTTCCCACCCTATCATTTTTTACCTTCGTGGCTTTCTTCAACCCATGCGCCGGTTTTTAAGCGGGGCGTTACGGGTAAAGTGACGGGATGCAAAAGGGAATAAAGATTTTTGGGGTTTGCAAGTGTGGGAACCAAGTCAAGCGTGGTGCCCGCGTTTTGTTGTATAGCGAGGTCGTTGAAGTAGCGTAGCGCCGAGAAATCTTCGAGCGCAAAACCAACACCATCAAACACCGTGATTTGTTCGTCATCCTTGCGGCCCGCTTCTATGCCAGTGGCAATTTTCCAGAATTCTGTCACAAGAAAATCGACGGGTAATTGCTGGATGTCACCTTCGATGCGGGTTTGGGGTTCATATTCCACCACCACACGGGCATTGTGCAAAATATCGGGGTGCAACTCGGTTTTACCGGGGCAATCGCCACCAATAGCATTGAGATGCATGCCGGGTGTGATCATATCCGGCGTTAAAATTGTCGCCCTGGTTTTATCTGCCGTAACGGTTGTGACAATATCGACCCCCTTGACGGCATCGTGACTGGAGGATGCCAACGTGATTTCGATATCTTTTAATCCCGACAGATTATCACGCAGTTTATTCATAGCATCCGCGTCAATATCGAAAACATGGAAATGGCGGATGCCAAGCAAAGCGTGGAAAGCGATGATTTGAAATTCGCTTTGGCCGCCGCAGCCGATGACGGCCATGGATTGGCTGTTTTCACGTGCCAGAAAACGCGCAACGATCGCAGAGGTGGCGGCAGTGCGCAAAGCGGTTATCAGCGTCATTTCCGACAGCAATTGCGGATAGCCGGTTTCGACATCCGCCAACATGCCGAACGCGATGACGGTGGAAAGATTTTTGGCGGTGTTGGCCGGATGGCCGTTCACATATTTAAATGTGTACAAATTTTTATCGGCAATGGGCATCAGTTCGTTGACGCCGAGGGGCGAGTGATTGACGGTGCGCGGGGATTTAGTAAATTCATCCCAACGCCGATAATCATCAAGGATATAGCCAGCCATATCGGTCAGGATTTTTTCGAGCCCTACGGATTGCACCAGATCGCTTACGGCTTTTACATCAAGATAGCGGGTCATAACATTACCAATACAAAACTGGTTAAATAAGGGAGGCGGGAATTTGGATGAAAAAGCCAGTGAATGTGCGTTAGACGCACGGCGGCTGGGGCGTTGGCGCGCCGAAGAACAAAGGAGGGGTTGGCTTGCGATTTTTCATAGGCAAAGGATAGCCAATCGATATTTGGGTGGCAAGCGTTATTGCAGCGCCTTTATCATGCGTGTTGACTTTAGCGGCACCAAATATAGATATAGAAGCACATGACCCTTACCGATACCTCCAGCGGCAAAAATCGCACAACCGAAAATTTCCCCGTCGGGTCGTTTCTTATACGCCCCGATTTGCGAAAGCATGTCCATGCTTTTTACAATTTCGCGCGTGCCGCCGATGATATAAGCGATCATCCTTTGCTGGACGCGCGGGACAAGGTGACACGGTTAGATAAATTTGCCGTTTCCCTGATATCGGAACATAGCGAGCAAGTGCCGGAATCGGTCGCCTTGCGCCACAGTCTGATCGAGACCGGTGTTACACCGCAACATAGCCTCGACCTCATTGCCGCCTTTAAACGCGACGCGACGCAATTGCGTTATCGTGATTGGGCGGATTTGATTGATTATTGCAATTATTCGGCTGCACCCGTCGGGCGGCATGTGTTGGCTTTGCATGGCATTGGCGAGAGCGCGTGGGCCGCTAATGATGCCTTGTGCAATGCTTTGCAGATCATCAATCATATCCAAGATTGCGCCGATGATTACCGGCAATTGGATCGCGTTTATATCCCCCAGGATATGATGATGATTTACGGCACATCGATTGCCGATTTGTCACATGAGGCATCGACAGAGTCACTTCGCGCGACATTACAGGCCATGCTGGATTTGGTTGATCCGTTATTAGTCGAAGCGCGCAAGCTGCCTAAGCAAGTGCCGGATATACGTTTGAAATGCGAGACATCAGTGATAGCGGTTCTGGCCGAGCGGATTGTGGCGTTGCTGCGCATACGCGATCCGCTCTGTGACAATGTGAAATTGAATAAAACATCGGTGTTGTTTGGTACGCTGACCGGCATAGGCCGCGCATGGCTATGACCAGCCTTTCTTATGATGATGCGTTGAACGCGGTGAAGGCGCAGGTTGCGGCCTCGCGCACATCGTTTCATGCGGGTATGGCGATATTGCCCAAGGCTCGGCGCGAAGCCATGTATGCGCTGTATGGTTTTTGCCGCGTGGTCGATGATATTGCGGATGACAGCCCCACACCCGAAATAGCATCGCGTGGATTGCAGGAGTGGCGCGAGAAAATTGCCGGTGTTTTTCGAGGCACAGCGAGCGATGCGATTACGACCGCATTGTTGCCTGCCATTCGGGATTTTGGCTTGGTGGAGAAGGATTTTCAGGAAATTATTAACGGAATGGAAATGGATTCCGCGGCGATTGTGGCACCGGATATGCCGACGCTTGACCGTTATTGTGATCTGGTGGCAAGCGCGGTTGGTCGCGCTTCGGTGCGCATCTTTGGCGATGCCAGCGAAAACGGCATGAAGGTGGCGCATCATTTAGGTCGCGCCTTGCAATTGACCAATATCTTGCGCGATCTGGCCGAAGACGCAGCGCGGGGGCGGTTGTATCTGCCGTGTGATTTGTTGGACAAACACAGTATCGTTTTGCGGAGTCCCAATGACGTTTTGCGTGATGCGAAATTACCCGCCGTGTGCCGTGATATAGCACTGATGGCGCGCGCCCATTACGCCAAGGCCGATGAATTTATGGCGCAGTGCGTTCCCGCCGCAATGCGTCCGGCCAAAATCATGCGTCTTTATTACGGCGCAATTTTTAACAGGTTGGTGGTGCTGGATTGGCAAAACCCCGGACAGCGCGTGACATTGCCGAAATGGAAAAAGCTTTTCCTTTGCCTGAAAGGTTTATGTTCATGAGCGGACGCCATGTTCATGTCATCGGCGCAGGCATGGCCGGATTGTCGGCCGCGTTACAGCTGTCTCTGTCGGGCGAAAAGGTTACCATTTACGAAGCAGCACCTTTTGCCGGTGGGCGGTGCCGTTCATTTCTTGACCGCGAATTAGGGTGCCGGATTGATAACGGCAATCATCTGGTTTTGTCGGGCAATGTCGCGGTGCAAGACTATCTTTATCTGACCAACGCGTTGGATACGATGGGCGGGTCGGGCAAGCCACATTTTCCGTTCATTGATATATCAACCGGCGAGCGTTGGACAGTGAAAATGAACAAGGGCAAATTTCCCTGGTGGATTTTCAGCAAGAAGCGCCGCGTGCCCGGCACGAAGCTGAGCGATTATTTTTCCGGCCTACGGGTTTTAATGGCGGGAAGCCTGGATACGCTGGCGAACAAGTTCGACAAGCAGGGCAAAATTTATCAACGTTTTTGGGAGCCGTTTATTATCGGCGCGTTGAATACCGAAACCGATATCGCTTCCGCCCAGCTTTTGAAGGGTATTTTCGTGCAAAGTTTCGGCGCAGGTGGCGAGGCATGCATTCCCCTTATCCCCAAAGTGGGTTTGTCGGAAAGTTTTGTCATCCCATGTTTGAACGTTCTGCGCCAGCATGACGCCGAGATAAAATATTATCACCGGCTGCGGTCGATGTTGTGGGAAGGTGATCAAGTTCGCGCTCTTGATTTCAACGGCACTTTGGTAGAATTGGGTGACAATGATTGGGTTATTCTTGCCCTGCCCGCGTGGTTTATGCGCGAATTATTGCCCGAAGTGCCGACGCCGACCGATTTCCGTTCGATCATCAACGCGCATTATCTGGTCGATATGCCGGATATGGAAGAAGGTTTTACCGGCGTTGTCGGCGGCTATTCGGAATGGATATTCGTGCGCAACGGTTTGGCTTCGGTCACCATTAGTTGCGCCGAACGGCACAAGGATATTCCGGTGCGCGATATGGCGCGTTTGGTGTGGAGAGAGGTTGCGTTGTTCCTCGGCCTCGACCCCGACAAAGTGCCACAACATCGCATTTTCCTTGAAAAATATGCCACCTTTGTCGCGACGCCGGAACAAAATAACCGCCGCCCGACTTCATATACCGGCTGGAAAAATGTCGCGCTGGCGGGGGAATGGACAGCGACCGGACTACCATCGACCATTGAAGGGGCGATACGTTCGGGCATGAAAGCCGCGCAAGTCGTTATGCGGTGGGGCAAATAATTTTGCGCCCCTGTGGATTGGCAGCGGGCGCATTTGGTTCTGTTGCGCAAAGATGAGCTAAGAGAGCATTGTTTAAAAGATCGGGCGCTTCGCGGCCTATCATGTGACCAAGATCGGGGTATATTATATGCGTCGCGCCGGGAATGAGCGCCGCATATATTTGTGCGATAAGCTGGATGTCTTCGCTGTCTTTGCCGCCCGATAGAACAAGCGTAGGGACGGATATTTCAGCAAGCCGATCGCTGTCTGACGGGATATGGGATGACAGTCCCAGATCACCCAGTATTTGCCGTTCGTCCCAATTTTGAATGTGCCATTTGTCTTGCAGCGATCGATGTAGCTCGGGATTTTTGTGCGCCTCGGTGAACATCGATAATTTATAATATTCTTCTATAGCCCAGTCGGGTGTCCAGATGACACCCTCGCGTGCGGCACGTTCGCGGCTGGGCCACACGGCCTTCCATTCATCCGACCATTCATGGCCGCCCAAGGCCGCGCTGACCAAGGCCAGGCTTTTAACTCTGTCGGGATGGTTAAGCGTTAGATTTGTCGCGATGCGTCCACCGCGCGAGCTACCCACCACATGCGCATTGGATATATTCAGATGATCGAGCAGATAGATAAGATCGCCGGTATTGGTGAAATTATCTGGTGGTTCGGGCAAAGGCGATTGTCCATAACCCCGAAGACCGGGGCACAAAACCTGAAATCCCTGTTGCACGAAGAAATTGACCTGCGGATCCCATGAATGGCTGCTTCCACCATGGCCGTGGATAAAAAGAAGAGTCGACCCGGCATCGCCCTCTTTATCGTAATAAATCGTTTGTAATGTCATCACAATCCCGCACTTATGCCGGTTTAGGGTTTAGCCTAGGCATAAAGAGGGTTTACGGCAATAGATTGTTGCTTTTTCTCGTATTTCTGTTATACTACAGTATGACAAAAATAAATGCCATCCCCCTGCCCGATGATGATGATGTTCTGTGGGACAATAGAACCTTATTCCGCGCCTTTCGTTCATGGCTGGCAAAACCGCACAATAACGGCCTGTTATCCAGAGAACAAGCCATGGCGGTGCGCCCCATGATGGTGGATTTGGAAAGCGGCAGGCTTGTTCTTGAATTCGCACCGCCGGATAGTGATACGAGGAATGATAAAGGCCGGTCGAATTGTTATCTTGATAAAGAAGGCCGGTTGGTCATTGATCTACACGCCACTTTTAAACCGGCGTTCATCGGCGCCACAGTGGTGGACACTCTCTCCCTTTATGCGGCAATGTATAAAAAGCCAAAATATTCGCCTTTCAAAATTTGCCGCCCCGCATAAAAAAGCCGGCCATCCTTGCGAATGGCCGGCTTTTTTCATTAACCAGAATTAGTGCGCGGTATCATTGTTATTATTGCTTGATGGCGATGTGCCGCGCGTGCGCTTGCTGACATTCTGGTAAGCGACGCGGGCATGATCGACGCAGTAAGGCAGGCCTTCATGCGCGGTGCAGCCACAGAAACGGAAATCAGGTGAACGAGGATCGCCGACAGGCCAACGGCAATGACGTTCGCCTGCCTTTGTTACCGCGATGCCTTCGCTGCGCGTGGTGCCGCCGATACCTTCCAAGGAACGGAATATGTCCTTGGCCGTTGGCACAGCCCGCATGGGCGTTGCCGCCGTTTGTGCCGCAACCGATGGCAACGGGCGCAGCATGACGCGTTTTCGGCTGGTTTTAATCGCGCCCATACCGCCGCTGAGGCTGTTTTGCGCACGTTGCAAACCAGTACCCGGCGTGTCGGACGATTTTTGCGCCGACAATTTCAAACGGTGCGCTTTGCCGATAACGGCGTTACGGGTCAACCCCCCAATATGTTCGGCGATCTCGCTGGCGCTATGGTGCCCCCACATATCCTTGAGCATTTGGATTTTCTGTTCGGTCCATGTCATGTGGTCGCTCCGTTGGGTGGGTGGTTAAGGCGGGACGGCTTGCCAAAAATCGTTAAGATTTCGAAACGAGCCGCTGAATGGTTGGTTTGTTAACCACTAGATATTGTGGCTTACAAGAAGATGTCATACCACAGACAGCGAATCGATTCTAGGGGACACAGTATGTTGTGGATGAAATGTGGGTAGTACCTAGATGTGGATTTTTAACCTTATGAATCGTAAATGATTTATTAACTTATTCACAGTATTGGGCTTTTGGAATTAACCAAAAAACGCATCATCCCCTTATACTTATCCACAACTTTTTTCTTTTTTCCGCCGTAATTGGGTGCGATAGATGTCGCTCCTCGGCAAATGGTGTCCTCCATGGGCTTTATCGAAACAAGTCTGCAGTTTGAACGTGAATTCGGCGCCCCTTTGCGTGATGCGGGATTGCGCGCGTTGATGCATGATTTGCCGGTAGAAATTCAACAAGCTGTTTTGCAATCCGGCATTGAAAAATTGGGCGGCGATTTTGCGTGGCTTGGTGATACGCGTATTCAAAAGGCGCTCTGCTCTGCCCATGCAGCGCATCATGGGCAAACACGGAAATATGGCGGCGAAAGCCGCCTTATTCATGAGATTTGGTGCGCACACAGGGTTTATAATAACAAAGATGTTCAACAGGATTTGGCACAACGCGGGCTTGATGCGATATTGGGCGCGTTTTCTGCCATCATACATGACATCGTCGAAAATGAACGCGATTGGGCAACAAAACATGCGCAGGTATTTGATACCGGGGCGTTTATTGGCAAGATAGAAAAACTGTGGGGCAACCCTGCTGAATTTGCGATTATCCGCGCGGAATGTATCGATTTCATGACGGATGCGGAAAATATTCCTGGCAATGAACGCATTCCAAACCAACGTGCCAAAGGATTGGATGCTGACGGAAATTGCAACCTGACTATACTGCAACAAGCTTTGCGCATGTATGACAAGCTGCATCACATTGTTTCCGATGTAGTTTATTGTGCGGCCGCGCGTAAAGCAGGCCACAATGTTTCGGCTTTGGCTGCCGGACAATTGCAGCAGGCCGAAGAAAAATCTTTCCCCCTTGCCTACCCCATCGCCGCCGCTATCCGCCCGGAATATCAGCAGGCCATGAATGAATTGGGGCTGATGACGCGCTCGCGTTCCTTCGACAGCCTTATGGGGGCTTTTATTGCGGATTCCCTTGCCATTGCGGGCAATGTGCGTCGCCAGATATGGGACACATCCACGCAAATCCCACGCCGTTTATTGGGCTATAACGCCTCCTAAACTCTAGCCCTGTCTTTTGCGAATCATGCTACATAGGCGCGTCACATAATTAACGCTTAACGAGTAGTCATGGCCGATTTATTTCCTTCATCTTCCAAGAAAAAAGACAACACATATAACGCAGAGGATATTGAAGTCCTTGAAGGGCTGGAGCCTGTGCGCCGCCGCCCGGGTATGTATATTGGCGGGACGGATGAAAACGCGTTACATCATCTGGTTGCCGAAATTCTTGATAATTCGATGGATGAAGCTGTTGCGGGATACGCTACCTTTATCGAAATTTCATTGCAGCCCGAAAACCGCGTGATGATCCGCGACAATGGACGCGGTATCCCCGTTGATAAGCACCCCAAATTTCCCAACAAATCCGCGTTGGAAGTTATCCTGACAACGTTACATTCAGGCGGTAAATTTTCCGACAAGGCATACCAAACATCCGGCGGTTTGCATGGCGTGGGCAGTTCGGTCGTCAATGCGTTGACGGAAGAATTTATTGTCGAAGTCGCGCGTGACAAACAACTATACCGGCAAGAATATTCGCGCGGCGCCCCGCAAACCAAATTAAAAATTATGGGCGCGGCCAATTGGCGCGGCACGCGCGTAACGTTTAAACCCGATGTCGATATTTTCGGTTCGCGCATCCATTTTAAACCCTCGACTTTGTTCCGCATGGCGCGGTCGAAAGCGTATCTGTTCCGCGGCGTTGAAATCCGTTGGAGCTGCGACGAGTCACTCATTCGCGGTGACGACAAAACGCCGACCGAAGCGGTTTTGCATTTCCCCGGCGGCCTGTCAGATTATCTGGCCGGAACATTGGAAGGGCGCGATACATTGACGCCGCAGATGTTCGCGGGCATAGCAGATTTGCCGGATAATCAGGGCAAGGTTGAATGGGCGGTGGCCTGGCCTGCGGACGGCGAAGGTTCAATCGGTTCTTATTGTAATACTGTCCCGACACCGCAAGGCGGCACGCACGAAAGCGGGATGCGTTCGGCATTGTTGCGCGGATTACGCGCATACGGCGAATTAATCGGCAATCGTCGTGCGGCGGCAATTACGGGTGATGAAGCGTTTGGCGATGCGACGGTGTTGTTATCGCTGTTCATCAAAAACCCGCAATTTCAGGGACAGACCAAGGAAAAGCTGGCAACAGCCGAAGCGACGCGATTGGTTGACCAGACGGTTAAAGACCATCTCGATCATTGGTTGGTGGCCGATGCCGCAGGCAGCAAGGCATTGCTGGACCATATGATATTTAAGGCCGAAGAACGCGTGCGCGCGTCACAGGCCAAAGATTTGGCGCGTAAATCCGCCACACGTAAATTACGTTTGCCCGGCAAGCTGGCGGATTGTTCGGCGGGCACGACCAAGGACACGGAAATTTTTCTGGTCGAAGGCGACTCGGCAGGTGGTTCGGCGAAGCAAGCACGCAAGCGCGAGACACAGGCCATTCTGCCTTTGCGTGGTAAAATTTTGAACGTGGCCAGCGCGACTGTGGACAAGTTGCGCGCCAATCAGGAATTGCAGGATTTAACGCAGGCGCTCGGTTGCGGCATTGGCTCGGAATTCAAGATTGATAAATTGCGTTATGATCGCGTGATTATCATGACCGACGCCGATGTTGATGGGGCGCATATTGCCTCGTTGTTGATGACGTTTTTCTACCGCGAAATGCCGGGTTTAATTAAACACGGCAAATTGTTTCTGGCACTGCCGCCTTTGTATCGCATTACGCAAGGCAGCCACACGCATTATGCCCGCGATGACGCGCATAAGGATGAGCTGATGAAAACCACATTCGCCGGTCGCGGCAAGGTGGAGATCAGCCGGTTTAAAGGTCTGGGCGAAATGATGCCCGCGCAATTGCGCGACACGACGATGGATCCGGTGAAACGGTCTTTGTTGCGTGTGGTGATTGCCACCAACGGCAATGACAGCATGGAAGAAATCAAGGAAACCGAAAATCTGGTTGAAAGCCTGATGGGACGCAAAGCCGAATTGCGGTTTCAGTTTATTCAGGAAAATGCCCGCTTTGCCCGCGATGTGGATGTTTAACAATGACGGCTTCTGTTGAAGAGAGGCTGACGGCGTTAGAACAAAATGTGACGACGCTTGCCAGTGCGTTGGGCGCCGTTGAGCAGCGCATGTTGGGCGTGGCGCAAAGCTTGATGGAAGGTTTGGGCACGCTGGACAAGCGTGAAGAAGCGTACCGCACTGCCGGCATGCTGGAACATATTTCCGACATTTATCCAAAAAAGAAGATCGTCCTTTTTATGGGGCGCAGCTATTTCGGCGATAATATCAAATACGCGTTTTTGTCTTTTTTGGCCAAGGCCGACAAGGATGTGGAATGTTATTATTTGCCGCGCGATGAAAAACAACATCATCAATTGCGCATGGCCAATATGCCCTGCCTGCCCCGCACATTTGGCGATTTTCAACCCGATGATATCGCGCTGATGTTAAGCGCCAAAGTTTTGGTGCTGGACGAACAATATATCAAACCCAACTGGCGGCAATTCGCGTTTTATTCGATGCTGCACGGCGCGAAAACGGTGCAGCTGTGGCATGGGATTGCCATTAAACAAATAGGATTGGAGCTTGCCGCCCGTTCGCGCCTCGACAGCCAACCATCAGCGGAAGCGTTGGTGTCGAACGGCGTGTATGATGTTTTTGTGGGCGCGGCCAAGGGGTTTTACGATATCTGGCGGCGCAAATTTGAATTTAAACATTACGCGCCGATCGGGCAAGTGCGCGACGATGTTTTGTTCCGTGATCTATCGGCCTATGACGCGCTGAATACCGACAGCGAGGCCTTGGGTAAAATTTGCGCCTCGACGCGACCCGTTTTTCTGTACGCGCCGACTTTCCGGCAACATGGCGGGATGGCGTGGTTTGAAATCGCGCGGATTGCCGAATTTGCGGATTATTGCCACAAGAAAGATTATGCGTTGTATGTCAATCTGCATCCGGGAGAACAAGGCGTTATCGAACAATTCCGCGCCCAATATCCGACCATTACGTTTATCGCGCCCGGCACTGACATTTATCCGATCGTGAAATATGTCAGCGTGATGATCACCGATTATTCTTCGATTGTGTTTGATTTTCTTTTGCTCGACAGGCCGGTGTTATTTTATCGCCCCGATCATCAGGATTACATCGCCAAATCGCGCCAGTTGATTGCCGAGCATGAAGATTATGTTTGCGGCGCGGTGGCACATGATCTGGATGGGTTGTTTAAAATTGCGGATGAGGCGGTTGCGACATTGGCCGCGCCTGCCAATGACCCGCATCAAAAAACCCGTCATGCTTTGCGTGACCGGTTGTTTGATCAACGTGATGGGTTGGCCGGGGAGCGGTTGTGGGGGGTCGTTGGGGAGTTGTTGGGTGATTAGGTATAAACCCTCTAGACGGGTAAAAACTTGCCCCCCATCACCGTATTTGGAGTTAATATCCACTTTAACAGCTTGACTTAACAACCCAATTTGCCTTATTCCTCCCCCTTCGCAAGATGGCACCGTAGCTCAGCGGTAGAGCAGGAGAATCATAATCTCTTGGTCGGCGGTTCAAATCCGTCCGGTGCTACCATCGATACAGTACTAATATGACTGGAATCTTCCCTGCCTGATGCGAAAGTCAGACTGAAGCGCCTTTTGCTTCAGCTCGTGAGCTGCTCGTGTCGTTCTTAATGGCATCGCAGAGGCCGGCGCATTACTTTCGTGACAGCCTATGGCGCATTGTTTGTTCGATTTTAACCATATTTCTTAATGGATTATCAATCAGATGGTTGTAGCCTTTGACTACAGGGCAAGGGGCGCAATCCTTTTGCAAGAAAAGGCATAAAATGCTATCAGTTACGACATACGCTTCTTGGGAAGAAGCGGGCAAAACAGCCCAGAGAAAAGCTATGTCGACTGAACATAAATCATCAAGTCTTGCTGCCTCAGTATGGGGTACCGTTAAGCTTATCTTCACGCGGGATTCCGTGGCGCGGGAGCGTATCCTGCAAAGATATTTGGATGGGGAAGCGGCGGATAGACTAGCGCATGAAGCGCGTCAAGCTGGATCTGATGCAAGAATACGCGCTGCCATTCGGGAAGATATTGATGCAGCTTTTGCAAAGATTCGGGCAGAACGCGCCCTTCAGGCTAATAATCGTTAGTCTTTTCCGGGTCCCGTTTTCCTAGATTAAACAATTTATAACCAGTTGATGGCAGTATATCCCTATATTGATTATGGGGTATTTTATGTCGGCTAATTTATTGCCTGATTGGTTGCTGGCAAAAGCAGCCAGAAAATTTCTTGATGGGGAAGCGCCAGATGATCGTGCGTCCCAAGCGGCACTGGCCGAATTCGTCAAAACAGTTTCAGAAGACAAAAAGCCGGATGCCTATGATGTTGCCAGCACTCTGCTAGATGACCCTGTACGAATTGCCGAGTTAAAAGAAAAGGCAAGACAGAAGGTCGCAGATGAGAAATTGGCCGATAAGCAAGCTCATAAAACTGACCATGAAAGCCGCATGGAGAAATTCCATCAGGATCATGCAGAGAGAAATAAAGTAAATAATTTAATCTCTCTCGCAACAAACCTAGGCACTTTTATTACTGGCCTTGTGATGAGTCCGCTTCTCTCAATTTTATTCAAGCATCATTTATCCGCTCTCGATAAGAAATTGCATCCAGAAGATTTTAAATCAAAAAATGAAGAAATGCCGGCTTCTCTTTTTTGCGAGCAAGCCGTTCTGGTAGATGATGTTCTGTCTAAGCGAGATAAGCATCACAAGGTTATGGAGGCTTCTGCTCCGCCGCTTGATAAAGATATTGTGCCTGTTCAGAATACGTCTTATGGACTGCGTGATCCAAAAACGAGTGAGTCAATAGTTGAGTTTTTAGAGCAAGGCAAAAAGATTCTATTGCCAGACGGTCGCAATGTAATTTACTTGAAGTCTCCATCTGTTCCGTGTCGCACAAAATTTGTGTACAGCGCGCCTGCAGTAAAATGAGGAAGTACCGCATCGCGGCAAATGGCGCCTGAGCGCCAATGGATACCGGATCATCCTCCTACGCCAAGGCTTCGGGGGACAAGCGTCCGGGATGACGCCGATGGCAAGATGCCCGAACAGATGAGATCGTTACTGGCAGTTCTGGGCTATTGCCCAGAAACCATCGGCGTTTAGGCTAGCGCTGCCAACTAATACGCCATCGACTTCGGTTTCGGACAAGATAGATGCCGCGTTGGCGGGGCTGACCGAACCGCCATAAAGCACGCGAACCGTTTCGCCGATTTCGCCCAGAATTTTACGGATGAGTTTATGAACCGTGACCACATCTTCGGGTGCCGGTTGTTGGCCGGTGCCAATCGCCCAAACCGGTTCATAGGCGATAACCAGATTGGCGGTTTTCACATTTTGGGGCAAAGACTCGCGCAATTGTTTTTCGATGATGTCTGCGGTCGAACCGGATTCCAATTCTGCCGCCGTTTCACCGACGCACAGAATAACCGTCAATCCGGCCAATTGCGCCGCTTCGACTTTTTTGCAAATTTCTTCGCTGGACTCGCCGTGGCCGTGGCGGCGTTCGGAATGGCCGAGGATGATATATTTGCACCCCAGATCGACGAACATCGCCGCGCTGATATCGCCCGTGAAGGCGCCATGCGTGACCCAATGGCAATCCTGGCCACCCAGGGCGACGGGCGTTCCCAAAATGGCCTCGCCCACGGCCCAGGTCAGGGTGGCGGGAGGACAGATCACCAGATCGAAATTAAGGGGTCGCGCGGCCTCGGCCAGATCGGCCACATCGCGCGCCAAAACGCAACCGGAGGTCAACCGGCCATACATTTTCCAATTTGCAACCACAAGGCGACGGCGTTTTGACATTTTTGCCTCTTACGAGTGAGAATTTGCCTATCAAGCGACCTCCCTTTATCATATCTTCCGGTTCACAAATAGTTAAGAAGATTCCTTAGAGCATTTACCGAATGCATCGAATCAAGCAATGTGCATACGGTAAATGCTCTAATTTTTTGGTTTATGACCAGCGATTCATCACCTCGATAGCAACGCAAGCGTTGCTATCGAGGTGGATCGCGGTCAAATGAAAGGCCTACCATGCTTCAATCTATGCGCAATCTTGCTCAACATTGGTTTATTAAGGGCTTGATGCTGATTCTTATGGTTAGTTTCAGCATTTGGGGCATTGGCGACATGTTTCGCGGTAACCCCTTGCAAAAAACGGTTGCAACGATAGGCAATACAGAGATTTCGGTGCAGGAGCTCAACCATTTGTTTGAGCAAACCCTGCAACAGGCGCGCGGCATGATGCCCGATTTAACGACGGCGCAGGCGCGGCAGATGGGTTTGTTGGACACGACATTAAATAACGCCATTAAACGCGATCTGGTCGACCAGGATATTCAAAGATTGGGCATTATTGTCAGCCCCGATGCGGTTTTGTCATTAGTTGCCAATCAACCGCAATTCCGCACAAAGGATGGCAGTTTTAATAAGGCGTTGTTCCGCCAATTGCTGGAACAACAGCATTTGACCGAAAGCGGCTTTATCGCGCAAGGGCAACAAGATTTGTCGCGCCAGATTTTATTGGCCGCGTTGAACAGCGCCCATGTTATTCCGCAAACCGCGATTGATGCCGTTTATGCGGCGCGTACGCAAAAACGCACATTGGATGTTATTACCGTTGATGCGGCAAAAATTGGTGGCATTGCAACGCCGGACGATAAACAGCTGCATGATTTTTATGACCAGAACCCGACTTTGTTTGCGGCACCTGAATACCGGAGCCTGACGATTGCAACTTTGACGACCGATGGTCTGGCCAAGGATATTGTGGTAACGGACGATCAGGCAAAGAAGGAATATGACACCAAGCCCGAACAATTTGCGCAACCCGAACAACGCGATGTTGTGCAAGTTGTGTTGCAAGACGAAGCCAAGGCGACAGAGTTGGCGCAGCAGGCGCGTAAAAAGGGTGATTTGACGGCGGCGGCAAAACAGGCCGACGAGAGCGCTATTCCGATGGAAGGGTTGGAAGAAAAAAGCCTGATGCCGGAATTATCCAAACCCGTTTTTGCTTTGCATGAAGGCGATATTACAGATCCGGTGAAAACGCAATTGGGTTGGCATGTGGTTCAGGTCAAGAAAATTACCGCCGCCGGAACGCCGGCGTTTGCTTCGATCAAAGATAAGTTGAAAGAAGATATGAAACGCGATCAGGCTGTGGAAGCCGCAACGCGCATTGTTAATCAGCTGGATGATCAATTGGCAGCCGGACATTCGTTGGATGATATTGCGGATGAGCTTCATTTGCGTTTGGTCAAGATTGCGGCGGTCGATGCATCAGGCACTTTGGCCAATGGTTCGACGCCGAAAGAATTCCCCAACAAGGGTGATGTATTGAAATCGGGTTTTACGCAAAATGCAGGCGAGACAAGCCCGATTGCCGATGACAAAGCGGGCAATTATTATGTTGTGCGTACTGATGATGTTACCCCTTCGGGTGCCAAGCCTTATGATACGGTGAAGGACACAATTGCGGCGGCATGGAAAACGCATGAGCAAGCGGTTAAGGCGCAAGCCGAAGCCGATGCGATTGCAAAAGATTTGCAGGGTGGCAAACCAGTTTCCGCCATTGCTTCGCAACCGGGTGTCAGTGTGCGCCTGTCGTCGCCTTTGTCTCAATTGGGCGATACCGACCCGTTATTGCCACAACAAATATTGTCGCAGGCGTTTAAGTTGAAAAAGGGCGAGACTGTGGCAGCCCTGCAGGACAGCAAGCAAATTATCGCGCAGTTGAACAGCGTAACGGATGCCGATACCAGCAAACCCGATCCGCGCAAGGGCATGATTGGCAGCGATATCAAGAAGACGCTGAGCGATGAATTTTTGGAACAATATGTTCAGCATCTTTATACCGTTTTTCCCGTAAAGACCAATGCAGCGGTACTTGACCATTTGCGGCAACAGGATAATTGATGACGCCCGATTATCCGTCTTTTTTGCAGCGTTGGAATTTGGGCAAGAACCAGACGCTTTCCACAAGCATGGTTAGCGATCTGGAAACGCCTGTTTCGGCAATGTTGAAACTGGGATACCGTAAATATTCTTTTTTACTGGAATCCCTCGAAGGCGGCGCGGTGCGCGGGCGTTATTCGATTATCGGGCGCGATCCGGATATTATCTGGCGGTGTCATTCCGGCGGCAGGGTCGAGATTAACCGCGATGCGCAACATCATCCTGAAGCTTTTGCAACAGTGGCGCGCGCGCCTTTGGATGATCTGCGCGCCTTATTAAAAGAATGTGCTATTGATGCGCCCGACCAACCCCAACCTGTCTCATCGGGTCTGTTTGGATATCTGGGTTACGACATGGTGCGTTATATGGAGCGTATTACGGATGACAAAGCGATGGGCGTCGATGCGCCAGAAGCGATTATGATACGCCCGACCTTGTTGGCCATATTCGACCAGATTGAAAATAAATTCACGCTTGTGACGCCTATCTGGTTTGATAAAAACCTATCGCCTGAAAAAGCTTACGCCGATGCGCAAACGAGGTTGCAACGGGCATTGGATGATTTGCGCAATCCCCTGCCCGCCTCTGTTGTGTCCAACAAACCCGCCATTGCTATTGGCGAGCCAACAGCCAATATGACCGAAGCGACCTATATCGGTATGGTGGAGAATGCCAAAGAATATATCCGTGCCGGTGATATTTTTCAGACTGTGTTGTCGCAACGTTTTACCGTTGATTTTGCGCCGCCGCCATTTGATTTGTATCGCGCCATTCGGCGATTGGATCCTTCGCCGTTTTTGTATTTCTTTGATTTCGGTGATTTTTCGGTGGTGGGTTCAAGCCCCGAAATTTTGGTGCGATTGCGCGACAACATCGTGACCATTCGCCCGATTGCCGGAACGCGTGCACGTGGCCAAGGCAACATGACGGACAAGGAATTGGAAGCTGATTTATTAGCCGATCAAAAAGAGCTCGCCGAACATTTGATGTTGCTGGATTTGGGGCGCAATGATGTGGGGCGCGTCGCGAAAATGGGCACCGTGAAAGTGACCGAGCGTAACGGCATCGAATATTACAAACATGTAATGCATATTGTATCGAATGTCGAAGGCGTGTTGGACGATAAATATGACGCGTTGGATGCCTTGATCGGCGGGTTTCCCGCAGGCACCGTTTCCGGCGCACCCAAAGTCCGCGCCATGCAAATTATCGCAGAACAAGAACCCGACCGTCGTGGCATTTATGGTGGCTGCGTTGGGTATTTCGGCGCGAACGGGGCGATGGATACCGCCATTGCCATTCGCACAGCCGTTGTGAAAGATGGCAAACTGCATGTGCAGGCGGGCGCAGGCATTGTTTATGACAGCAACCCGCTATCGGAATATCGCGAAACGCAAGCCAAGGCGCGGGGCATGTTACGCGCGGCCGCCGAAGCGGTTGCGTTTGGCAAATAAGGCTTATTGCCCCTTCACTAAATCATGCAATGGCACCAGCACAAACCCGCGCGATTGCGCATCTTTTATCCATGCCGTCAACACTTCCATTGTTGCGGCATGCGGATGGCCGATGGCCACGGCATAGCCTTTGCGGCGGGCAATATGTTCGGTCGCTTCCAATTGTTTGCGGATAATATCGGGTGATTGGTCATCATCCAAAAAAACATCGCGGCTTACCGTTGGCAATCCTTTTTCCTGGGCGATTTTTAGGCCAATCGATTGCGCGCTGGTTTTCGAATCCAGAAAAAACAGATGCCGTTGCGCCAATTCATCCATCACCATGTTCATGCCTTCGGGATAGGCTGTGAATTTGCTGCCCATATGGTTGTTCACACCATCAAAACCGGTAAAGCTTGATAACGCAGTCTCAAACCTTTCCTGTAAGTCGCGCATGGGCAGATCGACCAGCAACGCACCGGGCCCGGGGTCTTCGTGGCCGATTGGTTCCATCGGCATGTGGAGAATCAATTCATGCCCTGCCCGCCGCGCATCGGCTGTTTGTTCACGCAGCCGCGTGGCATAGGGCAAGAAGGACAGCGTTATGGGCGCGGGTAAGGCAATTGCCTTTTCGCTGCCTTTCAAATCGACACCTACATCATCAATCACAATCGCGATTTCGGGATGCGTGCCAGGTGGCAAAGTCTCCGGCTTTTCCGGCGTGACGGGAATGGTAATTGTCGCCTGTTGCGGCGAGGGTGGTGGTGCTTCTTCTCCGCCCGTTACGATTGGCGTTTCCACCTGTATAGGATGCTGCACCTTAACGGTAACAGAAGGCGCAGACGGGCGCGGCGGCACCAACGCTACCCACAGGCACCCCGCCAGAAAAACCAGCCAGAACGCGATTTTGAGCTTATTTCTTGATTTTTTCTTCATGGAAGCACCTGTGTCATCTTTCTATCCTACTCAAATCGCTATAATCAGTCTAGATTGGCCTCTGTGTTTAACGGGATTTCGCTATGCTTCTTCTGATCGATAATTATGACAGTTTTACTTACAACCTTGCGCATTATCTTGGTGCCTGGGGCGCCGAAATTACTGTGCGCCGCAATGATGCGTTGACCGCGGCGGAAGCGTTGGCGATGGCGCCATCGCATATCATTCTGTCACCCGGCCCCTGTGGCCCGGAACAGGCCGGCATTTGTTTGGATGTTATCAAATTGGCTCATGCAGCGCGTATGCCTTTGTTGGGTGTTTGTTTGGGGCATCAAAGCATTGGGCATACCTTTGGCGGCGATGTTATACGCGCCCCTACCCCCATGCATGGCAAAACGGATTCAGTGCATCATAAGGGCGATAGCGTGTTTCGCGGGTTGCCTTCGCCGTTAACAGCCACGCGTTATCATTCATTGATTGTTCGGCGTGAAAATTTGCCCGCTGATTTGGTGGTAACTGCGGAAACGGCGGATGGAATTATTATGGGGCTGCGCCATGTGTCTGCGCCCCTTCACGGTGTGCAATTTCACCCCGAAAGCATTGCGACCGAACATGGCCATGCGATGATCAAGAATTTTCTGGATGTGGCATGAGTTTAGATTTTTATACTGCCAAAATCCGCGCCCGTGAAACTTTGTCCGCCGATGAAGCGCGTGCGGCGTTTGATATTCTGTTTTCCGGTGCAGCTGGCGAAGAAGAGGTTGCGCAGTTTTTATTGGCGTTGCGGGACAAGGGAGAAAGCGTTCATGAAATTCTGGGCGCGGCGCGGTCAATGCGCAGCCACATGGTTTCTGTCACTGCGCCCGCCAACACCATTGATATTGTCGGCACAGGAGGCGACGGGTTGAACACGCCGAATATTTCAACTGCCGCGGCTTTTGTGGTGGCGGGATGCGGCGTGCCGGTTGCCAAACATGGTAATCGCGCCGCCACCAGTAAATCGGGGTCGTCCGATGTGTTGGCGGCTTTGGGGGTTAATCTGGAGCCTTCTTTTGGTTTGTTAGAAGAATGTTTGGCCACGGCCAATCTATGTTTTTTATTTGCGCCGCGTCATCACCCGGCTATGCGGCATGTCGTTGCAGTACGCAAAAAACTGGGCGTGCGGACGATATTTAATTTACTGGGCCCCTTAACCAACCCTGCCAATGTGACGCGCCATTTGATTGGTGTTTCGGATCGACGGTATTTACATCCTATGGCATTGGTTTTGCGCGCGTTGGGCAGCGAGGAAGCTTTGATCACCCATGGGCGCGACGGGATGGATGAGTTGACGCTTATGGATAAAAGCGACGCGGTTTTATTGGAAAAAGGCGAGATGGGCGAAGCCGTGATAGACCCCGAAATTTTGGGATTGGTAAAACCCGCGCCCGAAGAAATTATCGGCGGTGATGCCGCGCAAAACGCGGCGATGTTGGTGGCGATTTTGGCGGGCGCGAAGAACGCGTATCGTGATTTGGTGACATTGAATGCCGGGGCGGCGTTGGTTGTGGCCGGTGTTGCCGCGAATTTGGAACAGGGCTTGACCCAGGCGCGCGAAAGTTTGGACAATGGCGCGGCGCGGCATATTTTGGAAAAGCTAATTACAATTACGAACAAGGTTTAAGCATGTGTGATATTCTACAAAAAATTTGTGCCGATACGCGGCTGCATATTGAAAAAGAAAAACTGATGAAGCCGTTTGAGCTGTTGCATCGCGATGCCATACGGATGTCACCGGCGCGTGGTTTTGCACGTTCTTTGCGCGAGAAATATGACGCCCATGGCGTGGCGTTTATCACCGAAATCAAAAAAGCTTCGCCTTCGGTTGGGATTATTCGGCCCGATTTTTCTCCCGTTGATTTGGCGCGGAATTATGCGGCCGCTGGCGCGGCTTGCTTGTCTGTGTTGACCGATGCGCCTTATTTTCAGGGACGGAATGAGGATTTGATTGCGGCGCGTGCCGCCTGCGCCCTGCCCGTTTTGCGCAAGGATTTTATGATTGATGTGTGGCAAGTGGCCGAGGCGCGGGCGATGGGCGCGGATTGTATCTTGCTGATCATGGCGGCATTGGATGATGATACCGCCTTGACGTTGCATAAGGCGGCAACGGATTACGGTATGGATGTATTGATTGAAGTACATAACCGCGAAGAGTTGAACCGCGCATTGAGATTACCGTCGCGCTTAATTGGGGTGAATAGCCGCAATTTGAAAACTTTAAAGATTGATTTGCAGGCGGCCGCGGAGTTGGTGCGGTCTATTCCGTTGGAACGGTTTGCCATAAGCGAGAGTGGTATCCACACACCCGACGATGTCGCGATGATGCGCAAAGCCGGTGCGCGTGGGTTTTTGGTGGGTGAAAGCCTGTTGAAGCAGCCCGATGTCGGAGTGGCTTTGCGGCAATTGATGCCCTAACTCACCATAAGAGAAATGGTGTTCCCCCTCCCCTTGTGGGAGGGGTTAGGGGAGGGGTTTGCCGAAGGCAACCAACTTGTTTTATAAAAGACAAAAATCGAAATTAAATTGTTGATCACAAAAAGTATTTAGCTAAACCAAAATACCCTCCCTAACCCTCCCCACAAGAGGGAGGGAATCCCAGCAGGATTGTGGCACTGCAGTTCATAAAAAACCCCGCCATCAGTGGCAGGGTTTTTCTGCTTATGAAGGAATTTATGATGGAGAACCAAGCGTAAGGCCGCGCTTTGCTAAATTCGCCTGAATTTCTTGTTTTAACCCAAGGCTTGTTCTTTGTTGATGACCTGCATCACCAGCCTTAGGTGAAGTATTGATGTCTCTATAGGTATCCACCTTGGCGCCGCCTTTTGTTGTATTAACAGAGACACGTTCCACGTCTTTATTGTAAATCCTCTCACCCACAACTGATGGAGTACCATCAGCCCCAGGAGGGTTTATTTCGATGTGACTAAATCCTCTTGCTTTTAAAGAGTCAGATATAACTGAATCTAAAACAGGCTCGGAGGCTGTAGGCAGTCTGCCTCTATAATTTTTAGGATTACTCATAACCAATCTCCTTTGATTAAAAATTGAAAATAATTCGGGATAACAGAACTAAGCATACAGGGGGGGGGGGTAAAAATATGCTTAATCAAGGCAAAAATAAAAAACCCCGCCATTGGCGGGGTTTTTATCAATAATTTCAACAGCTTTAGGCTGCTTTCTTTTCTTTTACCTTAGCTGTCAGCGTAACTTTGCCGCCGGCTTTTTCAATCGCTTCCACAGCCGTTTTCGAAGCGCCTGCCACTGTCAGTTCCAGCTTGGCTTTCAGCTCGCCCTTGGCCAATACACGAACACCGTCACGCGCCTTTGGCGCAACGCCAGCGGCGATGAGGATAGCCGAGGTGATTTCCTTCTTGGCATCGATACGGCCGGCGTCAATCGCCGTTTGCAACGCGCCCAGATTCACTACGGAGAAATCCTTGGCGAAAATATTTTTGAACCCGCGCTTTGGCATACGGCGGATAAGGGGCGTTTGGCCGCCTTCAAATTGACGAATGCCGGTTTTGCCCGAACGCGCCTTTTGACCCTTAACACCACGGCCAGCTGTCTTGCCTTTACCGGAGCCAATACCACGGCCAACAGCTTTGAACTTTTTGTTCGCGCCTTTGTTATCACGGAGATCGTTTAACTTCATTGTTTAGCCCTTTTCTTCTACGCTTACCAAGTGGCGAACGCGTGTGATCATGCCACGAATGGATGGTGTGTCTTCCAATTCGCGGGTTGCGCGAATACGGCCAAGCCCCAAACCAAGAAGTGTTTCTTTGGTCTTTGGTCCCTTGCCATCAGTGCCACCTGTTTGGGTAACAACCAATGTTTTGCCGGATGCAGCCTTCTTTGCCTGAGCTTTAGCCATTCTATACCCCTATTATTCCTTGGCACCGGCTTCATCAGCCGCTTTCTTGCCAAGAATTTCATTGACCTTTTTACCACGACGCAATGCGACCGAACGTGGGCTCGCCATATCATTCAAAGCAGCGAAAGTCGCCTTGATCATATTGTGCGGGTTGGACGAACCAACCGATTTTGCGACCACATCATGGATGCCCAACGCTTCGAACAGAGCGCGCATTGGACCACCCGCGATGATGCCTGTACCCGCAGGTGCCGTACGCAGAACAACTTTGCCCGCGCCGTAACGGCCACGAACATCGTGATGCAGGGTGCGGCCTTCGCGGAGCGGGATACGAACCATGTTGCGCTTGGCGGCGTTGGTTGCCTTGGCGATTGCTTCGGGGACTTCTTTCGACTTACCCGTACCATAGCCGACGCGACCTTTGCCATCGCCAATCAGAACCATTGCGGCCATCTTGAACTTCTTGCCGCCCTTGGTCACGCTGGTGACGCGATTAATACCGACCAGCTTTTCGATCAGGTCAGAGCCTTCGCGGTCTTCTTTGTCGTGCTTTTTTCTTTCGGGTTTTGCCATCGTTTGTCCTTAAGTAGATTTAATTAGAAAGAAAGACCGGCTTCGCGTGCCGCCTCTGCCAATTCCTTGACGCGGCCGTGATACAGATAGGCGCCACGGTCGAATACAACTTCGGTGATGCCTGCCTTTTTGGCGCGCTCTGCCACCAGGGTACCAATCGTCTTGGCGGCTTCCTTGTTGGCGCCGGTCTTAAGCTTCTTGCGCAGATCTTCTTCCAAGGTGGAAGCTGCGACAATCGTCTTGCCAGCTTTGTCATCGATGATCTGAACGGAAATGTTCCGCTCCGAACGATGAACAGACAGGCGCAGACGACCATGCGACTTTTGCGCGATCTGGTAACGGTTGCGCTTGGCGCGGCGGTCTTTGAGTTCTTTAGCGGACAACATGTTTTTCGTTCCTTATTTCTTCTTGCCTTCTTTACGGCGAACGCGTTCGCCTTGATACTTGATGCCTTTGCCCTTATAGGGTTCAGGTTTCTTGAAACCACGAATTTCGGCGGCGACTTGACCGACTTGTTGTTTGTCGATGCCGGTGACGGACAACAGGGTTGGCTTTTCAGCCTTGATGGTGATGCCTTCGGGCGGTGTAAAGCGCACTTCGTGGCTGAAGCCGATATTCAACACCAGTTCTTTGCCTTGCATCGCAGCCTTGAAACCGACGCCTTCGATTTCGAGGACGGATTTGAAGCCATCGGTCACGCCTTTGACCATATTATTGATGTTGTTGCGGGTTGTGCCCCACAAAACGCGGGCGCGTGATGTATCGTGATGCATCGAAACGCTCACTTTGCCATCGGCGACACTTACAACGACTTCGGACGGGATAGGCAAAGACAGATTGCCCAGCTTGCCTTTCACGGCAAGGGTCTTGTCTTTAACTTCCGCCGTAACGCCTTGCGGCAGAGCTACGGGATATTTGCCAACGCGGGACATAGGACTACCTCTTCAACCTCAGATTAGAATACTCGGCACAAAATTTCGCCGCCGACATGTTGCGCACGTGCTTCGTTATCCGAAAGAACGCCGCGTGGTGTCGACAGGATGGAAACGCCAAGACCATTGAACACGCGCCCCAGATCCTGAATGCCCGCATAAACGCGCCGGCCAGGCTTGGAAACGCGGTCGATCTTTTGGATCGCTGGCGCACCTTCATGATATTTCAGTTCGATTTCCAGCGAAGCTTGCGCCGCGCCTTGTTGAACTTCCGTGTAACCACGGATGTAACCTTCGCGAGCCAGGGCATCCAGCACGCTCTTGCGGTGCTTGGAAGATGGGCAGCTTACCACTGCCATCTTTGCCATCTGGCCGTTACGGATGCGGGTGAGCATGTCACCAATTGTATCGGTCATTGTCATTGTGCGACCTTCCTTACCAGCTTGACTTAACCACACCGGGGATTTGGCCCATATTGGCCAATTCGCGCAGTTTGATGCGGCTAAGTTTAAATTTACGATAGACACCGCGGGAACGTCCCGTCAGTTCACAGCGCATACGTTGACGGACTTTGGCGCCATTACGTGGCAGGGCAGCCAGCTTCATCACCGCATCGAAACGGACTTCCATGTCCGTATCCTTGTCTTTGATCGTTGCTTTCAGGCTTGCGCGACGTTTGGCATCTTTGTTTGCCATACGTTTGCGCTTACCTTCCTTTTCGATCATACATTTTTTAGCCATTTTTTACTCCTTAAGACTGAAAGGGCATTTGGAAGGCACGCAAAAGTTCGCGCGCTTCGTCATCGCTCTTAGCCGTTGTGCAGATCACGATATCCATACCGCGGATTTCGTCGATCTTATCAAAATCGATTTCAGGGAACACGATTTGTTCCTTGAGACCCAGCGCGAAATTGCCGTTGCCGTCAAAGCTTTTCGACGAAACGCCACGGAAATCGCGCACGCGAGGCAGCGCGATCGTGACCAGACGGTCGAGGAATTCATACATTTTTTCGCGACGCAGCGTAACCTTGGCGCCGATGCCCAGACCGCCACGCAATTTAAATGCAGCGATAGCTTTACGCGATTGGGTGATGACCGCTTTTTGTCCGGCAATCAGCGTCAATTCATCGGCTGCATTCTTGGACTTCTTGCTGTCATTCACGGCTTCGCCGACACCCATATTGATGACGATCTTGTCCAGACGCGGCACTTGCATGGAATTGGTGTAGCCGAACTTTTTGATCAGTTCTGCCTTGATCTTTTCCTGATACTGCTGTTGCAGGCGCGGAATGTATCTTGCTTTATTCGCTGCGGTCATAATCTATCCCCTTAAACTTCTTCGCCAGAGCGACGCGCAATACGCGTTTTTTCGCCCTTGACGGTTTTATAGCCGACGCGTGTCGCCTTGTTCGTTTTTGCGTCAAGCAAGGCAACGTTCGATGCGTTGATTGGCGCTTCGCGGCGGATGATGCCGCCTTGCGGATTGGTTTGCGATGGCTTGGTGTGGCGAGCAATCATATTGATGCCCGAAACCGTGACGCGGTTTTCCTTGGGCGATACCGAGGTGATTTCCCCGATTTTACCCTTATCCTTGCCTGTCAGGACAATCACTTTGTCCTTGGTTCTGATTTTCATTTTCATATCTGTCGTCCTTACAAAACTTCTTCAGCCAGCGAGATGATCTTCATAAAGCCAAGGTTACGCAACTCGCGTGTCACTGGCCCAAAGATACGCGTGCCGATGGGTTCTTTATCCTTGTTGACCAGAACGGCGGCGTTACGGTCGAAACGGATGGTTGTGCCATCGACGCGGTGCAACGCAAAACGTTGGCGAACGATAACGGCTTTATGCACGTCACCCTTCTTGACCTTGCCACGCGGAATAGCTTCGCGGATCGACACGACGATCACATCGCCGATGCCAGCCGATTTACGCTTTGAGCCGCCAATAACCTTGATGCACAGAACCGACTTTGCGCCGCTGTTGTCTGCTACATCGAGGACTGATTCCATTTGGATCATGGGTGTATCCTACTTCCTAACCTGTTACTTCGTTGCCTTTTTAGCGGGTTTAGCCGCCTTGGTTTCCGTCACCAATGTCCAACGCTTACGCTTGGAAATTGGCGCGCATTCGATGATCGCCACAGCGTCGCCCACTTTGCGGCTGTTGGTTTCATCATGCGCCGCATACTTCTTGGACTTGCGGATATACTTCTTGTAAATCGGGTGCATAACGCGACGTTCGACCAAGACCGTGATGGTCTTGTCGCCTTTGTCACTCACAACCGTTCCTTGCAATACGCGACGTGGCATCTTACTTCCCCTTCGTGGCTGCGCGTTGGCGTTGGCCGACGACAGTATTGATTTTCGCAATTTCCTTGCGGATATGGTCGACGCGCGCCGTGTTGGCGAGTTGACCGGTGGCCTTTTGGAAGCGCAGGTTGAATTGCTCTTTATGCAAGTCGCCCAAACGGGTTTCCAGTTCCTTGTCTGTCTTGGCGCGGACATCTGCCGCTTTTACGATATTCTTGCTTGCCATAACCCTATCTCCCTTACGCAGCCAGACGCTGCACGAATTTTGTCTTGATCGGCAATTTCGCGGCTGCCAATTCAAAAGCTTCTTTGGCGACACTCATCGGAACGCCATCCAGTTCGAACATGATGCGGCCAGCATGGACGCGGCATGCCCAATATTCTGTGCTGCCCTTACCGGAACCCATGCGGACTTCGGCAGGCTTTTTCGACACAGGCACATCGGGGAATATCAAAATCCACAGACGACCCTGACGCTTCATCGCGCGGCTGATCGCACGACGGGCGGCTTCGATCTGACGCGCCGTAATACGTTCCGGCTCCATAGCCTTCAGACCGAATGCACCGTAATTCAAACGGAACCCACCCTTGGCTGCGCCATGGATGCGGCCTTTGTGCGCCTTGTTAAACTTGGTTCTTTTTGGTTGCATCATAGCATTAATTCCTTACTGATTACGCGGCGTTTGCGTGTCCGTGTGGCGCTTTTCTTGCGCCATTGGATCATGTTCCATAATTTCGCCACGGAAAATCCAAACCTTGACGCCGCATGTGCCCATTTGGGTGTGTGCGGTCGCAACGCCGTAATCGACATCGGCGCGCAAAGTGTGCAAAGGCACACGTCCTTCACGATACCATTCCATACGTGCAATTTCGGCACCGCCCAAACGACCGGAGCAATTGATACGAATACCAAGTGCGCCTGCGCGCATAGCGGATTGAACGGCACGCTTCATAGCGCGACGGAAACCGATACGACGTTCCAGCTGATCGGCGATGCCGGTTGCAACCAGTTTCGCATCGACATCCGGCTTGCGGATTTCGACGATGTTCAACGCGACTTCGGCGCTGGTGATCTTGCCGATTTCAGCGCGCAGCTTTTCGATATCCGCGCCCTTCTTGCCGATGATCACACCCGGACGAGCCGAGTGAATGGTGATACGAGCGATTTTCGCAGGACGTTCGATCACGATCTTGGCAACGCTGGCAGCTTTGCCGATTTGCTTGATCAGATAATCGCGGATCTTGAAATCTTCATGCAACAGCTTGGCATAGTTGCCGTGGTTCGCGAACCAGCGGCTGTCCCATGTGCGGTTGATGCCAAGACGCAAACCGATTGGATTGACTTTTTGACCCATATTAAGCCCCTGCCTTCGCTAAAGCCTTGGCGGGTTCGCCTGCTTTCGCTGGTTTCTTAGAAAAGCTGCGCGCGCGTTTCGCGGACAGATTGGTGTCGTTTTCGCGTTCCCGAACAATGATGGTCAGGTTGCTGTAAGGCTTTTCGATACCGGCGCTCTTGCCGCGGCCACGTGCGTGGAAACGCTTCATAACGAAAGCGCGACCAACCCAGGCTTCGGCGACATACAGCTTGTCGACATCCAGATTGTGGTTGTTTTCAGCGTTGGCAACCGCAGCCTGCAAAACCTTTTTCACTTCGTCGGCGACGCGACGCTTTTCAAAGGTCAGCTGGATCAAAGCCGTTGCCGCGCTCTTGCCACGGATGCTTGCTGCAACCAGGTTCAGCTTACGCGCGCTGGTGCGCAAAGCTTTCGCTTTGGCCAGAGCCGCGCCGCCTTCCTGTTTCAGTTTTTCTTTCAGCAATGCCATCTTACTTCTCCGTCTTCTTTTCCGCGACGCTGTGTGCCTTAAAGGTACGCGTTGGCGCGAATTCACCAAATTTGTGACCGATCATATTTTCCGTGACCGTGACGGGGATGAATTTATTGCCGTTATGCACGCCATAAGTCAGACCGACGAATTGCGGCAGAATGGTCGAACGACGCGACCAGATCTTGATGATCTCGTTACGACCCGAAGCGCGCGATTTCTCGGACTTCTTCATCATATATCCGTCTACAAACGGACCTTTCCAGACTGAACGTGTCATCTTCTTACTTCCTCTACTGCGTTATGCCGCTTGACTATCTTTACGCTTGTTACGGCGGCGGATAATCATGTGATCTGTACGTTTGTTATTACGAGTCTTGGTACCCTTGGTGCCCTTGCCCCACGGTGTGACAGGATGACGGCCACCCGAAGCTTTACCTTCGCCACCACCATGTGGGTGATCGACAGGGTTCATGACAACACCACGAACAGAAGGACGAATGCCCTTCCAACGGTTGCGGCCAGCTTTGCCCAGTTTTTCGTTGGTATGATCGGCATTCGACACGGAACCAATCGTCGCAAAACAATCTTGTGGAACCAGGCGAACTTCCCCGGAGTTCAGCTTGACCTGAACAACGCCGGAATCACGGCCAACAATCTGCACATAGGAACCAGCCGAACGTGCGATCTGCCCACCCTTGCCGGGCTTCATTTCAATATTATGGACAATCGTGCCAACGGGAATGTTCTTCAACATCATCGCGTTGCCCGGCTTCACGTCAACCTTGTCTCCGGCAACAATTTTGTCACCTGGTTGAAGGCGTTGTGGCGCGAGGATATATGACTTTATGCCATCCGTATAAACAACCAGAGCGATGAACGCGGTACGGTTGGGATCATATTCCAAACGTTCCACAGTCGCTTCCATAAACTTGCGACGCTTGAAATCGATCAGACGATAACGACGCGCGTGACCGCCGCCGATATGGCGTGTGGTGATACGGCCATGATTGTTGCGCCCCCCCGTTTTCTTCAACCCTTCGGTCAAAGATTTGACGGGCTTGCCTTTGTAAAGTTCCGAACGGTCAACGCGCACTAATTGGCGGAGGCCGGGGGTTACAGAGCTATAAGTTTTAAGTGCCATAATAAACCTCTATTCCCTTACACGCCAGTTTGCATGTCGATGGTGTTGCCTTCGGCCAGCGTCACGATCGCGAATTTCACATCGCTGCGGAAGCCGACGCGGCCCTTGAAACGCTTGGTCTTGCCTTGACGGTTATGCGTATTGACCGCGGTAACCTTTACATTGAACAAAGCTTCGATAGCCGATTTGATGATAGGCTTTGTCGCCTTGGTCGCCACGCGGAACGTGTATTGGCGATGTGCCGTTACATTGGTCGCTTTTTCCGTGATGACCGGCGCCAGGATAACGCCGTAATGCGCCGCCGTTGGTGCCGTTGCCTTTTTGGTTGCTGTCTTGCTCATTTCAGCCTCTCTTGTAACTGCTCTACCGCGTTCTTGGTCAAAACCAGAACATCACGGCGGAGGATGTCATACACATTCGCGCCCTGCTCTGGCAGAACGTCAATGTGTGGAATGTTGCGCGCGGCCTTGGCGAAATTTTCGTCCAAATTCGCGCCGTCGATGATAAGAGCCGACTTCAGACCCAGGGCGATGAACTTTTCAGCCAGCGCCTTTGTCTTGTGGCTGGTCAATGTCGCCGTGTCCAAAATGATCAGCTTGCCTTCTTGTTGCTTGCTGGCCAAAGCCATGCGCAACGCCAATTGACGAACTTTCTTTGGCAGATCATGCGCGTGGTCGCGAACAACCGGCCCAAAGATAACCGCGCCCTTGCGGAATTGCGGCGAACGCAACGAACCTTGACGCGCGCGGCCTGTACCCTTTTGCGCCCATGGCTTTTTCGTTGTGCCTTTGATTTCGGAAATAATCTTGGCTTTATGGTTGCCCGAACGACGCTTGGCGAGCTGCCAATTGACGGTGCGGGTCAGGATGTCGCGGCGCGGCGTGACGCCGAACACTTCATCCAGCAAGTCGATCGTGCCGACTTCCTTGTTTTCCAGATTTTTAATTGTCGTTTTCATAATGTCATTCCTACCTTAAGCCGCCGCGCCAGCGTCTGAAGTCTTCGACTTCAAACCTGCGGGAAGCGGAGCATCCTTGTGGCGCGGACGCTTGACAGCATCGCGAACCAGAACATAAGCGCCTTCGGCACCGGGAACGGCACCTTTGACCAAAATCACGCCCAATTCTGCATCAACCGAAACCACTTCGAGATTGAGCGTGGTGATGGTTGTGTGGCCCATATGGCCAGGCATTTTCTTGCCCTTAAAAGTACGGCCTGGATCTTGGCGTTGGCCGGTTGAACCAGGCGAGCGATGCGACACGGAAACACCGTGGGTCGCGCGCAGACCTTTAAAGTTCCAACGCTTCATAACACCGGCGAAACCTTTGCCGATGCTGGTCGCGGTGACGTCGATAATTTGGCCAGCGACGAAATGATCAGCCGAAAGTTCGGTGCCAATTTCCAGCAGAGCATCTTCGCTGACGCGGAATTCGGCCAGCTTCTTCTTCGGTTCGACCTTGGCCTTGGCATAAGTGCCGCGTTGCGCTTTCGCGACATTCTTGACCTTGGCATTGCCATAACCGAGCTGAACAGCAGTATAACCGTTCTTTTCAGCGGTCAAAATGCCGGTAACCTGAACATTGTCCAGTTTCAAAGCCGTGACGGGCACATGCTCGCCCTTGTCGTTGAACACGCGGGTCATACCAAGCTTGGTGGTAATGAGTCCGGTGCGTTGTGTTTGTGTCTTTGTCATAACTGCCTCTTACATCCGGATTTCTACATCGACGCCAGCCGACAAATCGATCTTCGACAAGGCATCAATGGTTTGTGGCGTCGCTTCGACGATATCCAGCAAACGACGATGCGTACGAATCTCGAACTGTTCGCGTGATTTTTTATCAACGTGCGGGCCACGATTAACCGTGAACCGTTCAAACCATGTGGGCAACGGAATGGGGCCGCGAACTTGCGCGCCTGTGCGCTTGGCCGTGCTGATAATTTCGCTCACTGACTGATCCAGTGTGCGGTGATCGAACGCTTTCAAGCGTATGCGTATCGTTTCCATTTTTACTCCAATTCCTTTGTCGTTTTTCGACTTTTATCCGAGAGCAATGCGCTCGTTATTTTGTATCTTTTGTCCAGGGCGCTTAGCTTTGCCATAACCTGAATCTCCACGAAACCTGCATGCAACTGTGATTGGCGTGTTATCACTCCGATAATCATCAGTAGCCCGCTGTTGCCCCATCATTTCTGAGTTATCATACCCAAAGAGATGTTGGTTTTCCGCAGTAACAATTATTCCAGTCCAATTCGTCATTTTCTTTTCTCACCATCCCGCACCCCCTTGCGGGGATGCGGTTGGTTCATTCCTTGTTCTTATTCGATAATAGAAGCCACAACACCGGCGCCGACGGTACGACCGCCTTCACGGATTGCGAAACGCAGACCTTGATCCATCGCGATTGGCGCGATCAGGTGAACTTCGCAAGCGATGTTATCGCCAGGCATAACCATTTCCGTACCTGCCGGCAGGTGAACTTCACCCGTCACGTCTGTTGTGCGGAAATAGAATTGTGGACGGTACTTGGTGAAGAAAGGCGTATGACGGCCACCTTCGTCCTTGGTCAGAATGTAGCATTCCGCCTTGAACTTGGTGTGCGGGCTGATGCTGCCTGGCTTGCAGAGAACTTGGCCACGTTCAACGTCTTCACGCTTGGTGCCACGGATCAGTGCGCCGATATTATCGCCCGCTTCACCTTGATCGAGCAGCTTGCGGAACATTTCAACGCCGGTAACAACGGTCTTGACCGTTGGACGGATGCCGACGATTTCGATTTCTTCGCCGACCTTGACGATGCCTTGTTCGATACGACCGGTAACAACCGTACCACGGCCAGAAATCGAGAACACATCTTCAACAGGCATCAAGAAAGGCTTGTCGAGAGCACGGGCTGGCTGAGGGATAAACGAGTCAACCGCATCCATCAGCTTGAGGATCGCATCATGGCCCATTTCCGGGTTTTCGCCATCCAATGCGGCCTTAGCCGAACCACGAACGATTGGCGTGGTGTCGCCAGGGAAGTTATACTTGGTCAACAGATCGCGAATTTCCATTTCGACCAGTTCAGCCAGTTCGGGATCGGCCAAATCCATCTTGTTCATGAAAACGACGATAGCAGGAACGCCAACCTGACGTGCAAGCAGGATATGTTCGCGTGTTTGTGGCATGGGGCCATCAGCAGCCGACACAACCAAAATCGCGCCGTCCATCTGTGCCGCGCCGGTAATCATGTTCTTGACGTAATCGGCATGTCCGGGGCAATCAACATGCGCATAGTGACGCTTGCTGGTCTTGTATTCAACGTGCGCGGTCGAAATCGTAATACCACGGGCGCGTTCTTCGGGAGCCTTGTCGATGTTTGCATAGTCAACAAAGACCGCGCCGCCCTTTTCAGCCAAAACCTTGGTGATAGCCGCTGTCAACGATGTCTTGCCATGATCAACGTGACCAATGGTGCCGATGTTACAGTGAGGCAGACTACGATCGAATTTTTCTTTTGCCATTTTACTCTCCGTTTTTCCTTAGTTAGTTGTGTTACTTACGTTACCCAATCAACTGACAGCCTTTACCCCGCCATCTTCAGTTTCACTTCCGCCGCGATATTGGCAGGAACTTGTTCGTAGTGATCAAAGGTCATCGTATAGCTGCCGCGCCCCTTGGTCATGCCACGCAATTTGCCGACATATTTGAACATCATTTCCAGCGGAACCATTGCCGGAATTGTACGCGCGATACCCAGATGGCCTTGTTCGCCGATCACGGCGCGCTTGCTGCTCAGATCGCCGATAACGTCGCCCACATATTCTTCGGGAACTGTCACGATAACCTTCATGATCGGTTCGAGCAGAACGGGGCCAGCCTTTGCCATACCTTCACGGAAAGCAGCGCGGGCAGCTATTTCGAACGCCAGAGCCGATGAGTCAACATCGTGGTATGCGCCGTCAATCAATGTCGCGTGGAAATCGATCGTCGGGAAGCCCGCGATGACACCGGTGTTAAGCGAAGCCGCCAGACCTTTTTCAACGCCAGGAATAAATTCCTTGGGCACCGAACCGCCGACAATCTTGCTTTCGAACAGATAACCTGTACCCGGCGCCTGGGGTTCGAATTCAATAATGACGCGCGCATATTGACCTGAACCACCCGATTGTTTCTTGTGCGTATAGTCGCACGTGAACTTCTTGGTGATGGTTTCGCGGTATGCCACCTGTGGCGCGCCAACATTCACTTCGACCTTATAGGTACGAAGCAGGATATCGACCTTAATATCCAGATGCAGTTCGCCCATACCCTTGATAACGGTTTGTCCCGTTTCTGGGTTGGTCGCAAGACGGAACGACGGATCTTCGCGAACCATGTCCAACAACGCGCCTGTCATCTTGTCCTGATCGCCCTTGGTCTTGGGTTCGATCGACATTTCGATAACGGGTTCGGGGAAATCCATACGTTCAAGAATAATCGGCTTTTCGATATCGCACAGGGTTTGGCCCGTGGTCGTATCCTTCAAAGCGGCCAGAGCAACGATATCGCCGGCATGCGCTTCCTTGATTTCTTCGCGGGTGTTCGCATGCATCAAAAGCATGCGGCCAACGCGTTCACGCTCTTCCTTAATGCTGTTCTGGATATAGGTACCCGTTTGCAGCGTGCCGGAATAAATACGAACGAAAGTCAGTGAGCCGACGAACGGATCTTTGATAACCTTGAATGCCAAACCAGAGAATGGCTCATCATCCTTAGGTTGACGCAACATCGAGTTCGCCTCTTCGTTTTCTTCGGTGATCGTCACGCCGGGCTTGTACCCCTTGACCGCGCCGATATCGACAGGCGAAGGCAGATAATCGATAACCGCATCCAGCAAAGGTTGAACGCCCTTGTTCTTGAATGCCGAACCGCAAAGAACGGGAACGAATTTCGCCGCGATCGTACCCTTGCGGATACAAGCGTCGAGAACTTCCAGCGAAGGCTCCTTGCCTTCCAGATAAGCTTCCATCGCCGCATCATCCATTTCGACAGCGGTTTCCAGCATCTTCTGGCGGTATTCCAAAGCCTGCGCCATCATGTGTTCAGGAATTTCTTCGTCATGGAATTTCGCGCCAAGCGCTTCGTTTTCCCAGATCACGGCCTTCATGCGACGCAGATCGATAAGACCGGCATAATCGCCGCCATTACCAATTGGTAATTGAAGAATGATGATGTGTGGCGTCAGCTGAACCTTGATCATTTCGACGCAGCGATAGAAATCGGCGCCGGTGCGGTCCATCTTGTTGACGAAAACCATACGCGAAACGTGATATTTGTCGCCTTGACGCCAAACGGTTTCGGTTTGTGGTTCTACGCCGGCAACGGCGTCGAGCAAACAAACGGCGCCATCCAACACGCGCATCGAACGTTCGACTTCAATCGTGAAATCGACGTGGCCCGGTGTGTCAATGATGTTAACGCGATAATCGTTCCAGAAACAGGTGGTGGCCGCCGACGTAATCGTGATGCCGCGTTCTTGTTCTTGCTCCATATAATCCATCGTCGCGGTGCCTTCATGCACCTCGCCGATTTTATAGGATTTACCCGTGTAATACAGAATACGCTCAGTCGTCGTGGTTTTACCCGCGTCGATATGTGCCATAATGCCGATATTACGATATTTTTCGATGGGTGTTACACGAGCCATAGAACCAGGTCCTTACCAACGGAAATGCGAGAAAGCTTTATTCGCTTCGGCCATGCGATGCGTATCTTCTTTTTTCTTCACGGCAGAACCGTTTTGATTGCCGGCAGCTTGAATTTCGCCAGTCAAACGGTCTTCCATCGTGTGCTCGCCACGCTTGCGCGCCGCGTCGATGATCCAGCGCATAGCCAGCGCTTCACCGCGCTCCTTGCGGACTTCGACAGGCACCTGATAGGTGGCGCCGCCAACGCGACGCGAACGCACTTCAACGTGCGGACGGGCGTTTTCGATGGCGTTCTTGAAAATTTCCAACGCGTTGCCGCCCTTGGAATATTTTTGAACTTTTTCCATCATGCCGTACAGGATGCGTTCGGCGGCAGCTTTCTTGCCGTCATACATCAAGACGTTCTGGAATTTGGTGACAATGATTTCCCCGAACTTTGGATCGGGAAGAACTTGACGTTTTTCTGCGCGACGACGACGTGCCATTTTTTTTCCTTACTTAGGACGCTTTGCGCCGTACAACGAACGACGCTTTTTACGATCTTTGACGCCTTGTGTATCCAAGGTGCCGCGAATGATGTGGTAACGAACGCCGGGCAAATCCTTGACACGGCCGCCGCGGATCATCACGACGCTGTGTTCTTGCAGATTGTGGCCTTCGCCTGGGATATAGCTGATAACTTCGTGACCATTGGTCAGACGAACGCGCGCAACCTTACGCAAAGCCGAGTTAGGCTTTTTTGGCGTGGTTGTATAGACGCGCGTGCAGACGCCGCGCTTTTGCGGGCATTCCTGCAGCGCAGGAACTTTTTTGTTCGCGCGAATTGGCGAACGTGGGCTTTTGATTAATTGGTTGACCGTAGGCATCCAAAATCCTTCTTCAGCTTGGCGCAACATGCGCCGGTTAATTCAAAACGCAAAACCCACCTCGGTGCGCACTATCTTTGGCGCCCCGCGTGGGAACTCTCACTCCAACACCGGATGACTCTGCTTAATCCCCAGCACGGGCATCAGCCGTTTCGTCATCACAGGCTATCGTCTTCATCTTTGTAACATCCGAAACCGCGTCTGGCTTGAGTTTCCTGCATTTCTGCAAGCAGTTTGGCCACCACCGATTCCGTAAAGTCACGCGGGTTTTAAGTGTTTTTTGCCGATAGGTCAAGGGGATATTATTGGTTTCTTATAAAAAAGGAGCGAGCGAGGAGGCATTCAGACAGAACGAGCAAAAGAGGTAAGAGATTTCTAGTTTTCCCCAAAATAAAGTGTAAATTGCCTCCCCGCACGCCCTCTGCTCTTCCTCGCTCTTCCCTCTAACCCCGATTTCCCCCTCATGCTCTATCTCATCGACGGTTCCGGCTTTATTTTCAGGGCTTTTCACGCCCTGCCGCCGATGACGCGCCCCGACGGAACCCCTATAAACGCGGTTTTCGGCTTTTGCAACATGCTTAACAAGCTGCTGGACGGGTCAAAAATTGAAAAAATAGCCGTTATTTTCGATGCAGGCCGCAAAACCTTCCGAAATGACATCTTTCCCGAGTACAAAGCACACCGCCCGCCGCCGCCGCCCGAACTGATTCCCCAATTCGCCCTTATCCGCGAGGCAACCCGCGCCTATGGTCTGCCATCCATCGAGGCACCCCATTACGAAGCGGATGATCTGATAGCAGCCTATGCGCGTGAGGCAGAATCCAAGGGCATCAAAGTTTGCATTGTGTCATCCGACAAGGATTTGATGCAGTTGCTGCGCCCCGGCGTGACGATGTTCGACCCGTTGAAATCGATTCCTATTGGCGACGAAGAGGTTTTTAAAAAATTCGGTGTGACGCCAGACAAGGTTGTGGAAGTACAAGCGTTGGCGGGTGACAGCACCGATAATATTCCGGGTGTGCCGGGCATTGGTGTGAAGACCGCGGCAGAGTTGATAAATCTATACGGCTCGTTGGAAAATTTATTGGCCGAAGCGGTCAATATCAAACAACCAAAACGCCGCGAAGCCCTGATAAATAACGCCGAACTGGCACGCATCTCACGCAGGCTTGTATTACTGGATGACAAGGCACCCCTGCCCGCGCCGATTGAAGGACTTGTGTGGAATCAAAATAACCGCACCGAATTAGCGGCGTTTTTACAGGCGCAGAATTTCAGATCTTTGTTGGCAAAGCTGGGAGGAAGAGAAAGTCGAGAAACACGAGGAGAAGAAGCCGAGAAAAACCTTTCTTTAACTCCTCTATCCCCACCTTCTTCTCGCCCTTCCTCCCTCATTTCTTACGAACTCATCCAATCCGAAGACCGCTTAAAATGGTGGGTTGATGCGGCGCGCGCGGCGGGCGTGGTGGCGATTGATACAGAAACGGATTCGCTGACCGCCAGCACCGCGAAACTTGTCGGCGTGTCATTGGCGATTGCAGCGGGCAAAGCCTGTTACATTCCGGTTGGCCATATCGATCCCAATACCGCGCCGGATACTGGTGGATTTTCGTTCGATGCAGCAGAGGCACCACCCCAATTAAAAACCAGCATCGTCGCCAAACATTTGCGTGATTTATTGCAAGATTCTACTGTTCTTAAAGTCGCGCATAACCTTAAATATGATGCGCAAGTGCTTGGCCAGCATGATTTAACAGTGTCGCCTTATGATGACACGATGCTGTTGTCATTTGTTTTGTCGGCAGGGTTGCATGGGCATGGGTTGGATTTTCTGACGGAAAAATATTGCCAGCATAAAATGATATCGTTCGACGAAGTTTCCGGCACCGGCAAGAACCGTATCACCTTCGACCGTGTGCCGTTGGATAAGGCGTTGGCCTATGCCGCCGAAGACGCGGATTTTACTTTCCGCTTATGGGAAATTTTGAAACCACAAATCGCCCAGAAAAATGTCACGACTGTTTACGAACGCATCGAACGGCCGATTGTACCGGTTGTTGCGGCGATGGAAACGATTGGCGTTAAGATTGATGCAGAAATTTTGCGCAAACAAAGCGCGGGTTTTGGCACGCGTTTGCAAAAACTTGAATTGGAAATTCACGCACTCGCAGGACATGCGTTTAATGTCGCTTCGCCCAAACAGTTGGGCGAAGTTTTGTTTGCCGAAATGGGTTTGCCGGGCGGTGTAAAGGGGAAGACGGGCGCTTATTCAACTGCATCGGATGTGTTGGAACCGTTGGCCGAAGCGGGACACGAAATTGTGGTCAAGCTGGTTGAACATCGTAGTATGGCCAAGTTGAAATCGACCTATACCGATGCTTTGCCGGAACAGATTGATCCGAAAACAGGACGCGTGCATACGTCTTATTCTCTGGTCGGCGCGGCAACGGGGCGTTTGTCATCGACTGATCCCAATTTGCAAAACATCCCCATCCGCACCGAAGATGGCCGCGCCATTCGCCGCGCTTTTATCGCCGAAACGGGATATACTTTATTGTCGGTCGATTATTCGCAAATCGAATTGCGCTTGGCCGCCGCAGTCGCGGGGATTGAGGCGTTAATACAGGCGTTTCATGACGGGGTTGATATTCATGCGCTGACCGCCAGCCAGGTTTTGGGCATACCCTTATCCGAAATTACCCCCGATAAACGCCGCGCCGCCAAGGCGATTAATTTCGGCATTATTTACGGTATCAGCGGTTTTGGATTGTCGAAACAAATCGGCATATCGCCTTCAGAAGCAGGCGAATTTATTAAACAATATCTGAACCGTTTTCACGAGCTTCGCGACTGGATGGAAGCGACCAAAAAATTCGCGCATGATCACGGCTATGTCGAAACTTTGTTTGGCCGCCGTATTCATATTGCCGGCATCAATGAAAAAGGCCCGCGTCGCGGCGGCGCCGAGCGTCAGGCGATCAATGCGCCTTTGCAAGGCACTGCGGCGGATATCATGAAACGCGCGATGATACGCATGCCTTCGGCTTTGTTGGAGGCAGGATTAAGTTCACGGTTGTTGTTACAGGTCCATGATGAATTGGTATTTGAAGTGCCGCTGGCCGAGTTAGATGCGACCACGGCTTTGGTCAAACAGATTATGGAAAACGCACCCCTGCCCGCCGTTAAACTCCGCGTGCCGCTAGTCGCAGATGCAGGGCATGCGGACAATTGGGCGGAGGCACATTAAACTATTATCGATTAAAACATCTTTTAACATATCTCATAGAAAGTGATCGAGTTGGGACATAAGCATAAATATCATCATATCCGACGATTTTTGACAAATGTGTCAAATAATTCTCAACAACATGGACTTGTGTTCCACAAACATGACGAATTAAAACTTTGGTTCCATCTACATCTTCAATAAAGAGCGGATCCACCCCAATAAAAGCGACATTTTTCGTCTGTTCTTTTACCCTTACACCTCGGTTCTTAAACCCTTCAGTAAGAGTATTAAAAGAAATCTCGAGCGATGCTGCTATCGCCGCGTCATTTAGTTTTTTTCCCTGAACAACAAGTTCCTTCCGCTCCTTTACATTTTGATATGCAGACTGACCTATTGACACAGCAGCCCAACATACAAATGGCAATGCGCATAAAGCAAACGCTACTTTTATACATTTGATATCACCGGAGGAAAAACTATAATTTGCTGATCTGTGCTTATTTGTAGTTGTGGTAGCATTTGTCACATAATCGGCGTGAATTTTTTGCTGTTTATCTAAATGAAGACGCGTTTACTCTCCACTCCATGCTGGACTACCCAATCTATAACCACCTATAGGCCGTCCGTTTCCTGCATATCCGCCATGGTGCGAATCGTTTGGATCATACGCCATTTAATTTTCCCTCACAAAAAATCAGAAAATTTTAGGAACCTTGAAAACAGAAATCAACCTTAGATTATAGTTAATGCAACCGCACCGGCTGATAGGGGCTATCTAACGAAAAAGCCGGAATAATAATGTCATACCGCTCACCCCGTTCATTTTCCATCTGATAGGTGCCCTGCATAATACCTGAAGGAGTCGCCAAGGGCGTGCCGCTGGTATAGCTGAAGCTGTCGCCCGGTTCGAGGGTCGGCTGCTCCCCAATCACCCCTGCCCCGCGCACTTCCTGTGTCTCGCCGCGCGCATCGGTAATTTTCCAATGGCGGCTGAGCAACTGCACTGTTTCCGAGCCCAGATTTTCGATTGTGACCTCATACGCCCAGAAGAAATGTTGATCTTCCGGCGCGGATTTATCATCCAGATAGGTCGGCAGAACGCTCACGCGGATTTGGCGTGTGGTCGCGTTATAATGTTTTTTATGTTCGATAGGCATGGGAAAGACACTAGCAGAAAGTTTTTGCCCGCGCTATGTTTCTGACGCTGTGTGGATGTACCTATGCGGGTGTAGCTCAATGGTAGAGCAGTAGCTTCCCAAGCTGATGACGGGGTTTCGATTACCCTCACCCGCTCCCTCCTACACGCCAAGGCTTCGGATGACATGGCCAGTCTTTTCAGACGCGCACAGCGCCACGGCGATCGCCATAACGCGCCGCCATATCCTCGCCATATAGAATTTTTGTGGTGGCACAGGCGAAGGCCGAGAAAATACCAAAACGAATAACATCAACGATGCTGTAGAAAATATCGGCGCCGCTGTTTTCCTGCCAAAACGGCGCCATCAGGTAACAAGGCGCGAACAGCAAAAAGATCGTGATAATGTTAATCCATACACGCGCGAATTTACCACGCACAAAGCGCCAGTTGGTCGCCAGCGGTGCCGCGATGCCATTCATGGCCAAAGGCGCCACGCACAGGAAATACACAGCAAAATAAGACATGATCAATTTAACCGAAACGTCGTTCAACGGAACCAGATCACAAGCAGACCCCACGCCGCCCAATACCAGAAACGGCAGAAGCAAGTAACCAAAACTGCGGATAAAGGCGCGGACACTGACGACAATCACGCCCGTCACGGGTTCTTGTTGTAAAAAACAGACGCAGAAAAAATAAACCTGCGCAACGCCGATCGCCGTATAAAAAACCTTGTCCCAGAAAAGCGGCAACACATCATGCAAAAACGGACTGGCCAAAACGTCGATGCCGACAAACACCCAGAAACCCACAAACCAGTTTTTCCAATAACGGAAAAACAGCCCCACCCCGTCGGTCCACAGCCCGTCGGTGATGAAATCGAGAATCTGTTCTTTGATACGCGTCATGCGCGAAGTATGGAAACGGGGGTTTAAGAATTGGTAAAGGACAATCAGCCTATGAATTATATGGTTTCTTTATGCTGGGGGTCAAATTCCAACTGCAACTTTATGCAACAAAGGTTTCAATGAGGGAAGTTAAACCGGAACATCAAGGAACAGAAAATGAAAAAGAAAATCACACCGGCCATTCTTCTTATGGCGCTTTTAAGTGTAGCGGCTTGCAGCTCCAGCTGGGGCGAAGGTTCACCGCCGCCAAGCAAAACCACAGTAGTGGTGCCGCCGAACAGCTCGACAACCACAACGAACCATTATTGATTTAAGGCAGCGCGGCGCATTGTTGTATGCCCGCTTCGCGGGCTTCGGACATTACCTGTCCGGAAAACACAACGCCCTCACGCGATACCGGCAAACCTGCCACCTGCAACGCTTCGGCTGTCCAACTGTTGCAGGTGTGCAGGAGATTATATTCGCTCTTGGCATCATAAAACGCGCCTTGCGGGTTGGTGCTGAGTGCTATTTGTTTTGGCTTTCCCACGTCGTCTTTCACAATATCCTGCCAGATAAATGCCGACATTTTGCGGCTGCCATCCGGCGGCAAAGCAAGCGTCACAACATCCTCATCGGGATAAGCTGCAATCGGCGTTCCACGCAGCCCGACAATATGGATAACCGCGGGTCCCGGAAAAGGGCCCAGCAAATATTCGCTGGGCGTCTTTACCTCAGCGGTAAAAAATGTCCGTTTGCCATAACCGATCATCAATGTATCGGCACCCGGAAAAACGTCTTTGTAAAATTGTAGGCCGCCGCTTAGTTCGGAAACCGGAACGCCAATTTCGGCATGCCATCCACCTTCCACGACATAGACAACATTGTTGCCCACCGGCGCACAGGGCTGTTCATAAGAAGAACAAGCCGTCAGCAGAACCAGACAGAAAAAACTTAAGACGCGCTGAATTAAAAACTTCAGTTGAACACGGCCTGATTAAGCCCTGTATCAATATCGCTCTTGAGATATTCAACCCAGCGGTTATAGGCGGGCGCAATCTGTCCCTTGTTGTCCTGATCCAGATTTTTGGATGAGGCCAGCGTGATGCTATAGCTCTTTTCGGTATAGCTGATATTGGCTTCGGCTTCATAGCTGTCATGCCGCAAAATTTTTGCATGCAGCTTGTTTGGGGTGACTTGCGCCACTGTCCAACCACGGCTGATCGCGGCCTTGGCGATAACGCTGCCGACTTCCTTGCTCGACAGTTGATGCGGACCGGAAGGAATAGGCGCGTTCCTGACTTCTTCGACAGGCGCGATATGCGCACATGCCGCAAAGCCCGCCAGCGCCACAAACAGAACAAGCCATTTTTTGGATTTTTGGAGCATGTGGTTTTTCCTTCTGTTTGTTTGCGAATCTTTTGGTTGGGAATTTCAGATTAGGATTGGTATTTTATTTAGGCAAGGGAAGGAATGGGCAGTTCCCCGAAGAGATTGCAAAAACAGACTCAAGGCCTGTTTTTGGCCTTCGGCCTCGGCAAGTGCCTCGCTCAAAAATGTCCACCAAACATTTTTGTCGAACTAACTTGTTATTCACGGCTCCGAGGCACAATAAAAAAGCCACGCAAATGCGTGGCTTTTTTATTGGTGCACCCGAAGAGATTCGAACTCCTAGCCTTCTGATTCGTAGTCAGATGCTCTATCCAGTTGAGCTACGGGTGCGCATTGGCCGTTAAGGAGGCGCAACCTAGCCAAAAAGCCACAGAAATGCAAAAACTTTGTTTGCCTGCGCTTTCCCCCTAGTTTTTCGGTGGTTTCTGCGCCAAAAAGCGGCTCGTCCCCTTCGCCCAGAGTATCCCCATGTCCGACACCCTGCCCCAAATCTCCGTCGTCATCCCTATGTTGGATGAATCCGGCAATGTTTTACCCCTGATTGATGAAATCGCGGCGGCGCTGTCGGCATACAAGCCGGTGGGGCAAAATTTTGAAATTATCTGTGTCGATGATGGCAGTACCGACGCAACGGTCGCCGAAGTTCAGCAAGCTAAACAGAAACACCCCCAAGTGCGCCTTGTGCGCCACGCCAACCGTCTGGGCATGAGCGCCGCGTTGCGCAACGGCATCCGCCGCGCCAGATCGACATGGATTATGACGATAGATGGCGACCGCCAGAACGACCCCCATGACGCGCCGCGTTTGCTTGATCAGGCGTGGGCAAAGGATCGTGACCATAAAATTCTGGTGGGCGGTATTCGCGTTAATCGCCGCGACACAACCGGCAAACGTCTGGCCAGCAAATTCGCCAATAAAATCCGCAAATCATTTTTGAATGATAATTGCCCCGATACCGGATGCAGCCTGAAAATTTTTCCGCGCGATTCTTATCTTGAATTGCCGTTTTTCTCTGGCCTGCATCGTTTTATGCCGGCTTTGCTGAAATTATATGGGCATGAATGCGTGTTCCTGCCGGTCAATGACCACCCGCGCCAGCATGGCGTTTCCAAATCCGATTTTCTGGGGCGCGCCATTCGCGGCACTTATGATTTGTTGGGCGTTATATGGCTTATCCGCCACACACCCAAGCCGGAGCGCGGCGAGGAAATCACCTAAGCTTATAAACCGCAATGCCTGTTCAAAATATGTTGGGGGCACGGAAAACTGGGTTTTTCGGCGTCCAGAAAACGCTTCAACCCGTCGCGTGCAGCTTCCTGATAAGGAACAAAATGCACAGAAACCTGCACATTCTCCTGTGCGGCGACAGTGAATGATGATCGCGGTGCTTGATGAATGCGCTCAACCATACAAAGATGGCCTTTGGCATTTTTAAAGCTCTCGATACTAATGCCACCGGACGCCCATCGAAGAGCAATACCGTGAAGGCGTTCGATCCGTTTCTTCTCCTTAAGGCGATTAAGGGCAATATGTTGTCGATTATGGGCGCTATACATTCAAATTAACTTTTATCCTCAGTATAAATCTACAATTTTCCTGCTCTTTATAATCAAAACCCCACTGTCAGGCAAAACCAATAATAGTTTCATGCGGCGCAGGCAGTTTTTCTTGACAATCCGGCGCGATTCCTTCATTAACCCCCCTTCGCAGCCCCCGCGTAGGGGGTGCTATGCGTTTGCCCGATGTGGGCTTGCTTAAGATTTAAGGAATGAGATCATGTTCGCAGTAGTGAAAACCGGCGGCAAGCAATACAAAGTTGCCCAAGGCGATATTATCAATGTGGAAAAACTGGCAGGCGAAGCTAACGCCACCATCCAATTATCCGAAGTTTTGATGCTTTGCGACAATGGCAAGGTTACGGTCGGTGCGCCTTTCGTGAAAGGCGCCGCAATCTCCGCCGAAATCGTCGCGCACAAGCGCAGCGACAAGCTGATCATCTTCAAGAAGAAGCGTCGTCAAAATTATCGCCGCAAAAATAACCATCGTCAGGATTTCACCGTTCTGAAGATTACCGGCATCAAGGCTTAACAACTTTCTCGCCCTTGTCCTCCGAAGCTTTAGCGTAGGAGGATCGGCGGGATGACAACAAACGGAGAATAACATGGCACACAAAAAAGCAGGCGGGTCATCCCGCAACGGTCGTGACAGCGCAGGCCGCCGTTTGGGCGTCAAGCTGTATGGCGAACAGGCCGCCAAAAGCGGCGCGATTATCATTCGCCAACGCGGCACGAAATTCTATGCCGGCGAAAATGTCGCCATGGGCAAAGACCACACTTTGTTCGCCACAGTCGCAGGCGTGGTCAAGTTCCGTGAAAAGAGCGGCAGACAATATGTTTCCGTCGCCGCCGCTGCCGAGTAAGCGCGTCGATTTGATATCTCAAAAGCTACGAAAAGCTAATGGGCTTGCCTCATTAGCTTTTTGCTTTTGGGCGTTATTATCACAAAGCTAGAAAAATGAAATTCCTCGACCTTGCAAAGATATATCTGAAAAGCGGCGATGGCGGGCGCGGTTGCGTCAGCTTCCGCCGTGAAAAATATATCGAATATGGCGGTCCCGATGGCGGCAATGGCGGCAAGGGCGGCGACATTTATTTCGAAGCCGTCGATAACATGAACACGCTTATCGATTACCGTTACCAACAACATCACACGGCGGGCAATGGCCGCGGTGGCGCGGGGCGCGACCGTTCGGGTTTGGGCGGTGCCGATCTGATCATTCCCATCCCCGTCGGCACCGAAGTTCTGGACGAAGATAAGGAAACCGTTCTGTTCGACCTGAGCGATATCGGCCAACGCATTTTGTTTTCAAAAGGCGGCGATGGCGGTTTCGGCAATGCGCATTATAAATCGGCCACCAACCAATCGCCGCGCCATTACACGCCGGGCTTTCCGGGCGAAGAGCGCACCATCTGGTTGCGGTTGAAACTTATTGCCGATGCGGGGTTGGTCGGCATGCCCAACGCGGGTAAATCGACTTTCCTTGCCGCATGCAGTGCGGCCAAACCGAAAATTGCCGATTATCCATTCACGACCCTCGCGCCGAATTTGGGCGTGGTGAAACTGGGCGGCAAGCGCGACGGAACTTCATTCGTTCTGGCAGACATTCCGGGATTGATCGAAGGCGCGCATGAAGGCCAAGGGTTGGGCGACAGGTTTTTGGGCCATGTCGAACGATGCCGCGTTTTGTTGCATCTGATCGATGCGACCGACGAAGATGTGGTTGCCAATTACAAAACCATTCGCGCCGAGCTCAAAGCCTATGGCGGCGGGCTGGCGCGCAAGGCGGAAATTATTGCGTTAAATAAATGCGATGCACTGACCCCCGCCGAAATTAAGCGCAAGGTAACGGCGCTCAAAAAAATTACCCGCAAGGAAATTCACGCCATTTCCGGCATCGCGCATACCGGCGTGACCGAAGTTCTGCATCTGATCGCGAAGAAGATCAAATTGCCGACCTAAAAGTCGTCTATTTAAGTATCGGCCCATAGGGAAAATCCCGCCTGAACACTGTTAAAGCCCGACATGCCGATGCCGCTTCGGCTGCTGTTTCGGCTTTATTTCTGTCTATCGGTTTTGCACGCGCATGATGGGCGGTATGTTCGCCCCTGACTTGTTTCATATATTTTATCAAATTTTGCCGGGAGAAATTAAACTTCACATCCTCGACATTGCATTGGTCGAACAAAGCATCGGCTTCGGCGTATGTTATACGGTATTTTTCTAACATCCGGTCGCCGCGGTCATTAAATTTCATCAAGAAATAGGGCAATCTGTCGGTTGTGTTCAATTCTTTGGCCGTTCCCAAAAATACATTTATGCCGCCCAGAACGGTAAGAGTGAAAAATTCGGTCGGCAAATCCCTACGCTGTACATGATGCATGCCCGAAGCCTTTCCCCATAGAAAACTACTTCCCAATAAAATTATCGTATGGCGGGTTCTACGATTCTGCAATCACCCACACAATCCCTCTTGCATCTCTTTTAAAAAGCGCCACATTACCGTTACGGTTAATTTTCTTACCAAGGCTTTTCCTATGAAAATATCCTCCCGTTTCCTCAGTAAGTTTATAGCCGGCCTTATGGTTCTGGCATTTGCCATGTCAGCCACCCCTGCCCACGCCCATAGCGGCCCACAGGGTTTTGCCGATCTGGCGGAGAAGCTTCTACCCTCCGTTGTCAATATATCGACCTCGCAAACCATCGCGCCCGGCAAAGGCGACGGCGATGATTTGGGCATGCCGGACTCCCCTTTTCCACCCGGCTCGCCCTTTGAACAATTCTTCAAAGATTTTATGGATCAACAGCAACAAATGCAGAAAGGCACGCCCCAAGGCGCACCGAAAAAGCATAAGGTGCAAGCGCTCGGCTCCGGTTTTATTATCGACGCATCAGGCTATATCGTCACCAATAATCATGTGATTGATGATGCCGATGAGATTACCGTGATTTTGCAAGACGACACCAACCTGCCCGCCAAATTGGTGGCGCGTGACAAGAAAACCGATATCGCTTTGTTAAAAGTCACAACCAAAAAACCCCTGACCGCCGTTAGTTTTGGCGACAGCGACAAGCTGCGCGTGGGCGATTGGATTTTGGCGATTGGCAACCCTTATGGTTTGGGCGGCACCGTTACGGCAGGCATTATTTCCGCACGCGCCCGCAACATCAATTCAGGCCCCTATGATGAATATCTGCAAACCGATGCGCCGATTAATCGCGGCAATTCGGGCGGCCCTATGTTTGATATGGATGGCAATGTGGTCGGCATTAACACCGCGATTTATTCGCCCTCCGGCGGGTCTATCGGCATTGGTTTTGCCATTCCGTCGACGCTTGCCAAAAATATTGTCGATCAATTGAAGTCCAGCGGCAAAATACGCCGTGGCTGGTTAGGTGTTCGCATCCAGAATGTGACGCAGGATATTGCCGATGGTTTAGGCCTTGGCCAACCGCGCGGCGCGCTTGTGTCCAGCACAACGCAAGCTGGCCCCGCCGCCAAAGCGGGCGTGCAACCGGGCGATGTCATTGTGTCTTTTGATGGTAAGGAAGTGCCCGACATGCACCGCCTGCCTTTAATGGTGGCCGAAACCGATGTCGATAAAACGGTCGATATGGTCGTGGTTCGCAAGGGGCAAAACATCACCCTGAAAGTCAAAGTCGGCGAGCTGAGCGTCAAGGACGAAACCGATGCCGACAAGAACGCCCCCGATGCCACGCCCGTGGCACCGCCCAGCAACGGCGACAAAATTCCCGATCTGGGAATTACGGCGGCAACATTGAACGACACGCTTCGCGCCAAATACGAGATTAAAAAAGGCACGAATGGCGTTGTGATCACCGAAGTGGCGCCCGATGGCATCGGCGGCGAAGCCGGATTGCAGGAAGGCGATATCATCGCCGAAGCGGGTCAGCAGGATGTGAAATCGCCCAAGGATTTGGCCGATCATGTCACGGCGGCCAAGAAAGGCACCAAGCCTTTGTTGCTGCTCCTCAACCGCAAGGATGATCTGCAATATATGGCGATTACTTTCGGGAAGAAGAAGCCGTAAAAGAATGCCTCTCACCACAATCCTGCTGTGGTTTCCTCCCCCTTGTGGGGCACGGGAGCATATCTGCCAAACGAAACTCAGCTGCAACTCCACGAGGGAGGGGGTTCGCCTAAGGCGAAACCTCTTGTCGTTAACCATACTCTCCGCTTTAACTTCCAATATTTTGAATTATACTTTGCGTGATTTGGCTTAAACAAATTTAAGGAAAAAATCATGGACGTCTTAAAGATAATTGCCGCAGCACAAGACGAAGTTGCAAACCGCCCCATTACCTTTGAACAAAGTTCAAATGAGCTAAAATCAGCTTTTAATATTTTACATGAACAATCTAATGGCGCATTTCAAGCAAGAATTATTTGGCCTAACCATAGCATTATGGGAACTTCCTTCCTTCTAAAATGCCCATCTCTATTTAAGATAGACGCTACATTGTACCTAATGACAGATGGAAGAGTTGATATTGTTGATCACTCCACTTCTAAATCATCTGTTTTTTACAGTGTCGAAGATTTCTCAACTTCTCTCATTCGAGCTATGGCCAATCAAAGCCTCTTCAAATCTCAACCTTCTGCACAATTAGCACACGAATAATCAGATTTCTTAACATTCAAAACCCAACCAGCCTGTGCTAACCTACCCGCCACCTCAGTTTGGTTGATTCTCTATGCGTAAAAAGAAATCCCCCCACGCGCCCTCCCTTCGCGGCAGCGTCACCCAAAGCAACGTATCGGTGCGCATGCGTGCGCGCGAGGCATCGGGCACCAGTTTCCTGACGCGCCTCGGTTTGTTGTTCGGCGGGCTGATTTTCACCGGCTTTTTCCTGCTATGGCTTTTCCATACCGGCTGGCCGCAACGCCAGGGCGAAGCGATTGCCGATCTTGGCCTGACCGCCACGCAAAAAGCCGATTTTTCCGTTCGTGATATCGTGATCGAAGGCCGCCACCAATCGAACCGCGATGATATTTACGACGCGCTCGCCACCAAACGCGGCGCACCCATTTTTGGTTTTGATATGCAGGCCGCAACTGACCGTTTGGGCAAATTGCCTTGGGTGGGTTCGGCGATTGTCGAACGTCGCTTGCCCGGAACAATTGCCGTTATACTCACCGAACGTACACCAGCCGCCCGCTGGCAACATGATGACAAACTTTATGTCATTGATAATCAGGGACAGGTTTTAACCTCGGCCAAACCCGAAGATTTCGCCATACTGCCTTTGGTTGTGGGTACAGGCGCGGAAAAGGCCACGCAAGGCTTGTTCACCGCCCTGCAAAACTATCCCGACATTCAACAAAAAACCGAATCCGCCGTGTGGGTTGGCGAGCGGCGCTGGGACTTGCACCTTGCGCCCAAAATTATTGTGCGCCTGCCCGAAGATGACATTGATGCGGCGCTGCATCGTTTATCCGTGTTGATCAGCCAGGAAAAATTGCTGGATCGTGATATCGTCGCAGTCGATCTGCGCATCCCCGATCGTTTAACGATTGAACCCGTTGCCCACGCTGCTGCAAACACCGCGCCTGCGAAAGACAAACACCCATGAAACGCATCCGCAACTGGCTCTTTTCCGAACCGCGCACATCCAACGGCGATGTTTTTGCGGCGCTCGATATAGGCTCCAGCAAAATCGCGTGCCTTATCGCGCGGTCGGAGAATGCGGGCCCAGCCCGCGTTGTCGGCATCGGGCACCAACTTTCCGAAGGCATGAATCATGGCAGCGTTTCCAACATGGAAGCATTGCAACACGCGATTGGCCAGGCGGTATCCTCGGCGGAAATGATGGCGGGCGAAACCATCAACCGCGTCACGGTCAATTTGTCGGGTGCGCATCTGGCCTCGCAAACCGTCGATATTGAATTGCCGTTGAATGGCCGCGAAGTGATGGAAAGCGACGTGGCGCGCATCCAATCACAAGGGCAAATGATGGTGCCGGAAGATGCACAGGGTCATTCGTTAGAATTGCTGCACACGATACCCGTCAGCTATGCGCTGGATGGCCAAAAAGGCATCCGCGATCCGCTTGGCATGACCGGCAGCATGCTAAGCGCGCAAATGCATTTGATCGCCGCCGGTTTCGGCCCCGTCCGCACATTGGAAGCCGCGATTGCGCGTTGCCATCTGGATGTCGAACAGATTGTGGCCGCACCCTATGCCAGCGGTTTGGCATGCTTGGTCGAAGATGAAATGGATTTGGGAAGTCTCATCATCGATATGGGCGCGGGCACCACCAGCTTTGCGGTTTTTTTCGATGGCAATGTGGTTTATAGCGGCGGCTTGCCGATTGGTGGTGCGCATATCACCAATGATGTCGCACGTGGCCTCACCAGCTCGGTGGCTCACGCCGAAAGATTGAAAACGCTTTATGGTAATGCCATCCCCAGCCCGATGGACGAACGCGAAATTATCGATGTGCCTTTGGTCGGCGAGGAAGATCCTTCAAACGCCAACCATCTGCCGAAATCGCATCTTATCCGCATCATCCAACCGCGGGTTGAGGAGATTTTTGAACTTGTCCGCGCCCGTATGGATAAAAGCGGTTTCAACGAAGTCGCGGGTCGCCGCGTGGTGTTGACCGGCGGCGGAAGCCAATTGCCGGGCGTGCGCGAAATGGCGCAACGCATGTTGGATAAACAGGTTCGTTTGGGTCGTCCGTTGCGCGTCGCGCGGCCTCATTCTGTAGGCAGCAAGAGCGGCGGGACGTCTTTCACAGGCTTGGCGGAATCCACATCGGGACCAGCCTTCGCGACCACGGCCGGATTGCTGGCTATTTCCATGCAGCCGGAATTGGCTTCCACCGGTGGCATGGGCGCGATCGCCAACCGCGTTATCACCAGCGGCGGTTCGACATTGAACCGCGTCGGTTTGTGGTTGAAGCAGAATTTGTAACCCTTAGGCGATTGCCAATGTGTAACAACCGAAATCACTCGATGTCGCATCATCATCCACACGCATCGGGCGCATTTTCTTTTCCAACATTTGTCTGGACTGAAATGCCATCAGCATAAAGACGGCGGGTTTATCGCCCGCCTCTGCGGAATCACCGGTGCTTGCGGATTTGTCCGGGTTTATATCCCGGATATTCGGCAATCCCCCTGTAACGTCAGAGCATCCTATATCTTGGCTGCCCGCATCGACCCGGGACATTTTCATTGCCGGTTTATTGTCCGCCGCCGATACGGATTGCGCCATAAACGCCGAAGTCATAAATAAAGCGGCAACACCCGATTTCATAATTTGTAATGTCATTTAAAAACTCCGTTTGATGTTTATGCGCAATTCTACATCCGGTTTTTATTTTCTCACAACCAAAATCATTTCGCGCTCCTCATTAACCACTACATTCACATCCCCCGCTAACCCTCTGCATCTGTTTTTCTTTATGTGCTTTTGCACAGGCAAAAACCGCTAAAGCCCTGAAAAATCTTGTTCTTAGCGCATGTTTTTGTTGCACGAATCAAAGGAAAGGATTCATATATCAAAACTGATTCAAACATGTTTGTAAGCACACCCCCCGGAGGTTTCTCGATGATCAATTTGTCAATGGCCGATCCCGAACATAATCTGCGTCCCCGCCTGACCGTTGTCGGCGTCGGTGGTGCAGGCGGCAACGCCATCAACAACATGATCCGTTGCCAGCTTGAAGGCTGCGACTTTATCGCCGCCAACACCGACAGCCAGGCGCTCGCTTTGTCGCTCGCAGGCCGCAAGATTCAGCTGGGCATCAATATGTCGCGCGGTTTGGGCGCCGGGTCGAAATCCGATGTGGGTCGCGCCGCCGCCGAAGAACAGCTGGCCGATATTATGGCAGTCCTTGATGGCTCTGACATGATTTTCGTCACGGCGGGTATGGGCGGTGGCACCGGCACAGGTGCGGCACCCGTTATCGCCCGCGCGGCGCGTGAGTCCGGCATTTTGACCGTCGGCGTTGTCACCAAGCCTTTCCATTTTGAAGGCAACAACCGTATGCGCCAAGCCGAAGCCGGCATTGCCGAGCTGCAACAATATGTCGATACGCTGATTGTCATTCCGAACCAAAATCTTTTCCGCATCGCCAATGAACGCACGACATTTGCAGATGCTTTCCGTCTTGCCGACGAAGTTCTGCATTGCGGCGTACGCGGCATCACCGATTTGATGGTTATGCCCGGCTTTATGAATCTTGATTTCGCCGATGTCAAAACCGTTATGGGCGAAATGGGCAAGGCGATGATGGGAACGGGCGAAGCCGATGGCGATAACCGCGCCATTCGTGCCGCCGAAGCCGCCATTTCCAACCCGTTACTGGACGATGTATCGATGAAGGGCGCACGCGGCGTTCTCATCAACATCACCGGCGGCATGGACATGACTTTGTTCGAAGTCGATCAAGCCGCCAACCGTATCCGCGAAGAAGTCGACCCCGAAGCACAAATCAAAGTCGGTTCGACCTTGGGCGAAAATCTGGAAGGCAAGTTGCGCGTTTCGGTTATCGCAACCGGCATCGACGCCGCATCCACACCACGCGCCGTCACCACCAATGGAACGGCAACCGGCTCGGGGCAAGTTCGCCCCGCAGCGCCAAAGCCGCCCATCCAACAAAACGCCTATGCGCAACCCGCCTATCGCTCCACCACAACACCGGCGCAGGCCCAGCAAGTGGTGACACCTTCTGTCAATACGCAAACCAACTATTTCACCATGCCACAGGCGGTAATGCCGCAAGCGGCGGCTCCTGAACAGGAAACCGTGGAACAGGAAGCCGAACAAGACTACCGCGAAGAAGCGGTTGTTGAACAGGCACAAGTTGCGGAAGCCCCTGTTCATCAGGCTCCTGTTGCGCAATCGCCCGCCTATTCGGCACCACGCGCCGCGCAACCGACTTATGCATCGTCGCCGGCATCGGCACCTGTTTCGTCGGCGCCTTCCTATGCGCCTTCGACAGCGGCACGCAGCTCGCGTCCCGCGTCACCGCCCGCATCGCCTATCGACATGCACATGACGCATTTGACACCCCAGGCATCGGCGCAACCTGCCGCGGCGACCCCGGCCGACCAACGCCGTCAACGTCGTGCGGAATCGCTTTTTACCCGCATAACAGGCTTTGGTTTGGTGCGCCCGTCTTCGCAACATGAAGAAGAGCTGCAAGAATCCCAACTGCCAGATGAAATTCTGGCCGGACAGCCCAAACTGGACATCCATGCGTCGGATCGCCCCAGCCTGTCGGAACAACCTGAAGATCTTTTGGAAATCCCTGCTTTCCTGCGCAGACAGAACAATCACTAAAATTCGACCAGACTGCCTAGATTTTGCCGGATTCGTTAAATCGAATCCGGCATTTTTTATTATATATTTCAATTCATTAGCCCCGTAACAAACCGTAAGAATGCTTGTCTTTTGTTGCGGCGCAACCAAGGCTAAAGATTATCCCAACAAGTTCCCTTTTCCCATTTGATTAACCATGTCCATCATCACCGTCCCAAGCCAGCCAATCGCCACCCTGCCCGCCATGGGTCTTATGGGTGTATCGGCGCCTGCCTTGCAAAAGACACTGGGCAAGGCCGTTGAATGCTCGGGCATCGGCGTTCATTCGGGCAACCTCGTGAATATGCGCCTGTGCCCATCCGCAGAAAACACCGGCATCGTTTTCATGCGCACCGATCTGGTCAATGGCGCGCGCAGCATCGCCGCCCGGTGGGACAATGTTATCGACACACGCATGTGCACCGTTATCGGCAATGATCATGGCGGCAAAGTCGCCACAATCGAACATTTGATGGCGGCCCTTGCGGCCTGCGGTATCGACAACGCCCTTATCGAAATTGACGGCGGCGAAGTCCCCGTGATGGATGGCAGCTCGGACTCATTCGTGTTCCTGATCGATGTCGCCGGTGTTGTTGAACAGGCCGCGCCGCGCCGCGAAATTGAAATCCTCGCCCCCGTTGAAATCGAACAGAACGGCAAACGCGCCAGCCTGAGCCCCGATGATGTCAGCCGTTACAGCGTCACAATCAATTTCGACCGCGCCCCCATCCTGACGCAAAGCTGTGACATCATCCTGTCGCGCGGCGCTTTTAAAAACGACATTTCCCGGGCCCGCACCTTCGGCTTCTTTGAGGAAGTCGAACAAATGCAAAAAATGGGTTTGGCGCGTGGCGGTTCTTTGGACAATGCGGTTGTCATCAAGGGCAACGAAATCCTGAATCAGGAAGGCCTGCGTTACAGCAACGAATTCGCCCGTCACAAGGTTCTGGACGCCATTGGCGATCTGGCGCTGGCGGGCATGCCTATCCGTGGTCATTTCGATGGCTATTGCACAGGCCACGCTTTGAATAACACCTTGCTCCGCGCTTTATTCGCCCGCCCCGATGCCTGGCGCGTGGTCGAAGGCAGCATGGAAACAGCACAAGCGGCTGCCATTTAACCCCAAAAAAACCGTTCAGAATCTTTTCAGGCTGCGGCGAAAATCGTGATTTTTGTTATTTTTGCTGCGCCGCGTATTAAATATATGTAAGCAGCAAAAATAACAAAAAGCGCGATTTGCAGCCCAGCATCAAAAGATTATGGACGCGTTTTTTTCGTGCTATAACCCCATGGTCTTAAACCTGTCTGGCTGATTCCATGCGTATGTCTTACCTCCTTCCCAAATTCGCGCTTCTGTTCGCTTTGTTGGCTGTTCTTTCCGCCTGCGCAGGCGACAAGGATAAAGATACGACCGCGCCGGATGAGCCCGTCGACAGCCTGTACACCAAGGGCACCGACGCGATGAACAGCGGTGATTACAAAGAAGCCGCCAAGCAATTTTCCGAAGTGGACCGTCAGCATCCCTATTCACAGTGGGCGACCAGGGCCGAAATTATGGAAGCCTATGCCCATTACGAAAATCTGGAATATGACGAGGCGATTAAATCGCTCGATCAATTCATCGAACTGCATCCGGGCAACACCGATATCGGATACGCGTTTTATCTGCGCGCCCTTTGCAATTATGAACGCATATCCGACGTGCGGCGCGACCAAACCGCCGCGCATGAAGCGCTGAAAAGCCTGAATGAAGTTATCACGCGTTTCCCCGACAGTGATTATGCCAAAGATGCGGTGTTGAAAATCACACTGATCAACGACCATTTGGCGGGCGCCGAAATGGAAATTGGCCGTTACTATGTCAAACAACATTTGTATATCGCGGCCATCGGCCGTTTCCACACTGTGGTCGACAAGTACCAGACCACAAGCCATGTGCCGGAAGCGTTGGAACGTCTGGTTGAATGTTACGCCGCGCTCGGCATCTTTGACGAAGCCAAGAAAGACGCCGCCGTTCTGGGTTACAATTTCCCGGGCAGCGACTGGTATCAGGACGCCTATAATTTGCTGAAAGACCGCGGTATCACCGTGGAACCGGCAAAGAAAAAATAGGCGACAGGCATGCTCTCGCACCTCGTCATCAATGATGTGGTTCTTATCGAAAAACTCGCGCTGCCGCTGGAACGCGGATTGAATGTGTTCACCGGCGAAACCGGTGCCGGAAAATCCATCTTGCTCGACGCATTGGGGCTCGCCTTGGGCGGGCGCAGCGATGCAGGGTTGGTTCGTTCAGGCGCGGCACAGGCATCAGTATCGGCAGAATTTACTTTAAAAGAAACGCACACCGTTTTTGCTTTAGCATCCGACCAAGGCCTATCAGCAGAAAACCCCATCATCCTGCGCCGCGTGATTGGCAAGGACGGTAAAAGCCGCGCCTTTTTCAACGACCAGCCGATTGGCGTCGGTCTTTTAAAACAATTCGGCGAAAGCCTGTTGGAAATCCATGGGCAATTTGAAACGCATGGATTGTTAAATGCCGCCACGCATCGCGGTTTGTTGGATGCCTTTGGCGGGTTGAATGCGCTTAAACAAAAGATCGCGCAAGCGTTCACCCTGTGGCACGAAGCGCAGGATAAATGGCAGGAAGCGCAAAAATCCAGTGCCCAAGCCAAGGCCGAAGAAGATTACCTTCGCGCTTCGTTCGACGAACTTGATAAGCTTGCCCCACAAACCGGCGAGGCGGAACAGCTGGCCGAACAACGCACACAATTGCAACATCGCGAAAAAATTACCGATGCATTGAACCAGACTGTTTCATCATTAGAAGGAGAGCGCGGCGCGATAAACACCCTGTCCCAGGCAGGCAAAGCCCTTGCCCGCGTGTCGGACAAAGCCGCCACCCTGCCCGATATTTTAGCGACCATTGACCGCGCCGCCAACGAAGCGTCGGAAGCCAGCGCGCAACTCTCCCGCTTTATGTCGTCTTTGGACTCTCGGCCTGATGCTCTGCAAAAAATCGAAGAGCGGTTGTTTGCGTTGCGCGCCATTGCCCGCAAGCATTCCATTCAGGTTGATTCCCTGCCCGATTTCCTGCGCGATTTATCCGACCGTTTGGCGCTTATCAGCAATGAAGGCGGCCAGATTGCCAAACTGGCCGATGCGGCCGTCAAGGCTCGTCATACCTATGTTAAACTGGCCGAAGATTTAAGCGCAAAGCGCAAAACGGCAGCAGCAAAATTTGAGAAAGAAATCGCCCGCGAATTGCCGCCCTTAAAACTGGAACGCGCGAAATTCATGATTGAAGTCGCGGCGTTGCCCGAAGCCCAATGGGGTGCCGAAGGCGCCGACCGCGTAACATTTTTAGCCGCCACCAATATCGGCACGACACCGGGGCCGTTGCAAAAAATCGCGTCGGGCGGCGAATTGGCGCGTTTCATGTTGGCGTTGAAAACGGTTTTGGCTGCTGCAGACCCTGTGCCGGTTTTGGTATTTGATGAAGTCGATACGGGCATCGGCGGTGCCGTGGCCTCCGCCGTTGGCGAGCGCCTCGCGCATCTGTCGGAAAATGTGCAAGTATTGGTGGTGACGCACAGTCCGCAAGTGGCCGCGCGTGGCAATCACCATCTGCGCGTCGCCAAAAAAGTTTCCGGTAAGCACACAATCACGCAAGTGGAAGTATTGGATAAGCCCGCCCGCCGCGAAGAAATCGCCCGCATGCTGTCCGGTGCTGAAATCACCGATGCCGCGCGGCAGGCGGCGGATAGTTTGTTGGGGGAAGATAAAGAACCAATCCTTCAGTCCAAAGGCATCCGTAGAAAATCTTGAAGAACTACAGATGAGGCGTCATGCCGGCCTCCGAGCCGGCATCCATCGCTCGCGATAGCGAGGATAAGAGTCTCTTTCCGCGCAAACATAAGAGAACGTTCTTTATTAAGTCAATTCCTGCCAAACCAAATTCAGGTTCACAGGCTTATGCGCATTGACCTTTATCTGGCGCGTAATTTCTTCGCTGCCATTTACTGCCTTCAGCGTATAGGCACCGTTCGGCAAATTCACATAAAGCAACGGGCCGGTATTGCCAATCGTGAATTGTTCGCGTGTTTTATTATCTGTCAGAATAACAATCGCGCCACTGGTATAGGCACCGTCGCGCTGGGTTTCCGTCACGCGCAAATCAAAATTACTGGCCTGCGCCTTGATGGCATTGCTTTCATCTTCACCAATGCCACCAGAAACAAAACTTACATTGCCAATTTGTTGCGGTTGCGCCAACGGGATTTGCGCCGCGTCATTATCATCGGCATAGGCGGATGATATGCCGATCATCATGCAAACCAAAGCGACCAACACAAGATTGAAGGCGAGAAGGACAACATCCGAATTTTCTGAATCTTGATGAGAATTACGCATTGCCGCCTCCCCAAGTTAATTAATACAGAAGTAATATCCCCATAAATTAATAGAATATCGATGAGAAGCAGGGTGTCGATTTGTAAAATGGGGATAAATCTAAATCTTGTTAAATATTAACCATAAATAATCCTTGATATTGCCAAGCCATAAACATAACTAAATAAACGTATTATCAAAGACATTTAATTGGAGGAAATGATGGCACGCTCATTAAATTTAAGTTTTCCTGTATCACTTGAAAAATATTTTGCTCTTAGTAGAGAATCTTTAAAATCTCAATCAACCTTCATCGCCATATCAACTATTCTTGGATTGAATGAAGATGCGGATACTTGTGACGAACGCACTGCAGAATTTATTTTATGCCTTAGAGATGCAAGAGAAAGAGTAAGAGAAGATGCGCAAAAACATGCAGATGCCGCACAGTCCTTGTCGGTAAAAGCCAGCAAAGAAGGCATATCTGAAGAACAGCGCACTGATCTTTTGCAAGAATTTTCTGAAGAAGAAAAAGCATGGCAGTTATTGGTTGCTTCGTCTAAAGCGGGGATAGACGATATAAATATTATGCAAAAACTGGGATTGATATCCACTCAGGCACACACTTATTTCAGAACCCTAACAGATGATCCAAAATATAAATTATCTGAATATACTATTGAACAATTAAGCTCTGCGAACTGGAGTAAAATTTCTTCAGCTGTACATGCTGAAATCGCAGAAATTTATTCCGCGCTTGAAATACCGAATAGAAGTCTTCTTCTATCAACAGAATTAATGATGCAAAAAGATAAGATCGATATTGCCCTTGCACGAGCGGCGGCTTTAGCCATTTTTCAACATTCTTGTAAATTGTCTATTGAAGCGCGAATCATCATTAATGGCGAAGAATTAACCGAGCCACAAAGAGGCACAGCAGCAAACTTATTGCAAAAAGGTGGGATAGCACCTGAAATCGCCAGAGCGATTGTTGCCCCCTAAACACTTACTCCACATGCCCCTTAATACGACTGGCCAGTGACGCGCGCAGGAACAAATCAATATCGCCGTCCAAAACTGCACCAGACTGGCTGGTTTCCGCACCCGTCCGCGCATCCTTGACCATCTGGTAAGGTTGCAAAACGTATGAACGAATTTGATGTCCCCAGCCAATTTCGGATTTCTGCGCTTCGATATCCGCCGCCGCCGCTTCGCGCTTTTTCAATTCAAGCTCATATAATTTCGCACGCAACATTTCCATCGCCTTGGCGCGGTTTTTATGTTGCGAACGTTCTTGCTGGCACGCCACCACAATACCCGTGGGCAAATGCGTGAAACGCACCGCGCTTTCGGTCTTATTGACATGCTGGCCACCTGCTCCCGAGGCACGATACACATCAACGCGCAAATCCTTGTCCAACACTTCAATCGGCACATTGTCATCAATCACGGGCGTGATCGAAATACTGGAAAAACTGGTGTGTCGGCGCGCATTGCTGTCATAGGGGCTGATACGCACCAAACGATGCACACCGGATTCCGTTTTGAGCCAGCCATAGGCGTTCTGCCCCGACAGCTGAATCGTGGTGGATTTAATGCCCGCTTCTTCGCCCGCATTTTCATCCAGCACTGTGATTTTGTACCCGTGTTTTTCGCCCCAACGGATATACATGCGCAACAACATCTGCGCCCAATCCTGCGCCTCGGTGCCGCCGGCGCCGGCATTGACTTCCAAATAACAATCATTGGCATCGGCTTCGCCCGAGAGCAGGCTTTCCAACTCGCGTTGCGCGGCGGTTTCGCCCAACGCAAAAATGGCGTTTTCGGCTTCGGTGACCATCGGCGCGTCATCCTCGCCTTCGGCCATTTTCAGCATTTCAATATTATCGGCGAGGCCATTAGCAATATCGCGATAGCCACCCAATGCCGTATCCAGCTGGGTACGTTCGCGCATAATTTTTTGCGCCTTGGCGGCATCATTCCATAAACCGGGGTCTTCGGAGAGCGTGTTCAGCTCATCCAGACGGGCAATCGCATTGTCATAGTCAAAGATGCCTCCTCAGCAAGCTCATCGATTTTTCGATGGCTGCTATGGCTGTCTGTATTTCGGCGCGCATAGGCGTGTATCCTTTGTGATATTACAGGCGGAATATAAGGGAAAATCAGGGGGATGCAAGAAATTATAATGGTCTAGGTTGCGCCCCAGAAGCCGATGCACCCGTCATTACAGTCGCTTCTTTCGTCGGATTTTCGGGGCGTCTTTCCACAGAAGTCGCGACACGCTTTCTTAATTTGCTTTCATGCAGAGCGATATCATGGGCGAAATCCCGCGACACCGGAAATTCGACAGGCATGTTGTCTCTTTTCAAAGGCTGGGGTTCCTTGCCATCTCTGCGGCTGAAACAAAGTTGTAGCTTTGTGGGAATAGACAAAAATCTTTCCTCTCCATCAAGACTTTTAACGGAAAGGACTTGCTGTCCAACGCCTTTATATTCGATGCGTCTGACATTCCCATCTCTAAATTTCTTTACCCGCGAACCGATCAAAACGGGCGTGACATAGGCCAGAACCCATGGATGATCGGCTACCCCCGTCCAGGACAAAAGCTTTTTCTGCGCATCATCAAGCGCTTTTCTGTCTTCGGGCGAAATGTGCGGACTACCTGTCAGGCGGTGCATAAAAAAAGTTTCAATATCCACCAAAGATTCGCGCATGCGCGGAATGTCCAACGCGGCTTCGTTGCGCCTCTTTTCCAGAATATCAAATTGATTGCCGGCATGCAGACCAGAAAAACGCGGGTCGGCGGCAAAATAAAGCGAACATTCTTTATTCGCATTGTCTTTGTGGTGGCTAAAACCTGGACGTTTTTGAATCTGTCCGCGTTTGGTGATTTCTTTATTGACGCTGCGGAAACCAAGCGCGCCTTTTTCGTCATTCAGAAAAACTTTCTCGCCGCATTCAATGCAACAAGGGTTCAATGCTTTTGCACCAAGTTCATCGCGAAGACGCACAAAACCCGCCGCATCTAAAACCAGCGATTGATCATTGCCTTCAATGTAAATACGCGCCCGTTTCATGAAGGGGATAATACCCCACAATCATGAAAATAATCAGCGAAAACTTATAACCATTTGAATCATCAATATAATCCGCCCGTTCCATTGGTCGTCGGCGCGCCGGCTGGCGCATCGGGCGTTTCAATGGCGCCGTCCGAAGGAACCTCAACCGATGGCAACGCAGATGTTCCCAAGGGCACACCCGTCCCTGCTTCGGTGCCATTCAACACGGGGCGCGGCTTGCCTTCCTGCGGTTCGGTATCGGGGATAAAGGATTCCCAAATCGCCTTTTTATCAGAAGGTAAAGCCGGATTTTCTGTCGCCGGATCCACCCGCACCATCCGCAAACCGGGTGGCACGCGGAATGGTATTGCGGGGCGGCCTTTGATCGCCTGCGTAATAAATTCGCGGAACACAGGCACCGCGACGCTCGCACCGGTTTCTTTGGAGCCCAGCGGCACAGGATTATCAAACCCGACATAGACGGCGCAAACCAGATCAGGGGTAAAGCCCACAAACCACGCATCCTTACTATCATTGGTGGTACCGGTTTTGCCCGCCAATGGAAAATCGATATCATGCAAACTGGCCGCCGTGCCGCGTTGCACGACACCCGTTAAAATATTGACCATTTGATAGGCGGTGCGCGGGTCTTCGATTTGTTCGCGCGTGTCGGGCACATCAGGCGGCGTTAATTGCGTTGTCCACCCGGCGGATGCGCATTCCTTGCAATCGCGGTTATCGGCCCGCCAAATTGTTTTGCCGCTGCGGTCCTGCACGCGGTCAATCAGGCTTGGGGTAATTTTTTTACCGCCATTGACAATCATGCCATAGGCGGTTGCCATACGCAGAGGCGTTGTTTCCTTGGCTCCCAGCGAGAAAGACAGCAATTGAGGCATATCATCGACAATGCCAAATTTTTTGGCGTAATCGACCACAATCGGCATGCCAATCGCATTGGCCACGCGCACCGTCATAACATTTTGCGATTTTTCAATCGCGACGCGCAAAGGCTGCACGCCGAAATCTTCGCCGCCATAATTTTCGGGCGTCCATAGTGGCAAGCCCGGCCCTTGGGAATAGGACGCGGGTGAATCCGAAATTAAACTAGCGGGCGTAAATCCTTTATCCAACGCCGCCATATACACAAAAGGCTTGAACGACGACCCCGGTTGCCGCATCGCCTGCGTCGCGCGGTTAAACTGGCTCATCTTCGTGCTGAACCCACCATTCATCGCAAATACCCGCCCTGTGTGCGGGTCGAGAACGACAATCGCGCCCTGCACAACCGGTACCTGACGCAATGTGTAAGTGTTTTCGGGATAGGCCTTGCCTTGCGCGTTTTGCTTCACAGGCTCGACCAACACCACATCGCCACTATTCAAAACATCGGCCGGCGTGTGAATAGCAGGGCCAAACTGGTTATCCGGTAATTCGCGCCGCGCCCAACTTATTTCCGCCCATGGAATAATGGCACGCGAACCATCGGCAAAGGCAATATCCGCCTGCCCCGGTTTCAACCCATAAACCAACGCCAACCGCCAACCCTCGCCGCCCGCAGGCAACGCTATCGCTTTCAGCTTTTTATCCCAATCGCCCAGATCGGCAATATGCGCCACGGGGCCGCGCCACCCGCGTTCGCGCCGGTCAAAATTCACCAACCCGTTATGCAACGCCTGTGTCGCGAATTCCTGCAAAACGGGGTCAAGGCTGGTTTTAACCGCCAGACCATCTTCCGTCACCACATCATCGCCGAATTTATCAACCAGCTGTCTGCGCACTTCTTCAGAAAAATAATCGGCGTTCACACTTTCGCTTTCATCACGCGATTTAATTTCCAACGGGGCTGATTGCGCCATGGCGGCTTCATTGGCCGTTATACGGTTGTTTTCAGCCATGCGGCCAATCACCCAATTACGCCGCGCCATCGCGGCATTGTAATTGCGTGTGGCGTTATAATTGTTCGGCGCTTTGGGCAAGGCGGCCAGATAGGCGGCTTCCTGTACCGTCAATTCATCCAGTGATTTATTGAAATAATTTAAGGCAGCAGCGGCAACGCCATAAGAATGATTGCCAAGGAAAATTTCGTTCAGGTAAATTTCCAGAATCCGGTCTTTGGATAATGTTTTTTCCAACCGCGTCGCCAATATCGCCTCGCGCACCTTGCGGGCGATGGAAACCTCGTTGGTCAGCAACATGTTTTTGGCAACCTGTTGCGTTATGGTCGATGCGCCCATCGGGTGATGATCATGCCCCAGATTGCGCAAGTTCACGAACACGGCACGGATAACGCCGGAAAAATCGACACCGCCATGTTGATAAAAATCAGCATCTTCTGCCGATAAAAACGCATCTTTGACCCGTTCGGGTATAGCATTGATCGGCACAAACAACCGTTGTTCTTCGGCGACCACAGCCATCATGCGCCCATCATCGGCGTAAATGCGGCTCAGCGTCGGCGGTTGATAATCTTTTAAATAGCTGTAATCGGGCAAATCTTTGGCGTAATGCGAAAACAACGCGGCCATGATAACCGCGCCGATACCGGCAACGAGCAATAACAAAGAAAGGATAGCTCCGATAAAGCGCATGGTTATTCCCGTGATACGCGCGGCGGCATCAAATTCTGCGCCTGCGCAAGGGCGCGGCGTTCCAATCCGAATTCAACCAGCTGCGCCAAAAATTCCTGTGGTGTCAAAGGCGGCAGTTCCGCCAAAGCCTGATGATAGATGACGGTAGAGGGGGTTAGGCCGGGTAGACTGTTCGCTTCAATCACCAAGGTTTGTTCCGTCACGACATTAAAGAAAATATCGATACGGGCATAACCTTGAATCCCCAACGCCTTGGCCGCCTGTTCAATCTGCGTTTTAATCAGATTGGCCTGCTTGACCGAAATAATCGATTCCGGCGGCGGCGTTAAATTGACGCCGGTGCCGCCCTGGAATTTTTCTTCCAAAGACAAAACGCTGCCATGCGCCACGGTGATACTGGGCGATAGGGAATGATAACGGCCATTTTCTTCCAACACGCCGACCGTTAATTCCACCCAGCCGGTGCGCGCGATATGCACCAATTCCAACCCCGCAATCTGAATGGCATCTGTCACAATAAACGGCTCCAGCATGAAAGACGCTGAAGACAAAGGCATTTCGATCATATTCGGTTGTTGCGACAATGTGCCTGCAGGTAAAAATGTTTTTCCATCGGTCAAAGCCTGCAAATAGATTTTCAGTTCCTGTGCTGATTTCAAACGCACGACACCTGCGGAACATCCGTCCGATTGAGGCTTGATTAAAATATCATAGCTTTGGAATTTATGCGTCGCCGCTTTCCAGATATTTTCTGCCTCTGCCACCTGTTTCGCGGTCACGATTAATTTACCCGCCGATACCAGCAAAGGATTATCCAACGCATCAATGGCGCGACCGGTCGCGTCTTTATCCATGCACAAATGCGACACATCGGTATCCGAGCCGTTATACGGCAAGCCATAACGATCGAGTTCGGCCTGCAAGGTCCCGTCTTCGCCCTCGCCGCCATGAAGCGCGATAAAGACGAAAGCTTGCTCGCCAACGGCTTCCAAACAAAATTGCGACAAACTCATCTTGCGCGGCATTTTAAAGGCGTTATCCGTCAAGGCGGGCAAACCCAATCTTGCGCGTATCGGCGGCACCAATGTTTTTAACCGCGCGATAATCTGTTCCGCCTCGCCGCACCGCGCCAGAATTTCTTCAACCGTGTGGTTAAGCGTAAAACTATATGGCAAATGCCAGATTTCGCGATTGGCGCCCAGAATATAGGGTTCGGGCACATAACCCGCGCTGTGCAGCAATTTCAACCAGACATTGGTGCCCGACATCAGTGAAACCTGACGTTCCGCCGTCATGCCGCCGAACAACACGCGCACTTTTTGGGGTTGCGGATTTTTGGCAACCGCCTGCGTGGTGTAATCAATGCTGTAACGTTGCGCAGCATGCGTCACAATGATGCGCAGCATATCGCCATGCGTGAAACCGATACGGCTGCCTTGAATAAACAGATAACTATTCTGCTCCATCCCCGAAATAGGATTGAAGTCAGAAAAAATCACGCGCCCGTCATCCAGCAACCAGCCATCAAGCCGCGAAAAATCACGCATGCCGAAAAAGGTGAACAAAGTTTCCGCGTCTTTTTGGATGCGCGCAATAACATCATCGCCGAAACGCGGCGGGCAATGATATTCCACATGACAGGTCGGCAGATATTTATGGCGGAAGGTGAAAAGATCGCCGCCGGTTAAATCGATTTCGGTCGGGATAAGCGCAACCGGCTGGTTATCGCTGTTCTGCAAAACCACGATTGTGAATTCGCGGCCCTGGCAATAAGGCTCAATCAATGCCTGCGTGCCATGTTTTTGTTCAAAGATATCTTGCGCCCGCGCCAAGGCTTCTTGCGGCGTCGCGGCGGTCGCTACGCCGAGGCTTGAACCGCCAGCGGAAGGTTTCACAACCGCTTTGGTGACATGATGTTTTTTGAAAAATTCGGTAATGGCCTGCAGGCTGGCTTCCGCCGTATCGCCACTATTCACCCGACAATTGGGCAACACGGCAAAAGCGTTTTTGGCCATGTGGGTATTTGCGATACCTTTATCGAACATGAGCTTGCAAGCGCTGGACGGCGAACCGACGAACGGAATGTCGTGCGCTTCCAGCATCGCCTGCAATTCGCCATCTTCGCCAAACGCGCCGTGGATGGCGGGAAAGACAATATCGGTTTCGCGGCAGGCGTTCAAAAATTCGGTTTGCGTCAAGGGCTCTGCGGTATGCGCCAGCTTGTAATCAAAATCCGATGGCGTATTGGAATAAAGTTGCGAGGGAGATAGACGGTAAAAATGCCGCCCCAGATCGCAATAAAACGGCACGATTTCCCAACCCAAAGGGGTCAAATGATCCATAGCCGAACGCGCGGAATTCAGGGATATACCCCGCTCCGCCGATGGCCCGCCGCACACTAACGCAATACGCATTTTAACCCCTAGATTCGTGGGGTGAACATACCATCTTGGTCAGGCGTTAGGCAATCTTTGGACGTGCAGAAACGCGGGCTTGTCCCCAATAAAACCATTCAGTACCAGCATGCGTGTCCCTGTGGGGTAAAATCAAATAACCGTCATCCGGCACGCTTAGGGGCTCATGATGTTCATCTGTGGCTATCACCTCGCCTTTTTTCACAGGCTCCAAATGTTTCCAGCCTTTGGTGAAATCGCCACCCTGCCCACGAAAAAACACCCGTTTAACCTCAATCAGCCGCGACATAAGGGGCGACGCGCCCGCACCCAGATCATCGCATAGCCCCAGATAATTCAGGGCGTTTCTTATGGCTTGATAGGCGACCGCAGGCGCGTTTTCGTCGCGGTGTTGGCCACATTCCAGCGTGACGCCCATAGCACCGAACCGGCGGGCATATTCGGTGGTGCCAGTTGATTCATCCGGATCTGTTGGGACGCTTTCTCTGCCCGAAGCAGCATAGGCCTTTGCCCAGCCCGTAATTCCCGCCGCGCCGCCAAGACAATTGGCAAATATGTGTTCTTCCGTATCGGGCGCGCCGATAAACACGAACGGATCGCCGCCAACCGTATAGGAATGGAGGTCAAGCAAAACGTCGCATTGCTCCAGCAAAGGACATAATTCATTGCCAATTTTTTCTTCATTCAATGTCGGGTTGGAATGTGGCACCAAAAAGCGGTTCAGGTTACGGTCGATGTAACGCACATCCGCATCGAATGCCGCCTTGTTACATATCGGCACAAAAGTTACCGAGCCACGCGCGATTTTTATATCACCGGATTCAATTTCCCTGATGATACGTTGAATGGCAAAGGTGCCGCATTTTTCATTGCCATGCACCGCGCCCAACACCAACAATCGCTTACCCGGTTCTGCACCGGTATAGGTAACAGGGTCAATGAGGCTCATCGCAAATAATCTTCCAACTGCAATGCCTTGTCGGTCTTCTCATCGCGATATTTGATGATAACCGCGCATTGGATATGCAAACCTTTAGCAAATTCACTATCATTCGACATAGGGCGCGAGCCGGAAACCACAACCGCGTTGGCGGGAACCGCGCCCTTGATAATGCGTTCATGCACCGTGTCATAAATAGGGATAGAGGCCGATAAAATCGTGCCCGCCGCAATGACAGCATGCGCGCCCACGCGCACGCCTTCCAAAATCGCGCTGCCCGCGCCGATAAAGGCGTGATCTTCAATGATAACAGGCAATTGCCCAATGGGTTCCAATACGCCGCCAATCTGCACACCCGCGCTCAGATGCACCGATTTGCCGATTTGCGCGCAGGACCCGACCAGCACATTACTGTCGACCATCGTGCCTTCATCGATATAGGCGCCGATATTCACAAAAGCCGGCGGCATAATCACAGTTTTTGGCGCGACATAGGCACCCGGCCTTACGGATGTTCCGCCCGGCACCATACGCACGCCGTCAGTAATTTTAAATTGGCGCGGTTCAAAGCCTTGTTTATCGACAAAGCCGTTTGACATTTCCACCAAACCATGCGCGGCGAAATAATCGAGAATACGTTGTTTGATGTCTGTATTGATCTGCCATACACCGTCTGCATCTTTTTTGGCAACGCGAAGGCTGCCCGCTTCTAACGCGCGCAAAAATTCCTGGTGGCTCATGCCGCTTTTCCTTTGTTTTGGGCGCTGTAGTTTTTGTGCCATTCGGCAATTGCCGCATCGGCCTGTTTCAAGGCGTCTGTCGAACCCAAATCCGCAATGCTCAATGGCAAGCGCACAGTGTTTGACGCAATCATACCGCGCAACTGCATCAATGCTTTCAAGGGTACAGGGCTTGTCGTGCTGAACAAGGCCTTGGTCGCTTTCCACCAATCCTGTCCGCCAAAAACACCGGCGCGGCAGGCATCGACATAGGCGTGCGTAGCATCCGGCCACACATTCGACGCAACCGACACCAACCCGCAAGCACCCAGAGGGGCCGCCGAAGGCAAGATATTATCATCACCGCAATAAAGCGCGATATTGGGCGCGGCAGACGCGTAATCGACATAAGCATCCAACCCGCCGGAAGATTCCTTAATCGCCCAGAAGTTTTTATGTCCGCGCAGCTCGCGCAAAACATCGGGTGACAGGCTGGCCCCTGTCCGCGACGGCACATTATAGAGCATCACGGGCGCATCGGCGGCATCCATTACCGCGCAAAACCAACCACATTGTCCCTGTGATGCTGGCTTGCTGTAAGCGGGCGTCGCGGCCAGATAAGCATCAATGCCCAAGCCGCGGCAGGTTTCAACCCACGCCAAAGTTTGTGCCAGATTGATATTCGGCACGCCCACCATAATCGGGCTTTTGGTTTTAAGGCTTAACGCAACGCGCACGATTTCACGTTTTTCATCTTCGGCCAAAGCCATTGCTTCGCCGGTGCTGCCCAAAAGCAAAATGCCGTTTCCGGCATTATCCTGTTGTTTGATCAGTTCCGCCAAACCGGCATAATCAACCGCGCCATCGGCGGCAAAAGGCGTAATGAGTGCTGTCCATAAATATTGTTGTTTTGCTTTCATAATAGCCCTTTTTGAAGAAAAAATGATTCAAGCAGGAGAATACCTTCCCCTTTATGGGGGAGGAAGCAAAAACTTAGGCTTACGCCCTTCAAAGCGTAAGTCTTAGTTTTTGCCAGTGGGGGTGTCACTTAACAATGATTGTTCAATAATATCATCCGCCATATTCTCAAAAAAATGAAGCCCCGCCGACAGGTTTTTTATGCCCTCACAAGCCAACAAAACCCCCTCGGCATAAATACCGCGATCCAAGGATTCATGCGCCAAACTGATGATTTCGTGCGGCCAGTCGAAATGGACGGTATGGATGCCTTTAACCTCACCCTCGCGCACAGCCGTTATATCGCTGCGCGGAAAATCAAGCGACTTGGCGATATATAAAGCGGTTCCGCTGGGTGCATCCAGCTTGTGGACATGATGGATTTCGTTAATGCGCATCTTCAACGCGGAAGGCCGCAACGCGTTCAATGTTTGCTTAATGCGTTGCCCGTAATAACGCATGACGTTCAAACCGAGGCTGAAATTCTGTCCCGCCACCCAAACAATACCCGCCGCGCGTAATCGCGCGTCGATATCCTGTGGCCACTCATATCCCGTGGTGCCGATCACCAAAGGCGTTCTGGCTTCCATAAACAATGGCACCATATCGGCAAAAGCTTTGGCGGGCACAAAAACCACGGCCACATCAGCTTTGCGCAAAGCATCCACAGTCACAGGATGGCGCGAATTGAAAACACCCACGACATCTTGCGGCGGCAAGGCATCAATAACAGCCTGCCCCGTTTTACCGCTTCCGATAATCGTAAATTTCATGCGCCTAGAATCCTTCGCGGCCAATATCCCGCGCGAAATAGGATAAAATCAAATCTGCGCCCGCCCGTTTAAACGCGCCCAAAGTTTCACGAACGACGCGTTTTTCGTCAATCGCGCCCGCTTGGGCCGCAAATTTGATCATCGCATATTCGCCGCTCACCTGATACACGGCCAGCGGCAACAAAGTTTGTTCGCGCAATCTCGCCAGAATATCCAGATAAGGCATGCCCGGTTTGACCATCAGGAAATCCGCGCCTTCCGCCTCATCCATCAAGGATTCCCGCATCGCCTCGCGGCCATTGAACGGATCCATCTGATAGGTTTTGCGGTCGCCCTTTAAATCGCAACCAGAGGCTGCACGAAACGGCCCATAGAAGGCAGACGCGAATTTCGATGAATAAGCCATAATGGGTATGTCACAGAAATTTTCCGCGTCCAGCCCTTCGCGCAGAGTGGCAATTTGCCCGTCCATCATGGCCGAAGGTGCCACGATATCCGCACCGGCGCGGACAGCAATCACGGCCTGTGCCGCCAGATTTTGCAAAGTGCGGTCATTATGCACATGCCCATTTTCCACCACGCCACAATGGCCGTGGTCCGTATATTCGCAAAAACAGATATCGGCCATCACCACCATATCGGGCGTGGCGTCTTTCGCGCGTTTGATCATGCGCGACAATAAGCCGTCGCTTTGGCACGCATCGCTGCCGGTTGCGTCTTTTTTATGCGATACGCCAAACATCATCACAGATTTGACGCCGTCGGCGGCAATCGCCTTCATTTCTTTTTCAAGGCCGGATTCCGGTATGCGGACAACGCCCGGCATCGATGAAATGGGGACGGGCGCGTCGATCCCCTCTTCGACAAAAATCGGCAAAATCAGATCATTCATCGTCACGCTGTTTTCGCGCACCAAATCGCGCAAAGCGGCTGTCTTCCGCAAACGGCGCATGCGGGAGACAGGAAAAATATCACCGGACATATCAAAAACCTCGTAAGGGACTGCGTGTCTTTGTCTACGCCTGCCCCACTTTTTGTGCAAGTCAACTATGCTTGCAGCAGGTTAGAACCTGTTCAGAATTTTTTCAGGCTGAGGTGAAAATCGTGATTTTTTGGATTTTTTTGCGCAGCGTATAATGAGATACGTGAGCAGAAAAAATCCAAAAAAGCGCGATTTGCGCCCAGCATGGAAAGATTATGGATAGGTTCTAAAGAAAAACGCCCTGCTTTGCAGCAGGGCGTTTCCTTAGTCTTTACCTAAATCGGTAAGGGCTTACTTGCTGCCCAGAACGATTTCAGCGCGACGGTTTTGTGCTTCGCGCACGCCGTCTGCTGTTGGAACCAGCAAGTCAGACTTGCCAACGCCGGTTTCGGTGATGCTCTTGGTCGAAACGCCCAGCTTCTTCAGCTCGACTTCAACAGCGTTTGCACGCTTGTCAGACAGCTTTTGGTTGTAACCATCCGAACCAACTGTGTCCGTGTGACCGGTAACAGTGATAACAGCATTGCCGGACTTCTTGAACTCAGCAGCAGCTGCCGCAATGATGCGGTGAGCTTCTGGTGTGATCGTCGCCTTGTTGAAGTCGAAGAACACGGTGAAGTCAGAAGAAGCAACGCCGGTCGCATGGGTCGCGCCATGTGCGCCAACCATAGGAGCCGTTGTCTTGGCCATCGGTGCCGGGCAGTTAAAGCTGTAACGAACGCCGAGCACGATGTTGTGCGAAGCATTGTCCATACGGCCTTGGCCACCGGTTGTGCTGTCAACCTTGGGGTCGAACGAAGCGATATAACGGTAATCAGCTGTCACAGCCCAGTTAGCGTCCAACTGGGTCGACGCACCGACGATGCCCTGGTATGCGGCATCCAGAGTGTCACCCTTCAGGTAACCAACGGACGACGAACCAACGCTCTTCACATTGATGAAGTCAGGACCGATACCGGCACCGATATAAGGTGTGAAGCGCGATTTGCCCATGCCGAATTGTTCAGCATTCAAATCATACAACACGTTGCCGAAGATGGCATTGTTGGTGATGTGGCCGCTACCTTGGCTGCCTGCGCCTGCAACGTCATCGAAATGGTTGGTGTTGTTCTGGTTGTGGAAGTATTCGCCTTCAACGCGCAGACCATTGTGCCATGCATAACCAGCATTGCCCAACAGATCCAGGTTTACGTCTTCGTCGCGTGCATTGAATTTGCCGCGGCTGTCGCGGACCGAAGGGTCTTGTGGCAGGCTTGCACCGGCGCCAGCGCCGACATACCAGCCTGGTGTTGTGTCTGCGTGTGCGGCAGAAGCGGCGCAAAGCGCAGCAACCAACGCCAAAGCGGATACGGAAAGTTTCTTCATGTGTAAGCTCCTTGGAATTATCTGTGAAAAGTCTCGGGGGTTGTTGATTACCACCTGCCGTCTTTTTTAACAGCCCAGAAATGCTCAAAAACAGCCCAAAAAATCACTCTTTTTCAGATTGTTGTTTTTATGTGACGCTTTTGGTGTTAAAACCCCGTTGTCAGACGGTCGGGTGATCGCCGCATTACCTTAAACAAACGCAATAAAGCCTTAAATTTATTGCTTTTTTATAAGGTAATGGGGAGGAAAGTCCGGGCTTCAGGGGAAAAAGGTGCCGGATAACGTCCGGTTGAGGCGACTCAAAGGAAAGTGCCACAGAAAACAAACCGCCCGATTCGGCTTGCCGGATCAGGTAAGGGTGAAAAGGTGCGGTAAGAGCGCACCGCAAATCTGGTAACAGACTTGGCATGGAAAACCCCACCCGAAGCAAAACCGAATAGGAGTTACATAGCGTATATCTGGGTTTCGACCCATAGATACGCGGCGCTTTCCCCGCGCGTAACTCGGGTTGGTTGCTCGAGGTGTATGGCAACATACATCCTAGATGAATGATCATCCATCGTCGCAAGACGAGGACAAAACCCGGCTTACAGACCGTCTGACATTTTTTTAGAGGCCCAACGCATCCCGAACCATGTCATAGGGGCTTTTCTCGACAGGGCGCGGGGGAGCGGCAACAGGCTTCGCCACAGTTTCCCTGGCGGTTGAAGGCAACATAGGGGTGTGGTACCCCGCCTTATCAATACCCTTCGCGTTTAACAGGATATGAACAATGTCTGCGTAACCATTATCTGCCGCCACAATCAGGGCGGTGTTGCCAGCATCGTTCTTGGTGTTGACATCAATCCCGTCAGCAGCCAGTAATTTTTCAATAATGTCTGCGTTATTCTTCCATGCCGCCATAATCAGGGCGGTGTTGCCAGCATCGTTCTTGGCATTGACATCAATCCCATCAACAGCCAGTAATTTTTCAACAATGTCTGCGTTATTCTTCCATGCCGCCACAATCAGGGCGGTGTCGCCATCACTGTCCTTGGCGTTGACATCAACCCCATCAACAGCCAGTAATTTTTCAACAATGTCTGCGTTATTCTTCCATGCCGCCACAATCAGGGCGGTGTTGCCAGCATCGTTCTTGGTGTTGACATCAATCCCGTCAGCAGCCAGTAATTTTTCAATAATAGCTGCGTTATTCTTCCATGCCGCCATAATCAGGGCGGTGCTACCAGCATCGTTCTTGGTGTTGACATCAATCCCGTCAACAGCCAGTAATTTTTCAACAATGTCTGCGTAACCATTATCTGCCGCCACAATCAGGGCGGTGCTATCAGCATCGTTCTTGGTGTTGACATCAATCCCGTCAACAGCCAGTAATTTTTCAACAATGTCTGCGTCATTATTCCGTGCCGCCAGAATCAGGGCGGTGCTATCAGCATTATTCTTGGTGTTGACATCAATCCCGTCAACAGCCAGTAATTTTTCAACAATGTCTGCGTAATCATTATCTGCCGCCACAATCAGAGCGGTGTTGCCAGCATCGTTCTTGGTGTTGACATCAATCCCGTCAACAGCCAGTAATTTTTCAATAATAGCTGCGCCACTATTCCGTGCCGCCAGAATCAGGGCGGTGCTACCAGCATCGTTCTTGGCGTTGACATCAATCCCGTCAACAGCCAGTAATTTTTCAACAATGTCTGCGTCATTATTCCATGCCGCCAGAATCAGGGCGGTGTCGCCATTACTGTCCTTGGCATTGACATCAATTTTTTGTGACTTGAGGAGCGCCGAAACGGCGGCACCATTTCCCGCCTCAACAGCTTTAAACCACAGCTGAAGAATTTGTTCCTGTGTTAAAGTTGAGAGTGCGGCTGCCAAATCAAATGTTTTCGTCATTTTGCGTCCCTTATAAATTGCTTTTTGCGCCCCCGATTCATAGCAATTCCATATAGTTTCACCAACCGGAAATTATGGTTAAGGCAGCGATCATTGCCAAAATAGGGCATATTCCCTTCCACCCGCGCAAGGCCCTGTTTTTTCAGAAGGGGTTCATCCCGCGCAGCCGCAGCCGCTTCAATAAAAATCCCACATATATGTGATTTTTCCATTGACATTAAAACCCACCTGATTTATAACCATCCAGTCTGCTGACAACAGACGTCTTGTGTCCCCGCCGAATCTTGCAAAGGCGCCTTTGCAAGAGACATCGACCGGCGGCAGACAAGGCAGGTGGTACCACTGACCCCGTGCGCATTGGCTCACAGGGTTCGGGGGAAGCGCGCTTCTTCTTTTTTATTCAGGAGTTCAGATAATCCAATGAAATATCGAAAAATGACATAACAACAGAGCAATAATTGAAAAACAGGAAGTACAGATCAGGTTGTCATGCCGGACTTGATCCGCGTGGAGTACCGCCTGTGAGTATATACTGGTTGCACTTCCACGCCATCGCCGCGCTTGCGCGGTACAAAGAGTCTTACGCATTGCAGACGCAATGCGATGGATTGCGGATCAAGTCCGCAATGACGTGTCGAGTGTTGCACTCAATTATCGAAATGCCTTAAGCACCCCGAATAAGTTTCACCAACGGTTCATGAATTTCCGCATTGGTCGCGATCAGGCAGCCGCTTTGCATAGGATCCTGCTTGGGGTCGATGGGGGCGACAAAGCCGCCCGCTTCGCGCACCAGCAACAGGCCGGCAGCGGCATCCCATGGATACAAACCTTCTTCCCAGAACGCGTCAAAACGTCCGGCGGCGACATAGGCCAGATCGAGCGCAGCCGCGCCAAAACGACGGACGCCCGCCACTTGCGGCATTACGGCGTTTAATTGCTTGGTAAAATTCGGGCGTTTTTCCATCACGCCCTTAAACGGCGCGCCGGTCGCAATCAGGCAATCGGCAAAATCGCGACGCGCGGAAACGCGCAAACGGCGATTGGCGCTGTATGCACCCATGCCTTTTTCCGCCCAGAAACTTTCATTCTTGATCGGGTCGTAAATCAAACCGGCGATAATCTCCCCTGCCCGTTCGGCGGCAATCGAAATCGCCCAATGGCCAAGCCCGTGAAGAAAATTCGATGTGCCATCCAGCGGGTCAACAATCCAGCGTTCGGTTTTGGCCGATGTGTCGGCCTCGCCGTCGCTTTCTTCCATCAAGAAACCGAAATCGGGACGCGCCTTGGACAACTCTTCCCGAATGGCTTTTTGCGCTTTCAGATCGGCATTGGAAACGAAATCTGCGGGCCCCTTGCGCGACACTTGCAGATTTTCGACTTCGCCGAAATCACGCGTCAGGCTCTTGGCCGCCTTATCGGCAGCCTTGAACATAACATTCATCAATGGTGAACGAACGGCCATAACAACTATACTTTCTATAAAGGCTTAATCTTTGGCGCGTTCGACATAGGTGCCGTCGATGGTGTTCACAACCACGCGCGTGCCTGCTTCGATGAAAGGCGGCACCATAATGCGCACGCCGTTCGACAGCTTGGCCGGTTTGTAGGACGATGAAGCCGTTTGGCCCTTCACCACAGGATCGGCTTCGGTCAGTTCCAGCGTGACGCTGGAAGGCAGTTCAACCGACAAGGCCACGCCTTCATAGGTCATAACGGTGCAGATCATGCTTTCGGACAAAAACACAACGGGATCGCCGATGATATCCTTGGGGATGACCAGCTGTTCAAAATTTTCCTGGTCCATAAAAGTATAGTCGTCATCGGCGGAAAACAGGAACTGCATCTGATGTTCGTGCAGCTGAACGCGTTCCACGACTTCTTGCGTACGGAAACGGATATTGTTTTTAACGCCGGTGCGGACATCGCGCATTTCAACCTGAATGACCGAAGCGCCTTTGCCGGGCGACATGATTTCACCCTTCAAGATGAGCCACAGCTTGCCGTTGTAATCAAGGACATGTCCCTTGCGCAGGGTATTTGCGTTAACTTGCATTTTTAAAAAAGGGGTTAGAGGTTAGAGGTTAGAGGCTGGAGGTTCGGGGTAGGACTTAGCATTTGAGCTTTGAAATCGCAACATAAAGCATTTCCCTAGCCTCTAGCCTCGAACCCCTGGCCTCGACATAAAAAAACCGCCGCGTGGACGTCCCAAACGCGGCGGTTTTAATAGGGTCGTAAAGCTTACTGAGCAGCAGGAGCGTCAGCAGCAGGAGCGGCTGCAGCAGCAGCCTTCTTGTGGTGATGCTTCTTGGCGCCAGTGTGGTGCTTGTGAGCAGCCTTCGCAGGAGCAGGAGCAGCGGCAGCAGGAGCGTCAGCAGCAGGTGCCATAGCATCTTGAGCCAAAACGGGGCCAGCAACCAGAGCAGCAACCAGAGCTGCCGAAGCCAAAAGTTTGATCGAACGCATAGGGGTATCCTTTCCATGGAGTTTAGACCGGAGCCGAACGACTCCGTTAGAGATAGGTAAGCAAAAGAGCATGTCAAATTATTGGCGTCAATGGGTTTTTCGTATGGTTTTTTATCTTTTTTGAGATATCTCAAAAAAGACACAGAATCCCTTTAGGGTAAAAGTCAGGGCTTGGAATCGACCGCCTTTTCGTTCATCATCCGACCCTTGGTTTGGCAATTCCGTCCGACTATACACATTCCCTTTTTGCCGCAGGAGCCACGAAATGCCCCGTATTCTTCGTTCTTTGCCGTTCTTCTTCGCACTTGCGACATTGATTGCGCCACTGACACTTCCCGCGCCCGCACTGGCCGATACCGCAGCCGCAACATCATCCCATGATCAGGCGATCCAAACGCCGGTTGGCAAATTCATCCAATCTCTCGGCGATCACGCCATCGCCATCATCGCCAACAAGCAATTGCCGGTCGCGCAGCGCAATGCGGAGTTCAGCAAAATCCTCAGCGACTCCTTCGATCTGAAAACCATTGGCCGTTTTGTTATCGGCCGCAACTGGAACACCGCGACACCCGCGCAACAAAATGAATATATGGATTTGTTCAAAGCGTTGGTTATCAAAAATTACGGCAGCCGCATGACGTTATACACCGGCGAAGGTTTCCAGGTTGTCGGCACGCGTCCTGAATCCGATATGGACACAACGGTGACAAGCCAGATTACGCATCCCGACGGATCGCAACCGACCGCGATTGATTGGCGCGTCCGCCAAAAAGATGGCAAGACGGGCGTGATTGATGTGATCGTCGAAGGCGTGAGCCTGAGCGTGACACAGCGTCAGGAATATGCGTCGATCATCCAGAACAGCGGCGGACAGATTGATGGTTTGTTGCAAGAAATGCGCACCGAATTAAATGCGCCCGCGCCCGCGAACTAAATACAACAAAAATAAAAAGGGCGGCGGAAATTTCGCTGCCCTTTTTTATTCTCCACTTTTTATCGTTTGTTTTTTTATCGCGCCGCGGCTGCGCTCACCGCAATACCCGCCGCCAATGGTGCCGCTGCGGATTCATAAATCGAGGCATGAGGCACATAAAGCCCCTGTTCGCCGCGGATAACCTTGAACTTATCCGACACGCCCAAAACGGTTTCGGCGCCACCCATCAGCAAATAACCGTCGGAAGGCATCATGGTGTGGATAGCGCCCAACACGCGCCCCTTGGTCGGCAGATCGAAATAAATCAAAACATTGCGGCAAAACACCACATCGAATGTGCCCGACGCGCCCATATCGGTCAGCAAATTGCCTTCGCGGAATTGCACCATCTGGCGCAACGGTTCCTTGATCTGCCATTTGTCACCTGCCACTTGCTGAAAATATTTCACCAAATGCGTAACGGGCAACCCGCGTTGCACTTCGAACTGCGAATAAATTCCCGATTTCGCGCGCGTGACCATTTCGCGCGACAAATCGGTGCCGATAATTTCTATCTTCCAGCCCTGCAACTTGGCGGTTTCTTCCGCGCAGATCATCGCCAGCGAATAGGCCTCCTGCCCGCTTGAAGCGGCGGCAGACCAGATGCGGATATGTTTTTTGCCGGCACGCGCCGTCAGCAAACGCGGCAACAGATTTTTCTGAAAAAGAACAAAAGGTTTATTGTCGCGGAAGAAAAAAGATTCATTGGTCGTCATCGCTTCGGTGATGTCGAACATCAAAATTTCTTCGCGCTTGGCGCGTAACATATTCGCCATGTCTTCCAGCGTTTTCAAATTATGTTTACGCGCGACAGGCAGCAAGCGCGATTCCAGCAGATAGGTTTTTTCCGGTGTTAAAATCAAACCGGAGCGTTGCCGCACAAGCGTCGAGAAAAGTTCAAAATCTTCGGGTTTCATGCCCTGCCCCCCGTGGCGATTTGTTTAACCTTCGCGCCGATTTCATTCAGCGGCAAAATGGCCGAACACAATCCCGCAGTGGCCACGGCGCCCGGCATGCCCCAGACGACGCTGCTGGCCTCATCCTGGCCAATAATGGCGCCGCCGGCGTTTACGACGATTTCACCGCCCTTCATGCCATCGGCGCCCATGCCGGTCAGGATAACCGTCAAAATACGACCAGCATAAATTGATACCAGCGAACGCAACATGGGATCAACCGCAGGACGGCAGAAATTTTCCGGCGGATCCTGTTTCAAGACGACGACAGTGCCTTCGGGTTTTCTGACAAAACTCATGTGGAAACCGCCCGGCGCGACATAATAATGGCCGGGTTTCAACACATCGCCTTCCTTGGCTTCCACGCAAATGACACCCGCCTGTTTGCAGATGTGATCCGCCAGAATGGTGGTGAAGGAAGGCGGCATGTGTTGGGTAATCACAATCGGTTGCGGCAAATTGGCGCCCATGGATTTGATGACTTCAAACAAAGCCTGTGGCCCGCCCGTTGATGACCCTATCGCAAGGATATCCGGCCGCAATATCGGCATGGGGCGTAAGGCCAGTTTTTTAATATCCGTACCCGTCGCGGCGGATTTAGGCGCAGGCGATTGGCGCGTGGATTGTTTCCACGCGATGGCGCCCAACGCTTTGACCTTTTGCCGCAACGCGCCGTTAAATTCATTCGGCACAGCCATTTCATGCGCCGAAGGTTTGGGCAGATAATCTGTTGCACCAAGCGACAAAGCCTTGAGGCTGATTTCCGCATTCCGTTGCGTGAGCGTCGATGCCATCATGATCTGCACGCTGGAATCAACCTCCTTTAATTTAGGGATAGCCGTAAGCCCGTCCATAACAGGCATTTCGATATCCAAAATGATAACATCGGCGGGTACGCGTTTGAGAAGATCGACCGCGATAAGCCCGTTGGCGGCAGTACCGACCACGACAAAAGCGGGGTCTTGGGACAAAGCGCGCGAAATAAAACCGCGAATAACCAACGAGTCATCGACAATGATCACCCTGATCTGGGGATCGGTTGCGGCGGCTTTGGCGGCAGGGGTTTGCGGTAAATTCATAACCTAACTTCCCATAAGCCCTAATTGCTCAAGCTTGCCGCGGATAATATCGGCATCAAACGGCTTCATGATATATTCATTGGCGCCCGCGGCCATGGCTTCCTGAATATGCGTCAGATCGTTTTCGGTTGTGCAAAAAATAACAATCGGTTTATCGCCGCCCGGCATGGCGCGAAGGGCGCGCAGATAATCAAGCCCGTTCATGACCGGCATGTTCCAGTCCAGCAACACAATGCCGGGCATAAGCGCGGTCGATTTATCCAACGCCACTTTTCCGTCTTCGGCTTCTTCGCACACAAAACCGATCGCCTCGAAAATCTGGCGGGCGACTTTGCGTATGACGCGGCTGTCATCAACGATAAGACAATTTTTCATTTCTGAAACTCACAGGTTGGTTTCTTCATTTATTCGGCACGCAGAAAACGCGCAACATTCAAGACGATAAGCAAGGTTCCCTGTAACCGGTAAATGCCGTTTGAAACTTCCTGCCAGCTGGGGTCGAGCGTGGCCGGGTTGCGTTCAAAATCCGTGGTGGGCAGCTGCATCACTTCGCCCACCTTATCGACCACTAGGCTGTACAGCTCATCTTCATGTTCGACCACGACGCTCATGCTCTTGCTGCCGTCTTCCAATGGCGACAGGCCGAGGCGCGTGCGCACATCGACGGCGGTGACAATGCGTCCGCGCAGATTAAGCGAACCCAGGATTTCGGGCGGCGCCAACGGCACATGCGCGATGCGTTGCGGGCCCAGAACATCTTGTACTTTGAGAACCGGAATACCGAAAAGCTGATTGGCAATTGTCATCGTGACATACATGCCTTGCGTCGCGTCTTCCGTGACTGTCAAGGCGGAGCCGGTTGCGGGAACGGGTAAGGCGCTCATTGCACGCCTCCTTTCAGATTTTCATGCAGGGCGTTCAATAACCCTTCGCGGTTGAACTTGGCCACATAATCGGTGAAGCCGACCTGTCTGCCCCTGTCCAGATCGCGCGGCGTGGCGTGCGACGACATGGCAAAAATCGGCAACCGGCTCCATCGCGTTTCTTCGTTGCGCAGCTTGGAAACAAAATCAAAACCATTCATGTTCGGCATTTCGATATCGCTGACGATGGCATCGAACATCAATCCGTCTTCCAGTAATTTAAGGGCCTGAATGGGGTCTTCAACCGAGGTCACATCATAACCGGCCACGGTCAAGAGCGGCGTCAACAGATTGCGGAAGAACGGGCTGTCCTCCACCAGCAAAACGCGGCGCAGAACATCGCCTTCAAACGCGCCGTCTTCTTCCCCGAACCAGCTTTGGAAGGCTTGCGACAGATAATAGGCCGCATCGACCACATCCGTTGCTTTGCCCGCAATAATCGATGTGCCCAATGCGCCCGGACGACGCCCCGTTAAATCAACATGCAAATGGTCTTCGACGATATCGATAATTTCATCGACCATCAGCCCCATATGCTTACCCTTATCCGCAAACACCAATACGGCCTGCATGCCCTCTGCCGGAATAATCGCACCTGCGGTTGCCGACACAAGCGGCATCAGTTTTTCCCGATATTGCACCATGGGGCTGCCTTCGGAATACTCTATATTGGCGCGGTTGATTTCCTCCAGACGCGCCACTAACGCCAGCGGCACCGCTTTCTGTGCGCCCGCGCCCGCGCGGAACAGCAACAGCGATTGCTTGCTTTCGCCGCGTGCGCTTTGCGTGACCGCGGCGGCTTGTTGAAGCTGGCTGCCGCCGTCGCCGACATGGCTGACGATGGCGTTTAAATCCAAAATCATAATGACGCTGCCATCGCCAAGGATGGTATTGCCGGAAAAAATATTCAAATTGCGCAAAATTTTTGCGACCGGCTTGACGACAATTTCTTCGGTGTCGAAAACGCGATCGACCAGAATACCGAATGTGGCATTGCCGACTTGCGCCACGACGATAAACGCATCGCCGTTTGCCTTGATATCCTCGTCGCCCAATTTCAATGTTTTGCGCAAGGACACCAACGGCAATAAACGGTTGCGCAGACGCAAGACTGGTGTTTCGTTGATCAGTTCGACGCGGTGTTCACTGATCTGCGATGTACGCACCAACTCTATCACGCTGATTTGCGGCACCGCAAAACGTTCATCGGCACATTCGACGATGAGCGCGGAAACGATGGCGAGCGTCAGCGGGATTTTGATCGAAAACGCCGAACCTTTGCCCGCGATGGATTTGAAATCGACCGTACCGCCTATACGTTCGATATTGGTGCGCACAACATCCATGCCAACACCGCGGCCGGACACGGACGTAACCTGCGCGGCGGTCGAAAAACCGGCTTTGAAGATGAATTGCATGATCTGTTGGTCGGTCATGCCGGACAGTTCGGATTCCGTCGCCAAGCCTTTCTCCAGAATTTTGGATTTGATTTTTTCCAATGCAAGGCCGCGCCCGTCATCGACGATATCGATGATGATATGGCCGCCTTCATGATAGGCTTTAAGCGTCACGGTGCCGATTTCGGGCTTGCCCGATTTAATGCGGTCGGCAGGTAATTCAATGCCGTGATCGGCGGAATTGCGCACCATGTGCGTGAGCGGATCCTTGATAAGGTCAAGCACTTGCCGGTCGAGTTCGGTTTCCGCGCCCAACATTTGCAAATCGATCTTCTTGTTCAATTCATGCGCCAGATCGCGCACGATGCGCGGCAATTTCGCCCACGCATTCCCGATGGGCTGCATGCGGGTTTTCATAACGCCGTCTTGCAGTTCCGATGTCACCTGATTCAAACGCTGTAATGGCCCCAAAAAGGCGCTGTCTTTCTGCCCACGCAAAATCTGCAACAACTGGTTGCGCGTCAACACCAATTCGCTGACCGTCGTCATCAGCGATTCAAGTTGCGCGACATTGACGCGGATGGATTGGTCGGCAACGCTTGATGCGGCACCCTTACCGCCCTCTTCTGCCACAGAAATTTTGGGCGCGGCGGCAACCGGCTTGGGTGCTTCGACAGGCTTGTCCTCCGAAGCCTTGGCGTAGGAGGATACCGCAACAGGCGGAGCCATATTCATATTGGCATCAAGGCTCGCCAAATCGCCCGCCATAACAGGCACGAAACCAAATTCATCCGGTTCATTCGCGGCGATTGGCGTGGCCACAGGCGTTTCTATTTTAGCCGCAGCAGACTGAGGCTTCCCATCCGCCATCGCATTCAACGCCGTGATTAAATCTTCGTCATTACCTTCATCGGATTCTTTTTCATGCTGTTCCAAATAAGCCAGCAGAACTTTAATCCGATCGATCGATTTCAAAATCAGATCGACGGCAACGGGCGTGACTTCCAATTCGCGGTCGCGGAATTTACCCAAAACATTTTCGCCCGCATGCGCCAGATGTTCCAGGCGAGGCAAACCCAAAAACCCGCAAGTGCCTTTGATGGTGTGCACCAGACGGAAGATGCTGCCGATCAGATCGGGATCATTCGGATTTTGTTCCAACCGCACAATTTCGACATCAAGCGTTGCCAGATTTTCTGAAGTTTCGGTCAGAAAGTCGCGAAGAAGATCATCCATGATTTATCCTTTGGGTGGAAAACATTTCTTATCGCCAAGCTTGGGGGTAAATGCTTAAGAAAGATTTACGAGCATACCCGACGGTTCTTGCACGTTTAACGCGACAACATTGGTGGACAAAAGGAGATCAAGCCTGTCGGTGATGGAATGATCATGCGCCAGCTTCAAACCAAAATGTTCGGCGAAACGCCCGGTGACATAAGATTGTATGCTGCGCGGCGTCAACACATCGAACGGCACGTTGCCTTCCAACGCTTCCTGAATCGGAAGTGAAAGTTGCGCATTGCGCCCGACGATTTCTACGCGGCATCCATCCGTCGCGGCGCGCAATGTCACAACGCCGCCATAGGCCAAAGATTCTTCGGCCATAATAATAACGTTCAGCAAAGTTTTTAAAAATCCGCGTTGTTCTGCCACTTCGTATGAAGGCATATCATCCGCCCAGATCAGCGACACTTTGGTTGTCGATAAATATTGTTCTGCCACCTGTTTGACATCGCGCGTGGCCAGCGCTTCCTCGCTGCCCGCCCGGCCATAGGCCATGCGGAACAGGCGCAAACGGCGCGCGGCTGTTGCGCCGCTGTCACCGATCAGCTTCATTGCTTCCTCGACCACATCGCCGCCGATATCCTCGATCAGCTCGACGCCGTTATTAATGGCGCTGACGGGGCTGACCAGATCGTGACAGATTTTGGAAGCCAGAAGCTCCATCACGCGCATGTCGATTTGCATAGAAGACGCCTTTTTTAAGTTTTAATTTCATTGCAACTCAAGAATTGGCAAGCTGTTTAGTGGCAATCTGGTTTCTTAAAGCATTTTAGGGACACGGCTTGCCAATTCTTGGACTGCGACAGGTATTTGAATAGATTGATTGGTCTGTTAGAATGGCTTGCGAGTCGTTAAGAGACGCTTAAAATTGGGTTTACAGGCACATGAAAATTCACTTCACATCGAGCCATTCTAGGCTTGCGCAACAAAGTTTTACTGATTTTACCAAACGTTACGGACAGGCCGATTTTAAGGGCGCCGACATCATTGTGGCGCTGGGCGGCGATGGGCATGTGCTGCACACCTTGTATGAAACGATGGAAAGCGGCAAACCGATTTTTGCGATTCGCCGCACCGAATCGGTTGGGTTTTTGTGCAATGGCGACACGGCGGAAGATTTACCCGAACGTCTGGCCAAGGCGCAGGCGGTTATGCTGCACCCTCTTCGCATCGATGCGACATTGTTAAACGGCAATACCATCTCGGCTTCGGCCATTAACGAAATTACCGTGTTGCGCGAAACGCCACAGGCGGTAAAGTTATCCGTGTCGATTGATGGCACAGAACGCATTGCGAAATTCAGCGGCGACGGCATATTGGTTTCGACGCCTGCGGGCAGCACCGCCTATAACCATTCCTGCGGCGGGCCGATTATGCCGTTGAACGCCAATACACTTATTATGACCGCCATCAGCGGTTATCGCCCGCGCGGCTGGTCGCATGCGGTTTTACCGCAGGATGCGGTAACGGAAATCGCCGTACTGGAAACCGAAAAACGTCCAGTGCGGATTGAGGCAGGTTCTTCCGTTATCCGCAACATCGCCAAAGCGAAAATCTGGCTGGATTGCCAACAGAATATCAGCCTTTTGTTCGACCCCGATCAGCATCTGAGCGAACGGATTATTCGGGAACAGTTTATGTCGTGAATTTTTTGTATATATAAATTAGCCAGACACGGAAGGCATTTTAAGGGTTCTATATCGTGAGCGTACAATAAGTATATTCAAAAAACGAATAGCTTTATTGTGTTTTTCCATAAAATTAATTGGTTCAAACTGATGATCAAGCTGAAGGCGATACCCTATCTCATTTTCTGACTCACGCGTCTCGTTGAATCTTTCATCAATACAAATCCCTCTGGCCGCACTGGCGAAAACATCCCACTTACCAACACGAACCCGATTGCCAAATCCAAGTTTAAATTCTTTCTTATTTTCTAGCCCGTCTATTTTGACATTTCCAATACCAGCAGCATGGCCCATCATACTTTGTGATGAAGAGTAAGATGTGTATCGGGCACGAAAACGCGAGTCAGGTTTGAGATTGCAATTCTCAAAAACAAGATCACGAAATTCTCTGCCAAGAGAAATATCATATACTTCGCCCGCATCATACACCAAGGCATTGATAATGGCGTTCATGCGAAGCTGTTCTTGATATGTAAAAGCCATGAAATTTTTTTATTGAATAAAGAAAAAATTACGAATTCAACTTCACATCCGTCAGATGGCCTTCGGCATCGTGATGCATGACCATGTTGTTCGATTCCTGCCATGCTGTGACGGTTTCGGTTGAGAAACCATACATGTTCGCCAAATCAACCGGTGTTACCGTCGCACGCGGCTTGCGGCGTTGGCGGCCACGGAAACGCAGCATGTTATAAATCGCCCAGCCCAGATAGATGACCGTCATCACGCCCGCGACCTGCAAATAGGCCTGAATGGTCGGGATGATTTTCAGCGCGTCATATTGGGTGTAGTCGTCAAACCCGCTCATCATCCAGCGGAACAAATCCGCCACAAACGCGAAAGAGTCGCGGATGAAGTAGATATAGATAACCCACAGAGCGATTGTCAAAATGATGTCGCGCAGGCGGATGAGGAAGGAAACATCATCCGAGTCGGTGATGATGTAATGTTCGTAAGGAAGCTTGCTCATTTGAAACCTCTATCCGACGCGCCCCATGCGGCGCGTTTGGTGCGTGATTTAAAGAAGGCCTTGGGAACGGCGACCAGCATGGTGAACATCGACACAATCCAGAACACCAAAGGATACCAGACAATCCAGCCCAACAGACGCAGCAGCTTATGTTCGTAGCGTGTTTCGATCGTCATAGCGGTGACGAACTGACACATATTGACGAACGCCAAAACCAAACCCCAGAAAGCGGGCGGGAAGATGGTCGGCACGTTAAGCGTGGCCGGCATAACCCAGAATTTGCCCATCGCCCACAAGATCAACGACAACAGGTATGAATAAGCCCACACGGTTGAAAGGACGAAATCGACAATCAGGATCCACATACGGTGATCCATCCATTTCCAGATACGGATAATGTTCTTGAAGAACACTTCCGCGCCGCCTTGCGCCCAACGCACGCGCTGTTTCCACAGGCCGCGCAGGGTTTCAGGCATCAATATCCAGCAGAGCGCATTGGGTTCATATTGGATAGACCAATGGCGTAATTGGAGCGACCAGCTGATATCAATATCTTCGGTCACCATGTTCAGATCCCAATAACCGCAATCATGCAAAGCGCGGCGACGGAACGAACAGATAACGCCAGAGATGGTGAACAGATGCCCGTAAATACGCTGGGCGCGTTTGATAAGACCGATGATGGATGAAAACTCGCCCACCTGAATCTTGCCGATAAAGGTCGAACGGGTACGCACGCGCGGATTGCCGGTAACGGCACCGACGCGCGGGTTTTCAACCAAAGGACGCACAAGATAGGACAAAGCATTTTCATGCAGCATCGCGTCACCGTCGACGCAAACGATATATTCGCCGCGCGCAACCAAAGCGCCCATACGCAACGCCATCGCCTTGCCTTGGTTGGCGGCAAATTGAATAACGCGCAGACGGGGATATTCTTTGGCCAGTTGGTCAAGACGCGCGCCTGTATCGTCGCTGGAGCCGTCATTGATCGCGATAATTTCAAAATCGCCAGCCCAGTTTTGGCCGTTGGCGGCTTCGATTGTTTCGGCAACATTCGCGCCTTCGTTGAAGCAAGGGATCAACACGGTCACGAACGGATATTCCGAACATGTCGGCGTCACATCGGGGCTTGGCGTGCCGCGTTCCCAATGGAAATAGAAATACAGCCCCCCGATAATCCACATGATCGACATGAAGAGTGGATACAGGAAGATGAAGTCAAGCATGTAGCCGGTCACAAGCCCATAAAGGACAAGGAACAGGATGATTGAAAGACCGAATATTTTTCTTGTCATGGCGTGTACGGATATGTTTGCAGTGAAAAATCTTTGTGCAGGGCATCAGCGTCCGGCACATTAGCGATAAAGTCATCAGGATAATAGCCGAAATTCAAGGCTCCACGGCGTGCCAGCAAATTCATTTGCCCGCCCAGCGTGTCGGTTGAAACAGCGCGGCTGCTATCCTTAATATGCCAATCGACGGATTGCAATTCAAACACCGTTCGCTTCAGCCCGTCGGGGCGCGTGGCGGCAATAGTGACGAGATTGTTCATCCATTCATCCTGATCATAGGATGGCACATTTTCCATCAAAGGCATCGCTTCGACAGCCGTGTAATCATAAGCCTTCAGGAACTCGTCATAGTTTTGCGAGAACCAGGATTCGCTTTCCGGATTGGTCAGCAAAGAGGCATAGATATTACGAACAGTCTTCAAAGGCGCGCGGTACACGCGAACATGCGCGGCAAGTTCTTGCGTAAATTGCACCAGAGTATCGGTTTTGAAAGCCGCCCAGCGTCCCAGTGTTTCCGGGTTGGCGCGGATTTCAGCGATCGAGCCGGGGAAGCCAGCCGCCTGATAGGCAGCCAGAGCCGGTGCGCTGGCATCTTCGAAATCGGACAGCATCGCATCATCATGGAACAGCAAGCCGTCGATCGGGCCATGGCGGCCAAGATCTTCGTACAGGCCGATAATGCGGCGACGGCCTTCGGGATCGAAAGGCGAAATGCGGTGATAGGCTTTGGCATCGGGCGCGGCCGAATTGGTGGCCGGATTCCAGGCCGTAACCGGCGTCACGTCATCGCCGAAATCAAACGACAAGACGGGCAACCAGCCATAAACCTTGACCATCGCGCGTGTTTCCAACTGCCACGCGACGCGGTTGAACAAATCCTGACGCACAGGCAGGAAGCGGTTGGGGAAGTAAACTTCCTTGGCAACGCCGGATGCCGTGGGGTCAGAGAAAGCTTGCAGGAAAACCGTGTTGATCTTCATGTTGTACACACGCGAGATCAGCATATCGAGATTTTTGGCTTCCTGTTCGGGATCGGGGTCATAGACATAATCCAGATCAACCTGGATAACGCGCATCGGCGCAACCTTGCTGAACTGACGCGTCTGAATGGCGAAATCCGACAGGCTTGGGTCGTCCTTGACCAATGCGCGTGGTGTCGAGCGCAGATCGCTGACGGTGGCATAACCATCTTCCAGCGACAGCGTGATCGGCATGCCATGTTCGTTTTGAATCTTCATACCCAGATCGTTATAGGCACCATAAGGCCAGATCATCACGCGCGGCGCGCGGCCCGTTTCCTTTTTAATGGTGCGAACCGAAGCGGCGGCATCATCATCCAAACGCTTGGCATAGGCCGAAGCCATTTCATAAGAACCCGTATGCGAGTCATAAATGGCGGATAAAGCATCCGGTTCCTTGTTGCCTTGCGGGTTGGCCAGAACGCCATAATGCATCGCATGCGTATGCGAAGCGACTTCGACCAAACCCGATTTTTGCATTTCGCGGATTTGTTTCCATGTCAGAAACGCGCTGCGCGGCATGGTGACATCGCCGTAATTCACGCGGTCACCGGCATGCGCACCACCATGTGAGCCAATCTTGGAGCCCATCCATTCATCAACCACACCGATAACGGCAGGGTAATGGAACGCGCGCAAAATCGGATAAACGCGGGTGTAAAAGCTTTCATAACCGTCATCGAAGCTGAGCAATACAGCTTTGGCAGGCAATGGTTTTTTGCCCGAACGCGCGGCCAGCAAATCATTCACCGAAATCGCGGTGTAGCCTTCATGTTGCAGCCATGACAATTGTTCGATCAGTTTGGTGGTGCTGACACCGTCATAGGTTTGATCGGGATCGGTGTCTTCGACATTGTGATAACACAAGGCCATGAAAGAACCCGATGGAGGCACAGCCGCCATTGCCGTTGCCGCCGTAGAGGCAACCAACAAAAGGCCAAAAGCCAGACGAGCGAAAAGACGCATAATCATTAGAACCGCTCCACAACATCGACTGTCAAACTAACGGCATCCTGGGCCGCACCATCGTAATCCTGATGCGTATAATTGACGCCCGCACCGGCGTTAAGCGTATCATTGTAATGAATGCGTTGTTCATAACGCACCAACCACGCGGCAGATGTTCCGTAATGCTGTTGCGCATAAAGACCCGGCATCGCCAGCAAGCTGTGTTCATACAAGGTTTCGTAGCGGTGATACAAAGTCTGCGTCGCGCGCAAACCTGCCAAACCGGTGAAATCCAGCGATGGGTTATAATACAAACGGTTTTCGTCTTTGTTATCCTGCGACGACGCCAGATTGATTTCGCCATCCAGTTTGAAGTTTGGATTCGTGAACAAACGCTGGATGAATTCCGCATCCTGAACGGTGCGGAAATTGCCATCCGAGAACGGCATCACATAAGTGTCCAACGTCAATTCGCGCGTGTCATCCTGACGCCACACTAAATTAGCGTCGTAACGATCTGCGGTAACGCCCGTGTTAAGCGCACGCAGCGGTGTGTTCGCGGCAAAAAGTTCAGCCGCGATGCCCGCCGTCCACATATCGTTGAAGGTATATTTCAATGTGCCATCGGCGCCAACGCGCTCGCGGCCATTATATTCGTTGAATGTAGGCGCGCCGGTGGCGGTTACATCGCCGTTACGGTATTCGGCACCGGCATTGGTGCGCGAATAATCGACGATGCCTTCGGCGTTCGGCTCATGTTCGTGGAACCAGTCTTCGCCCGCGAACAGACGCCAGTTATAATCGATAGGCGCCGAATAAAGTTCCGCCCCTACATCATAGCCCTGCCCGTTCGGGCTGATATCGTTCGTGCTGCCGCCGCTTGGGGCAAAATTATAGCCCGCATGCGCGTCAACTTCGGCCATATTATGCACTTCCCAATCACGATCCGCGCGTTGAACGCTGAGATTTTCGGGAAAACGTTTGACCAGGCTTTGGGTCTGCGATTCCGCTTCGGGGAAATTCTGCAAAGCGAGATTGGCATTGGCAATGCCGACTTCGTTGTTCACGTCATGGCCGTCATTGATGGCCTTGCCGATTTCATATTGTTCCATAGCCTTGCGCGGCAAACCTTGCGCCAGATACAAATTACCCGCAGCCGCGCGGTTACGCGCATCATAAGGGCCCGCCTGCACAATCGGTGTAATGCGTTCATCGGCGGCGGAACTCATGCCGGCATATTGGCGCAGATCGCCGGAATCCAGTTCCGCAATCGCGCGGTTCGGGTTCGGTTGACGTTCGGGTTCACCCTTCAGGTAAATCCATTGCGGTTCGTCGGCCAACACTTTGTCCGAAGTCGAAAACGCTTCGTCATATTGGTCGCATTCCAGATAGGCGTAAGCGAGCAAACGACGCGTTTCAAAATCATTCGGTTGCGATTCCAAAGCTTTCAGGAAAATATCGCGGGCGATTTCGGGTTCGCGCAAATACAGATAGGCTTCGCCCACCGCTTCCAGCGCATAACCGGGAATTTCAACGCCTTCTTGTACCAAAGCGTTATATTCGGCCACGGCATCCTGCATGCGCGAACGGTCACGCAAAGCAACGATACGGTCAAAACGGGCACGCTGGATGTTCGGATAGACCGAAGGCTTGTTCATCGCCGACCATTTGGCAATATGGCCATCCAATGTCGCCAAAGCCTTGTCGGTTTCTTGATAACGCGTCGCTTCGCTTGCGGGCTCTAAAGGCCCCCAGCGCACCAGCGCGGAGTCGGCATTGCCAACCAAGGCGCGATATTCATCGGCTTTTAACAGGCCGGGATGTCTACCCGCCGTCTTCAAGGCCAGATGCGATGCGCCCAGATGATCTTCGGTTTGCACGACGCCGCGCAACGCTTCGCGGTTCTTTGGCGCGACAGAGTTGGCGCGCTCAAAGAAGTTCAACGCTTCGATATTTTCGTCATTCATGTTCGACGATTCACCACCGGCCAGCAAAACCTGCAGATGGTCGCCGTAACGATGCGTATATTCCTTGGCGATTTTTTCGCCTTCGTCATAACGCTTCAGGTCGTTCAAACAACGCACAATGCCAGCCACAAAAATTTCGTTGCGTGGCGATTGCTTCAAGCCGCGACGATAAACGACGATCGCCTTGTCGGGCTGACCCATGCGGCGATAGGAAGCACCGACGGCTTCAAGTACATAGTCGGGCATCGGCTGACGCGCGATTTTCTTGTATTCTTTAACGGCGTCGGCATCATGTCCGGCCCAGCTGAGAACGGCGATATAATCCATCTCTTCGGTGGTGTCCGATGGATATTCGCGGCGCAATTCGCGCAACAGCTTCAAGGCTTCGTTATAATGACCGGCCCGCGCCAGATCGATAGCGGCGCGGCGTTGGATATAGCTGTAAGCCTTGACCAGTTCAGGCGGTTTTTCAGGATGTTTCGCAAGCTGTTCGCGCGCCATTGCCAGGGCTTCTTTAGAACGGCCGAGATCCGACAGGCTGTAAATAGCGCCAACGGCATAAACGACGTTATCCGGCGATTTGGCCAGAGCGGCTTGATACAAATCCAAAGCCTGTTGTGGCTTGCGCAGATTGCGGTATGAATGGGCGGCGGCATCCAAAACATAATCAGGCGTATCGACACCATTCAATGTTTGATACAGCGCAACACATTCCGTGTCATGACCAGCCCAGCTGAGGACGGCAACATAATCACCGGTAATTGCGGTATCGGTTGGGTATTTTGTATGCAACGAAGCGAAAGCATCCAATGCTTCCTTGAAATGGGCATTACGCGCCATATCAACTGCGTCGGCGCGATAAGCGGTCTTAATCGCAATTGTGAGATCATCGGTTGGCGTTGTGAATTTGGCTTCTGCGCCTTGCGCCAGAGCCTTGGCATCGGCAATTTTGCCGTTTTCCAATGTGGAAAGAATTTCGCCAGCCTTAAAGCTTTGGTTATCGGGATATTTTTGAATGCCCAACTGATATACGGTCAAAGCATCTGCCGGTTGATGCAAATTCCGGTATGCATGGCCGACAGAATCGATCAGATAATCGGGGCGTTCGGGAACGGTTGGCGAAACCGCAGGCAAAGCCTTATAGGCGGCAACGGCATCAGCATCGCGCCCTGCCCAGCCCAGAATTGCCGCGTAATCATAGGAAATACCGACAATTTCAGGATGTTCGGCATGCAATTTTTGAAGGGTCGCCAAAGACTGATCATATTGACCTGCGCGCGCAGCCTGCACAGCCTTGTCCTGATCAATGCGCCATTCAGGCACTTTGCCTTCGCGTTCCGTGGGGTGCTTGGAAATGGCATCCAGAACCTTGGCCGCCGTGTCGCCAATCGTGCGGTGCGGGCTGGCTGTGGTTGTTTCTTCGTTGCCGGATGTGCCGATCGATGTCGAAGCGGCGGAAGAAGGCGTGGAGGATGCGGGCGGAACAATCGTCGCAGGCATCAAAGGCGTTGAAGGCGCGACACTATCAACATCGGCAGGAACAGCAGGGTTAGCCGTTGTTCCGATAGCAGAACCGGAAGAAGCATCCACCGCTGCGCCGTTTGTTTGCGCATGGGCGATAGAGCCGGTGATAAGAAAACTGCCAAGAACCACAAGCGTTGCGGTGCTGTTCAAATAGTTATTTTTTGTTCGCTGAATCATGGTGCTCTTACATATAGGCAATGGTTAAGCGGAAATATTCAAATTTGTAGAATTTACCGTACCTAAACGGACAACTCCGGTAGTTTTTATTCTAAGACCGGCGATTCGCCCATCATACATAATCGTAATAGGATGGATCGCGGTCTAGGCGGATGTTTTTCACTTGAAATACCCCCTATGTCAAATAGTTTCGCCCAAACTTTGCCGTATTTTCAGGGGAGTGTCGCCATTGTGACGCATTTTTCTTAACCACGCTGCGGTGATTCCCGTTTTCTTTCAAAGTTTTTATGCTTTCTTTATATTTTTCCGTGGCCTGTCGCGTTGATTTGACGCGTTACTGTAATTGTGTAAAGTCAGCCGATTCAAAAACGCATTAAGGATTAAGTTACATGGAATACAATGTCCCCACCGCCCCCCTCACCGGCAAATTGATGGAAGGCAAGCGCGGCCTGGTTATGGGCGTCGCCAATGATCGTTCTATTGCATGGGGTATCGCCAGCGTTTGCGCGGCGCATGGCGCGGAATTGGCCTTTACTTATCAAGGCGATGCGTTGTTGAAACGTGTGCAACCCTTGGCGGAATCCGTAGGCGCAAAACTTATCCTGCCTTGCGATGTAACTGACGAAGCCAGCATGGATGCGTTATTTGCCACCATTGAAAAAGAATGGGGCAAGATTGATTTCCTCGTTCATGCGATTGCGTTTTCGGACAAGAACGAGCTGGACGGGCATTATGTCGACACGACCCGCGCCAATTTCCTGAAGACCATGGATATCTCGTGCTTCTCCTTCACATCGCTCGCACGTCGTTGCGTGCCTTTGATGAAAGATGGCGGCAGCTTGCTGACATTGTCCTATCTGGGTGCGGAGCGCGTCATGCCGCATTATAATGTGATGGGCGTTGCCAAGGCCGCGCTGGAAACCAGCGTACGTTACATGGCGGTTGATCTGGGCGGCAAGGGCATTCGCGTCAACGCCATTTCGGCGGGGCCAATTAAAACTTTGGCCGCTAGCGGTATCGGCGATTTCCGTTACATTCTGAAATGGAATGAAATCAACGCGCCATTGAAACGCAATGTCAACACCACCGAAGTTGGCCATTCGGCGTTGTTCCTGTTGTCAGACCTTGGCACCGGCGTGACCGGCGAAGTGATGCATGTTGATGCCGGATACCACACCGTCGGCATGATCGCAGTCGATGAAACCGAAGCGTTGGCAGAGTTGGTGAATGGGATGCATGCGGCAACCCTTGGTAAATAAAGATTATGGCAAGCAACAGCCACGGCACTCTTTTCCGTTTCACCACTTGGGGCGAAAGCCACGGGGCGGCTATCGGCGTTGTGATTGACGGCTGCCCGCCGTTGATTGAGTTGAGTGAAACCGATATTCAGCCCTGGCTGGATAAGCGCAAACCCGGACAATCGCGTTTCACGACACAACGTCAGGAAGAAGATAAAGTCAAAATCCTGTCCGGCGTTTTTGAAGGCAAAACCACCGGCGCGCCGATAAGTTTGATTATCGAAAACACCGATCAACGGTCGAAAGATTATTCCGACATCCAGGATAAATTCCGCCCCGGTCACGCCGATTACACCTATCAGGTAAAATACGGTATTCGCGATTATCGCGGCGGCGGGCGTTCTTCGGCGCGTGAAACCGCATGCCGTGTCGCCGCCGGTGCGGTGGCGCGAAAAATTCTGGGTGACAAAATTCAGGTGCGCGGCGCGGTGGTGCAAATCGGGGCGCACAAAATTAACCGCAGCCAATTTGATTTTGCAGAAGTACATAATAACCCTCTGTTCTGCCCCGATGCTTACGCCGTTCCGGCTTGGGAAAATTATCTGGATGATATTCGCAAGAACGGTTCTTCGATTGGCGCGATTATCGAAATCACAGCGTCGGGTGTTCCCGCCGGTTGGGGAGAGCCGATTTACGACAAGATGGACAGCGAAATTGCCCGCGCCTTGATGAGCATCAATGCGGTCAAAGGCGTGGAGATTGGCGCCGGATTCGCGTCAGCCAGCCTGACCGGCGAAGAAAATGCCGATGAAATGCGCATGGAAAATAATAAACCGGTGTTTTTATCGAACCATGCGGGCGGCGTTTTGGGCGGTATTTCAACCGGACAGGATATTGTCGCCCGTTTTGCCGTGAAACCCACCAGCTCGATCCTATCCCCCCGCAAGACTGTGAACAAAGCAGGGCAAGAGGTTGATATTACAACCAAAGGCCGTCATGACCCCTGTGTGGGCATCCGCGCCGTTCCGGTGGGCGAGGCTATGGTCGCCTGTGTGCTGGCTGACCTGTTTTTACGGCAGCGCAGCATTTGCCCCGATAAATAAATAACTTCTGCTTGCCCCGGTTTGCCAAAATTGGGTTTTTGGCGTATGGTTCTGGCCGGAGGACTCTGGTCATGAAAGCAATCGATAAAAACGAGCGCAACCAAAAGCCGAGTGTTGAAGAATGGCTGCATTGGGCCGGGGTGGTCATTGACCGCCTTAGCAACTGTGTCCATGTCTATAAAAAGCCGCCGCATGCCGATGTCTTTGTTTCCGACAGCGAACGGCAAAAGAAGACTGATATTACCATCAAGCTTTTGCATCGCATACACGCCCTGGCTGATCAATCCGAGGTTCCGTCGGATTCTGTGTCAGATGCGCATGAGCATTATGAACGTACTATTAGCGGCCTGACCGTTTTATTTGGCGAAACGCTGGCGGCTTTGCCGTGGCTTTCGGCCGATATGCAAAAAATGTTAAAATCACCGTGGATGAGCCAATTTCCCAATAAACTCGCGCGGATTGTGTTTAACGGCGATGGTATTGAAGAACAAGGTATTGGCAGCGGCCACCGTGAGCAAGGCCGCCTGCCCGCCTCTTTGGATTTAATGTTGGAGCGCGAACAAGGTGGCGATACGCGCCACCCGCGTGAAGAATTGCTGCGCCACGGCGAACCCCGCCGCCACGACACCGACGCCCGCGAAAGATGGGCGGCGCAGAACAGCGGCTTCTTGCGCACCGCTGGCCGGGTGGAGTAGAAGGTTGGGGTTATATTACCCTTAACTTGCGAAGAATTTTAAAATGGCAAATAACTGGAGTCAAAAAGCCCCTTTCAATGATTGGTGGTACTGGTCGGAATGTTTCGTCAAGCGTTTGCGGACATTAGGCGATTTGTATAAAGAAAATGGCGAAGGCGAACGCGCCGATGTGGCACATGATTGGGCCAAGCGTTTAAAAGAAAATTGCATGACACCGGTAGCGGCGGCGCGCAAGGGTTTAAAAACCGACGAGCAAAAAGCCGAAGTCAAAAAACTGGAAGAAGACGCGATTTTTCATTGCGTGCAGCTGTTCCGCGATTTGCTGGTGAATTTGCCTTTCATGTCGAGCGCCATTCAGGATTTTCTGGGCATCACATGGGAAGAATGCAAATACGAAGATCCGAATGCGCCCGAAGAAATCGACGAAGACACGGGATTGCCCATAAAGAAGAAAAAGAAAAAAGGCAACGGCGATTCACGTATTCCCGAACTGTTCTGGGGTCCGCGCGCGCGTCAGGATGAAGGCATCCGTACCGGCAAACCGGAAGATGGTGGATTGCCCGGCATTATCACCAATTTATTGATGGCGGAAAAAACCACATCGAGCCGTTCGCCAACCGAATATGGTCAGGCCATGCTGGCATCCGTTACTCAGGCTGGCGTGACGATGCAGGTGCAAAACCAGCAAGCGCCGAAACCGGGTGGGTTTCCCTGATGAACGACCATCACGAAGAAGACGGCGAAATTCAGTTGCATGGCGAAGAGGATTTTGCCGCGATGCGCAAGGCGGGACGCCTGGCCGCCGATTTGCTGGATTACATCACGCCGTTTGTCGTGCCGGGTGTTACGACCGGTGCGCTGAATGATCTATGCGAAAAATTTACGCAGGAACGCGGCGCGGTTTCGGCACCGTTGGGTTATCGCGGATTTCCGAAATCCATCTGCACCTCTATTAATCATGTCGTGTGCCACGGTATTCCGGGCGATAAAAAACTGGAAGACGGCGATATCGTCAATATCGATGTCACGCCCAAACTGGACGGATGGCATGGGGACAGCAGCCGCATGTATGGCGTGGGAGATAAAATCAGTTTGAAGGCGCGGCGTTTGATTGATGTGACTTATGAAGCGTTGATGCGCGGCATTGAAGTGGTGAAGCCCGGCGCGACTTTGGGCGATATCGGCCACGCCATTCAGCAACATGCCGAAGCGGCGCGTTTTTCCGTGGTGCGCGATTTCTGTGGACATGGCACCGGACAGATTTTCCATTGCCAACCTTCGGTTCTGCATTACGGCCAAGCGGGGCAAGGCGCGGTGTTGAAAGCGGGCATGATTTTTACGATCGAACCGATGTTGAATGCCGGAAAATATGATGCCAAGGTTTTGAACGATGGGTGGACTGCCGTGACACGCGATAAATCCCTGTCGGCACAGTTCGAACATACGATTGGCGTGACGGACACGGGCGTGGAGATTTTTACGCAATCGGCCAAGGGGCTGCATTGTCCGCCTTATAATATCTAAGTTGCAGCGGGGCTCCCCCGCCCCTCGCGGGCGGGGCAGTCTTTGTATAACTTTTCTGCTCTTGTTTCGAACGCCGACACCATTTTACTGAGCGCTTTGTCGAAAAAGATATTCATCGCGGCGCGAAGCAAGGGCGAGTGGAAATCGAAATCGACCTGAAAAGAAACTTCGCAAGATTTTTTGCCTTTAGCTTTGAACTGCCACGCATTCGACAGATGCGACAAAGGGCCGGAGCGGTAATGCACCGTGATGCTGTGCGGTTGATCCAGCACGACTTCGGATGTAAATTTTTCCTGAAATAATTTATAGCCAATCACCAGATCGGCTGTAACTTTGTTTTTCTTGCGCGAAAGAATCCGCGCCTTTTGGCACCAGGGCAGAAAATCGGGATAATGTTCGATGTCGGCGACAAGGTCGAACATTTGCGCCGCTGTATAGGGCATTAATCGTGTTTCTTGATGTTGCGGCATGATACGGGCTAGATTGCTTTGTCGTTGAAAACCAGAGTCACAACAAGGCGACCCCTCACCTGCAAAAACTAAGACTTACGCTTCAAGAGCGTGAGTCTTAGTTTTTGCTTCCTCTCCCACAGAGGAAAGGCAAGAAAGTAATAGCCCTCCCGCCCCCATCCGAAAAGCCCCAATCGAATGCTTCTTGTTTTTGTCCTTATTGCTTTGTGTTTTTGTTCTGATGCCGCGATGGCGCAGGAGGAAGTTGCGCCTCCGCAGGCAGCCTCCACCAGCAATATATCATCGGTTATCGTGCCCGTTGCGGCACCGGTTGCGGATGTAAGCCTGACGGATATCACGGCATCCCCCGCCACCAAGGCGGAGTTGGAAAAATTCTATGCCGCGCGCAATAATCATCCAGCATGGAATTTGGCGGATGAAGACGGGGTGAAGAAAGCGGTTTCCTTTATCGACTCTCTCGCCGCGTTGATTGCCTATCACGGGTTGGAAGAAGCCACCTATCCGTTGGAGCAAATGCGCGGGTTGGCCAACAGCACCGAAAGCGCCGACAAACAAAAACTGGAGCCGATGATTACGGCATGTTTGTTTCATCTGGCGCATGATCTGCACGGCGATGCGGTTGATCTGGATGCAATCTATCCCGGGTGGAATTTTCATCGCGATACAATTGATCTGCCGGTGCTGATGGGTCAGGCGGTGCGCGAAAGCACGTTGGGTTCTTTCTTTGACCAGATTGCGCCGCAAAATGCCGCTTATCGCGGTTTGGCGATTGGGTTGAAAAATTATCGCGAGATTGCGGCGAAAGGCGCGTGGCCGGTCATTGATAATGGCGGCAATCTGCGTCCGGGCGACCATGATCCACGCATGCCGCAATTGCGCGCGCGTCTGGCCGCCGAGGGCTACATCGAATCTTCAGCCAATAATTCGGAACTTTTTGGCGATAGCCTCAGCAAGGCTTTGCTGGCCTATCAGGAACGCAATGGACTAACCCCCGACGGGCATTTGGGCGGCAAAACCGTGGATAGTCTGAATGTGCCTGTCGCAGAACGCATCAACCAGATACGCGCCACTATGGAACGGTGGCGCCACATGCCGGACAGTTTTCCGCCCGCAAATTACACGGTTGTGAATATCCCCGCATTCACGGTCGATATCACTGAAGATAACAAAGTGATTTACAGCGGCATCGTGGTCGACGGTCAACCGGAACGCCCCACGCCGTTTGTGGGCAGCCGCATCACCAATATGGTTGTGAACCCGTCATGGCATGTGCCGGTCAAACTCGCGAAAAAAGATATTCTGCCCAAGCTGGTTAAGAATCCGCGTTACCTGGAAAAAATGGGCATGGTGATCGAAGGGCGCACCGACGACCCCGCCGGCACCACGATCAATTGGAAGAAACTCGACCCCGATCATTTTCCTTATACGTTGCGACAGGCGCCGGGAGATTTGAACAGCCTCGGCCAGTTGAAATTCAATTTCAAAAATCCGTTCGATGTTTATATGCATGGTACGCCGCATCAGGAACTCTTTGATAAAGCCGAACGGGATTTCAGTTCGGGCTGCGTGCGGTTGGAAGACCCCGAAGGCGTCGCGCAGATTTTATTACAACATACGCATGATAAAAATGGCGATTGGGATGAAGCCCGTATCGGGCATGAGATTGAAGCGGGCGAAACAAAAACCGTTTTGCTGGCCAAGCCGATGCCGATTTATTTTCTGTATTGGGATGCGTTTCCCGATGATGGCGGCGCGGTCAATTTCCGAAAGGATATTTATGGTTACGACCCCATGTTAATAAATAAAGTGAAGGAAAAGAACGCGTTATAATTTGGCCGATAATTTGATTGTATATTACGTGGGCGGTTATTAGCATCAACGCATGACACAACCCGCCAACCCAGCACGACGTCGTATTCTAAATCTTGGCCTGACAGCCATTGCGTGCGGCGTGGCCGCGCCCGTTTGGGCTGCGAATGTTGTGCGGCCACCTTCATCTGTCACGCATCACGCATCGGCCAGTGGCGTTCGCATGCTCGCCTTCCACAATTTGCATACCGATGAAAGGCTGCGCGCCGTTTATTGGAAAGATGGAAGTTATGACCGCAAGGCATGGGCGCAGATAAACCATGTGTTGCGTGACCACCGGACAGGCCAAAGCCATGTGATGGATTTGCGTTTGATGGATTTGCTGCATGATGTGCAGGCGCATGTGCAGAATGACAGGCCGATTGAAATTATCTCCGGCTATCGCTCGGCGCAGAGCAACGCGTTTTTGCGCGAAGCGTCGAACGGTGTAGCGAAAAACAGTTTCCATATGCGTGGTATGGCGGCGGATATCCGGTTTGACGGCACCCCCCTACCCCGTTTGCATCAAGTCGCTTTGGCGATGGATCGCGGCGGCGTTGGTTATTATCCCGACAGCGAATTTGTGCATCTGGATGTGGGTCCGCGCGATCGCGCCTGGGGTTAAGCCCTTTAAAATATAGTGTCCATCATACATTTATACTCCATATTGTTTTATATCTGAGTCTGTAGTCTCATAGCTCAAGCAGATTCGTAGTGAGTCTGAGTTTAAATATTGGCTAGGAGGCCATATGAACTTTAAGAAAACCGCAAAGGCATTAACAGCAGCAATTACAGCTGTCGCAACACCTGTGGCAATGACTGTCGCCCTTCCCACCCCTGCTGTGGCGCAGGCTTATGTCGGACAGGCGGTAACCTGTAATCCTGGCGGCTGTTGGACAACTGATTTATTTGATAATGGATTCCGTCCAGCCGTCATTTGCGCAGCGAACGGTAACGTTCCACATTTCTGGCAACTTCCTAATGGCCGCGTCAACTATCTGGGCTGCTTTCCAACCTAATCTATTCGTCAAATAGCTAAGGGCGCATACAGATTGTATGCGCCCTTCGTCATTTTAAAATGGAATACCGAGATTGACGCGTGCATGACCGGCATTGCCCGTGCCGCTGCCTTGCGCCGCGCCGGTTGTATCGCAGGCGGCGAGAAACAAAAACACGATCATACAAATTATTTTCCCGCGCATTTGGCGGCTTTCAGCTTGGCGAAATCTTCGCCCGCATGATGGGATGAACGCGTGAGCGGCGATGACGACACCATCGAAAAACCCTTGGCGCGCGCCAATGTCGCATAGCTTTCAAATTCCTGCGGCGTCACATAACGGTCGATGGCCGCATGTTTGGGCGTTGGTTGCAGATATTGGCCGATGGTCAGGAAATCGACATCCGCCGCGCGAAGATCATCCATCACCTGCGCGATTTCTTCGCGCCCTTCGCCCAAGCCCGCCATCAGGCCGGATTTGGTGAAGATGGTTTCGTCCAGTTCCTTGACCCGTTTCAACAAATTGAGCGAGGTGAAATAACGCGCCCCCGGACGGATAGAGGTATAGAGGCGCGGCACAGTTTCAAGATTATGGTTAAACACATCGGGGCGGGCTTCCACCACCACTTCGACCGCACCCGGTTTTTTCATAAAATCCGGCGTAAGGATTTCAATCGAGCAATCGGGCGCGGCTTTGCGAATGGCGCGAATGACCTTCGCGAAATGTTCGGCGCCGCCATCGGCCAGATCATCACGGTCAACAGATGTGACAACCACATGATGCAACCCCATTTTGGCGACGGCTTCCGCCACATGGTCGGGTTCTGATGCGTCCAGCGCATCAGGCCGCCCCGTGGCAACATTACAAAACGCACAGGCGCGGGTACAGGTCGCGCCCATAATCATAAAAGTCGCGTGTTTTTGTTTCCAGCATTCGCCGATATTGGGGCATGCCGCTTCTTCGCAGACCGTGTGGAGTTTCAGGCCGCGCATCAGCTCGCGCGTTTCCAGATATTCGGCGCTATTGGGAGCTTTGACGCGAATCCAGTCGGGGCGCGGCGGCGACGCATTGTCGGGCTTGTGCGCTTTTTCCGGATGACGGGGTTTAAGATCGATGAGTGTCATAAAAAGAGCCTACCACAGAAATTATCGTAGCGTGGCCGCGCCATCCGAAGCCGAAGGCGTAGGATGGCGCGAGTGACGGGACTTGAACCCGCGACCTTCGGCGTGACAGGCCGACGCTCTAACCAACTGAGCTACACCCGCGTAGAGGGACGGCGAACCGTCCGTTCAACAGGCCGCAAGGTTTAGGCAAACCAAGCCCCTCTGTCAACGCAGAAATGCGGTTTATTTGCAAAAACAGTTATTTACCGAATAAACCATGTAACGCGCCGCCTATATTCTGTATCTGCTGGCTGGCTTTGCCGCCCAAGGTCGAAGGCAGGATGCCGGTCGAGGCCGCCGCCTGGGGATGGTCGAGCGTATAAACACATGCATTCTGTCCGGCGGGTGCCACCTGAATATCCGGCACACCCGATGAGCTGAGCCGCATATTGCCGTTCAACAAACCGCCCACGACATTTTTAACCGCGCTGACGGCATCAATCGAATAATGCGGATCTTTCAGCGTGCCGCTGATACCCACGGGCGGCACCAGCCCGCCGATATCGACCAGTTTGGTTTTGGCATGCAGTGTCAGGTCGACCGTTTCCGCACCCAGATTGACATTGCCCTTGCCTGATACGGTCGAGGCCGCGCTGTCAATCAAGATGCCATTATCGGTCAACACGCCGCCCTTGGCGAGGAAACGTACGGCCAGACAGTTGATCGCGGAATCGCCGCCTTGCGGATTGAAGATGGTCGCCAATGTCGATGAAATGCCTGCGGCGGCGCCTGTAAGAATTTCACCTTTTTCCGCCGTGACTGTTATCACGCCGCCGAGGCTTGCGGCTATGTCATGCGCGCTGTTGCCATCGCCCATCAGTTGGATATTCGCGCCCGCTTTGCCGGTCATGAAAGGCGCCATGCCGCCGAGTTTTTGCAAATCGCCCAGATCGACGCCATTGGCGATGATGCCCACCATTAAATGCGCGGGCGATTGTGCTGCGTTGAGTTTGACTTGAATATCAATCGGCGCACCGGCGGCAATCGCCTTAACCGGCGCAATCACCAGATTGCCATTCGACAAGGAAAGTTTGGCAGAAATGTTTTTAAGCGAGCCTTTGCCTTGCGGAAATTCGCCAACCGAAACATCGAATGACGCATCGGCGGATTTAAGCGCGTCGAGCGGCAGATGCGCCGGGCTGAAAATCATTTTTGATGCGGGGGCATCTGTTTTGGCTGTGGGTGCTGCGGTTGGCGCATCATCGGAACCCGCAGGTTTGAAATCGGCCATTGTGATTTTGTCGCTGTTCAACGCGCCGGTTATGGTTGGTCGCGCCCCGCCCCAATTGGCGGCCAGATTGCCGGTGATTTTGGTTGCGCCAGCGTTGATCGCATAGGCGGTGATGTCGGCCTTGCTGGCTTCGGCATCGGCCTTGCCCTGCGCCGTTAAATGGAATGGCGCATAACTCAGGTCGGCATCAAAAGTGAAAGCGGATTTGGAAAGCAGGTCATGAATGTTGGTTTTGACATTCAATGCAATCGGCGCTCCATTGGCATCGCCTTTGAAAGCGAGAACTGCGCCGGACAGTGCCATTGTCAGCTTTAACGACTGCACATTATAGCTGCTGGTTTTGCCATCCGCGACGCGCATCGCAAGCTGGCTATTGATGATGGTCAAATTGTCGATGGCCAGCGAGCCATTCATCGAAGACGATGGTTGCGCTTTTTCGGTTTGGGTCACTGCGGGCGCTGGCGTCGCGATCCCCATATCCCAATTATGTTGGCCGGATGCGTTGGTTTCCAGCAAGATATCGGCATTTTCAATCGCCAATTCATTAATGGAAATATGGTGCGCCAAAAGCGGCAGAACGCCTACCGCGAGTTCAAATTTACCCATGCCCGCCATTGTTGGGCGGCTGGCCCATGCGGGGTTGGAGATTGATGCGTCCTGTACCGAAATTTTGACGCCGCTGAGACCCAGCGAGAATTTGATGGGGCCGTTCAGTTTCGCCACGCGGCCTGTCTTTTCGCCGATTTGTTTGACGATCATCGGGCGGTATTTATCGGCATCCAATGTCGAGATGAAAATAGACAGGCCGATGAAGACCACAACAACAAGGGCGACAAGGGCGGCGATAATTTTGGCGAGGGTTTTCATTGTGGCTCCAAACAAGTATTAGGCATCGGAAAAATCAGCATCGGCATTGGCGTCGAAGCTGAAATATTTCCATGTTTTACGCATCTCGGCACCCAAAGGCGCTTTGACGTCAACCACCCCTTTGCGGGGATGCGGGATTATGAGACGCCTTGCATGCAGATGCAATCCCTTGCCCAATTCTTCAGGCAAGCCATCCGGTGTTTCTTTGCCATAGACCTTATCGCCCAGCAAGGGCGTGCCCAGATGCGCCATATGGACGCGCAATTGGTGCGTACGTCCTGTGATGGGCCACATGGCGACAAAGGCCGCCTGAAACAAGGCGCGTTCCATATTCTGATAAACCGTTATGGCGTTTTTCTGGTCTTCGTCTTTTTTGGTGGCTTCAACCATTGTTTCGCCGCGTTTGACCAAGGGCACATCGATGCGGCCTTTTTCCGGTTTCGGAACGCCCAGCGTCACGCCCCAATAAATTTTCTGGGTTTCGCGGTGACGGAAAGATTCCGACAAACGCGTGGCCGAAAAAACATTCTTGGCGATAAGCAAAACACCGCTGGTGTCGCGATCAAGGCGATGCACCAGTTTCGGCTTGCCGTGTTTTTCATGCGTCAGCGAGGCCAGCATGTGGTCGATGCTGTCGCGCAAGCCTGTGCCGCCCTGTACCGCCAAGCCCGCCGGTTTGTTAAGAACCATAATATCGTCGTCTTCGAACAGCACCATTTTTTTGATGTCGTTGGCATCACGGGTCGATTTTTGCGCCACAGCTTTTTGCGCGCCGTCGGCGGCACCCGGTGGCACACGGATATCCTGTCCTGCCTCCAGCCTTGTATTGGCCTCTGCCCGTTTGCCCGACACGCGCACCTGCCCTGTGCGCAGCATTTTTTGCAGCTGGCCGTGGGTAAGCGCAGGGAAATGCCGCTTAAACCAGCGGTCGAGGCGTATGCCCGCCTCGTCATCTTCAACCTTGCGTGTTTCCAGTTTGGACATCGAAAAACCTGTGTTACAATTTTAATGCTCCCTCCTACCACTATTAAAGTGTCCCGCCAATGACTTACACATTCGCCCATCGCCATTTGCTTGATATCGAAAGGCTGTCCAAGGCCGATATCGAAGCTATTTTAACGCTGGCCACCCGTTACGCCGCACAGAACCGCAGCGCGGATAAAAAAAACCAGCGTTTGCGCGGTAAAACGATTGTTAATCTGTTTTTTGAAAATTCGACCCGCACGCGCACATCGTTTGAAATTGCCGCCAAAAATCTGGGCGCGGATGTGGTTAATATGTCGGTCGAACATAGCTCGACCAAAAAGGGCGAGACATTATTGGATACCGTTCTGGCTTTGGATGCGATGCAGATTGACGGGTTGGTGATACGCCACAACGAAGATGGCGTGCCGCAATTTATCGCGCCGCATGTCAAGGCGCATGTGATTAATGCGGGCGACGGTAAGCATGAACATCCGACGCAGGCATTGCTTGATGCGTTGGTGATGATGCGACACAAAAAATCATTGGAAGGTTTGGTGGTGGCGATTTGCGGCGATGTGGCGCGCAGCCGCGTGGCGCGGTCGAACATTCATCTGCTGAAGAAGTTTGGTGCGGTAGTGCGCGTGGTGGCGCCGGTTGAGCTGGTATCGCCCGATTACAAAAAATTCGATGTGGAAATTGTGCATGATCTGACGACAGGCATCAAAGACGCTGATGTGGTGATGATGTTGCGCATCCAGCATGAACGCGGCGGGTTTGATGCCGCGCGGCAGGATGAGTTTGTTTCCGGCTTTGGTTTGACGCATGCGAAATTGGCGGCGGCAAAGCCGGATGTTATTGTGATGCATCCGGGGCCCGTTAATCGCGGCATTGAAATCACTTCCGAACTGGCCGATGACCCGACATACAGCGTTATCCGCGAACAGGTCGAAATGGGCGTTGCGGTGCGGATGGCGGTGATGGATTTGTTGATGGGCACACAATCATGAGCGAATTTCTTGCGGCATTTTTTGTTTCGTATCTTCTTGGGTCGATTCCGTTTGGTCTCATACTGACCCGCGCGGCGGGTTTGGGAGATATTCGCGACATAGGTTCCGGCAATATTGGCGCGACCAATGTTTTGCGCACCGGTAATAAAAAACTCGCCGCCGCCACTTTGTTTCTGGATGGTATCAAGGGCGCGGTTGCCGTTCGGTTGGTGATGTTTTTTGTGCCTGATCTGGGCGTGGTCGCGGCCTTCGCCGCCATGCTGGGGCATCTGTTTCCCGTCTGGTTGAAATTTAAAGGCGGCAAGGGCGTTGCGACCGGCATTGGCGTGATGGCGGCATTGGTGTGGCCGGCGGGGTTGGTGATCGGCGTGATGTGGGCGGGGACAGCCAAGCGTTTTAAAATTTCTTCGCTGGCCGCGCTTGTGGCGTTTGCCTTTGCGCCCATTGATGTGATGATTTTCGGGCGGACGGATTTGGTGCCGTTGGCGTTTGTCGTGGCGGGATTGGTGTTCTTTACCCACCGCGCGAATATCAAACGGCTGATTAATAAAACCGAACCGACGATTGGTGTATGATGCAGCGTCGCGCTTTATCGGATAATGAACGGCTTGAATGGTTGCGGTTGTCGCGCACCGAAAATGTTGGCGCGATAACTTTCCGGCAATTACTGCGAAGGTTTGGCACCGCGCGGGCGGCGTTGGAGGCGTTGCCCGAAATGGCCAAACGCGGCGGCAAGAAAAATTTTAAAATCCCCGCGCCCGGCGATTGTGAAAAAGAAATCATCGCCACGCAAAAAATCGGCGCAAAAATTATCGCGTGGTGCGAACCGGATTATCCCGAAAGCCTGCATGCCATCGAAGACGCGCCGCCTTTGTTGACGGCTCGCGGCCATGTGAATTTGTTGCATAAACGCAGCATTGGCATTGTCGGCGCCCGCAACGCGTCGATTAATGGCCGCAAGATGGCCGAAAATCTGGCACGCGAATTGGGGCAACAGGATATTGTTATTGCATCCGGTTTGGCGCGGGGCATCGACACCGCCGCGCATCAGGCGAGTTTGGCGACCGGCACCGTTGCCGTTCTGGCGGGCGGAGTCGATATTGTTTATCCGCAGGAAAATCAGACTTTGTATGACCAGCTGGTGGCGCAGGGTTGCATCATTTCCGACATGCCGCTTGGTGTTGAACCTTTTGCCAAACTTTTCCCGCGTCGCAACCGTTTGATATCGGGTTTGAGTCTGGGCGTGGTGGTGGTGGAGGCCGCGCTGCAATCTGGTTCGCTTATCACCGCCAAAATGGCGTTGGATCAGGGGCGCGAGGTTTTTGCCGTTCCCGGCTCGCCGCTTGATCCACGTTGCACCGGCACTAATGATCTTATCCGTCAGGGCGCGATATTGACCGAACGCGCGGCGGATATTTTAAACCACATCCATGCTACGCCGCGCCTGTTGTGCGAACCACCCGCCAATGATTTTGACGGCGGCGGTTCGCCGATTGATGAAAACATCCTGTCTAACGCGCGGGAAAAGATTGTCGAAAATCTCAGCCCCTCGCCGGTGTCGGTGGATGAGCTGGTACGCGCCTGTGGATTGTCGCCCTCCGTCGTTCTCACAGTCCTGCTCGAACTTGAACTGGCCGGGCGCGTGGAGCGTCAGGCGGGGCACAAGGTTGTTTTGGTCGGTTAAAATAGCCCCATATCTCATTGTATTTGAAAGGTATTTTTGACAAGCTAAAGCCGCGTGCTTTGAAAACCCTTGTTTTGCGGGGCTTTTCCGCCTAATGCTAGCCTCCTAAATTTGGGTAGCAGTGGAGTCCTTATATAGTGTCGCACAAACTCGTCATTGTGGAATCGCCAGCCAAGGCGAAGACCATTAACAAATATCTGGGCAGCGATTACATGGTTCTGGCCTCGTACGGCCATATCCGTGATTTGCCGCCCAAAGACGGTTCTGTGCGTCCTGACGAGGATTTCGCGATGGAATGGGAGCTGGGCGACCGCGCAGACCGCCCCGTTTCGGAAATCGCCAAGGCTGTCAAAGACGCCGATACCATCTATCTGGCGAGCGATCCTGATCGCGAAGGCGAAGCGATTGCCTGGCACATCAAAGAAGTTTTGCACGAACGCGGTTTGGATAAAAAGGCCGCCATCAAGCGCGTGACATTTAACGAAATCACCAAAAAGACCGTGACCGACGCTATCGCCAATCCGCGCGAGATTGACCAGAATTTGGTCGATGCCTATATGGCGCGACGCGCGTTGGATTATCTGGTCGGGTTTTCTCTCTCGCCCGTATTGTGGCGTAAATTGCCGGGGTCGAAATCGGCGGGGCGTGTGCAGTCAGTCGCATTGCGTTTGATTTGCGAACGTGAATCCGAAATTGAGGATTTCCGCGCGCAGGAATTTTGGACGATTGAAGCGGTGTTCATCACTGCGAAGAACCAAAGCGTGCCTGCGCATTTGACGCAATTGAATGGCAAGAAGCTGGACAAGTTTGCACTGCAGACCGAAGCCGAAGCGCAAGCCGCGATGAGCCTGATTAACCAGCTGACCTACAAGGTCGCGAGCGTCGAGAAAAAGCAAACGCGCCGCAACCCTTACCCGCCTTTCACGACTTCGACCTTGCAGCAAGAAGCTTCACGCAAGCTGGGCATGGGCGCGACGCGCACGATGCGCACCGCGCAGAATTTGTATGAAGGTACGGATATCGGCGGTGAAACCGTCGGTTTGATTACCTATATGCGTACCGATGGCGTGGCCTTGTCGATGGATGCGATTGCAGCGGCACGTGATGTAATTGCCGAAGATTTCGGCAAGGATTTTGTGCCGCCCGAACCGCGCATTTATAAATCGACCGCCAAAAATGCGCAGGAAGCGCATGAAGCCATTCGCCCTACGGATTTAAAACGTCGTCCTGAAACCGTGGCGAAATATTTGGAAGGCGAGCAGCTGGCGCTATACACCCTCATCTGGCAACGCACGATGGCGTCACAGATGGCCAGCGCCGTTTTGGATCAGGTATCGGTTGATATCGCCGGTGAGAAAAACGCGGCTGTATTCCGCGCCACCGGCTCCGTCGTCATATTCGATGGCTGGTTGAAAGTTTATCAGGAAGTTCAGGACGAAGATCACAAAAAGACCGACGAAGACGGTTATGGCAATACGCGCCTGCCGCCGATGAACGAAAATGACGGGCTCGATAAAAAAGATATCAAGCCGGAACAGCATTTCACGCAACCGCCACCGCGTTTCAGCGAAGCGTCACTGGTCAAGCGTTTGGAAGAGCTGGGCATTGGCCGCCCTTCGACCTATGCCAGCATTATGCAAGTATTGCAGGATCGCGATTATGTGAAGTTGGAGAAAAAACGTTTTATCCCCGAAGACCGTGGCCGCATCGTCACCACCTTCCTTGAAAACTTTTTCAAGGAATATGTGGAATATGATTTTACCGCCGATCTTGAAACAAAGCTGGACACTATTTCCGACGGCAAGCTGGCGTGGAAAAAAGTTTTGCGTGAATTTTGGACAGGATTTTCGGCGGCGATTGGCGAAACCAAGGATTTAAAAATTTCCGATGTTATCGATGTGCTGGATAACATACTTGCGCCGCATTTCCTGCCTGTTGTCACCGAAGGCGTCGATCCGCGTATCTGTCCGCGTTGCCAGACGGGGCGCATGGGATTGAAACTCGGCAAGTTCGGCGCGTTCCTTGGTTGCTCGAACTACCCCACATGCAAAAACACGCGGCCTTTGGCAGTCGTCACCGGTGATGATGCCGCTGGAATGGCGGGGCCACGCGAATTGGGCAATGACCCCGCGACAGGTTTGCCTGTTTCGGCACGCGTCGGGCCTTATGGCGCCTATGTTCAATTGGGGCCTTTGCCAAGTGCCGAGCCGCCACCCGCGCCGGAACCGCCACCCGAAGATGGCAAAAAGAAAAAACGCGCCAAGAAGAAAAAAGACGATGCGCCGAAACCAAAACGCGTTTCCTTGCCCAAGGGTATGGATCCGAATTTGATTGATCTGTCAGCAGCTATCAAGCTTCTGGAATTGCCGCGCGAAATTGGCAAACACCCGGAAAGCGGCGAGATGATCACGGCAGGTATTGGCCGTTTTGGCCCCTATATCAAAATGGGACAACAATATAAAAGCATTGCTGCCGATGACGATGTTTTGAATATTGGTTTGAACCGCGCAGTTATTTTGTTGGCCGAACCAAGCAAGGGCCGTTTTGGCGGCGGGGCGACGGCTGGCAAATTGCTGGGCGAACATCCCGAAGATAAAAAACCTGTCAGTTTGAATTCCGGCCGTTTCGGCCCCTATATCAAATGGGGCAAGGTTATGGCGACTGTGACCAAAGCCTATGACCCTGAAGAGGTAACATTGACGCAGGCGCTGGAGATTATTGCAGCTAAGATTGCCAAAGGTCCAAGCAGTTTTGTGAAGGGCAAGAAGGCGGCCAAAGAAAAAACCGTGAAAGAAAAAGCGGCGCAAAAAGTCAAACCCAAGAAAACAAAAACTGCAAAAGAATGACAGCTACCCCCTCTCAACAACCTTCGGCGCTGGAACGTTTGCCTCGCGCTTCTTTTCATGGATTGGTGGGAATAGTAAAGAGCACAACGATATCTCCCTTCGTTTTGCAAATCGGCGCGATGGATGGCGTTTTCTTTGACTTGCTGAACCCCCATCTTTCGCAAGGCGGCTGGCAGGGCATTCTGATTGAACCGCTACCCGATATGTTCGCCGCCTTGCAAAAAACCTATGCCACCCATCCTGACTTGCGATTAGTTAATTGCGCCATCAGCGATCACGAAGGCACCCTGACCCTGCGGCGCATTAATCCGGAAGCGGTTATTAAAGGACTGCTGCCTAAAGAAGCCTTAGGCATGACAACCGGCTTTACCGATCGCGGATTTCCTGCGCGCGATGATTATCAAGAATCTTTTGCCGCTCATATGCAGGAGATGGAAGTCCCCTGCTGCCTCATACAAAAAATTCTGGATCAACATGCGGTTGAGAAAGTCGATCTGGTCGTCATTGATGCTGAGGGTGCCGATTGGCTGATCGCCAAACAGGTGGATTTTGCGCGTTACAAGACACGCCTGTTGTGCATCGAATATTCCAGCCTGAAGCCGGACGAAATTCAACAATGCTATGATCTGATGCGCGCCCAGGGATACGACATGGCTCTGTGCCAGGAAGATCTCGAAAATCTGCTTTTCTACAAAGAATGAGAAATATGAAAAAACCCTTCAAACATAAAAAAGACAAATCCGGCAAGCCCGAAAAGCGTGGCAAGCCGGGCAAGAAATTCGGCCACCGAGGTAAAGCCGCACCTGCCCCGCACCGCGAACGCGTAGAATCCACCCGCGTGGTTGGTGTGATTGCCAAAGGAACCGGCGAGACATGGATTTTACAATCGACCAATAAACGCGAACGCGGCGATTATCTTCTGCATGTCAAAGGGCGGTTTACGCCGGAAGTCGGACAGATTGCACTAGCCGAAAAGACCCATTCGCAGAAATGGCGCGCGCGCGAAGCCAAGCTGGTGGAAATTTTGGGCGATATTAATTCACCGCGTGCCGTCAGCATGATTGCGATTGCGACCAATGATATTCCGATGGATTTCCCCAAGGAAGCGGTGGATGAGGCGAATGCCGCACAGCCGGTGACTTTGGAAGGCCGCGTTGATTTACGGCAGATTCCATTAGTGACAATCGACGGTGCCGATGCACGCGATTTTGATGATGCGGTTTTTGCCGAACCTAACGGTGACGGTTGGCATTTAATGGTCGCGATTGCCGATGTATCGCATTACGTCAAACCAAACAGCGCGTTGGACAAAGCCGCGTATGAACGTGGCAATTCAACATACTTCCCTGACCGCGTTGTGCCGATGTTGCCGGAAGCGCTGAGCAACGAGCTGTGTTCCTTAAAGCCTAACGTCGACCGCGCCTGTATGGCCGTGCATTTATGGTTGGATAAGGAAGGCGAACTGACCAAGTGGGAATTTGTGCGCGGCGTTATGAAATCGCATGCGCGGCTGACTTATGAACAGGCGCAGGCTGCACATGACGGCCACCCGGATGACACGACGCGCCCCCTGCCCGATAGCGTTTTAAAAAATCTTTATGGCGCGTTTCGTTGTTTGTTGGATGCGCGTGGCAAACGCGGCACGTTGGAATTGGACCTACCCGAACGCAAAGTTGCCATTACCGATGGCAAGGTTACATCCATATCTGTGCGCGAACGGTTGGACAGTCACCGTTTGATCGAAGAATTTATGATCACCGCCAATGTCGCCGCCGCCGCGCAGTTGGAAAACAAATCCGGCATCTGTCTTTATCGCGTGCATGACAGGCCGAGCGAAGAGAAACTTGCCGCGCTGCGCGATTTTCTGGACAGCATCGGCATATCGCTGGTGCCACCTAAACAATTGCATCCGCGTTTCCTGACACAGATTTTACAAAATGCCGCCAACACCGAACATGCGCAGGTCGTGAATGAAGTGATGTTGCGCAGCCAGTCGCAAGCGATTTACAGCCCCGAAAATGTCGGGCATTTCGGTTTGGCCTTGGCCAAATACGCGCATTTCACATCGCCCATCCGCCGATACGCCGATCTTATCGTGCATCGCGGTCTTATTCGCGCGTGCAAATTGGGTGATGATGGGTTGAGCGAACGCGAAATTGAAAAACTGCAAGATATAGCCGACCATATTTCCGGCACCGAGCGCCGTTCGTCTTCGGCAGAGCGCGAAGCGACCGACCGCTTCATCACATTATTTATGGCTGACCGCGTGGGCAGTGTATTTGCGGCGCGGATCAGTGGCGTAACGCGATTCGGTTTGTTCGCGCGTTTAAACGAAACCGGTGCCGATGGCATTATCCCAATGAACAGCCTGCCCGATGATTATTATTTCCATGATGAAAAACGTCAGGCTTTGGTAGGCAAGCGCACCAAAAAAACCTATCAGCTGGCGCAACCTCTTATGGTCAGACTGGCGATGGCCGACCGTTTGACCGGCAGCATGTCGTTAACCATAGCGGAGGCGGGCGACACAGATGAAGCGGGCGGCAAAGAAACCAAGGGCGAAAGCCGCGCCAATTCCAAAAAATATCCACAGAATCGTCGCCACAAGCGGCGTTAGACATGAATATAAGGGCTAAAATGTGACAGCCCACACCCTTTTAACCTAAATGTTTGGACGGGGCTTGGTTTTTCGGCAACTATCCGTTAGACAGATAAAGATTCGAGCGATAGCTTTACCCAGCACCCGCTTACCCCACTTTCGCGCTTACCAACAAAGGTGATGCCAGATGCCCAAGATGCTGATGCAAGACGTAAAAATGTCAAAATTGTTCCTGACCGCTTTCGCGGCGTTGCTTATCGCCGCCGCCCCTGCTTTTGCCGATGATGATACACAAACCATCAGCGAATCTGCACCGCCCGCAACACCGGCAATGGTTGACCCTTCACTGGCGATGGCGACATCCAGCAACGGCACAGATGGCTTGGCAAATTTCGGCCCATCCAGCGGCACCGTTGTCGGCAACCGCGCTTCGGCTTTGCGTGATGAAGTTTTGCGTTTGCGCTCATCTGTCAATTTGAACTCCAACGAATTCGCCATCCTGCGTACCAGCGGTGCTGCGGGCGCGGTTCAATATCACAGCACGGTTGCGGCCATCACCGCCCGTTTGCAAAACGGCACAACCAAGGGCAACCCTATTCTGTTGCGCCAATGGGAAGAAGCCGATGCCAGCCTTGGCGAAGTAACATCCTCGCTGAACAAGCTGAACTCGTTGCAAGTCGCCGTTGATGCCGATGCGTCTGTGGCTTCCTATCTTCTGGATTCGGTACAGGCGGCATTTGAATTGTCGGGCGCGGTTGATGAAGATCATGACCAATTGAAATTGTTGCGCGACGAAGTGAGCCGTTTGGTGGTTCAGCTGGATTATCTGCGCAATCAGACGACCGCCGATATTCAACGTCAATCGACCTATCTGACGACCGAACGTTCGAACATTCAGGCTTTGGCGTTTGCCATCAGCCGCGGCGAATTGCTGGGCAGCAGCCTTGCCAACCGTCCGGTTATTGTGAACCCATCACCTGTTGTAAGTGTGCCGGGACCAACATCCTATGCCCCGCAGGCATCGCCTTCGATGGCCGTGACGCAAGGCGCGTTAGGACCCGAGCCGATGTCACCACGTGAATTGATGCGTGAAAATGGCGGCTATGCCTCTACGGGTATTGCCACACGTAATTCCAATGTTGGCATTGCGCCTTCGGTTGGTCGTTTGCTGGTTCTTATCCGTTACAACCAACCCAATGTCGATTATCAGCAACAGCTTTCACAAGCGGTTGGCACTGCGGTTGAACGTCGCCCCAATGCACAGTTTTCGATCGTAGCGGTGTCGCCTTCCAGCGGCGATCCGGCAGCTTTGGCGGATGAAGAACAAACCGCCAAGAGCAACGCGGAAGAAGTGAAGCGTTCATTGATCCAGATGGGCTTGACGCCTTCGCGCATTACAATTGCCAGCACACAGGCGCAAACGGCGCAATCGCCGGAAGTGCATGTGTATATCCGCTAAGCGCTTCGCGATATAATTTAAAAAACCTGCTTGGGGCGACTTGAGCAGGTTTTTTTTATTGCCTAAAACCGTTCCCCAAAACCTGCTCAGAATCTTTTCAGGCTGAGGTGAAAATTGTGATTTTTTAAATTTTTGTAAGGCAAGCGTATTAGACATACGCGCGTTGCAAAAATTTAAAAAAGCGCAATTTGCGCCCAGCATGGAAAGATTATGGGTAGGTTTTTACCAAGGGCGGAAAGTTTGCGCGGGCTGTGCTATCGTTGGCTGTGGGATAAAAGTACGCGCCGGTTGCGCCACGATGGCGGGCGGCGGTTGTTGCGCCGGTTGGACGATGGGTGGATTGGTAAAATCTTTGCGCCGGTTGCGCAATGATTGCGGGTTGCGCGATAGGCGCCTGGGGGAGTTCGGGCACATAGGGTTGTTCTGTCACATGCGGGACTTCGGGCACATGGGTGTCGTAGATTTGTGGCGGCTGGGCAATGGGCGGATTCGTGTTATAAATTTGCGCCGGCGGCAGGATGTGATTGAATTTATCGTTGTCTATCGATGTGCTTGCAGGGGCGCCGTCATTAACCGTGAAATCGGCGCGCGCGTCCCCCACACAAAGAACCGCGAAGAAAACAAATACTGTAAAAAAATTTTGGCTGGTCATCTATTCCTATCCTCGGGATGGATGGAAGTGTATCAGGCCGCGATCATATCCGCCAGATAACGAATGGCGTTGTCAAAATCGCTGGCCTGCAAAAGCGTTGCATTGGGGACATGGAAATGATCCGCCAGACGACGTTCGATGCGGAATTCGCTCTGCCCCGATTTATGCGAGATATACAAAATCATCGCGTTGATCGATGTTTGCTGGTTGGCGTTGATCAATGGTTGGCGTTTGGCCGATTCGGGTATGCGGATGTCGCTCATCCATTTTTGGGGGAGCAAGGTTTCTTTGGACAGGATATTATCACCCGCGCCGGTTGTGCCTTTGCCTTGCGTATCTTTTTGCGTGTAAACCGGGGTCATGTAAAATCTCTTTTTTTAAAAAATGCCGTCAAATAAGCCGTGTGTTTCTATAGTTTGATTATACATGCCAATAAGAGGCAACAACATACCAAATAATAGTTGCATGAAAACAATTTATGGTTTAAGAACCCTTAACACAGCGAAAAAGATTGATAACTATTAGTTGACTTAGTGAATTGAAAAAAGCCGCAAATTTGGGGCGAAACTAATCGGGGGCTTGCTTATTACCCCCTTTAACAGGTAACTCTATACCTGATTTAGGCTAGTTTGTTTTTTTATTTAAGTAGTGGGCACATCTTATGATAACCGCCGCACAATTACGAGCCGCACGAGGCCTTCTTGATTGGACCAGAAGTGATCTGGCCAAAGCGGCATCCATTTCGCCGGAAACGATCAAGAATATCGAACACGGCACCTTCCGTCCGCAAGAAACAACGGCCGATGCGATTGTGCGCGCTTTTGGAACGCATGGCGTGGAGTTTACGGAGAATGAGGGTGTCAAGCGGAGCCAAGACACTGTGACGAAATATGAAGGCGTTGATGGATTTAAACGTTTTCTGGATGATGTTTATCAGGCAGCAAAACAACCGTTCTCACAAAATGGCGGGGACAAGCCAATTTATATTGGCCATGTTGATGACCGTTATTTTTCTATGCATTTAGGTGATTTTTTTGAAACCCACATTCAAAGAATGAATGAAATTAGTGAACTAAAGATGCGCATTCTTGTGCATGAGAAACCGCACACGTTGAGCAAAGATGAGAAGCAAGGCAACAGTTATCGTGAGTACCGCCAGTCGTCTAGCGAGCTGGCGGGGAATGTTCCTTTTTATGTATATGCAGATAAATTAGGAATACTGGTTTTTGATGAGAACAAGCCTGTACAAATTGTTGTCATAGCTTCAACACTTGTATCAAAAGCTTACCGGGATCAATTTAATGTTATGTGGAAAAATGCAAAACCACTTGAAATGATAAGCAGGTAAAATAATGATTCCAAGCCAGCAATTTATTTTTAAATACGCGGAACCCTCAGAATTTGAGAAGGTTATGAGCTTTTATGCCGACACGGAACGTCGTACGCAAGCCGTGTATCTGCGCGATGAAGAAGTTATCGCAAGCCAGATTAGTAAGAAATTGTTTTTGACCGTTCGCGATGAAGACGACACAATCGTCGCCTCTTCCGCCCTGTATAGTCTTGCGCAAGGCCGGGACATAGGCTGTGTTGCCAACAGCATTGGCGACGTTAAAGAAAGCGGTCAGGTTGTTGAACTTGGCTCTGTACTCAGAATGAACCACGGCAAAGACGACCACGATCTGCCTCCCGGCATTTGGAACGTCCTGCTTTTTGGCGTTCCCATGATTATGGCTTTCAACAGGGCTGGTTCACCTGAACTTCCGATTGATATCCTTGTCGCAGATGTTCAAACTAACCTGACTAATACAATCAATCATGTAACCGGCGCCGAATCTACAAAATCACCACTGAAGTGGGAGCTTATGAAACCGGCACAAGAATTGGTGAACAGCTTTTTGGATACGACTCGAGATGAAAACACTGCGCGCGATAAAAACTTCTATCGCGCTCCCGTCAGCAACCTCTATGCCGTCGCCAAGAGTCTTTCCCATATAGTGTCAACAGGATACATAACTAATCATCGTGGTGAAAGAATTGGGTTAGATTTTTCTGGCCTTGAATTGCGCGATACGCTTAACGAGATCGTTCAGAAGAAGGGGTATTTTACAAAGCTACCCCACAATATGTCATGGTCAGAAGCTCGGCGCCTCAAAGATGCCATGACCTTTAAAGACGGCATGTGCATGAATGGCCATAGCAGCTCGAGACCCCATCAGACTGGCAGATCTCCTCAGCCCCCTATGGCGGCGGCTGGCTGATGCATACCGCACGAGCCTTTTCCGCCGCAGTATTATTACTTGTGTCCACATCATCTTTTGCCTCCCCCTCCCTGTTTCAACAGACAATGACCAGTCTTCACAGTGGCGGGGGGCAAACACTCCCTCCGCCGGCCTCTGTTGAAATTGCTTTTTCGCCGGATGGCGGGGCGACGGAATTGGTTGTGAAGGCGATACGGGCGGCCAGGCATGATATCAAAATGGCGGCCTATTCCTTTACCTCGCGCCCCATTGCCGATGCCCTGGCCGATGCGCATCGCGCAGGCATTGATGTGGAAATCGTCATCGACCATGACCAGCTGCGCAAAGACGAACATTCAGCCGTGGGTTGGATGGCTGCACAAAACATCCCCGTTCGCGTCGATATCGTCCACACATTACAGCATGACAAATATATGGTCATTGATGGCAAGAGCGTCGAAACAGGCTCTTTCAACTATACTTTTGCCGCCGAACAGCATAATTCGGAAAATGTCATTGTTTTATGGGACGACCCGAAACTGGCCGCCGCCTATGCCGCCGATTGGCAAAGCCTGTGGGACAAAGCCGAAAAATACAACGTTTCCCGTTAATTTGTGTTTACCCTTGCGGCGGCGAAGCTAACCAATTATTAGCATCCTTACGCGAAACTGTGGTCATGCGCCCTTAGCTCAGTTGGATAGAGCAGCCGCCTTCTAAGCGGCAGGTCAGTGGTTCGAATCCCCTAGGGCGCACCACCATTCCTTGAACATGTTGCGTTTGACGAGGCGCCTCGCGGGGGTGCCTATGCCGCGTATTTTATCGACCACGCCCCCACCCTCCAGGGTTGCAGAAAATTTTGCCACAAAAACGCCGCAGTGCGGGTCAAGAGTTTTAACCTCGACTCCCGCCCCCTTTGTCCCACGAGGCAAGCCAGATGTCAGAATGCAGCGATGCGCGAGCCGCCCACGCCGCAGATTCCCTTGCGCAAAAAGTAATGGCTCTCCCTGAAATCTATCAACCGATATTCGCGCATCCCGAATTTTCTTCCCAGGCCTTGCGCAGTTGCGAGGATCGGCTGGAATCGATCATGCAAATTTATGAGCCCTTACAGGCAAAGCTGGGGCGGCCTTTGCGCGTGCTCGATCTCGGCTGTGCCCAGGGATATTTCAGCCTGAGCCTCGCGCAAAAAGGCGCCAAAGTGGTGGGGGTCGATTTTCTCGACGCCAATATCGTGTTGTGCAAAGCGCTGGCCGCCGAGCATCCGGTGTGCGAAGTAATTTTTGAAACTGGGATGGCCGAAGAAAAAATTGTCCAGATGGCGGCGGGATATTTCGATCTGGTGCTGGGGTTCAGCCTTTTCCATCACATGGTCTATCACCGCGGCATAGACGCTGTGCAAAAAGTTCTCGCGCTTCTGGCCGTTAAAACCACGGCGGCGGTTTTTGAGATGGCGTTGGCAAGCGAACCGCTTTATTGGGCTGCTGCGCAGCCACAAAATCCGCGACAGCTTTTGTCCGGCTATGCTTTTGTGCATGAGTTCGCCCGTCATAAATCGCATTTGTCGGATACAGGCCGACCGCTTTATGTCGCCAGCAATCATTACTGGTTTCTCAATGGACAGGCAGAGGCTTTCCATGCGTGGAAAATAGGGTCGTATGAATTTACAGAAGGTACGAATAACGGCACGCGCCGTTACTTTTTCGGCCAGGGTCACATCGTCAAATTGTTTACATTGGATGATGCCGACCATCATGAAGCCAATTTGCGCGAGCATATCAACGAATCCTCTTTTTTGTCCGCACCGCCTGCCGGTTTTGAAACGCCCCCGCTTTTTTTGTATGGGAGGCATCAGCGCGAAGCGTGGTTGGCACGCGCATTCATTGAGGGGGATTTGCTGTTCGACAAGATTCGACAGAAACAGAATTATAATGCCGGGACTATTATCAGCGATGTCCTGTCACAGTTGACGGTATTAGAGAGCGCAGCTTTGTTCCACGATGATCTGCGCCCATGGAACATTCTTGTCGAACCGGATGGCCGCGCCGTTGTTATCGATTACGGCGCCATTTCGCGCGCCAAAAAAGACGGGGGCTGGCCTTATGATCTTTTTCTCTCCTTTCTGATTTTCATGCATAACGTCCTTCACGGTGAAATCACTTTGTCGAATCCGGTTCGCGCCGAGGCCTTTAATCCCGACAATTTTCCCGCTCCCTATAACAATGTTTTGTGGAAATTTTTGGAACATGGCCCCGAGCAATGGAGCTTTGCCCTGTTGCGCGAAGCCCTGTCGCAACCGGATGAAACGGTCATCCCCGAAACGACGAGACAAAGTTTTGCCGCCTTGTTGCGCGCGGCAGACAATGCCGGCAAAATTCATCTGGTCACCGCCGTTCATTGGCGGAAGCAAGCGGAAGAGACTGGAAAAAAGACGTAAACTCTTTTATACGATAGGGGCGATACATTTTTTTTAAAGATGCCTGCATGCCCATTCTGAAAAAGATCAAAACGCCTTTTGGCACGATCCGCATTACCAAGACTGCGGATGGTAGTGTGAGCTATTACCAGAATGGTTGTTTCCACAGTCAGGCCGATAAAAACGGTGTCAGCGTTTGCGCTTATATCCATGTGATTTACGAACTGGTTCTGCAATCGCACGCGCAGAATGTGTTGATTATCGGCTGTGCGGGCGGAACATTGGCAACGATGTTACGGCGCATGAAATGTAAAGTAACCGTCGTTGATATCAATGAAACGGCTTTCACCATCGCCCGCGATTATTTTAAACTGCCCAAGGACGTGCATTGCGTGACGCAAGATGGCGTTGTGTATTTGCGCAACGTGCAAACGCCCTATGACGCGATTGTGATCGATGTGTTTGATTCCAACAACACTGTGCCAACCTGTTTCACCACCCCTGCCCTGTTTCAATCGGTACGACAGGCTTTGTCACCCACGGGTGTTATGGTTATGAATGTCATCACCAAGGAAGACAGCGATAAACGCGCCGAAAAAATCGCGCGGAACGCGCAGAAGGCGGATATGCCTATCCGGTTGTATGATTGGCCGGGTGAGACAGACCGCAACACGCTTATCCTCGGCGGCGGCGTTGCCACATATTCCATCCCCTCGGGCCGCGAGCCCGAAGATGTGGAAGAGGATATGGAAGGCCTGACCTGCCGCGCATTGAAAAAAGCGCGTTAATCGGTAGGAAGATCGGGCGGCAGATTTTTACGGATTTTCTGCACCGTTTTGCCTTTGCGGATGGAGGCTTTGCCCACCGGCTGATAACCACGGAATTTGCCCACGGTGCCGCTTGGCACGCGCAACTGCATCATATTCGCGCCCATCCTTGTGGCGTGGCGTTCCAATGCCGGCAACAGATGCGGCACATCTTTGGCGCTGTGGTTCTCAATGGCATAGGTTTCGCCCAGATGCGCTATGCCTTCGCGCCGGTTGAAAAATAGAGTGGCGACGGCGGCCGCGGCGGCGAAATTAATTTCAGGATATTCCATCGGCAAAGCCGGTTTGTTGATATCGCTTTCCGAGAAGAAGAAAAGCAGCGCGATTGTTTCCAGATCATCCAGCCCGTCGCTGTCTTCCGTGTCTGTATCCTGTGCATCGTTTTTAGGCTGCACCGCGCCTGTGCCCGCCCCGCCGCCGGAACCGCGCCCCGACCGGCCTTCTTCGCCCGATGATCCGCCTTCGGTTACTTCCTTCTTTTCCTCTTCTTCCGTATCGAGCGCGCGGAGCATCGCTTTTTCGGTCAGGACAATTTTATTAAGCCGTTTAACAAGTTCGGCATGGATATCTGGTGGCAAGGTGGAATCCTGCAAGGCATGTTCAAGCATGCGGTGATAGCGGCGGCATTCATCCAACGTCCGCGTTTCTATGATGTTGTACCCGTCATAGATGCCCATTGCCGCTTCCCCCGCCTAAAGCGCCATTTTACAGCAAATAAAATCCGGGTAAATGGCTCAAAAATCATTGAAAATGCTGGGAAGGACGGTATGTTAGCCACAGATGGATGGGTGGCCGCCCGCGTGCCTCGGCACGCAAAGCTTAAACGCGAGGCCATTTATCGAAGTTTGATACTACATAGCTGTGGATGGGTGGCCGAGCGGTTTAAGGCTCCAGTCTTGAAAACTGGCGTGGGGGTAACTTCACCGTGAGTTCGAATCTCACCCCATCCGCCATAATAAAAGCTCCCAAATGGGGGCTTTTATTATGGCGGCGGGATGAAGTGAAGTACAAACCGAGTTCGACAAAATTATTCGTAGCGCGAAGCGCAAACAAAAAGTGAATAATTTTGGACGGAGGCCTCTTGGCCGACGCCCCAATTGGGGTCAAAATGTCCTCACATTTTGATTAATCTCACCCTTCCCCCTCCCTGCGATCGACACCCTTATCCTTAAGCGTTTATTAAAACCACGATTTAGTTACATTAGTTGCATGATATCAAACGGTAATAATAAGTCGAAAGCGCCACCTCACACCGAAACCGGTCGTTTTTCACCCCGTTTTTAAGCCTTCCTTAAACATAAAAATGTTACTTAGTGCTTGTGCCACAGTGATTATTTGTGATTTAGTTTCAGAATTCCATGTTAGGATTTAGGTATGGAAAAAGCGACAACAACCAAGCCCATGAACGAAGAACAGATGATCTATCTGGTTCGTAATGCGATGCTGGTCGCCAGCCAGGAAATGGGCAGTGGCGACCAATGGCCGGTTGTTAAAGACACGATTTACAAGGTGATGAAGGATTTTGAAGATTCCAAGATCCAGGACAATGTTGACGTGGAATTGAAAACCCACTTATATGAACAGATTGCAGAGATGGAAGCTGGCCTTCTGGAGTGCAGCCTTGATATGCGCAAGAAGGTTGAGCCGGCGATTAAAGAATGGCGCGAAGTTTGTGACGCCTATTTTTCGGATGTTGATAGAAATGCGATTTACTATGATGCCAAGGAAGCGCCAGAACACATAAAAAGAATGAAGGCAATTTTAGCAACGATGGAGGATAACAATGAATAATGTTTTGACCAGCCCAGTGCAGAGCGTAGAAGCCCGCGCGGCACGCACAACCCGCAAACAAAATGCGTATGGTAATCTGGTTTTGGGCGCAGTTGGTCTGGCCAGCGTTTTGGCGGCCGATGGAATCAGCAAGCGTATTACCAATGCCATCAACAATACGCATGAATTGGTTGGCGCCGGTTCGGGAACTTCTTTTGCTCCGCAAAGCGCAGCCCGCCCTCAGGCGAAAAGCGCAGTGGTCACACTGCCAACGCTTGGTTTAGGCAGCAAATAATTCCGTTGCACTTCGCTATAACTTCGGCTCGAATGGCGCGAAAGCACCCTTCGAGCCGAACCTTTTATGCACCATCATAATCATCATCTTATCGCCAACATCCTCCATCTGCTTGCGGGCGGGGGCTTGGGGCTTGTCGCAGCTGGTTTGGCGATGGTTTTCGGTTGGAGATCGGCAGACCGTTTGCCGGGCGAAAGCCGCATGCCGCAATGCGTGTTTTGTTACCGTCCCTTCACATGGCAGGAAATTTCGCCCCTTTTTGGGTGGTTGCTGCGCCCCGACACGTTGAAATTCACTTGTCCGTGTGGCCTGAAAAAAGGGTATTGGCCGCAGGCTTTGTGTGAGGTTGCGGGTTTCGCGCTGGGTGTCGCGGCCATGTATTTTCAGGATTGGTCCTGGGCATCCATCCCCCTGTGCATCGGCATTGGGTTGTTGCCCGCCATTGCCCTGATCGATCTTCATTTCGGCATTATTCCCGACGGGTTGAATTTGCTTTTGGGGATATTCGGATTCTTGTTCGTTATGATGGGCGATGGCGATTATTATCTGGCATTGGCGGTTGCCGCCGTGTTGCTGAGCCTCGGTTTATTTCTGGCAATTGTTTACAGCAAATGGCGCGGACGCGAGATGCTGGGTCTCGGTGATGTAAAATTTTTTGCCGCCAGCGGTTTGTGGCTTCATGCCCATTCGGCACCGTGGTTTTTGGCGGCGGGCGGTATTTTGGGCATTGGGTTTAATTTTGCGTGGCAACACGCCGGTGGCGACAAACAGTTTCCCTTTGCCCCTGCCCTGTGTGCCGCGTTGGCGGGGTGCATTATTTATCAATTGATTGGGTCTCCATGAGTTTCGCGCGTTCGCTCTTTACCGTTAGCAGCCTGACAATTGTCAGCCGCGTGGGCGGTTTTATCCGCGACTCTTTAACCGCAGTGTTTCTGGGCGCGGGTCCCGTGGCCGATGCGTTTTTTGTGGCGCAACGTTTGCCGAATTTGTTCCGCAGCCTGTTTGCCGAAGGGGCGTTTTCGGCGGCCTTTGTTCCCCTTTATACTTCCGAACAGGAAAAACACGGGGCAGAAGCCGCACAACAATTCGCCGGACAGGCATTGATGTTGTTGCTCGCGATGCTGGTGCCATTTTCCGTTGTGGTGATGATGTTCATGCCGCAAGTGATGTTGGTGCTTGCGCCGGGGTTTGAAAGCGATCCACAGAAATACAAGTTGGCGGTGGATTTCGGCACGATTACCTTTCCCTATCTGGCATTGATTTCTGTGACCGCTTTGCAAACCGGCGTTTTGAATGCGCGCGGCAAATTCGGCCCCGGCGCGGCGGCACCGGTTGCGTTGAACATCGTGCTTATCGCCGGGTTATTGGCGGCGCATTTCTTTGGCTGGGATGTTGGTTATACGCTGGCGTGGTCGGTCACCGTTTCCGGTGTGGTGCAATGTTTGTGGCTGGCGGTAAGTTGTTACCGCGCCCGCGCGGCTATTCCCATTTTGCGCCCGCATCTGAGCGCAGCCAGCAAGCGTTTGTTTCACCGCATTGGCCCCGGCGCGATTGGCGCGGGGGTTTATCAATTAAATTTGTTGATATCGACCAGCCTTGCGTCGCGGTTGCCAACCGGTGCCGTGTCGCATTTGAATTACGCCGACCGGTTGAACCAATTGCCGCTTGGTATTGTCGGCATTGCGATTGCGACGACCTTGCTGCCTTTGCTGTCACGCCATATTGTGGCGGGCGCGGAAGACAAAGCCCGGCATTACAGCAGCCGCGCGATTGAATTTTGTTTGGTGCTGGGCTTGCCCGCGATGATCGGCTTAGCCGTTTTGGCGCGTCCCATCATCCATATTTTGTTTGAACATGGCGCGTTTACCGAAGAAGATACGCTGGCGACCGTTAGCGCGTTGCGTGCCTATGCCATCGGTATTCCCGGGTTTTTATTGGTGAAAGTTTTCGCAGCCGGATTTTTTGCGCGTCATGACACCAAAACGCCTGTGAAAATCGCCGTGATTTCTGTTGCCGTCAATGTGATTGCATCCGTGTTGCTGCTCGGCCCGTTGGGGCATGTCGGTATCGCGCTGTCCAGCGGTATTGCCGTGAGCGTGAATGCCGCCCTGTTATACCGCACCTTGCGCCGCAAGGGCGTGCCGATTGGCGATGACAAATTACCCGCACGGATTAAGAAAATTGTTTTTTCTGCCGCCGTAATGGCGGTGGTAACGGGCTTTTTGATGAAGATTATCTGGAACCTGATACCCTTTACCAATTATGCGCAGGAAATCGGCGTGTTAACGGTGATAATCGGCCTGTCGGCCTTGGCATTTGGTTTGTCGCTGCATATCACGGGCGCTATGCGATGGCGGGATGTTGTTGCGGTTATGAACAGAAAACCCGTACAATTACCCGAATAATCAGGAGACAGCTTTATGAAACGTATTCTTTCCGGCATGCAGCCGACCGGCAATCTTCACCTTGGCAATTATCTGGGCGCGTTGAAGAATTGGGTCGCGTTGCAAGATGATGCTGAATGTTATTACATGCTGGCTGATTTGCACGCCATAACGGTGCCGCAACCGCCGGAAAAACTGCGCCAATCGGCGCGCGAAACGGCAGCCGCCTATATGGCCGCCGGTATCGACACAGCCAAAAGCACCTTGTTTGTGCAGAGCGCGGTTTCCGCGCATGCGGAATTGATGTGGATTTTGTCGACGCTGACGCCGCTGGGCTGGTTGAACCGCATGACGCAATACAAAGAAAAATCGGCCAAGAGCCAGGATTTGGAATTGCTTGGCCTCTATTCCTATCCCGTTCTAATGGCGGCAGACATTCTGATTTACAAAGCGACACATGTGCCGGTCGGTGAAGATCAAAAACAGCATTTGGAGTTGACCCGTGATATTGCGGGCGCCTTCAACCGTCATTATGGCGTCGATTATTTCCCCCTGCCCGAGCCGCAGATTCTGGGCGACGCAACACGGGTGATGTCGTTGCGTGACGGCACCAAGAAGATGAGCAAATCGGACGAAAGCGATTATTCGCGCATCAATTTGACGGATGATGCCGATATGATTGCTAAGAAAATCAAGAAGGCGACGACCGACCCTGATGCCTTGCCGGACAATCTGGCGGATTTAGTTAAACGCCCTGAAGCCGATAATCTGGTGACGATTTATGCATCGCTTACGGACCGCACCCGCGCCTCTGTTCTGGAAGAATATGCGGGTTCGGGCTGGGGGATATTCAAACCTGCCTTGGCTGATATCGCTGTTGCCAAACTCGCGCCCATCACAGAAAAAATGCGCGAATTGCTACAAGACCCTGTGGAGATTGACCGTGTTTTAATTCACGGCGCGGAACATGCCAATGCCCTGACGCAAAAACATTTGCGCGAGGTGAAGGAGATTGTCGGGTTGTGGAGTTTGATGTAATCCCTAAAATTCGGGCAATAAAAAAGGCGGGGTTTTCACCCCGCCTTTTCTTTTTCTCATCATCCGCCTTCGCAAGAGCTATGGCGTGATAATTTTTGGCAAAGCCAAAAATTACTTGAGTTCGACAGCAGCGCCGACGGCTTCAAGCGACTTCTTGATCTTTTCTGCATCGGCCTTGGAAGCGCCTTCCTTAACGGTCTTTGGCGCGCCTTCAACCAGATCCTTGGCTTCTTTCAGGCCGAGACCTGTGATAGCGCGGACTTCCTTAATGACTTCGATCTTCTTGTCGCCAGCCTTGCTCAGAATAACCGTGAATTCGGTTTGTTCTTCGCCAGCAGGAGCGGCAGCGGCACCAGCAGGCGCAGCGGCAGCGGCAGGAGCAGCAGCGCTAACGCCCCACTTGTCTTCCAACAGCTTCGACAATTCTGCGGCTTCCAGAACCGACAGGGTTGACAATTCTTCGACCAATTTTTCAAGCTTCGACATGTTACTCTCTCCTTTGTTGAACTTACGTTAGTTAGTGGTTGTAGTGATTACTCAGCCTTGCGGCCTTGTTCGTTAAATAGATTACGCTTCCTGACGGCCACGAGCCGACAAAACACGCGCCAGCTGACCGGCAGGCGCTTGCAGAATGCCAGCGATCTTGGTTGCAGGCGCTTGCAGCAAGCCACACAGCCTGCCGCGAAGTTGATCGAGCGATGGCAGGCTGGCGAGCGCGGTGATTTGCGCGGCTTCCAAAATCTGGTCGCCCATGATGCCGCCGACGATTTTCAGCTTGTCATTCTTTTTCGCGAATTCCACCGCCGACTTTGCCGCCGCGATAGGGTCTTTCGAGAAGGCCAGAGCGGTTGGCCCCGTGAGGAATTTTTCCAGGCCAGCGAATTTGGTGCCCTTGATGGCATGCTTGACCAGCTTGTTCTTTTCGACCTTGAAGCCAACATTGTTTTTGAACATTTCAACGCGCAGGTTACGCGTTTGGTCGGCGTTCAAACCCAATTGATGTGCAACGACGATAAGACCGGAGTCCTTGATCGCTTCGTCAAAGGTCGTAACGCGTTGCTCTTTGGCAATGCGGTTCGGGCTGTGTGTGGTCATGTAGTATCCTTCCACTGTGTTTCAGAAACTCGACAAAATGCCGCACGCAAATGCAGCAAAAATTCTTATGGCTGTACGAGGGAAAGATGGAAAGAGACATACCGGCGGGCGATGAACGCGGCCTTGGTAGCGTCTATTCCCGTCTATTGCTGGCAAATTTAAGCTTCCTACGAAGCGCCCGCAGTCTCGGACAGGTTCGCTTTATTGCTAAAGCGAGGCTTCCATACCCCGATTTGGGGCATGGAAGCAAGCACTTTATGAGTCTTTATTCGTTAACGCTGCTCAATTCGACCTTCACGCCCGGGCCCATTGTGGAGGACAGGGTGATGCGGCTGAGATAGTTGCCTTTGACGCCAGCGGGACGGGCTTTGACGATAGCGCTGATAAACGCCTTGGCGTTGGTCAGGATGTCGTCTTCGCTGAAGCTGACCTTGCCGATACCGGCTTGAACGATGCCGGCTTTTTCAGCGCGGAATTCGATCGAACCAGCCTTGGCGGCCTTAACAGCGTCGGCAACGTTTGGTGTCACTGTTCCCAGTTTCGGGTTAGGCATAAGACCACGGGGGCCAAGCACTTTGCCCAACTGCCCCACAACGCCCATCATGTCTGGCGTTGCGATGACACGGTCAAAATCGCTCTTGCCCGCAAGGATTTGTTCCTTGAGGTCGTCGGCGCCCACGAAATCGGCACCGGCGGCCTTGGCGGCATCGGCCTTGTCGCCCTTGGCGAACACGATGACACGGATGGTTTTGCCGGTACCCTTTGGCAATTGAACCATGCCGCGAACGGATTGGTCGGATTGCTTGGTATCGATGTCCAGATTAATGGCGCATTCAACCGATTCCACAAATTTGCGGGCCGTTTGCTTGCTGTTTGCCATAACCAGTTTGACGGCTTCGGCGAGAGTGTAGGTTTTGTTGCGGTCTACGTTTTTGGAGACAGCGCGGATTTTTTTACCTTGCATGATTATTCTCCCACCACTTGAAGGCCCATCGAACGTGCCGAACCTTTGATCATCTGCGCCGCGGCATTGATGTCGTTGGCATTAAGGTCGACCATTTTCTTGGCGGCGATTTCACGGATTTGATCCATGGTGATCGTGCCAACGGTTTCGGTGCCGGTTGTCTTGGCACCTTTCTCAATCTTGGCCGCCTTCTTGATGAAGTAGGTGTTTGGCGGTTGCTTGGTGATAAAGGTGAATGTGCGATCCGAGAACGCGGTGATAACGACCGGAATCGGCATGCCCTTTTCAAGGCCTTGCGTCTTGGCGTTGAACTGCTTACAGAATTCCATGATGTTCAGACCACGCTGACCGAGCGCGGGGCCAATCGGCGGCGACGGATTCGCGGCACCAGCCGGAACCTGAAGCTTGATATAGCCAACGATTTCTTTTGCCATATTTCTCTCCTGTTAAAACACAAAAATTTCCTATGCCGTATGGCATAGAAAACAAACCAGTCTTGTGATGGGAAAAACTTGTACCCCCAGCCACGTCACTTGCTGGCAAGTGACGGGTGGCGTGGTGCGGCTTCTTCGGGTATTATGTGAATGAAGAACGCCTACCACACCGATTTCACAGGGGTTTTGTAGTCAAAAGCCCCCGCCAAGTCCAGCCAAAACGACCATGTCACTCGAAAAAGCCCTGAATGCCCTGAAAAACAAGGATTTTCCTGCTGCCCGCGCCGAAATCGCGGCGGTGGATGCGGGCGATTATGCGGTTCAGCATTTCCTTATCAAAGGTCTGGCCGAAAGCGCGATGGAAGATTGGGATGCGGCGCGGGAAACATTTACGCAAGCGACGGGCAAATTTCCGGCACAGGCGATGTTCTGGCTCAACCGCGGCATTGCGGAAGAAAAGACGGGTGCGATTGCCGAAGCTGTCGCCAGCCAGTTGGAATGTGTGTGGGTCAATCCAACACAGGGCGAAGCCTATGGCAATCTGTCGAACCTTTACCGCAAGCAAAATAAATTTGTCGAAGCGGAGTCGATGGCGCGGCAGGCATTGGTGCATGGCGCAAATGAGGCGGAGGCGATGAATTGCCTTGGGCTTGCGCTGGCCAAACAAGGCAAGCATGCCGAGGCGGAAGCTGCGCACAAGGCCGCACATGATGCCGCGCCCCATAATCCCGATATTCTTTGCAATCGCGCCAATTTGGAAGTGGATCAGTTGCGTTTTGAAAAAGCATGGCCGTTATTTGCCGCCGCGCGGGCGATTGAAGACAAACCTGTGTTCCGGCATGATGAAGCATTGGCGCGTTTGTTAGCGGGTGATTTTGAAACGGGTTGGCGCTTATTTGAAGCGCGGTTAGAAATGCCACATACGTTGCGGTTGCACCCCACCTGCCCCCGTTGGCAAGGCGAGGATTTAACCGGCAAAAGATTATTGATTGTTGCCGAGCAGGGTTTGGGCGACGTCATTCAATTTTGCCGCTATCAGAAATTTATAGCCGGCGGCGATTTGGTTTGGGCTGTGCCGAAAGCATTGGTGCGTTTGTTATCGGGCATTTTGCGTGGCGAAGTTCTGGATGAAAAAAACTCCCTGCCCGCATGTGATTATTATGTGCCGATGATGTCTTTGCCTTTGGCAACCCAGCATTTACATCCTGTGTCATCGACAATTGTTTTACAGACACCTGCGACGCCCCTTTTACCGGAAGGCGCGCACAAAAAGAAAATCGGCTTGGTCTGGGCAGGGTCGCCGACGCATGGGCGGGATGCCGAACGCTCCATTCCCTTGGCAAGGGTTGCGCCGATTTTGGATTCTGTTGCAGCGGATTTTTATGCACCGTTTTTAGGCGAGGCATTAAAGGATATCGGTGATTTACCCATTATCCGCCTTGATCATCTGATTGATGATTTTGCCGATACAACCGCTTTGTTGAAACAGATGGACTGCCTTATCACCGTCGATACCGCCGTCGCGCATTTGGCAGGTGCGATGGGCGTGAAAACATTTTTGCTGATTTCCTATTGTCCCGATTGGCGTTGGGGCGTGACGGGCGAAACGACGGATTTATACCCGTCAGTCACGCTTGTTCGTCAACCCAAACATGGCGATTGGGACAGTGCGATTTCGCGTTTGAAAAATTTACTGGAAAGCGGTTTCTGAAAAACCGCGCAATTTGCGGCTGTGCAACCGTTCGTAACCCGTCGCGCGCAGCAACTCCATCGCCTTGATGCCGATATGCAAATGCTGGTCGACCTGTTGACGATAAAAACTGTTCGCCATGCCGGGCAATTTGATTTCGCCGTGCAAAGGCCGGTCGGAAACGCACAACAAGGTTCCATAAGGCACGCGGTAGCGGAAACCGTTGGCGGCGATAACGGCGGATTCCATATCAAGCGCGATGGCGCGGCTTTGGTTAAACCGTTCGACCAGTTTGGCGAAACCGCCGATTTCCCAATTGCGGTTATCGGTTGTGACAATGGTGCCGGTGCGCATGACCGATTTCAGATCATAGCCTTCCAGATGGGTGACTGTGGCAACGGCATCTTCCAATGCGTGCTGTACCTCGGCCAAATTCGGCACCGGAATCCATAGTGGCAATTCATCATCCAGCGCATGATCATCACGCACATAACCATGCGCCAAAACATAATCACCGAGTTTTTGCGTATCGCGCAGACCCGCGCAATGCCCCAACATGATCCATGCGCTGGGGCGAATAACCGCAACATGGTCGGAGATTGTCCGCGCGTTGCTGGGCCCCACGCCGATATTGACAATCGAAATGCCATTGCGGTTTTCGCCGACCAGATGATAGGCGGGCATTTGCGGCAGTCGCGCCAGCCGTTCGCCGAGCGGTGTTTTATTGCCCAGATTATCGTTGAAGGTCGTATAGCCGCCGGGCTCAACCAGTTTGGTGTAAAATTTACGATACTCCGCCTGTGCGGGGTCGGAAGTCTTGCTCATAATCTCCTGCCCCATACGCAGGAATTCATCGACGTAAAATTGATAGTTGGTGAAGATAACGAAATTCTGGAAATGTTCGGGGCTGCCGCCGGTGTAATGGCGCAGGCGGTGCAAGGAATAATCGACACGCGGGGCGGTAAAAAGCGCAAGCGGATTTTCCGCACCCTCGCGATAGGGATAGGTGCCGTTCGCAATGCTGTCGTCAATATCGCTGAGGTTCGGCAGATCGAAAATTTGGCGCAAGCCGGTAATGCGCGAGGCATCGAGGCTACCTTCGACATGCACCCCGTCGCTGAACGCGAAATGAAGCGGGATGGGCGAGTTGCTGACCCCCACTTCCAAAGGCACATTATGGTTTTCAAGCAGCAGGTCGAATTGCGATTGGTAATAGCTGTCGAAAAGTTCGGGGCGCGTCAGCGTGGTTGAATAACGCCCGGGCGAAGGCACAAAGCCAAAGGCCAGACGTTTATCGACTGCGGCCGGTTTGGTTGTGGTGATGGCAACATAGGGGTAATGCGCCGAAATGCGCCCGCCGGTATTTTCACCCTTGGCCATGCGTTGAAATTCATCGCGCAGATAGCCGGTGTTGGTTTGGTAAATTTCGCGCACCCGCGCAACGGCTTGCGCCGCATCGGTATAGGTTTGCGCTTGGCTTGGTTTGGTGGGCGGAAAGGGCTTTACACTCATACCCTATTTTCACGCGAATTGATTAAGAAATTACAAACCAACCAGGGCTTTGGCAAAATCTTCAGCGTTAAAGGGTTGTAAATCATCCGCCCCTTCGCCCACGCCAATGGCGTAAATCGGCAATTTAAAACGGTCGGCGAGCGCCACAATCACTCCGCCTTTGGCGCTGCCATCAAGTTTGGTGACGACCAACCCCGTTACTTGGGTCATATCGCGAAATGCTTCGACTTGCGCATGCGCGTTTTGCCCCGTGGTGGCATCAAGCGTTAAAATTGTTGCATGCGGTGCATCGGCATCCAATTTTTTTATCACGCGGACAATTTTGGCCAATTCCTGCATCAAATCATTTTTATTGTGCAACCGCCCTGCCGTATCGACCAACAACACATCACTGTTATTCGCCCGCGCTTGTTCAAACGCGCGGTAGGCCAACGCGGCGGCATCGCCGTTTGCTTCACCCGCCACCACAGTAGCGCCCGTACGTTCGCCCCAGATTTGCAATTGACTTATCGCAGCGGCACGGAAGGTGTCGCCTGCGGCTAAGGTGACTTTGAGATTTTGCGCGGTGTAGGTTTGCGCCAGCTTGCCAATCGTCGTTGTTTTGCCGGTGCCGTTCACACCGACGATTAACACCACGAAAGGTTTTTTTGTTTTATCTATCACTAAAGGTTTGGCGACCGGCGTTAAAATTTCTGTGATTTGCGATGCCAGCGACTCTTTGATTTCTGCATCGCTCACATCTTTGCCGAAACGGGTTTTGCCGAAGTCCGCAACCAATCGCGCTGCCGTTGTGGGCCCCATATCGGCCGCGATTAACTGGTCTTCCAATTCCTGTAACGCTTCATTATCCAATTTGCGCTTAGTCAATACGCCGGTGATACCTTCGGTGATTTTATTTGAACTGCGTTGCAGGCCGGATTTAAGGCGCGCGAGCCAGCCGGATTTTTGTTCTTGTTCGCTCATGCCAACCCTGCGCCCTGCGCATCGAAAATGCCGTGATAGGCCAGCGTCGCGGAACCAATCATGATCACATGATCATCTGGCCGCCATTCGATAACCAGATCACCACCATCCAATGTTATCGTCGCGCGGCGCCCGCAAAGACCACGGCGAACTGCAGCCACCAAAGTGGCGCAGGCACCGGAACCGCAAGCCTCGGTAATCCCGGAACCACGTTCCCATACCCGCATGCGGATGTGATCGGGCGATAGGATTTGCGCAATTTCGATATTGCATCGTTCGGGGAACATCGGGTCATGTTCCAGCTTGGGGCCAATCTCTGCCAGATTGACGCCTGCAATATCGGGCACAAAAAACACGGCATGCGGATTGCCCATATTGACGCAGCAAGGCGCAAGCAAACCGCCAGCAGTGACGGGCACCAAAAGCGTGTCGACTTCGCGCGTCAGGGGAATTTGCGCCCATTTCAGACGCGGCGCACCGAAATCAACCGCGACAAGCTCCCCTTCGCGCCAGCAAGGCAGCAGACCGGCAATGGTCTCAATGACGCATTTTTCGGCAGCTAATTCCTTGAATAACAGATTGGCCACGCAACGGGTTGCATTGCCACATGCGCCGACTTGTGTACCATCGGCGTTGTAAATTGCCATGTGAACATGCGCGTCGGATGATTGGGCGGGGCGCAAAATAATAATCTGGTCACAGCCCGCGCCGCGTCTGCGGTTGGCAACCGATTGCAGGAATTTTTCGGATGTGGGGATATCGGTTGTGCGGTCATCGAAAATGACAAAATCATTCCCAAGCCCATGCATTTTTACAAACGGCACAGGCTTGGTGGTTTCCGAAGAGATATATTCCGTCAACTTAAAAACCTGAAAAAGTTTTTTGTCTCGCCTGCCTGGTTTCTTAAGTTTTTGTACCAAGGCGACGAAAAACTTTTTCAGGTTTTCAAGCGGACGGGACATAACCAATTTTATCGAACTGCCAACAAAGGCGAGTTGCCGCCATTATGTTCTTCAACTTCTTCCTGGCTGAAAAACGCGCTGGGTTGATGGCGCTGCTGAACAGTGGCTTCGGCTTGTGACTGCGGCTGTTGATCAGGTTGTTGCGCGATATTGCCGTTGGGTTGGCCACCCGGTTGCGGCTGGGGCGCATTGCCGCCGTAATAATTATTGGGGACTTCGGGTTGCTGATTCAAATTCTGCACCGGTTCGCCGCGCAAACGCTGTTCGGCTGCCGTCGCTTCGTTGATCGCTTCGATGATGCGGAAAAAATGTTCGGCATGCTGCAAATAATTTTCAGCTGCCACGCGGTCGCCGCCCGATTGCGCGTCACGCGCCAGAGCTTGATATTTTTCATGAACCTGCCAGGCATTGCCGCGCACGCGCAGATCGCCGCAATTGCTGTCAAAAGATTGGTGGCGCAACGAGGCCGCCGAACGGGGGCGGTTACCGCCCATATCGCCACGGCTGCTGCTGTGGTTGCCGCTATGACCCCCGCCGCCATTGCCACGATCCCCGCCGTTACCACCGCCACCGCTGTGATGACGACTGCGGGGACGTCTGCCGTTTTGACTCTGACCTTGACCTTGTCTCATGTTTTTGAACCGTTCCTGTTTGCGTCTTAATTTATACGCTTATGCTTGCTTGCTCTTTTTATCTCTCGCAAGAAAGCCTGTTTTCAACGAAGGGGGCGTGACCAAATCAACGCGTTCCTATTCGTGCTGGGGGCAATCCTAATCCATTCGGCAAAAAACATACAACAGTTTTTTTATAGGGTTAATTAGGCTATATAATGGGCAAGTTCTTCCCGAATCCCTGTATGCAAAACATGCCAGATTTTTCCCATGAAATGAGTCACGGACGCGATGCCGGCAAAATAATTTGCGGCGTCGATGAAGTTGGCCGCGGCCCTTTGGCGGGTCCTGTTATCGCGGCTGCCGTTATTTTGCCGCGCGATCTTCCCGCCGATATTCTGGCGCAAATCCGCGATAGCAAGAAAATGACCGAAGCGTCGCGTGAGAAGATTTACCCCGCGCTTATTGCCCATTGCGCCTATGCAATCGCCGAAGCCACTATCGCGGAAATTGACCAGTTGAATATTTTATGGGCCAGCATGTTGGCGATGCAACGGGCGGTTATGGGGTTGAATGCCAGAATTGATATGGCGTTGATTGACGGCAATCGCATACCCAAACTAGGCTGCCCCGCCACGCCGATTGTCAAAGGCGACGATAAATCATATTCCATCGCGGCGGCATCGATTATCGCCAAAGTGCATCGCGACCGTTTGATGAAAGACCTGGCAACCCAACATCCCCATTATGGGTGGGAACATAATGCCGGTTATGGAACGGCGGAACATTTGGCCGCTTTGTCTCAACATGGCGCAACCGAATGGCACCGCGCCAGTTTTGCGCCGGTGCGCGACATATTAAGCCAAAAAGCATAAGCGAATGATTCAAAAGACTCTTTACGAGTTCTTAAACTCTATAGATAATGCTGCCTGCCATGGCCAAGACAAGTAAAAAATCAACCAAAGAAATCGCTGCAACTTCTACAGTGCGTTTGCCGCTCGATAAAATACTTATCGGCGATTGCATCCGCATCATGAATGAATTGCCTGCCGGTTCGGTCGATGCCGTTTTTGCCGACCCCCCCTATAATCTTCAGCTGGGCGGCGAATTGTTGCGCCCCGATCACAGTCATGTCGATGCCTGCGACGATGATTGGGACAAATTCGCCGATTTCGCGGAATATGACCGTTTCACCACCGAATGGTTGAAAGCCGCCAAACGCGTTTTGAAGCCCGACGGATGTTTATGGGTGATTGGCAGCTATCACAATATTTTCCGCGTTGGCGCGATTTTGCAAAATCTGGGCTTCTGGATTTTGAATGATGTGATCTGGTGCAAGAGCAACCCGATGCCCAATTTCCGTGGCAAGCGTTTCACCAATGCGCATGAAACCCTTATCTGGGCATCGACATCGAAAACTGCCAAGCCTTGTTTCAATTACGAAGCAATGAAGAACATGAACGAAGACAAGCAGATGCGCAGCGATTGGCATCTGCCGATTTGCAGCGGCAAAGAACGTTTGCGCACCGACGAGGGCGAAAAAGTCCATCCGACGCAAAAACCGCTTCCCCTCCTCTATCGCGTGATTATGTCATCGACCAAACCGGGCGATGTTATCCTTGATCCGTTTTTCGGTTCGGGCACCACGGGTGCGGCGGCGAAATTATTGGGGCGGCATTTTATCGGCGTCGACCGCGAAAAAACCTATGCCAAACATGCCGAACGCCGTATCGCGAATACGCGCGCGGCGGATGATGTCGAAGCGCTGACGACATTGGCCAAGCGCGAAGAACCACGCATACCGTTCGGCATTATCCTTGAACGCGGGTTATTGCGCCCCGGCCAGATTTTGTTCGATGACCGTAAACGGCATCATGCCAAGGTCAAAGCCGATGCGACGTTACAGGTGGACAGCGCGGGTGACCGTATAACAGGATCGATCCACAAAGTCGGCGCGTTGGTACAGGGCTTGCCCGCCTGTAACGGCTGGACATTCTGGTGTTATGACAGCGACGGTCGCGGCCATCTGGCCCCCATCGATATGTTGCGGCAGCGCGTGCGGGCAGAGGCGCTAGGTCACTAGAGTTGGTACCTATAAATTAGACGATGCATCGCCTCATCTTCGTAAAATTCGATATTATCCATTTGCGCGTCCAGACGTAAAATATGCGGATCGCCTTCTTTCGCCTGGGAATAAGTTTCCAGCAATGTTCCCGACACGTTGGTGACATTTTTGCGCACCGGTTCGATATAGGTGATGTGCATATTAAACCGCGCAAAAATAACGCGATTGGGGTTTTGATCGGCATCCAGTTGTTTGACCAATGCCTGACCGTCGGCTTCCGACATAGGAATACCATCCATATAAATGGGCGCCGGAATTACTGCGCGGAAAGTGCGCGGCATTTGTTTAATATCCGCATTGCCGCAATCCGACCCCAACACCGTAAACAATGTAAAACTGTTCACATTATGGATCGTCGATCTTTGGGTAAAACGAAACACCTTGGCCGCAAAATCGTAACGGTCGAGTTGCAATCTGGTATCGTAATGATAAGCGGTGGGGAATGTCGCCACATGTGCTTCGACCGATTGCCGCACAGCGGAACGCACTTTATTCCATTTGAAATCATCATGGTAAAACGCTTTGTATAAATCGCATTCGGTGATGATGGAATATTCGTCGATCATCACCGGGTCGTTAAGGTCGATGACTTTGTAACGCACCAGACTGCGCACCAGATTTGGCCAATTGGCATCCGCCGTGTCTTGGGCATGCGCGGAAATGGCGAAAGACAGCGCCAGAAAAACAAAAACGGCAAAGAGGGCAATGCGGCGCATGGGATTTCATCCGGCTGAAAGGAATTTCATTATAATGATTTTAGGGCGTGGTGAATAATTTTCTTCATGACGCTCGGTAACGCTTCGTTTTTGATATTGTCGGGAGCTACATAATGGCCTTTGCCAGAGGGGGCGCGGGCGACGGCGACGCTTATTTCAAACGTAAAATGCGTAAAAACATGAATGACGGTGCCTGTGCATAGCTGCCATTTCGCGTCTTTGGGCGCGTGTTTCTTTGCATCTTTCAGGCTTGGCATTTCCTGTTCCAGCCACGGGCTGCTGGGGACTTCCATCATGCCGCCCAATAACCCTTGGGGTGGGCGTTGGCGGATGAAGACTTCGCCTTTCGGGTTCAACAAAACAAAGGCCACCGCGCGGCGAACGGGTTTGGCCTTGGCCTTTATACGGCGCGGCAATGTTTCCTGTATGCCCTTTGCAAACGCGGCACAGTTATTTTGCCACGGGCATAAGCCGCATTTCGGCGAACGCGGCGTGCAGATCGTCGCGCCCAAATCCATCAAAGCCTGCGCATAATCGCCACAGCGTTTTTGCGGCACCAAAGTCGCGGCAGCTTCGCGCAATTTTGCCTTGGATTTGGGCATTGGGTCCGTTACCGCGAAAATTCGCGCCATAACGCGCTCGACATTGCCGTCGACCACATTGGCGCTTTGGCCAAAGGCAATCGCGCGAACGGCGGCGGCGGTATAGGCGCCAAAACCGGACAACGCGAGCAATGATTTTTCATCGCTTGGAAAAACGCCGTTATATTTATCGCACACCGTCAAGGCGCATTGATGCAACATGCGGGCGCGACGGTAATAACCCAAGCCAGCCCATAGACGCATGACATCATCCAGATCGGCGGCGGCCAAATCTTTTAATGTCGGCCAGCGTTGGATGAATTTTTGAAAATACGGCACGACCGTCACCACAGTCGTTTGTTGCAGCATCACTTCGGACAACCAGACACGATACGGATCGGCAGACTGCCCCGGCAAAGCCCGCCACGGCATGATACGGCGGTTTTTGTCATACCAACGAAGAAGAGCAGAGGGAGAGGGAAGACGAGAAGCAGAAGAGAATAATTGTCTATTGCTCTTCTTTCCCTCTGCTTTTTGCTCCCTCTTCCTCTCTCTTTTGACTTTTGCCGCTTTCACCGCCACACTGCCCTCATGAAACCCAATAATTTTATACCGCGCACGATCGCCAGCGCCGTCGATAAGGTTGCCCGCCAGACCGCAGGCAAGGATTGGGGATTATATGCCAGTTTGCTGGATCATTGGGCGGAAATTGTCGGCACCGAGTATGCCCGCGTCACAACGCCTGTTAAAATCCACTTTCCCTATCAACCCAATGAGGCACAGCGCAAAAACGGCGTTTTAACGGTGCGCTTGCCCAAAGGCTTGGCGATGGAGTTCAGCTTCAAAGCCGACCTTATCCGCCAACGTATCAATAGCTATTTCGGCTATGAAGCCTTTGCTCGCGTGGCATTGGATGCCGCTTCCCTGCCCCCGCCGCCCGTCAAAAAAACCGCCACAGCCAGCCCCGAAGCCGTTAAAGCGATTAGAGAACAAGCCTCTGTCATAGAAAACAGTGAGTTGCGCGAGGCTCTTGAAAGATTTGGCGAGGCTATGGCCGCGAAAAGCAACGGATAGACACTCGTTAACCTTGTGTTAATACCCGAATTTCCCTTATAGTTTCCTTACGTATGATTCGTACATTTCAGGTGGTTAATGGCTTTTGTATCGCGCCTTTTCGTCCTTTTCGCCTTGCTGGCCGCGTCCTCTGCTTTTGCCGCAGACGATGCCCGCATGGTGGAACGCGTTTTAGGCAAGGCTGATGCCCCCGTTAAGGTCGATGAGTTTGTATCGCTGACCTGCACCCATTGCGCCGATTTTTACACCAATACTCTGCCCGTTTTAGAAAAGAAATATGTCGATACCGGCAAGGTGAAATTTGTGATGCATGATTTTCCGCTGGATGGCGTAAGCCTGAAAGCATCGGCCGTGGCGCGGTGCATGCCGGTTGATGAATATTTTCCTTTCATCAAAACCTTGTATGCGGCGCAGATGACATGGGCATTCGGGGGCGGCAACCCCGAAGCCAATTTGATCCAATATGCGACATTGGGCGGCTTGCCCGCCGACAAAGCCAAGGCATGCGCCAATGATGCCAAGTTGCAAGACGCGATTATTGCAGCGCGTGAAGCCGCAGGCACCAAATATGCCGTCGAAGCGACGCCGACATTTGTTGTGAATGACGGCGCGGAAGTGATTAAGGGCGCGCAAAGCCCCGAAACTTTTGGTGCGGTGTTTGATCGCTTGCTTGCGGCAAAGAAATAATTCCTACAGTTAGAAACGATTATTAGAGGTAGTACCGTGCATTTTACCCGTCTTCGCCTTCATGGATTTAAATCCTTTGTCGAACCGACCGATCTGCATATCGGCACCGGCATGACCGGCATTGTCGGGCCGAACGGGTGCGGTAAATCAAACCTCGTCGAAGCGTTGCGTTGGGTGATGGGCGAAAATTCGGCCAAATCCATGCGCGGCGGCGAAATGGATGATGTGATTTTTGGCGGCACCGCAACGCGCCCTTCGCGCAATCTGGCCGAAGTGACGTTGGAGCTGGATAACACAGGACGCAGCGCGACAGCGGAATTTAACAATGAAGATACCTTATTGGTCACACGCCAGATCGAACGCGGCGAAGGTTCCGATTACAAGCTGAACGGCAAGCCTTTGCGCCGCCGCGATGTGCAATTATTGTTCGCTGATCAAGCGACAGGCGCCCATTCCACCAATCTGGTCGGTCAAGGGCAGATCGACGCGCTTATCCGCGCCAAGCCACAAGACCGCCGCGCCATTTTGGAAGAAGCATCGGGAACAGCCGGTCTGCATGCGCGCAGGCACGAAGCCGAATTGAAATTGAAAGGCGCGGAACAAAACCTGACCCGCGTTGATGATGTTCTGCAATCTTATGACACGCAATTGCGCAGCCTGAAAACGCAAGTGCGTCAGGCGTCGCGTTACCGCAATCTGGCCGACCATATCCGCAAGACCGAAGCCGCGTTGCTTCACATGCGTTGGGCGGAAGCCGGACAAAATGCGGAAACGGTCAAGCTGGCATTGGAAGCGGCGGAAGCCCGCGTGATGGAAATGCTGTCGGTTGTCACGCAAGGCAATACGGCGCGTACCGAGATCGCCGCGTTGCTGCCTTCGATGCGCCAAGTCGAAGCGGCGGCAGCAGCCGTTGTACAAAAACTGACGCTTGTCCGCGAACAATTGGACAGCGAAACCAAACGTATTGCCGACGAAACGGCGGCATGCGAACAACGTTTGGCGCAAGCCAACACCGACCGCGACCGCGAAGTTGCGCGGAGCAAGGACGGCGAAGAAGCCATTGTTAAATTGCAGGAAGAATCAACCCAATTGGCGGCGACACAGGCGACGATTGAAGAAACCCTGCCGGGTGCCCGCGATGTATTGGCCAGCGCAACGCAAGAAGTGCAAACGCTGGATGCGGCGCTTAACCAATTGATGCAGGAAACGGCGACCGCCGAAGCCCGCAAACATGCATTGGAAAAAGAAATTGAAACGCTGGCTTCGCGCCATGCCCATATCGCGCAACGCCGCGAGCAAATGGAAACGCAGCGCGTGGCATTGGCTTTGGCCGCGGCGGCACGCCCCGATCTGGCGCTGGCATCCGCTATGGTCGAAGCAACCGAAAGCGAGCTTGCCAAGCGTCAGCAACAAGCGCACACGGCAGAAGAATTTTACCGCGAAGCCGAAAAGCTGCAATCGCAAGCCCGCGATCTGGCGCAGCAAGCACAGGCCGATGTCACCAAATTGCGCGCCGAAAATGACGCGCTTATGAATCTGCTGCAATCCGATGACCAGAATAGCGAAAGAGTCATCGATTTAATCACCGTCACGCCGGGTTTGGAAAACGCTTTGGCGGTTGCGGTTGGCGAAGCTTTGACGGCGGCAATCGACCCGAACGCCGCAAAATTCTGGCAAGAAGGCGGTGCAGCCGACATGCCTGCATTGCCAAATGGCGTTACCGCTTTGGCCGATTTTGTGCAAGCACCCCCTGCACTGGCGCGTTGCCTGTCGCAAATTGGTTTGGTTGATGATGAAGCTGCGGGTAAAGCCGCTTTGGCGGGCATTCGCGCCGGCCAAACGATTGTGAGCCGCGATGGATGGGCATGGCGTTGGGATGGTTTCACTTTGACCCCGCAAGCCAAAACGTCGACAGCTTTGCGTTTGCAACAACGCAACCGTGTGGCGGCCTTGGTTGGCGAAATCGAAACCGCGGCGAACGAAGCGCAAAAAAATCAGGATGCGTTAGTGGCTGCAACGGAATTTTTGACACAACGCCAGGCCGAAGACCGTTCGGCGCGTGAAGCGCTCAAGGCCGCATTCGCAGCCCTGAATGATGCCCGCGAAAATTATGCGCAACAGGAAAAAGAAACCACGGCCATTACATCGAAACTGGCCGCATTGGACGATACGCTGCGTCAGGTTATCGAAGATTTGGAACAAATCACTACGCGCCAAAGCGCGGTAAGCGAAGAACAAAGCGGGTTGCCCGATTTGGACACCGCACGCGCTAACATCAACGAAAGTCGCGTCAAATTGGCAGAATTGCGCAGCCAGCAATCGGCCAAGCAAAATGAATGCGACCGTTTGACGCGCGAACAAAACATCAGCGCGAACCGCGCCGCAACTGTCACGGCAGAAATCACGGCATGGCAATCGCGCCTGTCGAACGCCAGCGAGCAAATCGAATCGCTGTCGTCACGCATCGCCGAAATCGAAAAACGTATTGGTGAATTGCGTCAACGCCCTGTCGAAATCGAAGCGCACCGCGAAACTTTATTGAGCGAGTTGAGCAGCGCGGAAAGCAACCGCAAATCGGCGGCGGATTCGTTGATTTCCGCCGAACGCAATTTGACTTCCGTGGAACAACAAGTGAAACGCGACGAAAACAAATCTGCCGAAGCGCGTGAAGACCGCGTGCGTGCCGAAGGCGCGGTGCAAGCCGCGACAGAGCAATTCAATATCCTACGCGAACGCATGCAGGAAAAGCTGAACTGCACACCGGAAGAATTGGTCGGCATCGCAGAATTTGTGGAAGGCGAAACGATTCCGGCGGCAGCCGAACTGGATCAAGCCTTATCGCGTTATGTGCGCGAACGCGAAAATATGGGGCCTGTTAATTTGCGTGCCGAAGTCGAAGCGGAAACTTTACAAACGCAAATTGATACTCTGACCAAAGAAAAAGACGATCTGGTCGCCGCGATTGCCAAATTGCGCCAGGGGATTGGCCATTTGAACAAGGAAGCCAAAGAACGTCTGCAAAGCGCGTTCACGCTGGTCAATGAACGGTTCCAGAATTTGTTCAAAAAACTGTTCACCGGCGGCCGCGCCTATCTGGAATTGGTCGATAATGAAGACCCGATGAATTCCGGTCTGGAAATCTTTGCGGCACCTCCGGGCAAGAAGATGCAGATGCTGACATTATTGTCGGGTGGTGAACGTACATTGACCGCGCTGGCATTGCTGTTCGCCGTGTTCCAAACGAACCCGTCCCCCATCTGCGTCCTCGACGAAGCCGAGGCGGCGTTGGACGAAAGCAATATCGGACGTTTCTGCGAGTTGGTAGAAACCATCGCCCGCGAGACGGGTACACGCTTCCTTATCATCACGCATCAACGTTTGACGATGGCGCGTATGGACAGGTTGTTCGGCGTGACGATGGGCGAAAAAGGCGTGTCACAACTTGTGTCGGTCGATCTGGAAGGCGCAGTCGCCATCCGCGACGGGGCAAAGGCCGAAGAAGCTTTGCGGGATGTGCGGGCGGCGTGAACTATTTAGCCTAAAGCTAACTTTGTGCCATGCACCGGCAATCCAACGACTTGGAGTCTGGTCACAATGTCTCCGTCTTTAACGAAACAAGTGTCCAACCCTTTTTCTTGCGCGACCACCATTGCCGTCAAAAGAGCAACGCCTTGACGAACGAGATCATTCTTTGAAAGGCCGGTTTCTTCCTGCATTTTTCGCAAAGCTTCTCCTTGAGAAATTGGAAGGGCGACAGAAAATCTTGCTGATTTGGATTTGCCCATTATTTTTTCTCCATATATCGTTTAACTATCTAGTTCAAATTACCATATCTCGTTTCAAATTACCAAGAACAATCAAATAGCTTTGAAAAATATGGTTTTTTTACTCGACTCTTGCATCTTCTCCCTTATATTTCACTTCGTTCGGTTCTGAACAACCAATCCAAAAGGAGTCTGCCATGTCCGCGCCCTTCACCCTGCCCCCTTTGCCCTATGCCGATGATGCGCTTGCGCCGGTCATCTCCGCCAACACGATGGGCTTCCATTATGGCAAGCACCATAAAACCTATGTCGATAATCTGAATAAACTAGTTGACGGCACCGATTTCGCCCAACAATCGTTGACCGACATCATCAAAAAAACCGCAGGCGACAAAGAAAAAGCAGGCATCTTTAACAACGCCGCGCAAATCTGGAACCATACTTTCTTCTGGGAAAGCATGAAGCCATCTGCGGGCGGCAAACCGACCGGCAAACTGGCCAGCATGATCGACAGCGATCTGGGCGGGTATGACAAATTCAAAACGGACTTTGCGCAAGCAGCCATCACACAGTTTGGCAGCGGTTGGGCTTGGCTGGTTTCCGAAAACGGCAAGCTGGCGATCAAGAAAACCGGCAATGCCGAAACGCCTATTTCCGGCAACGCTACGCCCCTGCTGACGATCGATGTATGGGAACATGCCTATTATCTGGATTATCAAAACCGCCGCGCCGATTTCGTGAATGCGGTGATTGATAAATTGCTGGATTGGGATCGCGCTAACGAAAGACTTGGCGCTTAATTTTCCGCGCAAATTAATGCCGATGCACCTCGATCAAACGAGTGGCATCGGCATTTTTTATTTCTTCGACTTGGCATCGCGCATGCGCTTGGCCCATTCTTCGCGATTTTCCTGACGCCCGCGTGCCACCGCCAAAGCGTTGGCGGGCACATCATTGGTGATAACGCTACCCGCGCCGATATAGGCACCCTCGCCCACATTGACGGGCGCCACCAAAACGGAATTGGATCCGGTTGAGGCGTTATCGCCAATAACAGTGCGGAATTTGCGGAACCCGTCATAATTCGCCGTGATGGTACCAGCACCAATATTGACCTTGTCGCCCAAGGTCGTATCGCCGACATAAGACAAATGATTAACCTTGGTACCCTTGCCGATTTCGCTGTTTTTAATTTCGACAAAATTGCCAATATGCGCGGCTTCGCCGATCACCGAACCGGGGCGCAAACGCGCAAAGGGTCCGATGATAGCACCCGCATTGACACGCACCTGTTCCAACTGACAAAAGGCGCGGATTTCCACATGGTCGGCAATTTCCACGCCCGCACCGATCACAACATTGGGGCCAATCACGATATCGCGCCCCAGAATAGTGTCGGTTGACAGAAACACGCTGTCGGGGTCGGTCATTGTCACACCGGCCAACATGGCTTTTTCACGCAAGCGGCGCTGCATAATCTTTTCGGCCTGCGCCAATTCGACACGGTTATTCACGCCCAACACATCATCGGCGGAAAGGGTGGCGACAACGCAGCCATGGCCAGCCGCTTGCGCCAACGCCACACAATCAGTCAGGAAAAATTCTTTCTTGGCATTATCGTCGCGCAATTGGTCAAGCATCGGCCACAATGTCGCGGCATCAAATAACATCGCGCCGCCATTGCACAAAGTGATTTTCAGTTGTTCCGGTGTGGCTTCCGAAGCCTCCACAATTTTCGATAAATTACCGTTCCCTTCAATCACCAAACGGCCATAGGCGGCGGGATTCTGCGGCGAAAATCCGGCGACCACCAAAGCGGCCTTTGTTTCGGCCTTGCGTTGCTGCATCAATTTAATCGATTCCGAGGTTATTAAGGGGCCATCGGCGAACAACACAACCACATCGCCCACAAATCCCGCCAACTCGTTTCGTGCGGCTTTAACTGCATCGCCGGTGCCAAGGGATTCTGCCTGTATCGCACAGCGGTTGGGTACGACGGCTTCCCGGATTTGTTTGCTGTCGGGGCCGACCACAACAACGATTTGGCCTTGGGATAATTCGCCGCAGGCGTTCAATACGTGGCGGATCATGGGCAAGCCCGCAACAGGATGCAAAACCTTGGGCAGGTCGGATTTCATCCGCGTGCCTTGCCCCGCTGCGAGGATTACAGAGGCCAAATTTGGTAAAGAAGCGTTTTGTGTCATGGGGAATGTCTGCCATAAAGAGGGTTAGATTTAATAGCACAACGATTCAAATGACTCAACTTCTCGGCCTTATCTTTGATTTGGACGGCACCCTTGTGGACAGCGCCGCCGATTTGCACCATGCCCTAAACGCCATTCTGGTGGCGCATGAGCATCGCACCGTAACGTTGGACGAGACCAAATCCATGATTGGCGACGGCATGAATATCTTGCTTAAACGCGCCTTTGCCGCCACCGGCGCACCCCTGCCCGAACGCGGGGCGCAAACTATCTTTCAGGATTTTCTGGGTTTTTATCGGAACCAGAAAGCCGGTATTGATCAACTGTATCCGCAGGTGATGGAAACAATCGAAGCCTTTCGCGCCGCCGGTGTAAAAATTGGCCTCTGCACCAATAAGCTTTATTTGCCGACGATTAAATTGCTGGATGAAATTGGTATTCGCGGGTTGTTTGATTTTATCGCGGGTGCCGATACTTTCTCTGTCTACAAACCACATCCGGGGCATGTGTTGGGCGTGGCACATGGAATGAAAGTCCCACCGCAGAATTGCGCGATGATTGGCGACAGCATCAATGATATCCGCGCCGCACAAGCCGCAAAGATTCCCGCCATTGCCGTTGCGCATGGTTATGCCGATAATGTCGCCACTCTGGGCGCCGATGCAATCATTAAGACTTTCGGCGAATTGGCGCAAGCCCTAGGGCGCCTGGGCTTTGATATCGGCGGCGCTAACATAATGCCATGAAGTTAAATGGATAACCACCAGACCGGCTATGCTGCCGGTTTCCATCCGCACCGGAATTTCGGGCATGCCCTTGGCGGGTGATGCCAGCCAGATATGAAACGGTTCGCGTCCCGCTTCGCTTTCGGTCTTTTTCCAAAAACGCGCATGTTCGGCGTCTTTCCATTCACCGGAAATCATCTTGAAATCGGCCGCGCATTGCCGCGCCTTGCCGCTATAGGCTTCGTAATCGGGTTCATTCAGCGTGTCATTGCCATCATCACGCCCGACAATATCAAACCTACGCTTGCCATCGAACACCGGCACAGGGATGGCGCAACTGTTATCGACCGCAACATGCGCCAGCATTTGCAATAAGGCCGTGACGGGGTCAAGCGAACCGATGCGTTGTTCCAATGTCACTTCTTCGCGGTTTTCGGGGCCGCTGGGCGGAATGAATTCGGGCGTGATATCGCCCTTGGCGTTAAAATGAAGTTTGGTGATTTTCGGTTTATGGTTCCATTCATCGCGCGTGAAAAATTCCTTAGGTTCGAAATGATCGCCCTTGATGCGGCCATAAGATTCCAAAATCGTATTCCACGGTAAAAACCGCGCCAGCAGCCCAAGATCCTGGGCGCGGACAATGGTGTGAAAAACATTACCCTGTTCTTCAAACCAAATATGCGCGGTGACAAGATGCAGGCCGCCGACATAAATATCATAGGTGGTTTCAACGGGTGGTAAAACGGGCAGAATCTGTACTTCCGCCACCGGATATTTTGCCGCTTTGGCGTGCGCGACCAAAGGCAACATCACTGCCAAAAAACTCACCAAAATAACTTGAACAAAACGCATTATCCACCTGACTTGTCTATAAGAACCATAAGCGCGGCCCCGACCAACGCCGCAGCGGGTATCGTCAAGATCCAGCTCCATGCGATGCGCCGCCCGACTTTCCACCCCACCTTGCGCGGATTGGTCGCAACGCCCACGCCCAAAATCGCGCCTGTTGTTACATGCGTGGTCGATACTGGCAACCCGCACAAAGTCGCAACCATAATCGACAAGGCCGATGCGCTTTCGGCGCAAACGCCACCGCGCGCATCCAGTTGCGTTAAACGCATGCCCATGGTGCGCACAATGCGCCAACCGCCAAACAAAGTGCCCAGCCCCATCATGCCGTAAGATAATGCCAACACCCAAACCGGCACCGCGAATTCCGACAACACCCCGCCGCTGACCAACGCGCTGGTGATAATGCCTGCGGTTTTTTGCGCATCATTACCGCCATGCATCAAGCTGAGAAACGCGGAAGAAGCGAGTTGAATTTTTTTGTAGGATTTTTCCGAGGGCGCGAAAGAAAAACGGCGCTGCAAAAACATCAATAATTTTATAAAAAAAACCGAGAGCGCGCCGCCCATCACCGGCGCAATTATAATGAACATAATCACCTTGATCCAACCCGTCGCAATAACTGGATGATCAAAATTTTCCCACCCGTTGATCATACCGCTATGCGCCATTGCCGCGCCCACATAACCGCCCAACAAAGCATGTGACGAACTGACCGGCACACCCAATCGCCAGGTAATAATTCCCCACAAAGTCGCGCCCGCCAATCCGCACAACACCACCGTCGGCGTGATGGCATCCAACGACACCAAACCCGACCCCACCATTTTGGCGACGCCGGTGCCAAACAACAGCATGGCGGCGACATTAAAAAAACTGGCCCATAAAACGGCCTGACGCGGTTTGAGAACCCGCGTCGCAACAATGGTGGCAATTGAATTCGACGCATCATGGAAGCCGTTGACGAAATCAAACGCCAACCCTATCGCCATAACGGAAAGAATCAGAAAGGAAGCATGTTCCAGCATTCATCCGGCTTTCTTGCGAATCACCCAAGGGCATGATAGCGCTTGTATCACAATCTTACCCCATAATCTGATCTGGAGGAAATAAACCATGGATACAAGACTTCCCTACTGGGGTTCCGTCATTTGCGGCAGCGTTGCCGTTGTTTTGCTGGTCGTAAATGTTTCGTTGGCCAATGCCAACCGCGCCACGCAACTGGACGTGCAACAACGTCAGGCTGCCATCGGTTCTGTGCAGACTTTCAGCCAGCTGAGCCAGTTTATCGCCCAAGGTTTGGCCGAAGCCGCCAAAAATGGCGACACACAGGCACGTGATTTGTTGGCGTCGCAAGGTCTTCGTCTGAAATCCGATGCGGCGAAAACAACCGCCCCATCCCCAGCCGCAAAGAAGTGAGGTCTATTATGGCACAAGAAAAAATTACGCCTGCGCAAATCCTTCTTCCTGTTTTGCTGCTTTCGGTGGCTGTGGCCGGTTTTCTGGCTTTCCAAACCACCTTGCTGTTCAACGACCGCGCGTCGCTGCAAGCGGCTCATGTGGCGCAAGACAAGCCTTTGGCCGATGCCAACAAGGTTAAGGATCAGGCCAATGGTTTGGCCGTCGGTACGCTGCGTTTGGCCAATGCCGGTGACAAAACCGCTGTGGCTATTATCGATCAGCTGAAAAAGAACGGCGTCAATGTTCAGGAAAACCCGAACGCCGGTTCGGCGCCAGCGACTCCTGCTGCGCCAGCCGCTATGGCTCCAGAAGAACCAGCGACTGCTCCGGCACCATAAGCTGGAACGCGATTATAAGAAGGGGCGGAAGCGTTTCCGCCCCTTTTTTGTGTCCGCTTGCATGGGATAGCCGGAGACTGTTAAAAAGGAGCCGGACATTAAACTGGGTTATCCATGTTGCCTCTCCCCTTCGATATTTATCCTTTATTGCGCCCGCTGTTTTTCAGCCTTGACCCGGAAGTGGCGCATAAACTGGCTGTTCGTTTCCTGAAACACGGATTATTTCCAGCCTGCAAGCCGTCGCATGATCCCGTTCTTGCTTGTCAATTGGGCGGATTAAAATTCGCGCATCCGCTCGGCCTTGCCGCGGGTTTCGACAAACATGCCGAAGTGGTCGGACAGACTTTAAATCTTGGGTTTTCCTTTACCGAAATTGGCGGCGTAACGCCGGTACCGCAACCGGGCAATCCGTCGCCACGTTTGTTCCGCCTTACCGAAACCCAAGCTATTATCAACCGCTTTGGCTTCAACAGCGTGGGCGCGGATATTTTTCGCCAAAGGCTGGCGGCCTATCGCGACATGAAAACTGACACCGGCATTGTCGGCATTAATCTGGCCAAGAATAAAGACACAATCGATGCCGCCGATGATTATGTACGCGGTATTCAGAACTTTGCACCCTTTGCCGATTTCCTCACGCTTAATATTTCATCACCCAACACGCCCGGCCTGCGCGGTATACAGGAACGAGGAAGCCTGACCGAACTTCTGCAACGCGCGCGCGAAGCATTGGCGCAGGCAGATAAAAAGCCATTACTGTTTTTAAAAATCGCGCCCGATATCACCGAAACGCAGGCTCGCGATATCGCCGAAGTGTCTTTATTATGTGGCATTGATGCAATGATTGTCGGCAACACCACGACATCGCGCCCGGCATCCGTTCCCCCAGCAATGGCGGCACAGGCGGGCGGCCTTTCCGGCAAGCCTTTGTTTGATATCTCCACAAAAATACTGGGGCAAATGTATCAACTGACCGGCGGCAAAATCCCGCTTGTCGGTTGCGGCGGCATTTTCACGGGCGCAGACGCCTATGCCAAAATCCGCGCGGGCGCGTCGTTGTTGCAACTTTATACCGCGTTGATTTACGAAGGGCCGTTTGTCATAGCCCGCATCACCACCGAACTCGCCGCGTTGTTGAAGCGTGACGGATACACAAGCCTTGCCGATGCTGTCGGCGCCGATTTTAAATAAGGAACAAGACATGAAAACTTATCCCGAATTTCCGTCTTTCTTCTGTGTCGATCATCCGCTTATCCAACACAAGCTGACGCAATTACGCGACGAGAATTGCAAATCTTTCGGCTTCCGCACTTTGCTGCGCGAAATATCGCTGCTGATTGGTTATGAAATCTCGCGCGATTTGCCACTGACCACGCGCCGCATCCGTACGCCCGTGGCGGAAATGGAAGCGCCAACCTTGGCAGTGCCAGACCCCTGTATCGTGCCGATTTTGCGCGCGGGTCTGGGCATGGCCGAAGGTCTGGTCGATTTGATGCCCACCGCGCAAGTCGGGCATATCGGCGTTTACCGCGACCATGACACCAAAAAACCTGTCGAATATCTCGTTCGCCTGCCAAAAAATGTCGGGCAAAATTTCTTTGTCGTCGATCCGATGCTGGCGACCGGCAATTCTTTGGCACATGTTTGCGATCTGTTGATTGCCCACCGCGTCGACCCCGAAAAAATCAATGTGATGGCGTTGGTCGCCGCGCCCGAAGGCGTGCGGCAATTCGTGAAACATCACCCGACTATCCGCATTTACTGCGCATCGCTCGACGAAAAACTGAACGAACATGCCTATATCGTGCCCGGTTTGGGCGATGCGGGCGACCGGCTGTATGGGACGCAATAAGAGGCTGTTTAACTGCTTATTGGAATTTGTAAATCAATCTGCTACGTTTGCGTGGCGTAATCCTGTCGTGATGGCCTGCGAGAGAACAAGATTATAAAAACGCTGTTTATTTTTTTAAGAAAGTTTTGAAAGGATCGACAATGGGAAACATCAAAACACTTCGCAAAGATCTGGCGCGTCATATAGACGATATAAGCTATGAAACATCTTTCCCAGACGGCTATGTGGTTCATAAAATTACTAAAGGAAATATTGAAATCCTTATGGGAACGACAAAAGAAGTGGAGGAAATCCAGGATACCGCGGACAGCCTTTTCTCAGTAGATTTGATGCATACGCTTACAAGCGAGGCATCCTATGATGATCTCTTAAGCAACCAATCGCTCAATCAAATAAACGATAAAAATCAAAACACGGTTGCTGTGCGCCTGGTTAAACAGAAATGCGTTCATGATGTGACGACATTGATGCTGGACGGCGAATATGATGTCGCGCGCATTATGCATGTCATTAACGCCGCCGCGGGCATTACAGAACCAGCGCGCACGCTGGAAATGGTCGAGCCGGAAATCGCATCCATAATGAATGTTTTATTTTCGGCCACGGATATCGCTTTAATAGACAAAAGCGCGCAAAGCATAGGCTGGCGATACTCGGATCGCGTAAACCCGCCTATAGATTATACATTAAACTATGACGAACAAGGTTACCCTAAACTTGATATTCATGTGCCGGTGCCGGATGCATTTTTTGAACAACATCTCATCCATGATAATGTTTACAAGCAGATGAACTTTAATCCTCTTGCTTTAAAGGATAATCAGGAGCTTCAAAGGTTCGTCGCTTCGCATATATATGACGGCAGCAAACACCGATACTATGCGGCAACGCATAACACCCAAGTATCAGAGAATTCCAACACCAGAATCTATATCAATCCGTCGAATGAAGCCCGCGCCATTTGCAGCATTTCGGTTAATACGCCCATTAACGCGGATATCGTGCATACACATACCAAGCTATTTGTACATCACTCAGTTAACATGTTTGGAGCGCCTAAAATTGATCCCCAGATATATAAGCGTCCCGGCACCCATGCTGTGGGCACAGGAATAATTGGCGGTTTGATTAAGGCCTTTTTTGGCTAAAGCCTATAATCGTTGTTCAATCGCTTGGGGTCGATAGGCATGCGTTATGGTATTATTTCAAATTGGTGTGCCGTACAGGATAAATCTGGGCACTGGAATTTAGTTATAAATATAGGTTAGTCTAATGTAGTGCGAGGCCACCGTTCGCTTAAGGCCGATGTCGGGGAAGAATAAGGTAATATCATGAGAAAAATAGTATCTCTTATGCATATGTCACTGGACGGCTTTGTCGCAGGTGCCCAAGGCGAGATGAGCTGGATTAAAATGGATGATGACGTTTTTACATTTGTAGATTCTTTCATCATTCAGGCAAACATGGGACTGTATGGCCCCAAAACATTTGGCATGATGGAGGCGCACTGGCCAAAGGTCTTAAAAGACCCGACCGCGTCCGGCCATCAATTATCACATGCGCACTGGTACTCTAAAGCCCAGAAAGTTGTATTCTCTACAACCCTAAGCAGCCTGGACGATAAGAATACAAAATTGATCAATCGCAATGTAGCTGCAGAAATCACACATTTAAAAAACGAACCGGGCAAAAATATCATGATTTTTGGTAGCCCCGGTCTCGTACATTCTCTCATGCAGCTTGGTCTGATTGATGAGTATGTTATCACGATCAATCCATTAATATTGGGCGGTGGCATCCCAATGTTTAAAGGCATTAACTCTCGCGTTGATTTACACCTGAAACAAACAGTTCAATTCAAAGCGGGTTCTATTGGGGTGCATTACAGTAAGTTTTAATGGCGTGCCCGGGCAGATTCGAACCGCCGACCCCCAGTTTAGGAAACTGGTGCTCTATCCAGCTGAGCTACGGGCACATCGGAAAACAACATAGGGGCTGCGCCGGATGGATTGAAGAAGAATCTGATTCCCTCATTCTTTTCTGCGTCATCTTGCGCCACCCTACCCTTTACGGGCAGGTTTTAGGGCAGGCCAACCTTAAAAAAAACCAATATCATACTGTAATCACAGGCAAATCAGCCAAATTCCAAAAAGCTTCATTTTTCCGGTATTTGCGCCCATTTTACAACAATTGACCCCACGGCTACTAAGCGTTTATAAGCGTCGCTTCATACAACTTCCGGGAAAAACACAGTGTCTGTACCCCTGCGCCAACAATTCGACGTCGCCCTTTACATCATCAAGCAAAAGCTTAAAGGCAATAAACGTTATCCACTTGTTTTGATGTTGGAACCTTTGTTCCGTTGCAATCTGGCGTGCGCAGGCTGTGGCAAAATCGATTATCCCGATGAAATCCTTAACCAACGCTTGACGGTACAGGAATGCCTTGATGCGGTCGATGAATGCGGCGCGCCTATCGTTTCCATTCCGGGTGGCGAACCACTGCTTCACCGCGAAATGCCTGAGATTGTGCGCAAGCTGATCGCCAAGAAAAAATATGTCACGCTTTGCACCAATGCCTTACTGATGGAAAAGAAGCTCGATCAATTCACCCCCTCGCCCTATTTCAATTTCTCGGTGCATCTGGACGGCGATGTCAAAGACCATGATCATTCCGTGTGTCAGGATGGCGTTTATGTGAAGGCCGAAGCCGCCATCAAGGCCGCGCTTGCGCGTGGCTTCCGCGTCAATATCAACTGCACCTTGTTCAACAATGCAGTGCCGCAACGTATGGCCGATTTCTTTGACCATATGATGGATATCGGTTTGACTGATATCACCGTTTCGCCCGGCTATTCCTATGAACGCGCGCCGGATCAACAGCATTTCCTGTCACGCGAAGCGACCAAGACCATCTTCCGCGACATTTTCCGCATGGGCAAAGAACGCGTCAAGGCCGGCAAAACCCCTTGGCGTTTCAGCCAATCGCCTTTGTTCATGGATTTTCTGGCGGGCAACCAATCCTATGAATGCACCCCTTGGGGCTTGCCGACGCGTAATGTGTTCGGCTGGCAGAAGCCTTGCTATCTGTTGGGCGAAGGGTTTGTGAAAACCTATCGTGAGCTAATGGACGGCACCGAATGGGAAAAATACGGTACCGGCAAGTATGAAAAATGCGCCAATTGCATGGTGCATTGCGGGTATGAGCCGACCGCCGCCAATGACGCCTTTGCCAAACCATGGAAAATGGCATGGCTGGCGATCAAGGGCATCAAGACCGAAGGCGCGATGGCCAAGGAAATTGATTTATCCAAGCAACGCCCTGCGGAATATATGTTCAGCAAGCATGTCGCCGAAGTGATGGATAAAATCCATATCAACAAAACGGCAGCGGCGAATGCGAAGGCGGTTGAGGAAGCGGCGGCGGAGTAGTTCGCCCCATGCGGCTCTTTAATTCGCTCTATTTTCGCGGCTGTGCCAAACGCGCAGAATGATAACGGCATCTTGGTCGCGCCTATAACGCAATATGTAGGCGGCTGCGCCAAAGGGAATAAAATATTCACGTCGCCCTGTGTCATCCTGCATCGGGCGCCCCATATCCGGCATCTTTTCTAAATATCGAGAACCATCTAAAATACCTTGCGCCGCGCGCGCCGCCGCTTCAGGATTTTTTTCATAAAGAAACGCATAAAGCCTTTCAATATCCACCAACGACTCAGGCAACCATTTTATTCTGGACAAGACGCAACCTTACCCTTTGCTAAATCCTGCAACCAGGCAGTAGCTTTTTCTTGCGACACGGCAATGCCGGTTAATTGATATTTTTCCCAGCGTTCCATATCTTCGCGTTTTTCGCGTTCATAATTTTCTTCATGCTCTAGATAAGTTTCAATCGCTTTGCACATAATCCAATGCGGCGATCGGTCACGCAACACGGCCAAAGCAGCAAGCCGCTGTTGAGTTTGTTCGTCTAATTTCACGCCTTTGGTTTGCATATATCGACCTCCCTATCCAAGAAGGGTATCACTTTTTACAACTTTTAACAACTTTTTGTATTTTTTATGAATATCAACTGGTTATCTAAAGAAGGAGCTTGATGCCATCCCCCGCAAGGCTGACGGCCAACGCCAACATCATCACGCCTATCCCCAAATCGATCATGCGCCAAACTTTGGGTTTAGAGAGAACGGGAGCGGTCTGTCGCGCACCATAGGCAAGGCCGTAAAACCAAATCCCCGAAGCCGTAACGGCACCCAAGACACAGGCCACACGTTCACCCCCTTGATAACGGGCGGTTAGACCACCGACGATCACAATGGTATCAATAATCGCATGTGGGTTCAGCAGACTTAGCGCCAGCGAAGTCGTCACAATGCTGGAACGCGAAACAGTATCGGCCGCGTGAAGATCGATGCCCTTGGCAGCCTTGGCCGCCTTCAACGAACGAATACCGTAAGTGCCGAGGAAGGCAGCCCCGCCGAATGAAACCACGACGCTTAAAATCTGGCTTGCGGCGAATAAAGCGGCCAGCCCCATAGCCCCGGCGCATACCATCAATACATCGCAAAGAAAACAAATGGTGGCGGAAATAAAAACGCCTTCGCGTTTAATGCCTTGCCGCAAAACAAAAGCGTTCTGCACACCAATAGCCACAATAAGCGTGGCCATAAGCAACAGCCCCCTGCCATAGGCAACCCACATGAAAAACCCTAGCCCAACGCCGCTACAACGCTGTCGAACAGAAACTTTCCGTCCAGACTGCCGTGTAAATCTTCCACCGCATCTTCGGGGTGGGGCATCATGCCAAGGACATTTTTCTTGTCGTTGAAAATACCGGCGATGTCGTTGACCGAACCGTTGGGGTTTTCGGCATAACGGAACGCTACCTGTCCATTGCCTTCGACCTGCTTTAATGTTTCGCCTTCGGCGAAATAATTGCCGTCGCCATGTGCCACGATTACGCGCAGCTCCTGGTCTTTCTTACACAGCCTCGTGAAATCGCTGTCGGTATTCTCGACCTTCAACGTCACCGGCTTGCAGATGAATTTCAGGCTTTTATTCCGCAACAAAATACCGGGCAGCAAACCACTTTCGCACAAAATCTGGAAACCGTTGCAAATACCCCAAACGCGCACACCCTGTGCCGCCCGTTTTTTGATTTCCTGCATCAAGGGCGCATGCGCAGCCATAGCGCCGGTGCGGAGATAATCGCCATAGGAAAACCCGCCGGGCAACAAGATAAGGTCAACCTTGGGCAAATCGGCATCGGCATGCCAGACCAGATGCGGTTTTTTGCCTGTGGCGCGTTCCAACGCCAAGGAGGCATCCCGTTCGCGGTTAGAGCCCGGAAAAACGACGATTGCGGATTGCATAGCGGTAAGTCCTGAAATAAGTGGAAATCGCCGCCAATCTAGGGCATTTTCACCCCGAATAAAAGCCCTTCGGTAGAACAATGTCCCGTCTTTCCACATCCGACCATCTTGGCCTTTCCGAGAAGCTGCGGCTTCTTAACTGGGGTATGATTGCGCTTATCGTTATCATTGGGCTGATCGGCATTGCGTTGCTGTATTCGGCGGGTGGCAAAAGCTGGCACCCTTGGGCGGGGCCGCAATTGGCGCGGTTCGCCGTGGGCTTGTGCATCATGATGGTTATCGCCCTGACCGATGTGCGCGTGTGGCTGCAATTCGCCTATCCCATGTATGGGGCGATGCTGTTCCTGCTGGTCGTTGTCGAAGTGATGGGGCATGTCGGCATGGGGGCGCAACGCTGGATTAATCTGGGCTTCTTTGTCATCCAGCCGTCGGAACTCATGAAGATTACGCTGGCGCTCGGTCTGGCAAAATATTTTCACGGGCTGTCGATCGAGGATATCGGCCACCCCATTAAACTGGTCGCGCCGATCGCGATGGTTATCGCTCCCGTCGGGCTTGTGTTATTGCAACCCAATCTTGGCACCGCTTTATTGCTGACCTTGGCCAGCGGCGCGATTTTCTTTACCGGCGGCGTGCGCTGGTGGAAATTTATTATCGTGATTGGCATAGCCGCCGCGATTTTGCCGGTGGCTTGGCACCATTTGCATGATTACCAAAAAGCGCGGCTCTTGACCTTTATGCATCCCGATGAAGACCCGCTGGGCCATGGCTACAACATTCTGCAATCGAAAATCGCACTGGGTTCCGGCGGGTTGTTCGGGCGCGGTTTTGGCCAAGGCACCCAAAGTCAATTGCAATTCCTGCCCGAAAAACATACCGATTTTATCTTTGTGGTTTTAGCCGAGGAATTCGGCATGGTCGGCGCGTTGTTTTTGTTGGGGCTCTATTTCCTGCTTATCGCCTATGGTTTTATGATCGCGTTGACCTGTCGCAACCAGTTCGGACGGCTGGCGGCGTTTGGGCTGACCACCACCTTGTTTTTGTATGTTTTCGTTAATGTCGCGATGGTCACGGGCACCATTCCTGTGGTTGGCATCCCCCTGCCGCTGGTTTCCTATGGGGGCACCGCGATGTTCACGTTGCTGATCGCCTGCGGTATTTTGCTATCTATATCCGTGCATCGCGATATGCGCATTTCCCGCACCGGCTTAAACGAATAATCAAATGCCTGCGTGCTTGATGAATTTTTCCAGCAATGATTGCAATTGCTGAATTTGTTTTTCGTCCTTCAATTTGCCGTTTTCATCGAATGCTTCATAGGATTTGGCCAACCCCATTGTGCCGGGAAAAACATACATACCCAACGCATCGAAAATCTGACGCGCATGATAAAGGCAACGAATGGCGCCCATTGCACCCGGCGACGCGCCTAACAACAAAGTGTGTTTGCCGTCCCAAGGGCTGGGTTTAATACGCGAAACCCAATCAAGCGCGTTTTTCAAAACGCCGGAAATCGAGCTGTTATATTCCGGCATGCTGATCACCAGCGCGTCTGCGGCCAGAATGGCTTCACCTAGTTTTTTAACGCCTGCAGGAATGCCGCTGCTGGCCTCCACATCACCGTCATAAAGGGGCATGTCATAGTCGCGCAGATCAACGAATTGGCCTTTTTTACCCAGTGATTCCGCCAGACGCAGCGCTTCACGGGCGAATTTTTTATTGCTGGAATCCGTACGCAACGCACCGGCAAAGAACAAAATGGCCATAGAACCTCACAAGATGGAAAAACCGCAAAGAACCTTACCGCTTTCGCCAATAAAGAAACCAGCAATAATCTTATCTATGAAAGTCGGAGTGTATTGCATTGAAGTGATTGCTTTTTTGCCAAAAATTTACCATAATGAAGATATGTCCGTCGTTCCAGCCTGTTAACACATGTCCACACCCAGTCCCTCCCCCAGCGTAGGCCGATTTACCGCCCTTGTTCTCGGCCTGGTCGTGTTTACTTGCGTCGTGATGATAGGTGGCACCGGCTATTTGAAATATCAACTCGACCGCAGCACATCAACGCTGGCCGCCCCCGACAATGCCCTGGGCAGCGATCAGGACGTTTTCACCCGCCTGCGCCGCGATTTGGGGTATGGCGGTTTTCTGGGGCACGCACAGGCTTATGCCCTAACACATGACGCGTCGGGCTTTGGCGAAATGAAGGCGGAAATAAAATCCGCCGATGAAATCGCGGCGCACATGCCCGATAAAACCCCTGCGGAAATGCGCCATGAAGTCACAGCGATCGTGGCAACATTTGACAGCGCAATGCAAAAAATTACCGCCCCTTCGGGCGAAATGACAGGCGAGTTTTCCGCCGAAAATCTTTCCGCGCTTTATGCCGCATTGCCCATTTTGGATGCGCGGGTGGCATCGACCAACGCCGAAACGCGTTTTGCCGCGCAAAGCAAAATGCAATTCTGGGCGATGATGTTGACGCTCGTTAGTTGGTGCAGCCTTATCATCGCATCGGCCTGTGCCGCCGGTATTTATTTGACCTTGCGCGATAAACATTCCGCCCCGATGCGCGCCTTGGCACAAAGCATTCAAAACATGGCGCGTGGCGATATGCGTACCGCCATTTGGGGAACAGAACGTCAGGATATGATCGGCGAATTGGCGCGCGCGGTGGATATCGCCCGCTACCATTTCAGCCATTTGCCCGATTTGTCGTTGCTGAGCGAACAAGGCCCTGTGCGCATGCGTTTTGAAGGCGGGTCGCGTTCGTTATTCGAAGCGATGATGCAGGCGATTTCGCGCGACAGCGAAAACATCCACACGCTTTCATCCAACCTGACCAGCATCGTAACACAACAACAACATTCCATAAGCGCATTATCAGGACAGGTGGAAAGCGTTTTGGAAAATATCGTACAGCGCGGCCAGAATGGCGACGCAATGATTAAACAAGCGATTGCCGATATGTTCGGTTCGACCGAAAACCTGAAAAACGCCCATTCGCATGCCATCGATCAACTTAACCGTTTGATCCCGCATATTCAGGAACGCGCGCAGGGATTGGCCGAAATCACCCATATCACCGGCAAGCAGATCAGCCATACGCTGCATTCTTTGTCAGCCAGCGAAGAAGGTTTGAAGATCAATGCCGAACAGGTCAGCGAAACGCTGGCAAAAATTTCCACGACAGCGGACGATTTGGGCGAGCGGTTGTTCGGCGCGATTAATTTGCTGCAGGCCAGCGGCAAAGTTCTGGCCGAAACCACGGACGATATTAAAACGCGTTTTGCCGAAGGCATTTCCGTTCAGGCGGGTGAGGTTTCGCTGGAACCGCTTACCGAACGGTTGGAGCAAATGACCCGGCAAATTTCCGAACATATTTCCAGCCAGATCACGCAGATGGATAGAGGCCCGGCACAGGCGGAAACCAGAACCGAAATCGTGGCGCCCCCCCTCGATAGCACCATTACGGAAGCCCTCGCCGATTTGCAGAACAAGCTGTTTGTGCTGACCAGCGTGTTGCCGACGCAATTGCGCAATGGTCTACAGGAAGGCCTCGACAAGATCACCGCGCAAATCGCGACCTTGCCTCAGCATGATGCACCGGCATCTGTCGAAGCGACGATGCCGCCCGAATTGCAACAGCAATTGACGGCCATCACGCAGAAATTTTCCATCCTTGAAGATTCTATGGCCACCACGCAACGCGCCGTGGAGGCAACACAGGCCGAAATCAGCAAGCCCGCACCAAAGACCGAATTGCCGCCCGAAATGGCGCAACAATTGGGCCTTATTGTGCAAAGGCTGGCGGCGTTTGAAGAAAATCTGGCCGCCACAAAACGGGTGGTGGACGAGACTCAAGCGGAAGTCAGAAAGCCAACGAGCAACACGGCGATCGATGTGCAAAAACAATTGGCCGACCAATGGTTCCAGATGTCAGCACAGATCGAGGCTTCGCGCAGCAGCCTGATCGACGCAATTACCAGCGAGATCGAAAAGATGGAAAACCGTATTTCCGTTAAACCGGCCAACAGCCTGTCGCGTACCGCCGCCGATTATTCAACCCAGCGCCAGATCGAACAGCAAACGCAAATTCTGTCGGAACTGGTGGCAACTTTGGGCATTCTGGACACCCATATGCAGCAGATTAAAACGGATATGCATGCCGCGGGCGGCTAGCCTGCCCTTCTTATCATATTTTATCGCAGATACGCTTTAATGCACCCAAAGCCCACCCCGTTCCGCGCATGACATGGAACAAACCCACAAATTGCGAGGGGTGACGCGCCAGATGGGTGATGGCACGAATAACGTCGACGCTGCCATCTTCGGCTATCGCCGCCATCACGACAGGCGGCACATTCATGCTCGCATCGTCGCACACGCTGCGCACGACCAGCATCGGCAGCTTATATTCCGCCGCGATTTCGGCCATGCATTGGCTTTCCATATCGACAATCGCGCAATCATGCTCCTTGCCCAACGCCAGTTTTTCAAAGCCGGTTGCAACCAAAGTTTCGGAACCATACACCCCGCCACGTTTAGCCTGTAGCATTTTGGATGCCAATTCATCGCCCCATGCAGCATCACAATTCCATTGGCCACAGGTCGACACGATACGTGTGCCGATGACGACATCGCCCAAACCAATCGCGGGCGAGAGGGAACCAGCGATACCAAAGCTGAGAAGTTTTGTGGCGCCCTGCCCCACCAATTCACGCGCAAGGTCACGCGCCTTGTGCGGGCGAGCCGCCGCGCAGGCTACAATCGCGCCGGATATTTTCCGCGCAATCTTCGCTTCGGATTCAAGGCCGCACAGGATACCAAGCATTTATTTCAATCCTTGATATAAAAAAATTTTTCATCTCGCTTAATCTTTGCTGCAAGATCTGGGTTGCCACAACTATCGATATGAACAACATCAATTTTATATATAATCGGCAAGTCTCCCAGATCCTTTTTAATATCCATATATCCCAAAGTATCTATGTGTGCCCCATGCAAGGATATATCGATGTCCGAATAATCCTTATAATCTCCGCGACCACGTGAACCAAATATGCCCGCGCATTCCACTATAGGGTATTGTTGTAGGACACCCACTATTTTATTCAGAATATCCTGATCAATGCCAAAAGAGGTCATGGATGGTTACTCAACATTTCCATTTTCTTTTGAAATGTTTGCAAAGCCGCAAACCCGGAAGTTTTTAAAAAAGTGACCATCTCTTTGGCCAAACTCTCATCATAGGTATGGCTGGATAAGTTACGCATCTCATGAATCTTTGACCATAGGCTTCCGTCGTCCAGGATGCCTTGCGTGAGAGCTTCTGCCAAAGTGTCTTTTGCATTCCGCACATCGATGTCTTTGGATTGCAGCCACAGCCGCATTGTTTTCCAAGATAATTCATAGGTGAATTCGAACCGCTGAATAATTGAATCGCGTATAATATCGTCTTCTTGCAATGCCAGTGCTTCTTGCAAGCGAGTCAAAGCTTTATTGAAATCCGCAAATCTTTCATAAAAACGTTCATTTAACATTACATCCCCCATAGAACAGAAGCAGCATTCCCGCTGGTCAAATTCTTATAACGCGACAATGCCCATTGCGGGAAGAACGCCTTGTACCCGTGATAGCGCAGGTAAAACACGCGCGGAAAACCGACTGCCGTGTAATATTCTTCATCCCATGTACCATCTGGCTTTTGCGTTTCGGCCAGCCAGTTAATACCGCGTTTGACTGCGTCGCTGTCCACTTCACCACCCGCCATCAACGCAATTACCGCCCAAGCGGTTTGCGCGGGCGTGCTGACAGCGCATTCGCCTTTGGGATTTTTTGTCCAATAGCTGTCGCCATCTTCGCCCCAACCGCCATCGGTTCGTTGTTTGGCCTTCAACCATTCCATCGCGCGGCGCACCATGCGGTCTTGCGGGTCGATACCCAGCGCGTTTATGGCGCACATCACAGACCATGTGCCGTAAATATAATTGGTGCCCCAACGCCCGAACCAGCAACCTTCGGCTTCCTGCTCGCGCTTCAGATAATCAAGGGCTGTGGCCACGGCGGGATGATCTTTTTTGTACCCCAACTGCGCCAACATGCCCAAACAACGCCCCGTAACATCGGCGCTGGGCGGGTCGAGCAAAGCGCCATGATCGGCAAAGGGAATATGGTTGAGATAGAAATAGGTGTTGTCGGCGTCAAACGCGCCCCAACCACCATTTTTCGATTGTAAACCCAACACCCATTCAGTGCCGCGTTCAATGGCGTGGCGATATTTAACGCGGTCTGCGCGGTCCAGCGCCATGACGACCACCGCCGTATCATCCAGATCGGGATAATGCGCGTTGTTATATTGAAATGCCCAACCACCCGGGCGCACATTTGGGCGCCAATCCGCCCAATCGCCCACAACATCCAACACTTGCTTGCTGATAAGCCAGTCACAGGCCTTTTCAATGGGCGCGCGCAAAGCATTGCCTTCCAGCAACGCATGCAAGGCCAAACCCGTATCCCAAACCGGTGATAAACAAGGTTGGCAATAGCTGCGTTCCGGTGTGTCAATCACCAGATTATCAACCGATTTTTTGGCAATGGCGTAGTTTTCGGTCAATCCCAGATAATCATACATCATCACGGAATTGGCCATCGCCGGATAAATGGCACCCAAACCATCTTCGCCATTCAGCCGTTCATTTGTCCATGCCACCGCTTTATCAATCGCCTTTTGACGCAGGGCTTTGGGCATGTGCGGTTCAAGGGCGCGCAAAATTTTATCGATAAAATCAAAGGCGGGCGCAAGGACAGATTCCGTTTCATTGCCGGGCCAGCGTTTGACTTGTTCCGCCGGAGTCACGAATATTTCTTCGAGCGTGATGTGGCGCGGGTTTTTGGCACGCGGTTTTGTTGTCATCAACACCAGCAAGGGCACGATGACGGTGCGCGACCAATAGGAAACCTTGGAAAGATGGAACGGAAACCATTGCGGCAGCAACATGATTTCCATCGGCATGACAGGAACAGCCCGCCACGGCAGAATACCGAACAGCGCCAGCTGGATGCGGGTGAACACATTGCTTTTTTCGGCACCACCATAAGCCAGGATGGCATCGCGGGCGCGTTTCATGTGGGGCGCGTTGATATCGTCGCCCACCGCCTTGAGCGCGAAGTAGGATTTGACGCTCGCGCTGATATTAAAATCGCCGCGGTGGAACAAAGGCCAGCCGCCATGGTCTTCTTGCACATCGCGCAAATAGACAGCCATGCGTTCATGCAACGGCTGGTTGATAGTGCCAAGGAAATGGTCGAGCAGGATATATTCCGCCGGAATGGTAGCATCGGCCTCCAGTTCAAATGCCCAATGGCCATCGGCGCGTTGCGTCCGCAGCAAGGCTTCGATGCTGCGGCTTGTCGCCGTGTTCAGGTCGGGGGCGGAAACAAGGCGCGTCATCGCGCCGGAAGCGGTGTTGAGCATATCTATCAATAAGGCTGGGGTTAGGCCGACAAGATGCGCGAAAACAAGCGGATAGACAAGGTTTTTGATTTCCTGTGCGATAAATATCCTTTAAGCTGTTGCGAAATTTCATCACAGATGCCATGACCGCAAAAATTCTGCATATCATTAACGGGGAATCCTATGCCGGTGCCGAACGGGTGCAGGATTTGCTGGCCGCATCCCTGCCCGCCGAGGGTTTTGAGGTCGGTTTCGCCTGCTTGAAACAAGGCGTTTTTGCCGATAAACGCCATTACCGCGCCGCGTCTTTGGTGACCCTTCCAATGCGATCGCGTTTTGATCTGAGTGTTGTAAAGCGCTTGTCCGAACATGCGGTCACGGGTGGTTATCGCGCTTTGCATGCCCATACACCGCGTTCGGCTTTGGCCGCCTGTTTGACGGCACGCCTGACGGGGCTGCCTTTTGTTTATCACATCCATAGTCCGGCGGCGCGGGATACCGAAAGCCCGTTGCGCAATTTTATCAATAAACAGGTCGATGTTTCCTGTGCGCGGCGGGCATGGAAACTGATCGCCGTGTCGCAAAGTTTGCAAAAGCAATTGCGGCAAGCGGGACAGGCCGAAGACAAGGTCGCCCTTGTCCCCAATGGCGTGCCGGTTGTCAGCGACAAATGTGGTTGGCAAGTGCCGCAATGCGATTGGGTTTTGGGTATGGTGGCATTGTTCCGGCCACGCAAAGGCGTTGAGGCGTTATTGCATGCCTTGGCCAATTTGCGCCAGCAGGGCTTAAAGACGCGGCTACGTGCTGTCGGCGTTTTTGAAAATGCCGATTATGAAAAAGAAATTCACCAACTGGCCAGCCGGTTAGGTTTGGACGGGGCCATCGATTGGGTTGGCTTCACCACGAACATCAATGCGGAATTTTCGGCCATGAACGCTTTGGTTATCCCCAGCCTGTTTGGCGAGGGATTGCCGATGGTGATGATTGAAGCGATGGCCGCAGGTTTGCCGGTGATCGGCACGCAGGTTGAAGGCATCCCCGAAGTGTTGGGCGCCGTTTCACCAGATTGTTTGGTGCCGCCCGATGATGTTGGCGCTTTGACTATCGCTTTACAAAAACTGGTGACGGGTCAATGCAATGCGCAGCAATGGGCTTTGGATGGGCATGCTTTGCAACGCGTGCATTATTCGGATCGCGCGATGGCGCGGGGCGTTGCGGAAGTGTATCGGCAGGTTATTTCCTGAAACGGTAACGGATAGCGTCTTGCGTCGCGCAAAACAGGAATTGAACCACTTCGACCGTATAGCGTTTCCATAAACGCTGCGGCTCGCAATAAAAACGGAAAATCCATTCGCAACGTAAGTCGCGCAGAAGTTCCGGCGCGCGCGGCAAACGTTCGGCGGTGAAATCGAACAAGCCACCAACACCCATCGCGATCATCGCGCCTGATGCCGCCAGATTTTCTTCGATCCATTTTTCCTGAAACGGATTTCCCAGCGCGACCAATATCAGGTTAGCCTGCGAGGCTTTAACTTTCTCCACCAACCCGTCGCGCGCGCTATATCCGTCATGCGTGCCCACAATCTGGTGGCGCGGGAATTTTTTGGCAAAAGCCTGTGTCGCGTCACTGACCACATCGGGTTTGCCGCCGAACAGAAAGATACGCAGCGCGTGGGTCGTTTGCGCCAAATACAGCGGCACGAAATCGGTGCCGTTCAGATTATCGGCATAGGTTGTGCCGTATTTCAGCCATGACGCGATATCGATGCCGATGCCGTCATTAAAGATGATAAAATTTTGCAAGATCGCGCAATAGGCCGCATCGCCCTGCGCCAGCATCGCCATGTGGGCGTTAAGGAACCCGACCTTGGCGGGTTTGCGCGCTTCGATCGCGGCATCCAGAATGCGTACGGCACCGCCCGCCGCGACCGGAAAAGTCGGCACACCCAATATCTTTTTTTCTTCAAGGCTCATTTTTGGTGGGAACCTTTAACTTTAAGGGCTTGCCAAACTTCTGACAGCCCGCCTTCGCAAGAGCTACGGCGCGGTACTTTAGTTAAACGCGAAACATTTAACTAAAGTGGTGCCGCCTATAGGATTTGAACCTACGACCCCCGCATTACGAATGCGATGCTCTACCAACTGAGCTAAGGCGGCATAACCACGGGTTTGCTCTTAAAGACTTGTGGTTGCTACGTCAAGTGAGGGAGGTGAAGAAGGGGAGATAAAGAGGAGATAGAGCGAGAAAAGGGGAGAAAAACAATATTTGGGCTCTATCTCCTCTTTACTCGTTCTATCTCTACTTCCCTCTACTTCTTCTTAATGCCATAGAGTTCGAGCCGGTCGTCGATAATGTCATAGCCCAGCTCGCTGGCGATTTTGGCCTTGATGCGTTCCAGCTCGTCATTTTTAAATTCAATAACCGCGCCGGTTTTGACATCGATCAGATGATGATGGTGTTCATCGCGGTTTTCTTCGTAACGGGCGCGGCCATCGCGCAGATCCAGCTTTTCGATCACGCTGGCTTCTTCCAGCAAACGCATCGTGCGGTAAACCGTGGCAATGCTGATTTTGGGGTCTTGTTCTACCGAACGGCGGAAGATTTCCTCCACATCCGGGTGGTCGGTCGATTCGGACAGGACGCGACAAATAACCCGTCTTTGTTCGGTTATTTTAAGGCCGCGTTCGACACAGAGTTTTTCGATGCGAGAGTTCATGCGGTAAATTAACGACCTTTTGCGTTAATGTCACGCCCCTTGCCAAGCCGCCCAACCTTGCTTATGAAGGGCGGCCTGTCTTTTTCGGAGTTATCTATGCCCTACGTCGTTACCGAAGCCTGCATCAAATGCAAATATATGGATTGCGTTGAAGTTTGCCCCGTGGATTGCTTCTATGAAGGCGAAAACATGCTTGTTATCAGCCCCGACGAATGTATCGATTGCGGCGTGTGCGAACCCGAATGCCCGGCAGAGGCGATTATTTCCGATACCGACTCTGAATCCGAAAAATGGCTGGAGATGAACCGCGATTATGCCGCCAAATGGCCGAATATCACGCGCAAGAAGGATGCCCCGGCGGACGCCGACCAATGGAAGGGCATCGCCAACAAAATGACCGAGCATTTCAGCGAAAAACCCGGCGAATAACAGTTTTTGGCAACCCTTGGTTGTAAAACGACTCAAAATGGTTAATTTCGAATCGAGTCGATTCTTATTAAGTTATTGATATACATCAATAACACAAATTTGTTGTGCGAAAGTTTTGTAATAACTCCTAATAAATGGTATATATCTACCCGCGCAAGGCAGTAACCCAAACAAGATCAGGTGTGTCACAAACGAAACTGAGAAAATGTTAATGCGTTCTCGTTTTGTTAGGCGCCCTCGTTTTGTCACGAAGCTCTGCCATAAGATTTAAGTTAATGATGTACACAGGAAAGAGGGCGCCGCATGACCGAGAAGCTTGAATTTAAAAAAGGTGATTTCGTCGTATATCCCGCCCATGGCGTTGGCCGCATTGAAGGCATTGATGCTTTCTCCGTTTCTGGCACCGATGTGATGCTGTATTCGATTTCGTTCGAACAAGACCGCATGCGTTTAAAGGTTCCCGTTTCCAAGGCCAAGACTTCGGGCCTGCGTCGTTTGTCGTCGCGCGACCGTATCAAGGAAGCCTTGTCGACCCTGCAGGGCCGTTCCAAAATCCGCCGCGTGATGTGGAGCCGTCGTGCGCAGGAATATGAATCAAAAATCAATTCGGGCGATCCGGTTTCTATTGCCGAAGTGGTGCGCGATTTGCACCGTGGCAGCGACCAGCCGGAACAATCCTACAGCGAACGCCAGATTTATCAGGCGGCGCTGGAACGTCTGGCCCGCGAATTGGCCGCCGTTGAAAAGATCGATCAGGAAAAAGCCACGACTAAGCTGGAAAATGTCCTGACCAAGGAACGCGAAAAGAAGGCTGCGTAATTTGGTAGAGTAGAGTGCAAGACAAAGGGCGGTACCAAAGGGTTCCGCCCTTTTTGTTAAAATATTTAAGATAAACTATTTTATTAAACATAAAAATTATAAGAGGCCATTATTATGAAAGTGACAAAGAAAATATGGGCATTAACCGCATCGGCCATTGTTGCCGTTGGCGGCGCGACGGGATATAGCGCGTATCAGGAAAAACAAAAGCAGGACGCTGCAATGGAGCGCAACAAGGAGTTATTTTTGTGCGCGGATGAAATGTTGGATTCACGGTTTACGCAGACAGGCAATTCCGGCTATTTCAAGCGCATCCATGAAAACCTTGAAACGACGCTATCGAACGAAAAGAATATCCGCAGCCTTAATCCTTCGAGCAAACATACCATAACGCTCGACAGCACAATTGGGGCGTTTAACATTCGCTATGACGAAGCTAAAGGCACCGGATCTTTTATGGCTTTTGAAGATAAAAAGAATTTTTCTTCCGACCTGCCGCGCCGCCTGCAAGTGGATATTCAACCTAGCCGCGTTTCTGTCGATTACACATTCGATGCCACGGATGATGGCACCAAGCCGCATTATGGCGCGTGGTTGAAACAACAACCTAATAGCGGGCAGTCGCATATTTCTTTCCGGTTGAACAATCTGTCGGGAACGGCACAGCCGGAGAATGTTTCTGTGCAGGCCGTCGATGCGGATAATGCAGAAATTGCGCGTGAAACGGTTCAAAGCCTGACACAGGAATGGAATAAATGCGCGGCGCCGACATTGGCGTTAGGGCTTGGCAGCTAGAACAAATTATCAATCGCGCTTTGGTCCATGGCTTCGCCCGTGGTGCCGTGGATGATGCCATTAGCTTCTTCGGTCAATTTGTTGAACCAGATGCGGGCCATTTGGGCGTATTCGACAAACAAATCTTTTTCGCCCGCGATAATCAGGCGCCGCAACGTGCGCGCCATTTCTTCGACGATAATCCGCATCGCATTCACCTTGCGTTCGAACGCGTCGCGTAAATCCGCCGGCGCATAGGGATAGGCCTCGATAGCAAGGGGCGCGAAGTCCAGCCCGCTGCGCTGGAAATGGGCGATATAATCGTGGAATTGCCATTGCTCGACTTCTTCCAGCAATTCGGGCGCATCGGGCAATAAATCCAAAACCATCACAACGGAATTGAACGTGTTGAAATAGTCGGTGGACAGCAACGACCTTGGGTCGATATTGGTTCCGGCCACTTTCTGGCGATATTCTTCGTATTTATCGGGCATAGACACGCATCCTGCTGGGGGGTAGTTTTCCTGTGTACAATAATTATGGATAATAAATGGTTAGCAACCGCATACTTTTGTTTGGCGGCAATGGGCAGGTTGGCCGCTCTATGCAGCGGCTTGCCCTGCCCTCTGATTGGCAGTTCAAAGCCTTAGGCCGCCATGAGTGTGATTTTACCAAGCCGCGCGATATCGCAACCGCCATACAGGATTATGCGCCCGATCTGGTTATTAATGCCGCCGCCATGACCGACATCGACGCATGCGAGCGCGACCCCGATCTGGCGCGGGAAGTGAATTTTCACGCGGTCGCGCATATCGCAGGGCAATGCGCCCATGTGGACGCGCCTTTTATCCATATCTCGACCGATTATGTGTTTGATGGCAGGCAAACTGCGCCTTACGGCACGCAGGATGCGATGAATCCGGTGAATGTTTACGGCCAGACCAAAATGTTGGGCGAGGAAGCCGCGCGGCATGGTTTGTATTGGCATGTGATTTTGCGCACATCCTATGTGTTCAGCCCGTTTGGCAATAATGCTTTGCGCAAAACTTTGAACGCCATCGACAGCCAGGATGAAGTACGCGCCGCCAGCGACCAGAGCGCAAACCCCACCAGCGCGACAGCATTGGCACAGGGCATCGTGACGATTGCCGATGCGATTCTTCACGGCAAGGGCAACGGGTTTGGCACTTTTCATCTTTCCGGCGAAACGCCCGCGACGCGGTTTGAATTTTTGCAAGCCGTTATGGATGCGTACGCCCCGCTGACCTCCCGCCGCCCGACGTTACAACCTGTACCCATTGCCGACATGACCGCCCGCGTGCCGCGCCCGGCCTGTTCGATTCTTAACAACGAAAGATTGCGCGAGGTTTACGGGATTGCCCCGCATGATTGGCGCGTGGATTTGGTTAAGATGGTCGGGGAAATCGCAGAAAAAGGCGAAGGATAAGCGTTTTTGTTGCGGCGCAGGCGAAAAACAGGCATAAAACAAGACCAAAAAAATGAGCCCAAAAATGAATATTATTTACAATAATCGCCGCCTGCTCGCGTTCCTGCACGACTCATTTGTCGCGGCGGTGTCCTTCTGGCTCGCGCTGTATTTGCGTCTGGGCGATGATTTTCACACCTTGTCGTTGGGCGATACCGCCATTGCATCGGTTATTTTTACCGTCACTTGCGGCTTGGTGTTTTGGGCGGTTGGTTTGTATCGCAGCATTTGGGCGTTTGCGTCCTTGCGCGATTTGCGGGAAATTTTTCGTGCCTCGACCATTGCCGTCGCCATTTTTCTTGCGTTGGCTTTTCTTACCACGCGATTGACGGGCGTGCCGCGTACCTTGCCGTTTATGGCGTGGTTTATCATGCTGGCCGGATTGGGCGGGTCGCGCATGATATTCCGCATGTTGCGCGAAAAACGCCTGAGTGTTTTATGGGAAAAGTCGGGCGCGGGTCGGGTCAATGTTTTGTTGGTCGGCGCGGGTGATGAAGCCGATTTGTTTATGCGCGCCGTCAGCGCCAATCCGCAAGCCGCCTATCATGTTGTGGGGATTATCGGCGAGAATGCCAAACGGGTGGGGCGTTCCATTCACGGCATCGATGTTTTGGGTACGGTTGAAGAATTGCCCGCGATTGTCGCCAGATTGCGCGACCAGATGAAGGCCCCTACCCGCCTTATCCTGACCCGTTCGGTGTCGCGTTTTAACAATGCTTTGGTGAGCCAGTTGTTGGAACAAGCGACCGCATTGGGTCTTAGCCTGTCGCGTTTGCCGGCGCTTACCGATGTGCGCAGCGATGTGGCGGCGTTAAGCGTGCGCGATCAGCCTTTGGCGTTGGAAGATTTATTGGGCCGTCCCGAAACCAAATTGAACCGCAGCGAAATCCGCAGCCTGGTGAAAGGCAAGCGCGTGTTGGTGACAGGCGCGGGCGGCACAATTGGCGCGGAACTGGTGCGACAGATTGCGGCGTTGGAGCCCAAGCATCTGACTTTGGTGGAGTTCAGCGAATTCAATTTGTATCGCATCGATATGGAAATTCGTGAAAGCCTGCCCTATCAGCCGATGCGGTCGTTGATCGGCGATGTGCGCGATGCGACCCGCATGACACAGATTTTTGACTCGGAAAAACCCGAACTGGTTTTCCATGCCGCCGCCATTAAACATGTGCCGATTGCCGAAGAAAATATCCGCGAAACTCTGCTTACCAATGTGATCGGCACGCGCATCGTCGCGGATTGTTGCCAGAACGCCAATTGCGCCGCGATGGTTTTGATTTCAACCGACAAGGCCGTGTATCCGTCCAGCGTGATGGGCGCGACCAAGCGCTTGGCCGAAATTTATTGTCAGGCGTTGGATTTGTCATCAGCCACCACGCGTTTCATCACGGTGCGTTTCGGCAATGTGTTGGGTTCGACCGGCTCTGTCGTGCCGCGTTTTCAGGAACAATTGGCCAAAGGCGGCCCGTTGACCGTGACGCATCCCGATATTACGCGTTATTTCATGACGGTGCGCGAAGCGGTTGAATTAGTGCTACAGGCATCGGCGTTAGGCACCAAGCCGGGCGACCAGCGCGGCAAGGTTTTGGTTTTGGATATGGGAGAGCCGGTGAAGATCGCCGATCTGGCGCGGCAGGTTATTCGTTTGGCGGGATTGCGCCCCGATCAGGATATCAAAATTACCTATACCGGTTTGCGTGCGGGCGAAAAACTGCATGAAGAATTATTCGCGGAGGCCGAAGAACTTATCCCCTCCGCAGCTGACGGCGTGAAACTGGGCAAGGCGACGACGGTTGAATTGCCGGTGATCGGCCAGCAACTGGATGATTACGCCGCACAGCTGCGCGAAGGCCTGGGTGAGTGTGAGTGCATCGCGCAATTGCAACGGCTGGTGCCCGAATTTAATCGGAGCGGTTGTGATTTAAAGAAAACGGCTTAAGGCTCACCGGATTTCAAATGTTTCTTTTCTCACGCGCGTTCGAATGCGCCGCGTAGCCGAGCGGTCGCTATCCGCGCTTGGTATGATCTTGGCCAAAACACCCGAAAGCTTTTCCGGCGGTTGCAATTTATGCTTGGACGGATGCCCTGAAGGCCATATCCCGCTATCACAGCCCCAAGAATGGGCCATCTTTAGAAAAATCAAAAAGACTTTGCGGTTTTGGTCGTCCAAATCGGTTTGCCTGATAAGAGTTTTGACAAGACGAACAACTTCCCCTGTCGCAAAAAATTCTTCGGCGACATGCTTGCCAACGGCAACGCGCCATGTTTCAGGATCTGTGAAAGAAATGGGTTTTCCATCAACAGGCCGAATGATAATTTTCGTGGGATTCTCCGGGTTATAATATTCTTCGCCCAGCCAATTTTCCGGCACAGGTAATATCAGGCTTATCAGCCCTGTGCTTTTCTCTTGGGCGTCAACAACGCCTGGCTCCACAGCAAGCATATCCAGAATTTTTTCGATAGCGACTGGCTTAAATACGTCTTTCATCACAAATGGCCTTTGCTTTATTTTTAATAGGAACTGACTTTTATGTAGTAACAGGCTGGTGATAAAGTAATTATTTTCATCGGCTCTTTATGGTTAAGAGGCCGAGAAATTATACGGCGTTTTTTCATGCTTTCCGCAAAGGCCATTTAGCCTGCGTTTTTAACGACGCTTGTGGGGTCGACAGCCTTGCCGCCCTGACGGACTTCGAAATGAACTTGCGGCGAGGCTGCATTGCCGGTTTTGCCGACGGTGCCGATTTCATCACCCTGTGCCACCACGGTATCCTTCTTGACCAGCACACGATCCAGATGCGCGTAAGCCGTTACCCAATCACCTTCATGGCGGATAAGAACCAGATTGCCGAAACCCTTCATTTCATCACCGGCATAGACAACGGTGCCGGGTGCGGATGCCACCACGGGTGAACCCTTGGGTGCGCTGATATTGACCCCGTCATTCGCCAAGCCCGCGCCCTTGGCGCCATAGCCGGAAACGATGGGCCCCTGAACAGGCCAAATCATATCAGGCGCGGTTGTGGCCACGGCAGCAGTTGTTGCGGCACCCGACATTGTGGTCGCCGTTTGCGCGCGTGCCACCGAAGCGTGGTTAAGCGCCTGAACCGCATCAGTGGGGGCTGTGGCAGGTGTAAGAGAGGATTGCGGCGCGGGTTTTGGTGTTACGGCTGTTGGTGCGGCAAAGGGCGATGTTGATGCAGGTGCCGTAACGGTGGGCGCGGGCGCAGGTGCCGCTGTTATGGGCGCGAGGCTTTCCGATGCAACGGGCGCGTGCTCAATTGTCGAAAGGCTGTTGCGTTCTACCGGCGCGAGCGGCGCGGCCTCGGGTGCCGGCATATTACCGCCGAAACTTGTGCCGCCTGCGGGCAATGTCAGGCTTTGGCCGGGGCGGATTTCAAACGGCGGTTTTAATCCGTTTAACGAAATCAATTCGCGCATCGACACATTGTATTTCTTGGCGACGGTATAAATATTTTCATTGTTGCCCACCGTGACCGTTTGGCCTTCCTGAATACCGGAACGGTCGGGCAGATAGGCGCTGTTAGACCCGTGATACATTGTACATGCTGACAGCATCGCCAGCATTACGCCCGTGGCCGCCATTTTTGCGAAAGTGTTTTTCATCCGATACGCTCCATTCCGCCCATATATTTGCGCAAAACGGCGGGGATGACAATCGATCCGTCCGGTTGCTGATAATTCTCCATAATCGCGATCAAACAACGCCCCACCGCCACGCCTGAGCCATTAAGCGTATGCACGAATTCGGTGTTTTTCTCGCCCGATGCCCGCGTGCGGGCATTCATGCGCCGCGCCTGAAAATCACCGCAGTTGGAGCAGCTGGAGATTTCGCGGAAGGTGTTTTGACCCGGCATCCACACTTCGATGTCATAGGTTTTACGTGCGGCAAAACCCATATCGCCGGTGCATAGCACGATGGTACGGAACGGCAGTTCAAGTTTCTTCAAAACATGTTCCGCACATTCGGTCATGCGTTGATGTTCTTTGTCGGATTCTTCGGGTGCCGTGATGCTGACCATCTCGACTTTATAGAATTGATGTTGGCGTAACATGCCGCGCGTGTCACGGCCTGCGGCGCCCGCTTCGGCGCGGAAACAGGGCGTGCGTGCGGTAAAACGCAACGGCAGTTTCTCACGTTCCAGAATGGTGTTGGCCACCATGTTGGTGAGCGGAACTTCTGCCGTGGGGATGAGCCATAAATCTTCTTTGACAGGCGCACGCGAAATGGCGGCAGCCACAACATCAGCAAGGCTACGTTCGCCGCGTTGCAGGCTGGCCAATTCTTCTGCGCTCGCAAATGACAAAGCTTCGTGCAGCAATTCATCGCGCGATTTGGTGCGGGCTGCGGTGAATTGGTCATCGGCAAATTTCGGCAATTGCGCGGTACCGAACATCACTTCGTCTTTCACCAGCAAGGGCGGCGAAATTTCGGTATAGCCGAATTCATCCGTGTGGGTATCAAGCATAAAATCGCCAAGAGCGCGTTCCAACCGCGCCAAAGCGCCCTTGAGGATTGTGAAGCGTGCGCCGGAAAGTTTCGCCGCGCCTTCAAAATCCATCAGGCCGAGCGCTTCGCCCAGTTCAAAATGCTGACGCGGGTTATTGATAAGCGCGGGCTGGCCTGAACGACGTAATTCTTTGTTGTCCGCCTCGTCTTTGCCTTCCGGCACATCATTAGCGGGAATGTTGGGGATGCTGCACAACATTTCCTGCATGCGCTGAGCATACAGCTTGTCCATATTTTCCAGCGTCGCCAGACGTTCTTTCATGGACGCGACTTGCTGCATCAATTCATCGGCGTTACCGCCGGTCTTTTTGATTTCGCCGATTTGTTTCGATAGATCATTGCGCTTGGCTTGCAGTTCCTGCGTTTCGGTTTGAACCGCGCGGCGTTCGCCGTCCAGCGACAGGATATCTGCTGCGGTAACATCCAAATGGCGACGTAGCATTGCGGCGTCAAAAGCATCGGGCGTATCGCGGATAAATTTTATGTCGTGCATAAGAAGATGGGGGTTAGAGAAAAAAAGAGGTGAGTGAAGGGGAGAATAGCAGGGAAAGATAAGGATAAGAGAAGGCTATGTTTTTGCCCTCTAATCCCTCTTTCTCCCTTCTTCTCCCCCCTTCTTCTCGACCCATTTGGCGCCGAGGATTGAAAGTTCATAAAGCAGCATCATCGGCACAGCCAGAGAAACCATACTGACAAGATCGGGCGGGGTCAAAATGGCGGATGCTATAAAGATAAGCACCACGGCGTAACGGCGGAAACTGGCCAGTTTGGCGGCAGAAACCACCCCTGCCCGCGCCAGCAGCACAAGGATAACCGGTAGTTCGAAGGCGATACCGAAAGCAAAGATAACCGTCATCGACAGGGACAGATATTCGCTGACCCGCGCTTCGAGTTCAATGGGCATGGTTTCCGTGGTGCCGGGCATTTCAAAACTGAGAAAGAATTTCCACGCCATCGGAAAAACGATGTAATAGGCAACCGACGCCCCCATCAGGAAAAAAGCGGGTGTTGCGATTAAAAACGGCAGAAACGCGCTGCGTTCGTTTTTATAAAGACCCGGGGCGACGAACATCCAGATTTGCGCCGCGACAACGGGGAAAGCCAAAAAACAGCCCATCCACAAAGCGAGTTTCACATAAGTCACGAACGCTTCGGTAAGGCCGGTATAAATCAGTCGGTGCGTGCCGCCGCCAGAATTGGCCAACGGGCGCACCAGAAATTCATAAATTTGCGGCGCGAAGTAATAGCTGATGGCAAAACCGATCAGGATGGCGACCATGGAATAGATCAGCCGTTGGCGCAGTTCGACCAGATGCGCCAGCAGCGGTTGTTTTAACGGATCGAAATCGGCGACTTCATTCATGGGGCGGTTCTTGGGTATTAGAACGCGGTTTGTCGGAAGGCGGGTTTTCTTTTTCGGCCTTCATGCGTTCTGCCACTTCGGCTTCATAAGAAACCTGCTCGAACGCGCGGTGCAGGTCATGCGCAAAACTGCGTGCCTTGCCGGCCCATTTGCCGAGGTTATACATAGCCTTGGGCAAATCCTTGGGACCTATGGCGACAAGGGCAACCGCGCCGATTACCACCAGCTCTGGCCATGCGAAATCCAGCATCGGCTAACCTATGCTGCTGGCGGTGGTGGCGGTGGAAGCGTTTTGTCTTCCGGTTTTTCTTCCGCTTTGGTGTCGTTAAGGCCGGCTTTGAAATTGCGCATGCCCTTGCCCAGATCGCCCATGATTGTGGGCAATTTGCCCGCGCCAAAGACCACCAGCACGACAACCAGCAGCAAAATAATATGTGTGAGGCTTAATCCCATTGTTTTCCTCTTGTTTTTAAGTGTCCGGGCGGACTATAGCCTCTTATCTATACGGTGAAAACCCCTCAAAGGCTATATGAAACAACAGCCTATCATCCTTATCGGCGGCCCCACGGCTTCGGGCAAGTCGGCCTTGGCCATGCGTTTGGCGCGAGAGTGCGGCGGGGTGATCATCAATGCCGATGCGATGCAGATTTATGCCGGGTTGCCTTTATTGACCGCGCAACCGGAAGCGGCGGACAAGGCCGAAATTCCGCATCTGTTGTATGAGGTGATGGATGCCGGTGAGGCGTCATCAGCGGGCAAATGGTTGGCGTTGGCGCGGGCATCGATTGCCGGTGTTGTGGCGCAAGGACGCACGCCGATTGTGGTGGGCGGCACCGGTTTGTATTTTGCGGCGTTGCAAGGCGGGTTGGCGGAAATTCCGCCCGTTCCGGATACTGTGCGGGCAGAGGTTTCGGCTTTGTATGATGCGCGTGGCGAGGTTGAATTTCGTGCGGCCTTGGCGTTGCGCGACGGTGACAGCGCCGCGCGGATTAAACCGAATGACCGGCAACGTTTGATCCGCGCGTTTGAAGTTGTGGCGCATACCGGCAAGACTTTGGGGGAATGGCAGAAGAATGAGGCCGGAGGCCAGAAGCCAGAGGCTGGGCAGATTATTATATCCCCCGACCTCAAACCTCTGACCTCTGACCTCCATCTTTTGTTGCCACCGCGCGAGGAATTATACGCCGCCTGCAATACGCGATTTGTAAAAATGATGGAACGCGGTGCGTTGGAAGAAGTGCGGGCGTTGATAGCGCGAGATTTGTCACCCACCCTGCCCGCGATGAAGATTTTGGGTGTGCGCGAATTGGCGGCGCATTTGCGCGGCGAAATGTCATTGAGCGAAGCGGTAGAGAAAGCCCAGCAGATGACCCGCAATTACGCCAAGCGGCAGATGACCTGGTTTCGGAACCAGTGGGCTAAAGTTTAGGTGCTTCCAAACGATCGGCTTCGCGCAAAGCCGGAAACATTTTTGCCCATAGCCCTGTCACGATAACCGAACCGACGCCGCCAAACACTGCCGCGCCAACAACACCCAGAAAACGCGCGGCGACGCCGCTTTCAAATTCGCCCAATTCGTTCGATGCGCTGATGAACAGGCCAGAGACTGCCGACACACGGCCACGCATGGTATCGGGCGTAACAATCTGCACCAGATTTTGGCGCACGAAAACGGACAGCGAGTCGCCAATCCCCGCGATCATCAACGCCCCCATCGACAGCCAGAAATTTTCCGAATAGGCAAAACACAAAGTGGCAATGCCGTATAATGTCACGCCGCCCAGCATCCATTTACCGGCATGGCGTTTCAATGGATACATGGCCAACGTTAAAGTCGTGAGCCCACCGCCAAGCGCAAGGGCGGAGCGCAGATGCCCGAACCCTTCGGGGCCGATGAACAAAACATCTTTGGCATAGGCGGGCAGCAAAGATGTAACGCCACCCAACAATACGGCGAACAGATCGAGCGATATCGCGCCCAAAATAATTTTACTGCTCCATAAATGCAGCAACCCTTCGCGGATCATTGTCACGCGCGATGCGCCGGTTTGCACTGCTTTGGCATTGATGGGAAAACGCAACAGCATCAGCACAGCCGTCGTCGCCACGCCATACATCGCGCACGCCGTGGCATTGGCGACAACCGGCGATATGCCGCACAAAATACCACCCAGCCACGGGCCGATGACCATGCCCGTTTGAACCGCCAATGTGTTCCATGCAATCGCGCGCGGCAAAACATCACGCGGCACCAAAGCCGGTACCATAGATGTAGCGGCAGGCGCGCCAAAGGTGCGTCCAAGGCCGAACAAGGTCGCCACCAGAAAAATCAACACCAGCGAGGGATGCGGTTGCGCGATAACAAAAGTATACAGCGCCGCGCATACCATCATGCCGCCATAGCATGCCGCAAGAATTTTACGCCGGTCATATTTATCGGCCACCGTTCCCGCCAGCAGCGACAGAAAAAACATCGGCACAAATTGCGCCAGCCCGACCATGCCGACCAGAAACATGCTGTGTTGTTCGTCGTGGCTTTGGCGGGCAATGGTATAAACCGACCAGCCGATGGCGACGCTTTGGGTAAGGGCTGCTATTTGGGAAAAAACACGCCCCGTCCACATGACAGCGAAGGGGCGGTGGCGGAAGACGGAACGAAAAGACATGAAGTTTTATACCTAAAAATCAGACCCGAAAGATGCGGTTAGAAGTTGTTTTTTGTGGGGCGCGGTTATTGCGGAAGACCTTCTATCGCTTACTTCTTCACCAGCAAAAACGAAGGGCTTACGCCCTGAAAGCGCAAGCCCTTGTTTTCTTCCGAAGAGAACTTACTTGCCGACTTCGATTTCGACGCGGCGATCTTCACGCAAGCACTGGATTAGTTCTTTACGTGGCAGATCAGCCGAGCAATCAGCCTTGGGCTCCGTCTTGCCCAATGACCGAACCACAACCTTCTTGGCATGCACGCCCTTGCTGAGCAGGTAAGCGCGAACCGAACGGGCGCGGCGCAGAGCCAGTTTTTCGTTGTACGAAGCGCTGCCCATACGGTCGGCATAGCCTACGATGGTGATGGTTGGCGCTTTGGCATGCTTACCCATGGCCTTGGCTTCGGCACGCAGACGATGTGCCAGATGGTCAAGATGATGTTTCGCATGGGCAGTAAGCTTGCTGCTGTTATAATCAAAATAAACTGTCTTTTCGCTATCAACAGCAGCCGCCACGGTTGTGTTGGGGCAACCTGCATCGCCCGCACCATCGGTGCCGGTCAAAACGCAATTGCCATCTGTGGAGCGAACGGCGACACCGTCAGCGGTGCGCAGGATGTTGGCGTGTGCCGAACCGGAAGCCAAAGAACCCGCCAGAATCAGAACGGTGAGAAGAGCGGTTTTGCTAGAGAATTTTGTCATGATACACTCACTTTTTTCGTTGAAAGGGAACGGGGCAAAAATTGGGAACTGCCATTTGGTACAGGACGAACCTTAACAATTTCATAATGTTACGGCAATCCACTTGAAAAACTTTTTGCTCAACTGTTGCATAATGGCACATCGCCCTCTTTCTTCTCTTTGACTTAAGGGTTTGTGTTGGTTAGGGTTCGCCGGTCATTTCCTGCATTTATTGTGTCCCCATGTCCTCCCCCACCCCCTTCGTTAACCCTTTAGCTCTTATTGGGCAGACATTTATTGATTTTCTGTCAACAGTGGGGCGTTTTGCGCGTTTCGCCGGTGATGCAGTGCAGCATTGTTTTGCGCCGCCCTTTTACCTGCGCCAGACTTTGCGGCAATTTATCGATATCGGATACTACTCCCTGCCCGTGGTTGGGTTAACCGCCTTGTTCACGGGCATGGTGTTGGCGCTGCAAAGCCATACCGGTTTTGCCCGTTTCGATGCCGAGAGCGCCATTCCCACCGTTGTTGTCCTGTCGATCACCCGCGAATTGGGCCCGGTTATGGCAGGCTTGATGGTAGCGGGGCGTATTGGCGCCGCGATTGCCGCCGAAGTCGGCACCATGCGCGTCACGGAACAAATCGACGCGCTGACGACTTTGTCCACCAACCCCAAAAAATACCTGATCGCGCCACGCGTTATTGCGGGGACTTTGGTGTTGCCCCTGCTGGTGCTGGTCGCCGATATCATCGGCGTGTTCGGCGGCTTTATGGTTTGCGTTTATGATTTGAAGTTTAATGCCGCCAATTATATCTCGCAAAGCTGGCAATATCTGGAGCATCGCGACGTGACATCTGGCCTGTGGAAAGCCGCCATGTTCGGCTTTATCATCACGATGATGGGATGTTATCACGGGTTTAATTCGCAAGGCGGCGCGCAGGGCGTGGGCAAAGCGACCACGAATGCCGTTGTGTCGGCGTCTATCCTTATCCTCATCACCAATTATCTGATGACCGGATTATTCTTTGCGGGAAAATAGCCCATGAGCGCAGAAGCCAAAATCGAACTGACCGGTCTTGCCAAATCTTTCGGCGACAAGCATGTGTTGCGCGGCGTTGATCTGACTGTGGGCAAAGGCGAGTCCGTCGTTATCATCGGCGGGTCGGGCACCGGCAAATCAGTCACGTTGAAATGTATCCTTGGTTTGTTGCGCCCCACATCGGGCGGCGTTAAAATTGATGGCGTGGACGCGACCCGTTTGCGCGGCGATGCGCTGGACGCGCATCAGGCGAAATTCGGCATGTTGTTTCAAGGGTCGGCTTTGTTCGACTCGTTGCCCGTCTGGCAAAATGTGGCGTTTAAATTGATACAGGCGCAAGGCGTGCCACGCAAGGAAGCGCGCGAACGCGCCATTGAAACGTTGGGTTCCGTCGGGCTTGCCCCCGATATCGCCGATTTGTTTCCGGCAGAATTATCGGGCGGCATGCAAAAACGCGTGGCGCTGGCGCGGGCGATTGCGTCGCGGCCTGAAATTATTTTCTTTGACGAACCCACCACCGGCCTTGATCCAATTATGTCGGATGTCATTAACGAGTTGATCGTTAAATGCGTGCGCGAAGTGGGTGCCACCGCTTTATCCATCACCCATGATATGGCCAGCGCCCGCAAGATTTCCGACCGTATTGCCATGCTGTATGAAGGCAAAATTGTCTGGCAGGGCAAGACAGGCGATATCGACCATTCAGGCAACCCCTATGTTGACCAGTTCATCCACGGACGTGCTGAGGGGCCGATCAAGATGCAGGTGCGTAGGCTTTAAATTTATTTAGGCGTTGCGACCAAAGCCGTTTTCTTGCGGGGCTTTCTTTTTTTAGGACGGGCGATGCCGAGATAATCGTCGCTTTCCACCAAATGTAAATGGTCGGCCAGAAAACGCCATGTATCCGTGTAATGTTTACCCGTATCTTTCCTGACAAGTCTGGCTGTCACTTCCTGATGGACGGCATGCGCCATTACCCCCATTTGGGAAAAACGGGGCGCAGGAAAATCAAAATCATTCACAAGATCGGTGAGCGCGGTGCAATCATAGCCAAGCTTGAGGCCGCTCACTAAAGTTTTTGTTATGCACATCGAGCTGTAGAGGCCGGAAAAAACAAGATTTTTAATGCCTGTTTTCTTAAGATACTCATCAAGCATTATATTGGCGAAAGCATCATCATTGACTTTGCTGAAAACTATTTCGTCTTCGGTGGGCTTAACATCAGTAAAAGTGTAAAGGCTGTGGGCTTCATCAGTAGGTATACGCCAGACATCCTGTTTTAAATAACCAACATCCGTGCCCAAGCTGTCGGCTTTGGGGGTGTTAGGTAAAATAATCATTTTCTGCCGGTAAAATTCGTTTGGCTCGAACACGATCCAGATTGTGGGAATCCCCTGTTCTTTCAATTTTTCCCGTAAGACGCCAATCTTCCGGCCCAAAGCGCGCGCGCTGCCTTTATGGATTTGCCCTGAGTAAAAGGCTTGAAAATCGATGACGAGATGCGCCGTGTTGTTTATTTGTTCTGTCATTTCAATTATCCAAAATATGTTGCGCCTGTAGCTGCGTCAGAAAACGAGTTGTTTTTTTACTGCGCAGACGGAATTAAATTTCCGTTCTGAAATGTTGGCGACGCGCACGAAGCAAACAGTTTTATTATTGGTCTTCCGAAGAGAAGTTTTAGTCCAAGGCGAGCCACAGCGTCAAGATGCGCATACCCACAGGGCGCAAAATTCGCGATTATGGTTAATATTTAAGCCGCTTTGGGCTTTTCTGACTTTAAGGTGGGGATATCGCCGATGGCGCGGTCGATAAGCTTGGCGGCGTCTACATCACTCATATTGTCCACCAAGGCCGTACGCGCCATTTTCATGGCGGCGTTGATTCCGGCGTTGCGTACTTCGGCCAAAGCTTCCTCCTTGAACATGCGGATACGTTCCGCCGCCAATTGGCCATGACGCGCCATGGACGCGACCAGATCGGCTTCGGCCTGTTTGCGCAAATCTTGTGCTTCGCGCTTGGCCATATCGATGATCATCCGCGCTTCAATCTCGGCGCGGGCCTGCTTCTCTTTGCAATCAGCCAGGGTTGCTTCCGCCTCGGCGCGAAGCTGACGGGCGGTGTCAAGTTCGACGCGGATTTTCGTGATTTCGCCATCAATCCAGGCAAGCACAGGTTTGCGCCCAAAGATGAAAGCCAGCACAATAAAAAGCGTGAAGGAAATGCCATAAATCACCATCGGGTCTTGCATCATCTGGTTCATGCCGCCCGCCCTTTTTTCATGATGCTATCGACGATCGATGCCGACAATTCCGGCACCGCATTATGGATGGACTTCATCGCCGATTCCAGCTCAACCGCGACTTCCTGTTCGGCGCGGTGCAGTTCGCGTTGAAGTTCGCGTTCCTGCAGCAATTGCTTTTGCGCCGTTTCTTGCGCCACTGCTGCCAGCATTTCGATCACCGACCCCTGTGCTTTGACGCGGGCTGCGGCCAATGATTTCTCACTGGCTGCACCCGTGTCCTTGGCCTGTTCATTGGCAATCCGGGCCGCCTGAATTTCTTCGGCAATCACGCGGGTGCGCGTTGCCTGCGTTTTATCAACGCGCGGCAATGCCACCCATGACATCAAGCCGTAAAGAACGGCGAATGTCAGGGCGAGCCAGAACAGCTGTTCCGGAAACAAAGTCGCGTCGAGTTGCGGCAGTCCGCCTTCTTCCGCCAAAGCGGGAGAAGAGGCGGCAATACCCAACACCGCCCATGCGGTAATACGCAACTTGTTTCCGAACAAAGCCATCAAACTTAGCCCTTCAAAATCATCAGAGCGACGACGAAGCAGAGCAGCAAAACCAATTCGGTCACGGCGAAGCCAATGAAACCGTATTTGGAAACTTTGCTTTCCACCGAAGGGTTACGCGCAATCGCGCCAAACCAGGCCGAGAAGATCAGGCCAAGGCCGATACCCGCGCCCAGCGAGCCAACCATAGCGATACCGGCGCCAAGATACTTCATTGCATTGTCTTCCATGTCGAACTCCTGATGTGTTGTTGATAGATATATAGTTACTTAGTGCATTTCCAGCGCGTCACGCAGATACACCGACGCCAGAACGGCGTAAATGTAGGCCTGCAAAAACGCGACGAAAAATTCAAAACCCGTGATAGCGACATTCGCCGCCAGCGGTAATATGCTGAACCCCGCAAGCCAACCGGCGGTCAGCAAACTGGCAACCATGCCCGCGAAAACCTGTAACAAAATATGCCCCGCCAGCATATTGGCGAACAGACGCACCGAAAGGCTGAACGGACGCACCACGAACGAGAAAAGTTCGATTATCAGCATCGGCAGAACCATTGCCACCGGCACGCCCGACGGCACAAAGATACCCAGGAAATGCCAGCCGTGGCGGATAAAGCCCGCCAGAATAATAACGACAAACAGTGTCAGCGCGATGCCGAGATTGACGACCAGATGGCTGGTGACCGCCAGAGATCCGGGCAACATGCCAAACAGATTGCAAAACAGGATAAAGGTGAAGATCGAGAAGATGAAAGGGAAAAATGGTTTGGCCTTTTCGCCCGCGCTGGCGCTCAGCAAATCGGTCACGGTGTTATAGGTTGTTTCAGCCAGCATTTGCCAACGACCCGGCACAACAGCAGCAGGACGCATCGCGCCAACCATCAAGGCTGTGCAGGCGATGATGGCGACAAACATAAACAAAGCGGAATTGGTGAAAGCGATAGGATGCCCGGCCACGGCAAACAAAGGTTTGCCCAGATGATGGATTTCGAACTCTTCGAAAAGTGACGCCATAGGCCAACCTATTCCTTATTCTTTGGTGCTTGCGAACCTTCTATCGACCGCCAGACATTCATCAACCCGACGGCAAAACCCATTATCACCGCACCGACCAAACCCCAGGGGCTTGTGCCAAAGGCGCGGTCGATCAACCACCCCAGAATCATCGAACCGATAACGGCGCCGACAAAATCATACCCGACATTGCGTTGGGTATCGGGCGGTGTCGTTACCTCCGGTTTCGCTTGCGCGGCGCGGATACGTTCCGACAAATCCAACCGTTTTTCATCATCAGAAAGCATGGTGAACCAAGGCTGGACGCAGGGGCTTAACTCGCGGGCAACCTAAGGGGCGGCGGGGGATGAGTCAAGGCTATATTGTTATAGTTTTCAGGGCGTTTGCCTTGTAATAGCAATAGCTTGCTCTACATTTAAAAACGCCCTGAATTTTTCATTTAAACCAGCGATTCACCCAACCCTAAAAACACTGTGTAGTTAGGGAAGCGTTTTTAGGGTTGGGATCGCGGTTTAGGGCTTTGGGGCAGTCGCTTTTTGCAACGCCGCAACAATCTGTTTCGGATCGACTTCTTCGTCAAAAGTTGTCACTAAATCGCCGTTCGGGCTCATTAAATAAATCACCGATGAATGGTCAACCTCGTAATCCTGATCGCCTTCGCCCTTTTTGTAATAAACCTGATATTCCTTGGCCACGGCGGCAATCTGGTCGGTCGAGCCTGTTAAACCGATGATTTTGGGATGGAAGGAAGAATCATACTCCTTAAGTCGTTTGGGCGTATCCCGCGCCGGATCGACCGTGATGAACAAGGGTTGAACCTTATCTGCCGACGGGCCCATCATATCCAGCGCCCTCGACATGCTTTGTAACCCTGTCGGGCACATATCAGGGCACGATGTATAACCGAAATAGACTAACAGATATTTGCCCGCGAAATCCTTGTCGCTGACCGTCTGGCCGTCTTGGCCAGTCAGGGTAAACGCGCCACCGACATGACCGGTATTGGGCGGAATATTGATGCCGGAATTATCGGTTTCGGCGCTGGCGATTTGTTGCAGATCATCAACACGCGCCGCATCATTCTGCGATTGCCAGACCAGCAATCCCAAAGCCAGACAGATACCAGCCAAGGCGGCGATAGCCAGATGCACCAAGCTCCACCGCGCGAAGAATTTTTCTTTTTTCGATAGTTTCATAGAAGGTTCTATAGCATTGATTGCGGCGGTTGAAAAGTCACCGGCACGTTACGGGTAATTAACGGTATCAGGCGTTTATTCTATCGAAATTTTATGCATGCGCTGGCCTTTATAAGGAATGACCATTTATCAACACCCGGCGGCGCATTGGCGCGCGCCCCATTATATTTTTGGCATTGTCCTTACGCTTGTGGCGATGCCCTTTCTGGTGATCGGGTTTGTTAACACGCCGCCGGGACGCGCCGTTTTCTCATCGCTGGCCACCAAATTGGCGGGGCGCGAGATAGAGTTGAGCGGGTCGTTTTATCCGCGCCTGACCGATTTCCCTTCGTTGCATATCAGCCAATTATCGGTCGCCAATGCGCCGTGGAGCATCGAACCGCAAATGGCAAGCATTGGCGAAGCCAATATCGCCTTTAACGGCCGCGACCTTTTGCATGGCCATATCACTATCCGCAAACTTTATTTGAAGGACAGTTCGGTTTATCTTGAGAAAAACAAAAACGGCAAAAGCAATTGGATATTTTCCGACAAGCCGCCGGCCGAACCCAGCGCGCCAATGTCATTAGGCAATCTGTATCTGGAAAATTCCAGTTTCGATTATCATGATATCACCGCCGAAACGGATGTGAGTTTTAAAGGCCATACCGAGGGTGCGGCGGGTACCGATCAACAGCTTATGTTGACGGGTAGCGGCAAACATCTGGGCAAGGATTTTGCGTTCAAAGGGCAATTATCGACATCATGCCTGACCGCGAAAAATGCCCCCTGCCCCGTCGAAGCGACTGTCAGCGTCGGCGAAACTTCCGTTCATGCCAAAGGCACCGTCGATGAATTGCCGCCACAGACAGCCGATGTGGCATTGGAAATCAAGGGCGCGGATTTGGCCGATCTTTATCCGTTGATCGGCGTGGCGTTGCCGCCTTCCGCCCCTTATCATTTGAAAGGTCAGCTGGTTCACACGGGCTCAGAGTGGCAGTTCAATACTTTTACCGGCACGATGGGGCAAAGCGATTTGTCGGGCACAGCAATGTGGGACAGCGCAGGCACAAGGCCGAAATTGACGGCGCGATTGGTGTCTAAACAATTGCGCTTTGTCGATTTGGGCGCGCTTATTGGTATCGCGCCACAGCAACAAATGTCGGAAGAACAAAAACAACGCGCAGCGGAACAAGCCGCAAGCGCACGGGTGATACCCGACATTCCGTTGGATATAGGCAAGGTGTCATCGATGGATGCCGATGTGGAATTTACGGGCAAGGAAGTTGTTTCGCAGTCATTGCCATTGCAGGATTTTTATTTGAAGCTGACGCTTGATGACCGTTTGATGAAATTTTCGCCCATCCGTTTTGGCACCGCCAGCGGTAATATCGTGGTTTATATGTCTGTCGATGCGCGCCAGGATCCGGTGGCGGATCATGCCGATATCACATTCGATAAATTGACATTGGCGGGAATGTTGAAATCTGCCGATGACAGTTTTGGCGCGTCACCGCCCGATGGCGATATGGGCGGCACATTGTCTTTGTCGGGGCATGGGAAGTCGTTGCATGAGATGTTGTCCGATGCGTCGGGCGTCGGCGGCATTGGCATGGAAGGCGGCGATATCAGCCATTTGCTGGTCAAGCTGTTGAGCCTTGATGTTGCGAAGTCGTTGGGTTTTCTCGTTGCCGGTGATGAAAAACTACCCATCCGTTGTCTGGTTGCAGATATGAATGTGAATAACGGCATCATCACCGCGCATAATCTGGTGTTCGACACCAAGGATACGCTCATCACTGCCAATGGCGGCATTAATCTGGAAAATGAAATGCTGGGTTTTCAAATTGTACCCGCCCCGAAAACGCCCACGCTTATATCCTTAAGATCGCCCATTGATATCGACGGCACATTTAAAAAAGTAAATGTCAGTATTGAAAAGGGCCCGATCGCCGAACGTGGCGCAATTGCCGCCGGTCTTGCGGTGTTGGCGCCCCCCGCGGCTCTTGTTGCGTTGTTTGACCCGGGCATGAGCAAGGATGCCGATTGCGCCCAGTTGATGAAGAGTATGCATGAACACACCAGCACCACGGCGCGTACCGATGACATTCCGAAAAACAATAAATAACGCCGCGATATTTTTAAAGCGCGTGTGCCAGAAATGGAGCGCCGATGATGTGCCACAAATGTCGGCGGCTTTATCGTTTTACAGCCTGCTCTCCATCGGGCCGTTGTTGCTGATCGCGACTTCGGTGGCGGGCAGCCTGTGGGGACATGATGCCGCAACCGGACAAGTGTTGGCCGAAATGCAAAATTTGATCGGCAAAGCGGGAGCAGAGGCGATGCAACATATCCTGCTTCACGCGCAACAGCCTTATAATAATCTGTTCGCGCTTATGATTGGCATCGCGACTTTGTTTATCAGCGCGTCGGGCGTTTTTATCGAATTGCAGGACGCACTGAACGTCATCTGGCGCGCGCCGCCATCCGCGCATTTTAAGGTTGGCGATTATCTTAAACATCGGTTGCTTTCTTTCGCCATAGTCTTCGGGGTCGGGTTTTTGTTAATGGTGTCATTGTTGCTCAGCGCTATTCTGACCGCCATCGGCACCTTTTTAACCGGCACCTTGCCCAGCCTCGCGCCTTTGCTGGAAATTTTTAATTCCATCGCCAGTTTTTTTATCGTCAGCCTTTTGTTCGCGATGATCTTTAAAATTCTGCCGGATATTTATATTGCATGGCACGATGTGTGGATGGCGGCGGGCGTTTCGTCTTTTTTGTTCACAATCGGCAAACATTTGATCGGGCTATATCTGGGCAGCAGCGCGCTCAGCACCACCTATGGCGCGGCAGGATCTTTTATGATTTTCGCGGTTTGGGTATATTATTCATCGCATATTCTTTTTTTCGGCGCCGAATTCGCATCGATGAATGCGGTTAAAGCGCGTAAACACAAGGGTTAAAGCAGAACGCGATTAAAAGCCGTTGACATTAACCTGTTAACCCGTCACAACAACCCCTCTTCCAACGCTTTAGGCGTAGGATCCACGACTTAGGTGGCGCGGGGTGGAGCAGCCCGGTAGCTCGTCAGGCTCATAACCTGAAGGTCACAGGTTCAAATCCTGTCCCCGCAACCAACCTGATAACAAAATCAATCACTTACAGACGAGATTGGCCCTCCGGGGTCAATCAATTACACTTTCACAGTGCTTTCACAAAAGCAGGCTGTGTAACCGGCTGTCCCGTGGCCGTCAGGTTCAGCACCTGCAATGTGAAAGAAAACGTGAAAGTCGTGTCCTGAACGCCTGCCGGATGGACTTTTGCCAGCCTTTTCAAGGCGCGAAGGATTCAATTCGTCAGGCCGTCAGGAGTCGGATCATGTCCGATACCAAAATGAGTTGGGAACGCGACAAGCATGCCATCCTCGGCGGCAAGGTTCACCTCTACAGCGACGAGGGACAATCCCCCAATCCACTCACTAATCAAATCTTGCAAATAATTCATAAATTTTTTTGCAATCTTCATTAAAGACACAATAATTGCACGTTTCATATCAAAATGTCATTTTCCTGACACTAAGCACAAGGAGACTTTATCAGCCAAATAACAAACAGGGGGTAAACATGGAGAGCGAAGCGAAATGGGCGATAGGTACATTTGTAGGAGTGGCGCTCAGCGTCACCGTGACGATTGTGGGTTATAACTATTTGGTGCCGGACAATCCTTTCCCACCTCGGCCGATTAGTTCGGAACGACCAGCTGTGGTGGACTGCCTGATTGCATCGCCGCCGCCGACGCATCGGCCCACTCCGTAGATTTATTCGCGGCGTAGTTTGTCTCAAAGTAGTGGAGCATGTATTCACAGAGGTTCTTCACCCCGCTATGGCCTGGCAGCCAGTTCTCATCGCCTGTCAATTCGGCCATCCGCGTCGCGGCAGCGGCCTCTACATCTCTTGCTTACTTACGTCGCGCCTTCATCGTCTATCTTATCAGCCATGACCGCCCCATAGTGGAAGTCCTTGCTCCAACTCGCCCCTCCCCCTGAATCACTCAATGATATAACTAAATGATAAAGTCTTGCCGCTAGGGATGGAGCTATTGCCACCCTTCCCAACACCGGCGATCAGATATTGTAGTGCCGAAATCGCTTCTTGATTTGGAATCGAGGATATTGGCACCAGCCAGAATGTCCTGGTCGGTTCTTATTCCGATACGGTCACGGCGACTGTTTCATTTTAATTTTATTCCCCCGGCCACGGTGCGATTGTCACCGCCGACACCGCATTTTTCGGCGAACCATTAATGATCTTGTCGGAATAAGCCAGATAAACGAGCGAGTTATTCGCCTTGTCATAAAAACGCACGACCTGCAAAGTCTTGAACAGGAAAGAACGGTTTTCCTTGAAAACTTTTTCGCCGTCTTTCAACCCGTCCTTAATAGTAATCGGCCCCGTCTGGTGGCACGCGATAGAGGCTTCGGACGGGCTTTCAGCCACGCCTACCTTGCCTTTGACGCCGCCGGTTTCCGCGCGGCTTATGTGACAGACGACGCCGCCGACATCTTCATCGCGGAAAGCGGTGACACAGATTTTATCATTCGCCATGCCCAGATAACGCACCGTGGTCGAAACACAACCGATATCATCGGCGCGCGCGCCTGTCGCAAACATCACAAACAAAGCCGCGAGCAGAATTTTGGGGAAACGCATGGGAAACTCCACGGTAAAAAGGTGACAGGCGCGACTATAGGATATCTAAACCAAATCAAACAGCAAAAATTCGCTGTTATCCTGTGCCGTGATCGCCAGCGCAGTCACAGCCTCAATCGCCGCACCATCACCCGCTTTCAACACAACATCATTCAATTTGATTTCGCCCGACACCATTTGCACCCATGCCGCGCGGTTCTGCGCGATATCATGTGCCACAGACGCGCCTTTATCCAAAATGCTGGCATAGACCGAAACATCTTGGTTGATAGTCAAGCCGTCCCCGGCACCTTTTGGCGCGACAATGCGGCACAAACGGTTATGTTTATCCGCATCCGAAAAATGCGTTTGCGCATAGGCTGCGGGCAGCCCGTCATTGGCAGGCATTACCCATATCTGCAGCAAATGCGCGGCTTCGGTAGCCGACGCGTTAAATTCGCTGTGGCGCACGCCCGCGCCCGCCGTCATGGTTTGCACTTCGCCGCGTTTAATCACGCCTTCGCCGCCGGTGGAATCTTTGTGCGCCAACGCGCCATTGATCATGTAAGTGATAATTTCCATATCACGATGCCCATGCGTGGGGAAACCCGCGCCGCCCTGAATGCGGTCGTCATTGATGACGCGCAAATCGCGAAAGCCCATATAAGCGGGGTCCTGATAATCGGAAAACGAAAATGAATAATGCGTATCAAGCCAACCGTGATTGGCATGGCCGCGTTCGGATGATGGACGAATGGTGATCATGGCAAGGCTCCTTTTGTTACGCATTATATATGGCGTGCTGACACGTTTATTCAAGGCGTTACCGCCGGGTAACCGCCCCCATCCCGTACCAAAATAGTCTTTATTCACAAATAGTTATTTTATTTTTCACTGGAAAACCATACCTAAGGGGCATAGGGTCGGCACATCGCTTATCGTCCCTTTCCGGAGACATCTGATGATGACACTCGACCCCATCATGCTGGCGCGTATTCAATTCGCGTTTACCATCAGCTTCCACATCGTCTTTCCCGCTTTCAGCATCGGGCTGGCCAGTTTTCTGGCCGTGGTTGAATGGCGTTGGTTGGCAACCGGCAATGATTTGTATCGCGATATTTATAAATTCTGGGTCAAAATATTCGCGGTCGCGTTCGGCATGGGCGTCGTTTCCGGCGTTGTCATGTCTTATCAATTCGGCACCAACTGGTCGATATTTTCTGACCGCGTCGCCAATGTTTTGGGCCCCCTCCTCGGATTTGAAGTGTTGACCGCTTTCTTTCTCGAATCCTCTTTCCTCGGCATCATGCTGTTCGGGTGGAACCGGGTCAGCGCACGCATGCATTTTGTCGCGACCTGCATTGTGGCGGGTGGAACCTTGATGTCGGCCTTCTGGATTTTATCGGCCAACAGCTGGATGCAAACGCCGCAAGGCTTTACGATTGCCGCCGATGGGCGTTTGATGCCGACGGATTGGTTGACCATCATCTTTAACCCGTCTTTCCCGTATCGTTTGGCGCATATGGTCACGGCGGCCTATCTGTCCACCGCCTTTGTGGTGGGCGGCGTGGGTGCGTTTTATTTATGGAACAAACAGCATATGCCACAGGCGCGGATTATGTTGGGCATGGCCGTGATGATGGCCGCCCTTGTCGCGCCAGTGCAGCTTTTCATCGGGCATTTGCATGGTGACAACACGTTGAAATATCAACCGGCCAAAATCGCCGCGATGGAAGGCAATTGGGATCGCACATCGCATGCGCCTTTGTATCTGTTCGGCTGGCCAAACCAAGCGGCCGAGAAAACCGAATATGGCATCACCATCCCCGACGGCGCGAGTTGGATTTTAACGGGGCATGCCGATGGCGTTATCCCCAATCTGAAATCCTTTCCGCCCGAAGACAGGCCAATGGCCGCACCTCTGTTTTGGTCGTTCCGCGTGATGGTCGGGCTTGGCGTTCTTATGATCCTCATTGGCCTGACCAGCGCCACGCAATATGCGCGTGGCAAATTATTTGAAAGCCGTTGGTTGTATTTGTGGTGGATGGCGATGATGCCATCGGGTTTTATCGCTTTGTTGGCCGGGTGGTTTGTCACGGAAATCGGGCGGCAACCTTATGTTGCCTATGGCGTTATCCGCACCGCACAGGCCGTATCGCCCGCCCTGGTGGGGCCACAGGTTGCGTGGTCGCTGTTGTGTTTTGTTGTTATCTATATTCTGGTGTTCGGCGCGGGCAGTTACTACATCCTGAAACTTATCCGCACCGGCATCACCGCGCCCGAAGAAGCGGGCACCTATTACACGCACAGCACAGAGGCATCCGTCATTAAATCCATCAAGCCAGGAGCCGACCATGTTTGATTTTTCCCCTTATCTGGATTTGCCGCTGATTTGGGGCGTGTTGATTGCCACCGCCATTTTGCTTTATGTTTTGCTGGATGGCTTTGATTTGGGCATTGGCATATTGTTTCCGTTTGCGCCATCCGACAAATGCCGCGACCGGATGATGAATTCCATCGCGCCCTTCTGGGACGGCAACGAAACATGGCTGGTGTTGGGCGGCGGCGGATTGTTTGCCGTTTTTCCTTTGGCCTATGCCATTTTGTTGCCCGCCTTTTATATGCCGATTATCACGATGATGTTGGGGCTTATCACGCGTGGCGTGGCGTTTGAATTCCGTTTTAAATCCAGCGAGCAATCGCGCCGTTTATGGGATTACGCTTTTCATTTCGGTTCTCTGACGGCGGCCTTTTCCCAAGGCGTTATTCTGGGCTCGTTTGTGCAGGGCGTACAGATCACAGGCCGCAATTTTTCCGGCGGCGTTTTTGATTGGGCGACAGGGTTTAGCATGGTCACCGGCATGGCGGTCGTGTGCGGTTATGCGTTGCTGGGGTCGACATGGTTGGTGATGAAAACCGAAGATGTGACACAGGATTGGGCCCGCCGCGCCGCATCCTATGTTTTGATTTTTGTCGGTTTGTTTATGGGTGTGGTCAGCATCACAATGCCGTTCCTTAATCCGAAAATCAGCACTTTCTGGTTTAGCACGCCAAATGTTTTTTATCTGATGCCGATACCGGTTGCGACTGCATTGTCGTTTTTCTTTATCTGGCGCGGGTTGCGCACCAAGGCGGAATTTACGCCCTTTTTGCTAAGCCTTGCGGTTTTCCTGATGGGGTATCTGGGGCTGGGCATCAGCCTGTATCCATGGATTATCCCCTTCCAATATACATTGTGGGATGCCGCTTCGTCGGGGCCAACGCTGTCTTTATTGCTGGTCGGCATCGTGCCTTTGCTGCCGATTATTTTGTCCTATACCGCTTATTCCTATTACATCTTCCGGGGTAAGGCGAGCCATGAACATTTATATTGATCGTGCCAGAAATTGGTTGTCCGCGCATGAATCGGCGCGGCAATGGTTGTGGTTTGTCACTTTATGGTGTGGCGGAGTGGGCGCTGCGCTCTTGCTTGCCTACCCTATCAAATTTCTGATGAAGCAGCTTTCGTAAGCCACTCTAAATAGTCAGGATTTCCTGTTGTTATCGCCGTGGCGACGATACACGGACAATCATAACTATGGATTTCCTTGACGCGCTTTTGCAACGCATCGAATTTATCGGCTGTAGTTTTGGCGATAATCACACATTCCTGAGCCTGTTCCACCTTGCCCTGCCACCGGTAAACGGAAGCCACATCCCAAAATATATTGGCACAGGCCGCAAGCCTTTCGTCGACCAACACGCGGGCGATTTCGTCGGCTTCGTCCCGCGTTGGCGCCGTCATATAGACTGACAGAAATTCACTCATAGCGATTTCAAAAAAATATCGATTTCTTCGGGCGATGACAATGACAATGCCACGATTTCCTTATCAATCCGTTTGGTCATGCCCGCCAAGACATTACCCGCGCCGCATTCGACCAATTGCGCCACGCCCTGCTCCTTCATATACAAAACGCTTTCGCGCCAGCGGACGGAACCCGTCACCTGCTTCACAAGCAAATCGCGAATGGTGGCCGCATCACTTACCGCCTGTGCCGTGACATTGGCCACGACAGGCACGACAGGGTTTTTAATATCCACATCACCCAAAGCATCTTGCATCACATCGGCGGCGGGTTGCATCAATGAACAATGAAACGGCGCGGAAACCGGCAATTTAACGCTGCGTTTAAATCCGCGTTCGGCGGCAATCGCAATCGCGCGGTCAACCGCCGCGGTGTGGCCGCTGATAACAACCTGCCCGGGGGCGTTGTCATTGGCAGCGGTGCAAACTTCACCTTGCGCAGCGGCGTCGGCGATTTCCTGCGCCGCAGCCAGATCAACACCGATCAAGGCCGCCATAGCGCCCAAACCAACCGGCACCGCTTTCTGCATCGCCTCGCCGCGTTTACGCAACAACCGCGCCGTATCGGACAGCATAATACTTCCGGCGGCACAAAGCGCGGAATATTCGCCCAGACTATGCCCCGCCACGAATTTCGCCGCCGCCGGCAACGCGAATTTACCCTGTTTATCCAACACGCGGATAACGGCCATGCTGACCGCCATCAAGGCGGGTTGGGCGTTTTCCGTCAATTTCAAATCTTCGGTCGAACCTTCCCACATCAGCTTGGACAGGTTTTGCTTCAACGCCTCATCAACTTCCGCAAACACATCCTTAGCCTCGGCAAAGGCATCGGCCAACGCCTTGCCCATACCGATGGATTGGCTGCCCTGGCCTGGAAAAATAAGTGCGCGTGTCATACGAATCTCCTGAAAAAAACCACAAAATCACGCCTAATGAACGCACTTGTCAAAATTAAGTCAAGCGGCTCTATTAGGGACATCTTTTACCGTTAGGAATCTGTGATGTCCGACCTCGCCGCCCGCCTTGACCAGTTTATCGACCAAAGCCTGCTCTGCGTCGGCGATGTCATGCTCGACCGTTATGTCTATGGCTCGGTTGACCGCATTTCGCCCGAAGCGCCCATTCCCGTGTTACACACGCAACGCGAAACCGCCACCTTGGGCGGCGCGGGCAACGTGGTGCGCAACATCGCTGCGTTGGGTGGCAAGGTGGAAATTGTCGGCGTGATCGGTAATGACGACACCGGCAAGGATCTGCACAAGGCATTTGCCGAATTACCCGGCATCGGCATCCATCTGTTGACCGATACCACACGCCCGACCACGCAAAAAACCCGTTATGTCGCACATGGCCAACAATTGCTTCGTGCCGATTACGAAACCGCCAAACCGGTTGACGCCGCGATGGAGCAAAAAATTATCGATACTGCCGCAGGCCTGATAAAAAATGTCGGCGTGGTGATTTTGTCCGATTATGCCAAGGGTGTTTTGACGCCGCGCGTGACGACCGAAATTATCCGCCTGGCGCGCGAAGCCAAAAAACCCATCATCATCGATCCCAAAGGGCGCGATCTGGCGCGGTACAAGGGCGCGACATATCTGACCCCCAACCGCAAGGAATTGTCGGAAATGGTCGGCAAACATATCGGCAGCGTGCCAGATGCCGAAGCAGCCGCGCGGCCGATGCTGGAATCGCAAAACATTAGCAATATACTTGTGAAGCTTGGCGCGGATGGCGTGTGTCTGGTCGGCAAGGACCAGCCCGCGCTGCATTTGCATACAAAGGCCCGCGAAGTTTTCGATGTTTCGGGCGCGGGCGACACCGTAGCGGCAACTTTGGCCTTGGCCTTGGCCAGCGGTTTTACGGCGGAAGAATCTGCAGAGCTCGCTAATATCGCGGGTTCAATCGTAGTTGGCAAAGTCGGCACCGCGTCTGTCTCGCGCAGCGAATTGGCGCATGAGTTGTTGCATGGGTCGGCACAGCGCGTGAAGAACAAAGTGGTCGATTGGGCCGCCATGGCCGACATAGCAGAACGTTGGCGCAAGCAGGGTTTGAAGGTCGGCTTCACCAACGGGTGTTTCGATTTATTGCATCCAGGGCATATTTCGTTGCTGCGTCAGGCGCGTTCGGCTTGCGACAAATTGGTGGTCGGGTTGAACAGCGACGCATCGGTCAAACGATTGAAAGGTGAAACGCGCCCTGTGCAGAACGAGGCGGCACGCGGCACCGTTCTGGGTTCGCTAACCGATGTTGATCATGTTGTGATATTTGGCGAAGATACGCCACTCGAACTTATCAAAACCGTCCGCCCCGATATTCTGGTCAAGGGTGCGGATTACACAATCGACAAAATTGTGGGCGCGAAGGAAGTGCAAGGTTGGGGCGGCAAGATTGTTTTGGCGCAACTAGTCGAGGGTCAGTCGACGACAGGCACGATTGCCAAAATGAAAAACTGAGCGTCGCGCCTGATAGGCTCGCGCTTCGTTATTTCTGTCATTAATTTCCTGACGCAGGCGCAGGAAAATTTGTTGCGCAGTTTTGCATGGTGTAAGGGCAAGCTTTTCCGCCAAGGCAAAAGCTTCCGCAACTTGCTCAATCGCAATTTTGTAAGGGATGCACAAATGGCGCATCGCGGCACGCGCCGCCGCTTTGATAATTTCGCTTTTATTTAACGTATTTTCCATTGGCCACCTCCCTTTCCTTGTCGCGTCATAAAGGAAAGCGGATGTGGAAGTCAATAGTTACATATGTATGACGCGGCCATAAGCATCTAATACGGACTCATGCATCGCTTCTGACAGAGTAGGATGCGGGAAAACCGTATGCATCAATTCGGCTTCGGTTGTTTCGAGCGTGCGGGCAATGGTGTAGCCCTGAATCATTTCCGTCACTTCGGGGCCGATCATATGCGCGCCTAACAGCTCGCCTGTTTTGGCGTCGAACACGGTTTTGATCATGCCTTCGGGTTCGCCCAACGCAATAGCTTTGCCATTGCCGACAAGGCTGAAACGGCCGACTTTGACTTGCCGTCCGGCTTCTTTGGCTTTGGCTTCGGTCATACCAACGCTGGCGACTTGCGGTGTGCAATAGGTGCAACCGGGAATATTGGCGGTGTTGAGCGGGTGCAATCCCTTGACGCCCGCGATACGTTCGACCGCAATGACGCCTTCATGGCTGGCTTTGTGCGCCAGCCAGGGCGGGCCCGCGACATCGCCGATGGCATAGAGGCCAGGCTCGCCGGTTTCCGACCATTGGTTGATGGCAACATGGCCACGATCCACTTTGGCTTTGGTATTTTCCAAACCGATATTTTCGACATTGCCGGTGATGCCGACCGCCATTATCACGCGCTCGAATGTCAGTGTCGTCAGATTACCCGCGGCCTCAATCGTCGCCGTGACATTGCTATCGCTCTTGGTCAATTTTTTGACAGTCGCGCCGGTGATAATTTTCATGCCCTGTTTTTCAAACGACTTGCGGGCAAAGGCAGAAATTTCGGTATCTTCGACGGGCAAAATCCTGTCCATTACCTCAACCACGGTGACTTCGGCACCAAGGGCGCGGAAGAAGCTGGCAAATTCAATGCCAATCGCGCCCGAACCGACGACCAGCAAAGATTTCGGCATTACATCGGGTTGCAGGGCTTCTTTGTATGTCCAGATGAGTTTGCCGTCGGCCTCGAGCCCCGGCAGGGTTCGCGCCCGCGCGCCGGTGGCGAGGATGATGTTTTTGGCCGAGAGTTGCGATGTTTTGCCATCATTCGCCGTGACTTCGACTTTGCCGCCGCCCAGCAGTCTGGCACTACCTTCGATAACTTCGATTTTGTTCTTTTTCATCAAATGTTTAATGCCGCCAACCAGTTGCGCCGAAACTTTGCGCGAACGTTCGACAATTTTGGCAAGGTCAAACGAATATTCTTTGACTGTAATGCCGAATGTATCCGCATGTTTGATGAGGTTGAGAATTTCCGATGAGCGCAACAAAGCCTTTGTGGGGATGCAGCCCCAATTCAAACAAATGCCGCCCAAATGTTCGCGTTCAACAAGCGTGACTTTCATCCCGAGTTGCGATGCGCGAATGGCGGCGACATAACCGCCCGGCCCGCCGCCGATAATGATGAGATCGGTTGATTGTGTGGTCATTGTTTCTGCCTCAGTTGTTCAAGATCAAGTTCGTAATTCCAGTCATCTGCCGTTGTACCATCAGGCCAGTTCCTTGGCGCTTTTCCGATAAAGTGGAAACCCCATTTTTGATTAGCGCGGCGCGAGGTTTCATTGCTTTCGTGATGAGAGATAACAAGTTTCTTCCAATCCAGATAATTCAACGCCCAATCAATGCGGGCTTTGTATAACAGCGCCGATAATCCCCTGCCCTGATATTCGGGCTGGATATAGCTAGCAATCATCATGCCTATAGCCGCATCATATTTATCGGTTATCGCGCCAGTGATGCCAATAATGCGTTCTTTATCAAACAAACCAAACAAACACGCATCCTGGCGTATAAGCCACTGTTGCCAATCACCCGAGCTATACGCCTTTTCCCGTTCGTAGCTCGAACCAAAAAATTGAGGGTATTTTTGCAAAGCCTCAAGGCGCATTATGGAAAATGCTTGCCAATCATCGACTGTTAAAACACGGATAGAATAGCCACCAGCGGCGGACATTACGCAACCAATGCATGGGGTTTTTCAATCAGCGGCTTAAACGCCTGCAAAAATTCTGCGCCGACAGAACCATCGACCGAACGATGATCGACGGACAATGTAACCGTCATGACCGTGGCAATTGCCAACGCGCCGTTTTTGACAACCGCGCGTTGTTCGCCCGCACCGACCGCCAAAATGCAAGATTGCGGCGGGTTGATGATGGCCGAAAAACTTTTGACCCCGAACATGCCGAGGTTGGAAATGGAGAAACCGCCCCCCATAAATTCTTCGGGGCGCAGTTTGCCATCGCGCGCGCGGGCGGCAAGGTCTTTCATTTCCGATGAAATTTGCGACAGGGTTTTGCTGTCGGCCTTTTTGATAATTGGCGTTATCAACCCGTTGGGCGTGGCAACCGCCACCGAAACATCCACATTTTTATAAAGCAAAATCGCGTTATCCGTCCATGAAGCATTGGCGGCGGGGATTTTCTTCAACGCCAAAGCAGTGGCGCGAATGATAAAATCATTGACCGAAATTTTGGTGCCAGCGGCTTCGTTCAGTTGCTTGCGTAAGTCCAGCAACGCATCAAGCTCGCAATCGACCGACAGATAGAAATGCGGCACCTGTTGTTTGGATTCGCTCAGACGCTTGGCAATAACTTTGCGCACGCTGCTGTTCGGTTGCTCGTCGAACGCCATGCCCAGCTTGGTGGCATAGTCGACGACATCAAGCCCGACAGAGGGAGCCGAAGCGGCAGAACGCACAGGCACAGATGCGTTTTCCAAATCCGCTTTGACAATGCGGCCATTCGGCCCCGTACCGCGCACATTGTTCAGATTAATACCCGATTGTTCAGCGATACGTTTTGCCAAGGGGCTGGCGATAACGCGATTTCCAGTATGAGAAACCGCAGACGCCGCAGAAGACGCAGATTCCCTCCCCCTTGTGGGGAGCGCGGAACTTGCCTTGCCAAGCAAACTGGCAGATTGCGCCTCCGCGAGGGAGGGGCTCGCCGAAGGCGCATTTATCGCAGCGGGTGCTTTAACTCCAGCCAATGCCGCCTCATCACTCTCGCCCTCTTCCGCCAGAATGGCGATCAACGCGTTCACCTTCACGCCCTGCGAACCGGCGGGAATTACAATTTTGACAATCTTGCCTTCGTCAACCGCTTCGACTTCCATCGTCGCTTTGTCGGTTTCAATTTCTGCAATCACCTGCCCCGCTTTTACAACGTCGCCTTCTTTCTTCAACCATTTGGTCAGATTGCCTTCGGTCATTGTCGGCGAAAGCGCGGGCATAAGAATTTGCGTGGGCATAGCGGTTACCTTGAAGAGAGATTAAGCAGCCTGACGAAAACGAACGCGTTTAACGGCTTCAACTATGTTGTCAATTTGCGGCAACGCCAGTTTTTCGAGATTCGCGGCATAGGGCAAGGGCACATCCATACCCGTGACGCGCACCACGGGGGCGTCCAGATCATCAAACGCCTGCTCCATCACCACAGCGGCGATTTCCGAGCCAATTCCGGCGAATGGCCAGCTTTCCTCAACCGATACAACATGATTGGTCTTGCGAACCGAGTTCACAATCGTTTCGGTGTCCAATGGGCGCAACGAGCGCAAATTAATAACTTCGGCGCTGATACCTTCCGCAGCCAAGGCTTCCGCAGCCGCCAGCGCATGACCGACCATGCGCGAGAACGCGACGATGGTGACATCGGTTCCTTCGCGCATAATTTTCGCCTTACCGATGGGCAGGATAAAATCCTTGTCATCCGGCACATCGAAAGACTGGCCATACATAATTTCATGTTCCAAAAACATGACGGGATTGTTATCGCGAATGGCGCTCTTCATTAAACCTTTGGCGTCTTCGGCATCGTAAGGCACGACAACCTTGAGCCCCGGCACATGCGCGTACCAGCTGGCGTAGCACTGCGAATGTTGCGCGCCGACGCGTGATGCCGCGCCATTGGGGCCGCGGAATACAATCGGGCAACCCATTTGACCGCCCGACATATACAATGTCTTGGCGGCGGAATTGATAATCTGGTCAATCGCCTGCATCGCGAAATTCATGGTCATAAATTCAACAATAGGACGCAGCCCGCCAAACGCCGCGCCAACGCCAACACCGGCAAAACCCATTTCGGTGATGGGCGTGTCGATCACGCGTTTATCGCCAAATTCATCCAGCAAGCCCTGGCTGACTTTGTACGCGCCCTGATATTGCGCGACTTCTTCGCCCATCAAAAACACATTCTGATCGCGGCGCATTTCTTCGGCCATCGCATCGCGCAAGGCTTCGCGCACCGTTTGTTTGATATATTTATCGTGTTTCTTTTCCGGTTGCGCGAGGGATGCGGCGGGTTGCACAGGCGCGGAAGGCATCGACACAACATTGGAAACGGGTTTCGGCGCGGGCGTGGCGGAAACGGGCGCGGCATATTTGGCGATCGACACATCCTCCAGTTTTTCGCCATCTTCCAACAACACGGCGATAATCTCATTCACCTTCACATTTTCGGTGCCGGCGGGGATGATGATTTTGCCCAGCGTGCCTTCATCGACCGCCTCGACTTCCATCGTCGCCTTGTCGGTTTCGATTTCGGCGATAATCTGCCCGGCCTTGATCTTGTCGCCTTCCTTTTTCAGCCAGCGGGCAATTTTGCCTTCGGTCATCGTGGGACTCAGCGCGGGCATAAGAATTTGTACAGTCATGGTCTATCCATAAGTTGGCAACAAAGCCCCTACGGCTTTGGCGTTGGAAATGGCACGGGAAGTAGAAAGATGCGGCGCGCCACCCTTGATCGAGTTCCTGTCGCGACGACCGACGATATGGCACAGCACAGAATGTTCATCGAACATCGAAGCGCCGCTGTCGTTATGTGGGTCGCCGTCGCTTAACGCCTCGCCGACATTGATGCGCTTGCCTTCGACATGCGCGACCACACCAAAATCCTCGGCACGTAGCGTTTCATGCATACCGCTGGCATAGGCAATTTCAACAGTGGGCTCGCCGGGCGTGATGGGTTGCCCCTCGTCCACATAACGGCCCACGACCCATATTTTTTCTGCGGGCGCTCTTACCGATTGACTCATCTCAATCCACCAAAATATCTGTCCAGAGTTCCGCTGCTTCGGGCTCCGGGCTGCTTTGCGCAAATTCGGCGGCGTCGGTCACGATGTCTTTGACTTCACGTTCGATCAGTTTGAAACCATCTTCCGACAGAATATTTTCCTTCAACATCAATTCGCGCAAGGTTTCAATCGGGTCATGCTTGGCGCGCATTTCTTCGACTTCTTCCTTCTGGCGGTATTTGGCGGGGTCGGACATGGAATGACCACGATAACGATAGGTTTCCATTTCCAAAATAATCGGCCCCTGCCCCGAACGCGCATAGGTAATGGCTTTTTCGGCAGCTTCGCGAACGGCAATCACATTCATGCCGTCAACCTTGATACCGGGAATGCCATAGGCTTCGCCGCGTTTTGATAAATCACCGGCGGCGTGGCGCGCCTGCGATGTGCCCATCGAATATTTGTTGTTTTCGATGATGAACACAACCGGCAATTTCCATAAGGCCGCCATGTTGAACGCTTCGTAAACCTGTCCCTGGTTCACCGCGCCGTCGCCGAAATAAGTCAACGCGACATGGCCATCATTTTTATACTTGTGCGCGAACGCCAAACCGGCGCCGAGCGGCACCTGTGCGCCGACAATACCGTGGCCGCCGTAAAACGCTTTTTCGCGGCTGAACATGTGCATCGAACCGCCCTTGCCGCGCGAATAGCCACCGCTGCGTCCGGTCAGTTCGGCCATCACGCCGCGCGATTCCATACCGCACGCCAGCATGTGCCCGTGATCGCGATAAGATGTGATAACGCTGTCGCCCTCTTTTTGCGCCGCCTGCACGCCGACAACGACGGCTTCCTGTCCGATATATAAATGGCAGAAACCGCCGATCAACCCCATGCCATATAACTGTCCGGCTTTTTCTTCAAAGCGACGGATCAAAAGCATGTCGCGATAATAGCGTTGCAGTTCCACGGCGCGGTCGCGCACAGGATGATTGGAGTCCGAATTTTGTTTGTGTGCCATTTGCATAGACATTGTGTGATGCGAGGTTTGTTTACTCTGCCCGGAGAAACGACTCATAAATGTCGCTTCTGCGTGTGAATGAAGTAAGCCGATCAAGAGAATTTTTCAAGTTATCTTTTGTTTTCAATGCATTATTGCTGCGCTGCACAAAAAATCGTGGCGCTTCCTAATTTTTGGTAGTCGAAGCCGGATTGCCCGGTGGCGATAAAATAATGATTTCATTGGGTTTGGAATAATCGAGTGTTTTACGCGCCTCTTCATCAAGCAAATCAGGGTCAAGGCTTTCGGGGCGCATCAAATGCACGCGGTGGTCGAGTCCTTCATGTTCTTTCTGCAATCGGGTCAATTCCGCCTGTGCGGTGTCGACTTTGGCCTGAAGCCGCGCCTGCATCACGATGCCGCGATCGCCTTCGATTGTATGGTACAGAAAATAGCCGACAAGGCACGCGCCGATGATCGAAAGCATCGTTTGCATGGCGCGTCCCGTCACCATCATCAACCCATCAACACAGATGTTCCGGCATAACGCGCCGCGCGGCCCAATTGTTCTTCGATGCGGATCAGCTGGTTATATTTCGCCAATCTGTCCGACCGCGCCAGCGAACCGGTTTTGATCTGTCCGCAATTGGTGGCCACCGCCAAATCGGCAATAGTGGAATCTTCGGTTTCGCCCGAACGATGCGACATCACGGCGCGGTATCCCGCCTTGTGCGCCATTTCGACCGCCTCCAATGTTTCGGACAGGGTGCCAATCTGATTGACCTTGATCAAAATGGAATTCGCCAAACCGCGTTCAATGCCATCGGCCAAACGGGAAGGATTGGTCACAAACAAATCATCGCCAACCAATTGGATTTTATCACCCAACGCTTCGGTCAACATTTCCCACCCTTCGAAATCATCTTCGGCCATGCCGTCTTCAATCGAAAAAATCGGAAAACGTGCACACAGATCGGCGTAATAACGCACCATCTGCTCGGCGCTCAGGATCTTGCGCTCGCCCGCCAATTGGTAACGGTTGTCTTTGTAAAATTCGGTCGCGGCGGAATCCAATGCCAGCACGATATCTTCGCCCGGCGCATAACCCGCTTTTTCACAGGCGCGCAAAATAAAACCAATCGCTTCATCGGCCGAGGACAGATTAGGCGCAAAGCCGCCTTCGTCGCCCACGCCGGTATTGTGGTTCACATCTTTCAACAGTTTTTTGAGCGTGTGGAAAATTTCCGCGCCCATGCGAATGGCATCCGATGCGGTTTCTGCCCCAACCGGCACGATCATAAATTCCTGAATATCAATCGGGTTGTCGGCATGCGCGCCGCCATTGATGATGTTCATCATCGGCACCGGCAACAAAGACGCCGAAACGCCGCCGACATAACGGTATAAAGGCAAACGCGCTTCCTGCGCCGCCGCTTTGGCGGTGGCGAGGCTGACACCCAAAATGGCATTGGCGCCAAGGCGCGATTTGTTGGGCGTGCCGTCTAACTCGATCAATGCGGCATCAAGCGCGATCTGGTCGCTCGCATCCATGCCCACAACGGCGCCGGAAATTTCTTCATTGACTGATTCAACGGCGCGTAACACGCCCTTGCCCGCATAACGCGCGGCGTCGCCGTCGCGCAATTCAACCGCTTCATGCGCGCCGGTCGATGCGCCTGAAGGAACGGCAGCGCGGCCAAACGCGCCGCTTTCCAACACAACATCGACTTCCACGGTCGGGTTGCCGCGGCTGTCGAGAATTTCGCGGGCATGAAGGGCGGCGATATGGGACATGGGATTCTCCGGTAAATTTGCATCCCTAGAACAACACAGGTGAAGCGCGAAAACAAGTACCACACCCGGTTGTGTCCCAAACAAAAAAGCCCCCTTTCTTTTCAGAAAGGAGGCTTTATATTTGTAGGGCATTTAAGCCTTGGCGGCTGCCGTACTGGCGGCGGAAGATTTCTTCTCGCCATGCACATAAATCGGCTTGCCTTTCCCTTCAACCGCATCGCGATTGATGATGACTTTTTCAACATCGGTCGAGCCCGGAAGTTCGTACATCGAATCCAGCAAGACGCTTTCCATAATCGCACGAAGACCACGCGCACCGGTTTTACGCGTAATCGCTTTTTGGGCAATCGCCTTCAACGCGTCTTCGCCGACTTCCAGGTTGATGTCTTCCATTTCGAATAAACGCTGGAACTGCTTCACAAGCGCATTCTTGGGGTTCGTCAAAATATCGATAAGCGCGGTTTCGTCCAGATCGGTGAGCGTAGCGATAACCGGCAAACGACCCACAAATTCGGGGATCAAACCGAATTTCAGCAAATCTTCGGGCTCGGTTTCCTTCAGCAAATCGCCGACGCGGCGTTCATCGGGCCCACGCACATCGGCGCCAAAGCCGATCGATGAACCGCGACCACGCGCCGCAATAATTTTATCCAAACCGGCAAACGCGCCGCCACAGATGAACAAGATGTTCGTGGTATCGACTTGCAAAAATTCCTGTTGCGGATGCTTGCGGCCACCTTGAGGAGGAACCGAAGCAACCGTTCCTTCCATCAATTTCAGCAAGGCCTGCTGAACGCCTTCGCCCGACACATCGCGGGTGATGGATGGATTATCCGACTTGCGGCTGATTTTGTCGATTTCATCGATATAGACGATGCCGCGTTGCGCGCGTTCGACATTATAATCTGACGCTTGCAACAATTTTAAAATGATGTTTTCGACGTCTTCACCAACATAACCGGCTTCGGTCAATGTGGTTGCGTCGGCCATGGTGAAAGGCACATCAATGATGCGGGCGAGTGTTTGCGCCAGAAGCGTTTTACCGCAACCGGTCGGCCCGACCAGCAAGATGTTCGATTTGGCCAATTCAACATCCGAATTGCGCGCGCCATGCGCCAGACGTTTATAATGGTTGTGGACAGCCACCGACAAAACGCGTTTGGCGCGCTCCTGTCCGATCACATAATCATCCAGAATAGCCATGATATCCTTGGGCGAAGGCACGCCTTCCTTGGACTTCGCCAAGGTGGTTTTGCTTTCTTCACGGATGATATCCATGCACAGCTCGACGCATTCATCACAGATGAAAACGGTGGGGCCTGCGATCAGCTTACGCACTTCATGCTGGCTCTTGCCGCAGAAGGAGCAGTAAAGCGTGTTCTTGGAATCTGTGGAGGTGGGTTTTGTCATCACATTCTCTTTATGAAAGGAGCAACCGCTATCAACAGTTTACGCCCCGATTAGTTACCTGAGTCTTAACCTGATACAGCAGGTTTACGCCGCCTTCTTCTCATCTTCAGCGCCGCCGGGACGCTTGGATACCACTTCGTCGATCAGGCCAAAAGCCTTGGCTTCTTCCGCCGACATGAAATTGTCGCGCTCGATGGCAAGGTCAACCTTTTCATAGCTTTGACCGGTGTGATGCACATAAACTTCGCTCAACCGCTGACGCAGTTTCAGGATTTCCTTGGCCTGAATCTGGATATCGGTCGATTGCCCCTGCGCGCCGCCCGAAGGTTGGTGGATCATGATACGGCTGTTGGGGAGCGAGAAACGCTTGCCCTTTTCGCCGCCCGCCAGCAACAGTGAACCCATCGAGCAAGCCTGCCCGATACACACGGTTGAAACCGGCGCCTTGATATATTGCATGGTGTCATAAATCGCCATGCCCGAAGTCACAACCCCGCCGGGCGAATTGATGTAGAACGAAATTTCCTTGTTCGGATTTTCCGATTCCAGAAACAACAGCTGGGCGCAAATGACGCTCGACATATGGTCTTCGACCTGGCCGATCATGAAAATGATGCGTTCTTTCAACAGGCGCGAATAAATATCAAACGACCGTTCGCCGCGCGCGGTTTGTTCGATCACCATAGGGATCAATTGATTCAGCGTTTCAATGGGGTGACGATCTTGGATCATAAACGGAAACTCCTGCAGGGGGAAAAACGGCAAGGGAAAGAAGAAGCACAAAGCAACATTAGCCCATCATATATAGGGGCGCAAGAGATGGTTAAGGTGTAAATTCAATATATTATTTGCCCCTTGAAGACATGCTATACAATACCCACATGTTTTCGCGCCAAAGGTTTGTCTATGTATGAAGTCATTGTCTGGTTGCTCGCCGGTGTTCTGGTTATCCTTTGCGTTTCCCTGCATTACGAAACTATCCAGACGGTTTCCGACACGGTTATTCCATGGGCGACCAAGCGTTTGCACAACCGCCGCGTTATCGCCTTTGCGCTCGCGGGATTGATGGTCGGGCATATTCTGGAAATCTGGTTGTATGCGCTGGCCATGTTGTGGCTGGTTAAATTTCCGGTCTTTGGCGTTTTGGAAGGAAGCCCGGCCAATAGCTGGGGTGATTTTTTGTATTTCTCATCCGTCACTTATACATCATTGGGCGACAGCGCCTTGCGCCTGACCGGCCCCGCCCGCGCCATTGTCGCGAGTGAAACCTTGCTGGGAATGATGATGATCGCCTGGTCGGCCAGTTTCACTTATCTGAAAATGGAACAGCTCTGGAAAAGCAAGAAATAAAAAAAGCCCCCATTCACATGGGGGCTTTTTCTTTTCTATCGCCAGAAATTTATTCTTCTTCCGGCAAGGCCAGCAATTCTTCCGAAGTGATTTTCTTATCGGTCACTTTGGTTTTGCCAATAATGAAATCGATCACTTTTTCTTCCAGCAAAGGCGCGCGCAGACGTTCCATCGCGCCCTGTGTTTGCGTGTAGTAATCAAACACCGCCTTTTCCTGACCGGGATATTTACGCGCTTCTTCCATCAAAGCATTGCGAAGCTGATCGCTGGTGACTTCGATCTTGTTCACTTGCGCGACTTCGGCCAGCAACAGACCCAAACGAATACGGCGTTCCGCAATGTTGGTGTATTCCTTCTTCAATTCGTCGTCGCTTTTGCCCTTATCTTCGGCGGGCAGATCACCACGTTTTTTGGATTCTTCAACCTGTTTCCAGATCGAACCGAATTCGGCATCCATCAAACCGGTAGGAACTTCAAACTTGTGGCTGTCCGCAAGCTTGTCCATCAGCTTGCGCTTGATAAATGCGCGGCTGATACGGGTGTAATCCACTTCCATATCGGTTTTGACGCGTTCGCGCAGCTTGTCGATGCCGTCAAAGCCCATTTCCTTGGCCAGATCATCATTCAATTCAACCGGCTTTGGCGCGCGCAGTTCTTTGACTATCACCGCAAATTCGGCCTTTTTACCGGCTAATTCCGCTGCGTGATAAGCTTCAGGGAAAGTGACTTTGATCACCTTCTTGTCGCCAACTTTGCTGCCCACCAGTTGTTCTTCAAAAGTGTCGATGAAGGATTTGGAACCGAGTTCAAGGCGATGATCGTCGCCCTTCATGCCGTCGCGCTTTTCGCCGTCAACGCTGCCATCGAAATCGATAACCAGCACATCGCCCATTTTCGCGGCGCGCGCTTCGGTCACCGCTTCGGGTTCGCGCATGCGTTTGGCAAAATTGCTGATGGTTTCATCAATGCGGGCGGGTTCCACTTCGGCAACCGGACGTTCCAACGCAATCGCGCCGAAATCACCGATTTTGACTTCCGGCAAAACTTCGACCGCCAGTTTGAATTCAACGTCTTTGTCTTCGGCAAAGCTGACCAGCTCGATTTTCGGTTGCATCGCGGGGCGCAATTTGTGTTCCGACAAAGCAGCTTCGGCGGCATCCGACACGGCCTGGTCAAGCGCTTCGGCGCGGGCGGTTTCGCCGTGGCGTTGTTCAACGACAGCCATCGGCACTTTGCCGGGGCGGAAGCCGGGATATTTCGCCGTCTTACTGATTTCAACAAGGCGCAATTGCTTCTGCGCATCGACCACCTGCCTGGGCACAGTGATCGAAAATTCATGTTTCAAACCTTCTTGTTTCAGCACTTGAACTTTAGCCATTTTTGATTCCTTGTTCGTTGTCTTTATATATGTGTCGTTTCATAGGCTGCAATCAGCCCTACTCGTCATAAACTGCAGCCAGCCCTACTTCGCCTTCGCTTCGCTCGGCTTCGATGGGCATCCTACGCCTGCGGCCTCAGATGGCCGCGCCATCCGAAGCCACTTGGCGTAGGATGGTGCGGGCGGAGGGACTTGAACCCCCACGGCTTTCACCGCTGGAACCTAAATCCAGTGCGTCTACCAATTCCGCCACGCCCGCAACACCATCCTCCACAGGCATGGCCTGCGAAGGGTGCTTTCTACCCCAAACAGGGCAAAAATCAAATCTTGTTATTGGATAAAGCCCGAACGGGCGATTTTAGCCTGCCAAACGGCCAATAATGGGGTTACGGCCAATTCCATTGCCAGCCCGAACAGCATGGCATTATCGGGCATACCAACGCTGAAAACCGCATAAAACCGCGCCAAACCACCACAGAAAACAATTAAAGCAAGCGCGCGGAAAATGGCACTGTGCTTTTCAATGCGCGGCACCAAAGACCAGAAAACGAGGCCAATACCCAGCAACAACCCCGACAAATACCGAAAATGGCTGTCGACAGATACGGGCAATATCGCATCGCTGCCTGCCATCCCTGCCCCCATGATGACACCCGCGCCACCCGCCAGCACAGGAACAAAACCGGCGATGATAACGGCACATTGAAGAAGGCGTTTGGTGGACACGGAAATTCCTATAGTTGAATTTTGCGGAAGCTGTGCTGGCCCCAAGCGTTACTGTAAAAGTGGATTTTAGCCACTAAAAAACCCACCCCTTATTTTTGGGTGGGTTTTTTAGTGGCGGAGAGGAGGAGATTCGAACTCCTGAAAGGCAAAACCTTTAACGGTTTTCGAGACCGCCGCATTCGACCACTCTGCCACCTCTCCGTGGATTTGGTCATCAAGACCGGCTTTATAGCCAGATGATGCGCCCCTGTCGAGCATTGAAATTGAGAGGTTATGCCCCTTCAACTTCCAACGCAAAATCAATATTCCCGCGCGTCGCGTGGCTGTAGGGACAGATTTTTTCATGGGTTTCCTGTACCAAGGCCAGCGCTTCGGCCTGCGGCAGTGCGGGAACCTTCACATGCATCTTAACCGCAATGCCGAAACCGCCACCTTCGCGCAGGCCGACCGATGTGCTGCATGTCACAACCGAACCGGCCACATCTTTCTTATGCTGACCCGCGACAAATTCCAAAACTCACAACTAATACTTGCACCATTTTTGAGATTATTATACACATCGAATAGTTATCCCGCCTGACACAAGATTCACTCCCAAAATTGGTAGAGCATCATGAACAAAACTTGGGTCGCGTTTTTTCCTATCATCGCTGTGCTCTCCTTGGTGCCGGTGCTCGCTCATGCCAATGCCGGTGATTTTTCTGGTGGGGTAGCTATCGGCAGCAGCTATGCCGGGATCAACGCAGCACCGACTAATGGTTTACTTGTTCAGGGGAATGTTGGAATTGGAACATCGTCTCCCGTGGGGATATTATCTGTGGTGGGAAGCGATTCAAATTTTGACAATACGGTGACGCTTAACCTCCCTCCTTCAGCCTCTTATGGTCCATCCATTACACTTGATGCGACGAATAGTACAGGCGGCAACAAGTGGGAAATTACGTCAACGGGAGCCAGTAATACCGGCGGAGCTGGTGGATTTCGCATCTTAAATTATGACACAAGTGCTTCAATCTGGATGAGTTCTTCCGGAGAGGTCGGTATCAACAACATATTCCCCACCTACACATTAGAAGTGAACGGTTCGGTTGCCGGAACATCCGCCTATGTCAATCTTTCCGATAAACGCCATAAGAAAAATATAGAAGCCATGTCAGAAGGATTGGAAGAGGTTGAACAACTAAAGCCTGTCAGCTTTGAGTGGAAAGATCCTAAAGATGACGGCATGCATGGCAAACAAATGGGCTTTATCGCCCAAGATGTGGAAAAGGTTTTACCTTCGGTTGTACTGACTGAAAATAACGACGAGAAAACCAAGGGCATTAAATATTCCGAGCTAATACCTGTCCTGACGAAAGCCATACAAGAGATCAAGGCTTTATTGGACGAAGATCACAAGGCCAAGATCGAGCTCCAAGAAACCGTGGCAACCCAGCAACATGAGATAGACCTACTTAAACAGACAGTCGCGCGTTTGACTCAGCAGCAACCAGCATCCGGCAATTAACGATAACAATGCCTCGCTATTCAGACGCATTGACATGAAAGGGATAAAGATGAAAAGACTCCAATTGGCATTCTTTGCATCCTTACTTGCGCTTCCAGCTCATGCACAATCCAACTTTTATGTTAACTCAACAAATGGAAATGTTGGCATAGGTTCAACATCGCCAATGGCGTCGCTAGATTTAAGCCAGCGAACGGACGCGATCATTCTGCCAATTGGCACCAGTGGCGATCGTCCAGCAACGGGCATCAATGGTATGCTTCGGTATAATGCGACGTCACCAGTAGTCGAGGCATATATAAACAACTCATGGGCGCCTTTGCTAACGGGAACGGGGGTAGTCACATCTATTTCTGGTGATGGAGCGCTGATTTCGAATTCATCTTCAACTGGTTCCGTAACATTGGCTCTTGCCAATGTTACGGCCAAATCTTTATGGGGCAATAATTCTAGTATTACCGCTATACCAAGCTATACGACATCACCGGTAGTGTCTGGCAGCATGACGGCAGATACATTTGTCTCGACTGCCGCGACGGGAACTGCACCGTTTACGGTATCATCGACAACAAACGTAGCAAACCTCAATGCATCATATTTAAACGGTACAACTTTTGCGGCACCTGGCTCAATTGGCAATACAACACCGGGAAGCGGTGCATTCACGACGTTGAGTGCGAGCGGTTCGGCTACACTTTCGGCGTTAAGTTCTGCCGGTGTCGTAACATCTGATGCTTCAGGCTTATTGGCAACTAATACTACACTTCCTGCCGCCGAATTTCCCGCTTTGACTGGAGACGTCACGACTACGGCTGGGTCGCTTTCGACAACAGTTAATAAAATTCAAGGCACAACGGTCGGCGGAACGACCGGCAGCGGCAATGTTGTGTTTTCCACATCCCCTACTCTTACTGGAACCGTAACCGGCGCATCCTCCAATTGGAGCGGTAATGTAGGCATAGGAACCACCTCGCCACATACAGCATTACAAGTTAATGGTTCTGTTATGCTGGGAACTGGAACTTGCAGCAGCAGTACAACAGGCAGCATTCAATATAGTGGCAGCGCCGTACAATATTGTAATGGCACATCTTGGACAACCTTAGCCGCCAGCACCAGCCAATGGATAACTTCGGGATCAAATATATATTATACGTCCGGTGTCGTTAGCATAGGAACAATAACCCCGTCACCAGACGGCTATTTGACTGTCGATCACGCAAACACATCTAGTCCCAGCTATTACTGGGATGTAAGTGCCGCGACATTCCGCAACGAAATTACGGAAGCAGTTGGAACAGGCGGCGGCATTACCTTATCCGGTAATTATGTGTCGTCGGGTTTTTCGGAAGCTCAAGCTGCCGGTCTTATGGCACGCAAAACAACAGCCGCGTCTGGAGACGCGACTTTTGGCGTTGACCTGTGGGCGCGTGGAGGAGCCATCAATTTTATTCAAAGCGGCAATTTAGGTGTAGCTCCAAGCATGAGCATTGCTACAAACGGCAACCTCTATGTAGCTAAAAATGTTGGCATTGGCACTAGTATACCGCCGTCAGCGCTCTCAGTAATAGGTGGCGCTGTAGTTGGTTCTTATAGTGGGATAAGCGCACCTACAAATGGCATGTTGATAAGTGGTGATGTAGGGATTGGAACATCAGCCACATCCGCAGATGGCTATTTGACTGTCGATCATGCGAACACTACAGCTCCCACTTGGTATTGGGATGCGGCGGCAGCTGTATTTCGCAATGAAACGCCAGAAGCCGTTGGCACTGGTGGTGGTATAACATTGGCTGGTAATTATTTATCGTCAGGTTTTGCGGAAGGGCAAGCTGCCGGTCTTATGGCACGCAAAACAACAGCAACGTCTGGAGACCCAACTTTTGGTCTTGATATTTGGGCACGGGGTGGCGCTATCAATTTTATCCAAACTGGAACTATGGGATTAATACCCCCAAGCATGGTAATCGCTGCAAATTACGATGTCGGCATAGGAACGACGTTACCCATATACCCGCTAGATGTCGCAGGAACTATTCGCACCGGCCAAGCATTGCTAAACTCTAGCGCTGTGCCGACGCTTTCGTCCTGTGGTACCACGCCAACTGCAACAGCTGGCAGTAACAACAATAGTGGTCAAATTACATTGGGAACTGGAACCCCGACAGGTTGTGCAGTGACCTTTGCAAACGCCTTCCCCAATAACGCATATTGCACAGTAACGCCCGCAAGCAATTATACCGGCACTTACTATATCTCAGCGCAAAGCAAATCAGCATTTACGGTGACAATGGGCACTGGAACAGCTTCCGTAAAATTCAACTATACCTGCGGTGGGAATTGATTTAGCCTGCACCTTATCAGCAGATTGGCAAGTCAGTCTGATTTCATTTCTGGCGGTCTAAAATGACATTGGTCGAAGGCAGCAACTCACCTTGCCGTATTTGTGGCGGGCACGCTTTGTTTTATGATCGCGTTGATGCAAACAAAACATGCGAAGATCACAAACAAAGAGTCTTTCCCGTTTCTGATACAAAAATATCCTATTATCGTTGCCCCGATTGCCAATTTTGCTTCGCGCCGGAAATGTATGCATGGTCTATCGCCGACTTTGAGAAGAAAATATATAATGATGAATACGTTCTGGCCGATCCAGAATATGTGGATGTACGTGCTAAATATAATGCTGGACGCCTTAAGTATCTATTTGAAGCCATCGGCGCAAAAGATACAAAGCCCCGTCATTTGGATTACGGCGGTGGAAACGGCAATCTGAGCAAATTGCTCGCGCAAGAAGGATGGGATTCCCATTCTTATGATCCGTTTGTGGATGGCAAAGTTGATATCCGAAAGCTAGGCCAATTTGATTTTATAACCGCTTATGAAGTATTTGAGCATGTGCCCGATGTCAGAGAGCTAATGAATGACATCACGGCGTTATTGGCACCTGAAGGCGTTTTGATGTTTTCGACACTTGTCTCCGATGGCGAAATTCATAACGATAAAAAGCTCGATTGGTGGTACGCGGCACCACGTAATGGACATATCAGCCTGTTTTCGAAAGACAGCCTTTCCAGATTGGCAAATCAACTCGCATTTAAATTTGGTAGTCTTGATAAATATCAGCATCTTTATTGGAAGAAGGCTCCTGTCTGGTCTTTTCCCCTATTGGTAGCGACAGATACGGGACGACCGATACATGAGTCCGGGAGACAGGACAGGTTAATAAATTTCTTGGGGCTTACAAACGCCGCCTAAGTTCAGAACTCTATGGCCGCCGCATTCGACCACTCTGCCACCTCTCCGTGGATTGGCAATGCTTGGTCAACGGCCTGCACAGTAACTTTTGCAAATTCTTTTCCGCATTCCGCCTACTGCACAGTAACGCTCGGAACCGGCACCGCTTCCGTAAAATTCAACTATACCTGCCGGAGAGCCAGATGATGCGCCCCTGTCGAGCCTTGAAATTGAGAGGTTATGCCCCTTCAACTTCCAACGCAAAATCAATATTCCCGCGCGTCGCGTGGCTGTAGGGACAGATTTTTTCATGGGTTTCCTGTACCAACGCCAAAGCTTCGGCCTGCGGCAGCGCGGGAACCTTCACATGCATTTTAACCGCAATGCCGAAACCGCCGCCTTCGCGCGGGCCGACCGATGTGCTGCATGTCACAACCGAACCGGCCACATCTTTCTTATGCTGACCCGCGACAAATTCCAACGCGCCGCCAAAACACGCCGCGTAACCTGCCGCGAACAAATGTTCGGGCGTTGTGGTGTCCGGCAAACCGGGGCCGCCCATTTCCTTGCGCACCGATAAATTGACGCTGACCGAATGATCGGATGTTTCCGAATGGCCATTGCGGCCACCGGTGTTGGTGGCGACGGCGGTGACGAGCGGTTTGATGGTGTATGCGGGCATGGTGCCTCCTGCTGTGAAATTCAGGCAAACTCTACCCCCATCGCCACGGCATATCAACAAAGCTTTATACGCCCAGCGTCAAAAGCCACAGCATCCTTACAGTCATCCTCGTATTCAAGATGCAACCGCTTCCCTTCAATCTTACAAGGAGAATCCCATGCCCAAGCTCATTAGGCTCGACGACCTGTTTTGCGACATGCTGCAAGACATCTATTATGCGGAAAAGAAAATCCTGAAAGCTTTGCCGAAAATGGCGAAAGCCGTCGGCAAGGAAACAAAACTCGCAATGGCTTTTAACAAACATTGCGAAGAAACCGAAGGCCAGATCGAACGGCTGGAACAGGTTTTTGAAATTATCGATAAAAAGGCCAAGGGCAAAACCTGTCCGGTTATCGAAGGATTGATCGAAGAAGCGGAAGATCTGATGGATAATGTCGATTGCAAACAAACACTGGCGGCCGGTCTTCTGGCCGGTGGGCAAGCGGTCGAACATTACGAAATCGCCCGCTATGGCACGCTGGTTGAATGGGCCAAACTTCTTGGGCACACCAAGGCCGTCAGCCTTCTGGAACAAACATTGGCGGAAGAAAAGAAGACGGATGAAAGCCTGGGCAAACTCGCGGTTCAGGAAATCAACCGCAGCGCGCTGGAATCCTACAAAAAGGATAAAGGCGACGAAGCCATGTTCCAGACCCGCAAGCAAGCCGCATAATCAACAGAAAAAGGAGAGCAACCCCCTTGCTCTCCTTTTTTTTGATTTTCAATATTATCCCGGCGTTAACGCAGTGAACCTGTTTTGCTTCTTTCGTCCGATATCATTCTGATCGGCATCGATCCTGAAATGAAACAGGCGGTCGTCTTTGGGAAGCACATAGAGATCATGCCCCTGCAAGGACATGCCTTCGCCGGTTAAAGAATTGACATAATCAATGGCGCCCGTATGCAAAGTTTTCACAATCTTCATCGAGGGGAAATCTATCCAGTCTATCGTGCCGCTGACCCAGCTGCGGTATCCGCTGGCGACCAGCTGGCCATCAATAAATTTCATATCCTGATAATTTGTTGTGGATGGATTACGCATAACCCGCATCGGTTCTTGACCGGTCAGATCGATAACATAAAATTGTTGGCTGTCCCAATTGCCGGCAACAAGATAATGGCCTGATGCCGCCACGCATCCCAAATGGTCGGCCACGCGGATTTTTCGACGTATCCGCAAACTGTCCGTGTCGATTTCTTCAAGCACTGTCGTGCTGTTCGGTTTATATTCGGCCACCGGAACCCACAGGGAATGATCGGCAATTGAAAAACCGCCGGTGTGGTATCGCGCGCCGTCCGTCAGCTCTAACCGCTGCAGAAACACGCCCGTGGCGCGGTCGAATTCATGCAGATAACCCCTATGGTTCCAGATATCGACCGATGTGACCCAGATATGTTTGCTATCCAGATCGACCCCCTGAACATGGAACAGTAAACTGTTGCGCAAAATTTCGGTGCCATAATACTGCGCATGTTCGATGGCCAGGCTTTGTTCATGCGTGTCGGCCGCAGCCGGCAAAAACGGCAATGAGAAAGAAAGGGCGGCGCCAAGCGTGGCGCGCATTTCCCTGAGGCTCATTTTTCGATTGCGCTTGGGGAGTGTGGAAAGAGGCGGATTATCGCCGCAACCTTTACGGTTGAAAACATCATACATAACGCGCGCCCAGCTGAGCCTGGCGATCCGGGACGTGTCAGGCAATCACAGCCTCCTTCACGTACGACAGAGTGATTCGCCTTGAATGTGCGAAAGCGTGAACTGTCTATGGGAAAGTTTTTGGCGTGTCAATCGCAACAGAAATTTGCTGAATACGCATAAGTTATTATGGTAAGTTGTTACATGAAAAAATGGCCCAGAAAGTAGCAAGACATGAAATCACGCGCCGCTGTTGCGTTTGCCCCCGGCAAACCACTTGAGATTGTCGACATTGATGTGGCGCCGCCACGCGCGGGCGAAGTTTTGGTCAAAATTACCCATACCGGCGTTTGCCACACCGATGCGTTTACCCTCAGCGGCGAGGATCCCGAAGGTATTTTTCCCGCTGTGTTAGGGCATAAAGGCGGCGGCATTGTCGTTGAAACCGGCGAAGGCGTCACCAGCGTGGCCAAAGGCGATCATGTCATTCCGCTTTACACCGCGGAATGCCGCGAATGTAAATTCTGCACATCCGGCAAAACCAACCTGTGCCAAAAAATACGCGCCACACAGGGCAAAGGCTTGATGCCCGACGGCACCACGCGTTTTTCCTATAACGGCAAGCCGATCTATCATTATATGGGCACCAGCACCTTTAGTGAATATACGGTTGTGCCCGAAATTTCATTGGCCAAAATTAATCCGCAGGCGCCGCTTGAAAAAGTTTGTTTGCTTGGCTGTGGCGTTACAACCGGTATCGGCGCCGTCCACAACACCGCCAAGGTAAAAACAGGCGATACGGTCGCCGTGTTCGGCCTTGGCGGCATAGGGCTCGCGGTTATTCAGGGTGCGCGTCAGGCGAAAGCCAGCCGCATTATCGGCATCGACACCAACCCCGCTAAATTCCCATTGGCGCAATCGATGGGCGCGACAGAATGCATTAATCCTGACGACCACGATAAACCCATTCAGGATGTCATCACCACCTTGACCGATGGCGGGGTCGATTTCAGTTTCGAATGTATCGGTAACGTAAAAACCATGCGTGCCGCATTGGAATGTTGCCACAAGGGCTGGGGCGAAAGCATCATCATCGGCGTGGCCGGTGCCGGGCAAGAAATTTCAACACGCCCGTTTCAATTGGTCACGGGGCGCGTCTGGCGGGGCAGCGCGTTTGGTGGTGTGCGTGGCCGCACGCAATTACCCACTATGGTCGAAGACGCCATTGCGGGAAAGATTCAACTCGACCCGTTCATCACCCACACAATGCCGCTGGAACGCATCAACGAAGCGTTCGACCTTATGCATGAAGGCAAATCCATCCGTACGGTTATTTATTTTTAGGGGATACATCATAGTAGATTATCTATGGGTACAGGCTGAAGCCATTACCTTCATCCCTGTTCGCGTAGTCCTCAAAATTTCTTTTTTTTGCAGATCAACCACAAGATCGAATTTATTTATTCGATCCTTATCCATTCTTCCATCAGCAAGATACCCGCCCTCACAATGACTGCCCGAAATGCCTATTAACACTAGATTCTCCCTACCCAAGAGAGCGGGGAAATCCTTTCTGCTGTTCATATCCTCCCCAATTTTAGCGCCATCAGCATGTCCAGAACCGTATATCAGTCCGAAGCGACTGTTTCCAAAATTGGAACGGAGAGCTGATACACTATCTGTATCATCCATGCGGTGTTCAAAGTCGCTCAGTATCGATTCAAGCACACCACATGAAAATTTATCTGCCGTGGCGTCAACAAACTTTAAATCAACCCCAGTCGCAGCAGAATTTTTTATGCCATCCCAGAAAGACATTCCAAAAAATAAGTCAAGAACCGGCATATGTTCTGCAACATAAGAACAAACTACATAGCGATCTATTTCATCGTGGATGATTGCTTGTTTCAAAGGCTCCCACGAGGGCGGCCACTCGTAGCCCAAATGAAAAATGCCCAAGTTTTGCAGTAGGCTGTAAAATTTTTTATCAGACCAAAAAGCTGATATTTGCTTGTCGGCATGGTTGGTATCAAGGAAGGCGTAAGATGCTTCTGCAGGAAAAGATCGCAACTCACACTCTAGTCGCTCGTAAATCCAAGTGGGTGTTGTACTCCGCAGGCGATCTTCTAGCGCATCAGCCTCATCATTCTGCTTATCTTCATATGAAAAATAGGACTGCCTATCAAGAGGATCCAGCATCCGATTTTTGTATTTCGCAATCTCTAGCAAAATGTCATTCATCATCAATTCCCTCAATTGGCATTATGCAAATCCTCGAATACAATAAAAAATTGATAAATGTAAAAGTAGTTTTGATGCGAACAAATTGCTACACTCATAATAGTTACCAGTCTACTTTAGAGTCAACAAGCTATCAAATTGATTTGGTTGATAAAAAAATATTGGTGCGCCACAGTTGATAAGTCGGGGTATTGGGAACTCAATTTTAAAGTTCTAAAGCACGCCTTTTGTGGCACTCCTACCACCACGCATCACCCGAATCCTAACCCCGTGGCCATCATCTCCATTTACCCGTTTCTAGAAGCGAGGCTGATCAGACGAGCTTTGTCTAGTCGATACGTGGCGGTTATTGACTGGGCGAGATGCTACACTGTTATACTTTTGATAAAGTTCCTGAGCACGGCCAACAAACATCTCGGCAAAATCTTTTTTGTCTCTATCTATTTCTGAATGAGAAAGCTGCTCAACATTTATATCAAAATCGCTATGTGCCCCTATAGCAGCATTGAAACGAGATTCAGTTTCGCCCCGTGCCGCCATGTAATTACCTGTAATTGTCTTGGCACAAACCTCAAAGAAATCATTCTTATCGTCATCCTTAGCATAAGTCTGCCTTACAGATAATTCTTGACCTTTCTTTGTTACAGTCACTTGCCAATTTGGAAATTCTTTTCGCAGAATACCCTGAAGTCTATTTGATCGAAAAGCGAAAAGGCCAAGCCCTTGGTGTGGTGCTGTAGCTTCAAGTGCGATTGCGCCTATGGCACAACCGACAAAAAGGCTGACAGCACTTACGCCCACAGCTGCAAAAATTCCTCCAATAGTGGGAGCCGTACTATAGGCAAATAAAATTTTGAATCCCGCAAAAGCCGCGCCACCCAAGCCTCCAATTGGTCCACATATCAGTGCACCAAATGCTGCAGTCAGCGCTAGGGTGTGCCCAAGGCGTTCGAGAAAAGAAGGTTCTTTGCCAGCATCCATGATAGTCCCTAAGGGCTTTAAACTGTAAATAAATACAAGATCATATTTCAAGTATATTAAGGTGCGAGCATAAAAATATGCTTAATATACACAAGCCTACATATTAATTTTCTTGCATCACATTGTTTCTATTATTAAAAATAAATGGTGCACCCGAGTGGATTCGAACCACCAACCTCTGCCTTCGGAGGGCAGCGCTCTATCCAGTTGAGCTACGGGTGCGCACCCGCCTCATTTGCCACAAAAAATGCGGCATTTCCACATATATTGCCTTATGGCTTTGCAAGCGCCTCAAAACCACATGATTTAAGGCGTGAACTACTGTTGCAACGTCATGCCGGCCTCCGAGCCGGCATCCATCGCCGCGCGTCTGCGCGGGAAAAGACTCTTATGCTCGCTATCGCGAGCGATGGATTGCGGATCAAGTCCGCAATGACGTTGAGAGAGAATTTCACAGCTTTCTAGAAACACCCTACCGCGTCGAAACACGTTCCTTATACTTATTCGTAATCGGATACCGGCGATCACGGCTCAAAGTACGGCGCGAAATCTTCACCCCCGGCGCGGCTTGCCGCCGCTTATATTCGGCCTTGTCCAACATGCCCCACACCCGCGCGACACCCGCGGGGTCAAATCCTTTGGCGATGATATCGCGCATACCCATATCCTGTTCGATCAGGCAATCCAGAATACCATCCAGAATGTCATAGGGCGGCAGGCTGTCCTGATCTTTCTGGTTGGGGCGCAATTCGGCGGTTGGCGCTTTGGTTAAAACTGGTTTCGGAATCACGGTGCCTTTTGGCCCCAGCGCATCCGCCGGTTTATGTTTGTTGCGCCACTGCGCCAGATTATAAACGGTGGTTTTATAAACATCTTTCAACACCGCAAACCCGCCACACATATCGCCGTACAAAGTCGCATAGCCCACGGACATTTCCGATTTGTTGCCGGTCGATAAAACCATCGAACCGGTCGCGTTCGACAAAGCCATCATAATCAAACCGCGACAACGCGATTGGATATTTTCCGCAACAATGCCCGGCGCATGCTCGCCCAATAACGGCGCAAGGCCGGTTTCAAAAATCTTCATCGCCTTGATAATGGGCACGCGGTCGATTTGGCACCCCAACATCCGCGCCGAAGCTTTGGCATCGCGTACGCTGTCTTTCGATGTATAGGGTGACGGCAACATAATACCGCGCACCTTGTCGGCACCCAACGCATCAACCGCGATCGCGGCGGCGAGCGCACTGTCGATACCGCCCGACAATCCCAGAATCACGCCCGGAAAACCGTTTTTGTTCACATAGTCGCGCAGGCCAATCATCAGCGCGTGATAGATCGCGCCTTCAATATCCGCCTTGGCTTCTTTAGGCGTCTGTTCACATGAAACAACGCCGCCAGCATATTGAATAAGTTGTGTATTTTCCTGCCACGAAGGCAGCGCGGTAACGATTTTGCCCTTGGCATTCAAAACAAACGAACCGCCGTCAAAGACCAACTCATCCTGACCGCCAAACTGATTCAGATAAACCAACGGCAAGCCGGTTTCGGTCACACGTTGTAGCGCCAATTTATGGCGCGTTTCGGTTTTACCAATTTCAAACGGGCTGCCATTCGGCACAATCAGAATCTCGGCACCCTGTCGCGCCAAATGCGCCGACACGGTTGCCGTCCACATATCTTCGCAAATCAATATGCCCAGCTTAACGCCGCGAAACATCACCACATCCGGCACATCGGCGGCGGCGAAAATTCGTTTTTCATCAAACGGGCCGTAATTCGGCAAATCATGTTTAAAAATTTTGGCGGCAATCTTGCCGCCATCCAACAACAACGCCGCATTATATAAACGCCCTGCATCGCGCCACGGCACGCCCAATAAAATCGCGGGGCCGTTATCGGCGGTTTCAGCGGCCAGCCGTTCGACAGCCATTGTCAGGCTGTCCAAAAAACTGCCCTTCAAAACCATATCTTCGGCGGGATAGGCGCACAGATACATCTCGGACGTCACGATTAAATCGGCACCCTGTGTGGCGGCGGCGTTTCGTGCTTCGCGCAGCTTGGCGATGTTGCCGGAGATATCACCGACAGTCGGGTCAAGCTGCGCGAGAGCAATCGAAAGAGAGGCGGAAGATTTTTCCGTCATCGATTATTTTTTCACTTATTTTTTGGGGCCATTCACTTCGGCCTGCGCATCATTGATCAGCTTTTGCGCGCCCGAAGCGATAGTTTCATTAACCATGGTTTGATCCTTGTCGGATTCTGCGGCAACGCAATTGATATAGGATTGCATCGCGCCCGCCCATGACAGACGCTTGGTGGACAGGCCGTTCATTTCATCGCCACTGGTGTTGGAATCGGCATTCTTCCATTCTTCCTTGGGCGCGGGCTTGGGGCATTGGGTCGAAACCCATGTGGTTTGACCGTTATCAAGCGTCAAATTTCCGGCGAAAACGGGGCTTGCGGCCAGCAAGCAAGCGGCCAGAATGAGTCCTGAAGATTTACGCATGAGTGTCTCCTGATTGAGGGGTTGGTTGTGCTAGGGCGGAGCCTAATCTAGGCCGAGATTGCAAAACACGCCAGATATTTGTAAGCATATAAATATAAAGAATTGATGCCTTTTAATTCAAGAAACGATTTCCTCTCCCTGTGGGAGAGGAAGCAAAAACTTAGGCTTATGCTCTTGAGGCATAAGTCTTAGTTTTTGCAGGTGAGGGGTAACGCAAATCGTGTTTATTCTCATCTAACATCTTCTAAGAACCTGTTTACGATCTCGTTTTATCAGCAGAATGATGCAACAATCCTGCTGTGATTCCCCTCCCCTTGAGGGAGGGGTTAGGGGCGGGGTGCATAAATATCTTTAGATATTTATGCTTTGTGCCTCCGGCACAAAAATCATAAACAGGCTCTGAAAAACCACTAACAAGGAACAAACATGATCCCCCGCTACTCCCGCCCCGAAATGACCGCCATCTGGACAGCCGAAAACCGTTTCCGCATCTGGTTTGAAATCGAAGCGCATGCGTGCGACGCGTTGGCCAAGCTGGGCGTCATACCGGCATCGGCCGCCAAGAATGTGTGGAAAAAAGGCAAATGGGATATCGCGCGGATCGATGAAATCGAAAAAGTCACGCGCCATGATGTTTTGGCCTTCCTCACCAATCTGGCCAAACATGTCGGGCCCGATGCGCGTTTCGTGCATCAAGGCATGACATCCAGCGATGTGCTGGACACCGCTTTTTCCGTTCAGTTAAAACAATCGGCAGATTTATTGTTGAAGGGCATCGACGGCGTTTTAAAAGTTTTGAAAAAACGCGTCGAAGAAAATCTGGATGTCGTCACGATTGGCCGCAGCCACGGCATCCATGCCGAACCGACCAGTTTCGGCATTAAACTTGCCTCGCATTACGCCGCGTTTGCCCGCGCCAAAAAACGTTTGGAAACGGCGCGTGACGATGTGGCGACCTGCGCCATTTCGGGACCAGTCGGCAGTTTCGCAACCGTCGACCCCCGCGTGGAAGCACATGTGGCGAAAAAATTGGGGCTGTCGGTTGAACCCATTTCAACGCAAGTTATCCCGCGTGATCGCCACGCGATGTTTTTTGCGACGCTGGGCGTGATCGCATCATCCATTGAAAATTTTGCGATTGAAATGAGGCATCTGCAACGCAGCGAAGTGCGCGAAGCCGAAGAACCCTTCGCCAAAGGCCAAAAAGGTTCAAGCGCGATGCCCCATAAACGCAATCCTATTTTGTCGGAAAATCTTACGGGGTTGGCGCGTATCGTCCGCGCGTCTGTCACCCCTGCCCTTGAAAATGTCGCGCTGTGGCATGAACGCGATATTTCGCATTCGGCTGTCGAGCGCGTATTTGGGCCGGATGCCACGATTGCGCTGGATTTCGCTCTGTCGCGTCTGGCCGGCATGATCGACGGCATGAGTATTTACCACGAACGGATTGCAGAAAATCTAAACTCGCTGGGTGGGCTGCATTTCTCGCAACGGGTTTTGCTGGCGTTAACACAGGCGGGATTGAGCCGCGAAGATTCCTATCATCTGGTGCAATCCAACGCGATGGAAGTGTGGCACGCTTTGCAAAAAGGCAAGAAGGTGACGTTGAAGGAAAAACTGTCCTCCAACGCGGTTGTCGCCAAACATCTGACGCCCAAAGCGTTGAACGCCTGCTTCGACGAAAAATTCTATATCCGTCACGCGCATAAAGTTTGGAAACGGGTTTTGGCGGCTTAAATTTAGTTAGTGATGGTCAAAACTTTGCTGCCAAATCATAAGGCGTTTTCCCGCTGGCAGTTCGGGCACCATATTCGCTATCTTTTGTGGATCAAGCCGCGGATAATCCCGTGGCCTTTTGCAACTAAAAAGGTCGGGGAAGGTTGTATTGTATAATGCTTCGACAGCATAAGATTCATCGGACATAAAAAAGCTGCTGCTGTAATCATTTTCTTTTACTGGTAACCCCAACGCCTGAAATAAGGACGCATTAGACCGGCTACTGAAAGTCCCATCTAAGATAACATCGACAAGCCCCTCGGCTTTTGCCGCGTTAAACTCGCCTTCTTTTTTTGCAACCGCCGTAACTAGAATTTTTCGATCAATAGCTTTGACGCCTTCGGCGATAATCAGGGATTCTTCAATTTCCCTAAACATACCGCGACCAAAAACGACGACGGCATCCAACCCCCGCCCACCATTTACGGATAGTTGCTCATGCAAAGAAGCGAAATAGCGAATTTCATTAGCCACAACATCACGTGGAAAAAACGACGAGTTTATCCAGCGAAAGAAAACAATGCCTGCAGCCGTTGGGACAAGGGGGTGTTCACCGAAAGTGCCGGGATTAAATACGGCTTCCCAATCAGAAACCGTGTTTTTAACATCCATGATGCCAACATTGCGTAAATTTGCGAATGGCTTGATTATGCTTTTTGTCATCGTAAATTCCTTAAACTTGGATCGAACAATACGTGATATTATCATTACTCAGTATAGAGCAAACTATCTATTTTAGTTTCTTGTCAAAAACATCGTTATAGTTAATTTTTAAACCGCCAAAGCAAATTGCTGCCCCTCATGCGCGGGGGCGCGAAACAAATCGCTGCGCAAGGGCGGGCGTTCAACATCCAGGCCGTAACGTTTCCGCGCCAATTCAAACCGTTGTTTCATTAATTCGGCAACCACGCCGATGCCCCGCCCCCGCACGCCGAATGTGGGATTATACAATTTGCCGCCATGCATTTCGGTGATATGCGCCAACACTTTTTCGGCGCGGTCGGGATAATTTATCCGCAGCCATTCCTCAAACAAAGTTTTCAGTTCGTACGGCAAACGCACCAAGGTATAATGCGCCTTGCCTGCCCCGGCATCGGCGGCTGACTGCATAATCCGTTCCATCTCCATATCGTTCAACCCCGGTATCATCGGCGCCGCCATCACCGTGACCGGAATGCCCGCCTTGGCCAAAGCCTCGATAGCCTTCAACCGTTTATAAGGTGCGGCGGCGCGTGGTTCCATCGCCCGCGCCAAACCGGCATCCAAAGTGGTGATGGAAATATTGACCCGCGCCAGACGACGTTCGGCCATTGGCGCCAGATAATCCATATCGCGCAACACCAATGCCGATTTGGTGATGATGTTCAAAGGATGCTGGCTTTCAGCCAACACGGCGATAATCGCCCGCGTCAATTTCAATTCCCGTTCGACTGGTTGATAACAATCCGTATTGCTGCCCAAAATAACCGTCGCGGGTTTATAATTTTTGGCCGACAATTCGCGGCGCAGAATATCGGGCGCGTCGGGTTTGTGGAAAATCTCGCTCTCAAAATCCAGACCCGCCGAAAAACCCAAAAACGAATGCGAAGGCCGCGCATAACAATAAATGCACCCATGTTCGCACCCGCGATACGGATTGATGGATCGCGACCAGGGCAGATCGGGGCTGTCGATGTAATTGATGACGGTGCGCGTTGTGTCTTTATGCAGCCGCGTCAGTAATTTCGGCGCGTCTTCCTCGCCAAACCATCCATCATCAACCGCATTCGTTTCCAAACGCTCAAACCGCCCGGCAGGCGCGCTTGCGGCGCCACGGCCATTGGCGTTCTTATTGTATGGGCTATTGGGCAAGGGAATATCCATACCCGCACCCTATCCAAACAAATCGAAAATGTAAAGAACAAAACAAGAACGATTATCAAGAAATATCGAAACCTTCTTGCGCCCATCCCATAATGCCGCCTTCGAGATTATAGATGTCCAAAGCAGGATCTTCCCGCAACAGCATCGCGCAGGCGGTATGACTGCGCCCGCCCATCTTGCATTGCATGACCAGTTTTTTACCCGCGAAATCCGGCATTTTATCGAGCGAAACACCAGCCAACGGCACATGCGCCGCGCCCGCAATATGCCCCGCCGCCCATTCGCTATCTTCGCGCACATCGACCAGAACGGCGTCGCCGGATTCCAGCCATTGCTTTAGTTCGACGGGCGCTGTGGATTTAATCATGGCTCTCCTATGGGCTTGGCAATTTCCTTGGTCTGTGCCTAGATGTAGCACTTCCTGCCCGCCTACAAAAAATAAAAAATCCACTCACCTCTCAGGAGCCACCCATGAAAAAACTCACGCTTTTCCTTGCCGCTTTCGTCGCTTTGTCTTGCGCACAGGCACAAGCCGCAACAGCCCCCGTAGCGCCCACGGCACCAACGGCACCCGCCGCGCCTTCGGCGCAGGAAAGCAAAATGAAGCAATGCGCCGCAGCCTACCACACGCACAAAATCGATAAATCGCAATATCGCGCGTTTATGAGCGCATGTTTGAAAACCGGCGCCGACCCTGCAACGGTCGCCATTCCATCTGCCACAACGGCGGCGAAAACAGCAGCCGCACCGGCAGCAGCAGCCGTGGCGCCTGTAGCTGCAGCGCCAGCAGCAGCCGTTTCGCAAACCAGCAAAATGAAAAGCTGCAACGACAACGCCAAAACGCAAAGCCTGACCGGCGATGCCCGCAAGGCGTTTATGAAAACCTGCCTGAGTAACTAATTTTGGGCTGAAACGAAAAAGCGGCACAGGAAACTGTGCCGCTTTTTTTGTGCTTCTTGTTTTATATAAGAACTACGGTTGCTTTCCCTCTCCGCCCGCTTGCGGGGGGAGAGGGAGAAGCCCGCATTATCCATAAGAAGAAAATGTAGTGAAGGGTGAGGTGGGCTTCTCAATAACCCAACATTCAGATTATTGAGAAACCCACCTCACCCCCTTTTCTTGTGCTTTTGTATCAACTGCGATATCTCCCCTCTCCCCCCGTAAGAACGGGCGGAGAGGGGTTTGCACCTTGCGCTATAAAAAAGCGCCCGTTAATCATAGGAAGGTTTGTAATCCGAAACAAAAACGGGCAATGATTGCAAATGCGTGGGAAGCTTCTTGCGCCTTTCAAGCAATCTTTCAGCTGGCGACAAAGGCGCATTATCACGATGCGCAATTTCGGCCTTAACCAATAATACTGCTGTGGAGATTTCCCCCAACGCATGCGCGGCACTCAAGGCTTGTTTATTAACATGTCCGCCAGTGACGATAATATCAGGCATGTCTGCGGCCCGGTTCAGATAATCTTTTTCCAATTTCTTTGCGATATCGAAAAGCCCATCGCGGCCAGCATGCTTTAAGGCATCCGCTATCTCTTGCATCGGTTCTGTCATCACGCCGCCAAAGCCTTCTCAATCGCGGCAATCGCCTTGGGCATTGCGGCGGGATCGGCACCACCGGCCTGCGCCATATCGGGGCGGCCACCGCCGCCTTTGCCGCCCAATTGTTCAGCGGCAACTTTCACCAAATCAACCGCGCTGATTTTACCGGTTAAATCATCCGTCACGGCGACCACCAACGACACCTTGCCTTCAAAGCTGGAAGCCAGCGCGACGATGCCCGATTTCACCTGTTGTTTAAACGCGTCGGCCATCGGTTTTAAATCCTTGGCGGGCACATCCGACAAAACGCGGCCAATAAAATTGATGCCATTAATAACAGCGGGCGCTTCCGATGAACCGCCCCCACCGCCACCCAGCGCGACCTGCTTGCGCAAATCCGCCACTTCGCGTTCCAGTTTTTTGCGATCATCCAGCAATTGCGAAACACGCGCCGGCAAATCAGCAGCCGAGACTTTCACGGCATCCGCCGCCTCGCGCAATAATTTGCCCTGCGCATCCACCCACGCCAGCGCCGCAGCACCCGTGACCGCTTCGATACGACGCACGCCCGCCGACACTGCGCTGTCCGCGGTGACTTTGAACAAACCAATATCGCCGGTGCGTTTGGCATGCGTCCCGCCACACAGTTCCACAGAAAAAAACTCTTTACCGCTGGGCAAGCGTTCTTCCTTGCCGCCCATAAACAACACGCGCACTTCGTCGCCGTATTTTTCGCCAAATAAGGCCATCGCGCCCTGATCAACCGCTTCCTTGGGCGTCATCAAACGCGTTTCCACCTTGTCATTCATGCGGATGCGGCGGTTCACTTCCGCTTCAATCCGCGCCAGCGCTTCGGGCGCAATGGGTGTCGGCTGGGTAAAATCAAACCGCAAACGATCTGCCGCCACCAACGAACCCTTTTGCGAAACATGCTCACCCAGTTCGCGGCGCAAAGCTTCATGCAGCAAATGGGTCGCCGAATGATGCGCGCGTAACGCCGAGCGCCTGTCACCGTTCACTTCCAACACGGCCATATCGCCAATTTTAACGGTGCCTTTGGTCAGTTTGCCGACATGCACAAAAACGCCGTCGACTTCTTTTTGCGTGTCGGTGATATCGACCACCGCACCGCCTGCCGTTTGGATAATACCCGTATCGCCCATCTGGCCGCCAGATTCGCCGTAGAAAGGCGTCTGGTTGACGATGACAAAAACCTCATCACCTGTGGCGGCTTCTTTGACGCGCGCGCCCTCTTTGACCAACGCCGTAATTTGCCCTTCGGCTTTTTCGGTGTTGTAGCCCAGGAACTCGGTCGAGCCGAACTCTTCCTTAAGCTCGAACCAGATTTTCGCGGTGCCTGTCCCGCCCGCGCCCGACCATGACGCCCGCGCTGTCTCTTTCTGCTTCTGCATCGCGGCATCGAACGCGACGGTATCCACCTGTTTGCCCTGACCGCGCAAAACATCTTGCGTCAAATCCAAAGGAAATCCAAAAGTGTCATAAAGCTTGAACGCAACTTCGCCCGGCAAAGGCTTGTCGCCATTAATCTTCTGGGTTTCCTCATCCAGTAATTTTAACCCGCGATCCAACATCGATTTGAAACGCGTTTCTTCCAGTTTCAATGTTTCGGTGATTAAATTTTGCGCGCGCACCAATTCGGGATAGGCCGCGCCCATTTGTTTGACCAATTCCGCCACCAGACGGTAAATAACCGGCTCGCGCGCGCCCAACAGATGCGCATGACGCATGGCGCGGCGCATAATGCGGCGCAGAACATAACCGCGCCCTTCATTGCTGGGCAACACGCCATCGGCAATCAAAAACGCTGTGGCGCGTAAATGGTCGGCAATAACGCGGAAGGATGGTTTCTGGGCGCCTTCGGGATCGATCTTCACCAATTCGGCAATCGCGCCAATAAGGGCGCGGAACAAATCGATATCATAATTGGATGTGACACCCTGCATAATGGCGGCCATACGTTCCAGCCCCATGCCGGTATCGACCGAAGGCTTGGGCAAGGCAATGCGTCCGCCACCCGGCTGTTCTTCAAATTGCATGAAAACAAGGTTCCAGAATTCAAGGAAACGGTCGCCGTCTTCATCCGGGCTTCCGGGGGGGCCACCTTGCAACTTGTCGCCCTGATCAATAAAAATTTCGGTACAGGGTCCGCAAGGCCCCACATCGCCCATGCGCCAGAAATTATCGTTGGTCTTGATGCGCAAAATCTTGCTGTCGGGGAAGCCGGCGATTTTCTTCCATAATTCCGCCGCCTGTTCGTCTTCGTGATAGACGGTGACCAGCAAGCGTTCCTTGTTCAACCCGAAATGTTTGGTGATCAGCTCCCACGCGAATTCGATCGCTTCCGGCTTGAAATAATCGCCAAAAGAAAAATTGCCCAGCATTTCAAAGAAGGTATGGTGACGCGCGGTATAACCGACATTTTCAAGGTCGTTATGCTTGCCGCCTGCCCGCACCGACTTTTGTGCCGAGGTCGCGCGTGTATAAGGACGGTTTTCCGCGCCGGTAAAAACATTCTTGAACTGAACCATGCCCGAATTGGTGAACATCAGGGTCGGGTCGTTGCGGGGAACCAAGGGGCTGGAGTCGACTTTGGTGTGACCCTGGGCTGCAAAATAATCAAGAAAGGTCGAACGAATATCGGCAAGCGTCTTGGTCATGGGGCATCCCTAAATTTTTAAATCGCGGACAATAAGTTGCCCAATAGGGATAGCACAAATTGCTGCGATGCAAAGAGGGGGTTTTAGGGGGCGCCCCCAATGACAGGCCTGTGCGCCACATCGAATCGAGGGGACGATTCGCGTTGGCGGCGTATCCGTCCGCGCAAAGAAAAAGGCCGGTGTGATCCGGCCTTTTGTTCTGCGATTCTTGTGGTGCCCCAGGAGGGACTTGAACCCCCACATCCGAAGATAATAGATTTTGAGTCTACCGCGTCTACCGATTCCACCACTGGGGCTTCCAGAAGGGATAAGATGAGGCGCGAATATAGCCGGAAACGCTGCGGCGTCAACCTGTTCGTAAAATCTACTGCAATACCTTATATATAAGGCTTATTTAAAAAACGCGCCTAACACGGCCAACAGGAAAAAAGGCAAAAGAAAACCCCCGTTCGGCGTGCCAGCGATCGCGTAGCATACCGAACGGGGGTTGAAGTCAATTCATCGCCTTACGGCGACGAATGATTACTTCTTCTTCTTGGCAGCAACCTTCTTCTTTGGTGCAGCCTTCTTTACTGTCTTCTTAACAGCTTTTTTCTTAGCAGCCATAGTGACCTCCTCGTTAGTAGTTAGTGTTGACTAGAGTAGAGTGTGATGATGTTGTGTCGACCGCAAAAAATAGTCAACACTATTTTTCACGCCCCCATCCATTTTGATTCATTTTGTTTCGCGTGACGCAAATGCGTTGCAAGTGAGCAACATTTTTTCCGTCGCGCATCTGTTTTTCATCGGCGGATAAAAAAAATCCTGCGCGCATCAACTACGATGCACGTCAGGATAAGTAGAAAAACGCGAAGCGGAAAAACAAAAACCGAATCGACGCGCCCTATGTCTGATTATGTATGCGCGACAATTCCTAACGAATTATGAATATCGCGCGGCGCGGATTCGTGGGCGCGTGATGTGTGACATTGGATGATGACCATGCGTTGAGAATGCCATCACAGGATTCGTCTGCCGAAGATTGAGAACGTACGCGACGCATGACCCAAGCATTTTGTTTCTTGCCTATGCGAAGAGCGATGGAACTTCCCCTCTCCCGCTCGCCCGGAGCGGGGAACAAACCATCCACCCCTTATTCAAATGGTTCGTGGGGCGAGGCTTCACTTGCGCCAAAACTTACTGCACAAGCCTGCAAACACGCCATTAAGCCGTCCTTCTCAAAGTCTTGGACGCAGGTAATTATATTTGTTATCACCTACGCCAACTTGTTGGTTTGCACCGCAAGGGCCTGTAGCTCAGCTGGTTAGAGCGGTCCGCTCATAACGGATTGGTCGTAGGTTCAAGTCCTACCGGGCCCACCATCCTACGCTTGCTTCGCAAGCTATGGATGGCGCAGCCACCCTTCGCCATCCTCCTACGCCAAGGCTTCGGATGACAAGAGGCTACGGATGGCACGCCATCCCCCGTAAAACTATTCCGCGCTTTATCCGGACTGCGACATGCGCAATTCCAACCGGTCAATCGCCAACCCCGCCAGATCGGTCAGGATCAACATTTGATCCAAAGTCAGCTTGCGCGGCTGTTTATCCATAACGCAAAGCGTCCCCAGATTATATTTACCCATTATCCGCAAGGGAACCCCCGCATAGAAACGAATACGCGGCCCATCCGTCACAAGGGGGTTCTTGGCGAAATGATCGTCGCGCTGTAAATCTTCGATGATTGTCGGGTTGTCCCGCTTAATGGCATAGGCGCAAAAGGAAATATCCGAAGGGGTTTCCTGTATGTCTGTGCCTTGCGCGGATTTAAACCACTGCCTGTCTTTATCAATAAGGGTCAACAGAGAGATGGGCATTTGCAACGCCGTTTTGGCAAGCCGTGTGATCTGGTCGTATGATTTTTCGGGCGGCGTATCCAGGACATGGCACCGATAAAGCGCTGAAAGCCGCTCGCTTTCCGAAGGCATATCATTTCTGGAATCCATAACACATCCTTCTTTGCCGATTTGCCCGCAGAATTTAAAGCGCCCTCATCCCTGCCCATGCGTCAACGCATCCATCAAGGCGCGTTGGAAAAGTTGCGGATTCGTCACCCCGTCGAAAGGCGAGATGTCGCCGCCTGCCCCGTGAACCAGAACCGTACCGTACCCCAGCAATCGTCCGGTAATCGTCTGGTCGAAATTCACGCCGGTGACGCGGTTGATCAAAATTTCAAAAGTCGAGCGCGAGATAAAACCATATTTGGCAATCAGGCGGCGATTGGTGATGGCCAGTTCGGTGGAGGACTGGCGCACCAAAGCCCCCATCAACAACCCCAACCCCGCCAAAGCGAACACCAAGGATATGCCCGCCACAATCCGTCCCAGCAAAGGCGCGATATTCGACCCCAGAAGAAAGCCGACAATGTCATAGCTGTACAACCCGCCAATGCCGCCCACCGCCGTCAAGGCCATGCCGGGCACAAAGATTATCCAATGCAAAGTCGCGATATGAACGATGCGCTCATCCGGTAACAACATTTTGGTCAGATAACTCATCATCGCCCCGCGTTGGTTATAATTTGTTAGCTATAATTTATGACGCCGCCTTCAAAACATGCGCCGAATCTTCCAAAGCCGCCAGAAATTTCTCGGCTTCCAACGCCGCCATACACCCCATACCGGCGGCGGTTACGGCCTGACGGAAGATTTTATCCTTCACATCGCCAGCGGCATACACCCCTTCGATATTGGTGGCGGTGCTATCGGGCTTGGTCAAAATGTACCCTTCGGCGTCGCAATCAACCTGCCCTTTGAAAATCTTGGTAGCGGGGTCATGGCCAATGGCGGTGAACAGGCCGGAGATTGGCAAGGTGGTTTCGGCATTGGTTTTCACATTGCGAATCCGCACGCCGGTCACAGACAGCACAGGCGTTTCGTCACCCACGATTTCTTCAACCACCGAATCCCACACCACAGTGATTTTCGGGTGGTTCATAACGCGGTCCTGCATAATCTTTTCACCACGGAAAGAATCGCGGCGGTGGATCAATGTCACCTTGCTGGCGTGATGCGTCAGATACAACGCCTCTTCCATTGCGGTATTGCCGCCGCCGACTACGGCGATTTCCTTGTTCTTGAAGAAAAACCCGTCGCAAGTCGCGCAACCCGAAACGCCGAAACCCTGAAACTTCTTTTCCGAATCCAATCCCAACCAACGCGCCTGTGCGCCGGTTGCGATAATCACCGTGTCGGCGATAAATACATCGCCGCTGTCCGCTTTGCATACAAAAGGTCGTTTGCTGAAATCCACCGAGGCAATCGTGTCGAAAATATTTTGCGTGCCCACGCGTTCGGCCTGTGCCGACATTTGTTCCATCAACCACGGCCCCTGCACCGCATCGGCAAAGCCGGGATAATTTTCGACATCAGATGTTATGGTCAATTGCCCGCCCGGCTGCATGCCTTGCACCAGAATGGGTTTCATATTGGCGCGCGCCGCATAAATGGCTGCGGTGTATCCTGCGGGGCCCGCGCCGATGATCAGGGTTTTGGTGGTATGCGTGGTCGCCATGGTCTGTCCTTAAACAAAGGGAATATGCCTTCTATATATAAGGTGCCTTGCGAAAATTGCCAGCCACCGCATTTTGTCTAATAAACTTGACGCTTCACGCCCCTTGCCGAATGATAGGCGCCGAATCGAACCGGAGAATTTTCATGGGTAAAATCTACCAAAATGCTGCCGAATCCTTGGCTGGCTTGCTTAAAGACAATATGACGATTGCGGCGGGCGGTTTTGGCCTGTGCGGTATACCAGAACATTGTATCGAGGCCATCAAACAATCCGGCGTTACCGGCCTGACAATTGTTAGCAACAATGCGGGCGTGGATGGGTTCGGCCTCGGCAAGCTGATGGAAAAAGGCCAGATCAAGAAAATGATCTCGTCCTATGTCGGTGAAAACAAGCTGTTCGCCGAATTGTTCCTGTCGGGCAAATTGGAAGTCGAATTCAACCCGCAAGGCACCTTGGCCGAACGCATGCGCGCCGGCGGCGCAGGCATTGCCGGTTTCTATACCAAAACCGGCGTCGGCACGATTGTCGCCGAAGGCAAGGAAGCGCGCGATTTCGACGGTCACACTTATATTTTGGAACGCGGCATTGTGTGCGACCTTGCAATTATCAAAGCGCAAAAGGGCGACAGCGAAGGCAATCTGGTTTACCACCGGACAGCCCGCAACTTTAACCCGCTGGCCGCCATGTGCGGCAAGGTGACTATTGCCGAAGTCGAAGAGATTGTGCCGGTCGGCACGCTGGGTGCCGACAGCATCCACACCCAAGGCATTTTCATTCAGCGTTTGTTCAAAGGCGAGCATTTTGAAAAACGCATTGAGCAACGCACTTTAAGAAAGGCAGTATAATATGCCCTGGACACGCGAAGAAATGGCGGCACACGCCGCAAAAGAACTGCAAGAAGGTTTTTACATCAATCTGGGCATCGGCATCCCTACCTTGGTCGCCAATTACATTCCCGACGGAATGAATGTGGTTTTGCAAAGCGAAAACGGCATGCTGGGCATTGGCCCCTTCCCCACCGAAACCGAAGTCGACCCAGACCTTATCAATGCGGGCAAACAGACCGTGACCGAACTGGCGTCATCAAGCTATTTCGACAGCGCGCAGTCATTCGCCATGATACGCGGCGGCCATGTCGATCTGGCGATTTTGGGCGCGATGCAGGTTTCTGAAACCGGCGATATCGCCAACTGGATGATTCCGGGCAAAATGGTCAAAGGCATGGGCGGCGCGATGGATTTGGTCGCGGGCGTCAAACGCGTGATAGTGCTGATGGAACACACGGCCAAGGACGAAGCCAAGCTGGTTAAAAAATGCAGCCTGCCGCTGACCGGCTCCAAAGTTGTTAACAAGATTATCAGCGATTTGGGCGAGTTCGAGTTTCGGGAGAACGGATTAAACCTCATCGCCCTCGCGCCCGGCGTGACAGTTGAAGAAATTACAGCCAAGACCGAGGCCGCCTTTACGGTCGCCCTATAAATCGTGAGTCTGGCGCTTTTTTGTCATAGATAAGCCACAAGATGGGGGGAAAGTACGCTATCGCCCTTCCCTCAATCTATGGAGATATCTATGAAAAAACTTATCGCCTCAACCGCCTTTGTCGCCCTGCTTGCCCTTGGCATGCCCGGCATCGCTCATGCCCAGTCAACAGACACCCAAAGCACCCACGATTTAAACAAGGCCGAGATCGACCGTATCAACGGCAACCCAAGCACGCCCGGCGATGAACAGCCCGGCGCGGATGGCGAACATCACGGCGAATGGAAGCATGAACATGGCGGCCATTGCATGCACCACCATCATCATTGCGGCCATCATCACGGACACCACCACCACCACCATCATCACCATCACTGGCATCACGACCAAAACCATGAACATGCCCAAGCGCCTGCGGCTTCTGACGCAGCGCCTGAACAACCTGCCGCCCAATAAGACATAAGCCGCCTGACGAAAAACCCTCTTGCTTCGGCAAGAGGGTTTTTTTCGTCGTAAAGAAACCATATTTTTTCATCACTTCGCCACCATCGTGACAGAAATAAAACATGGATAAAGGCGATGCTGTCTCTATCGACACTTCACCTCTAACAACGGAGACTTCCATGAACAAGCTGCTCGCCACCACCGCCCTTATTGCTCTTACAATCGCCGGTGCGGCGCATGCCGACACCACCGGTGTTATCACGCCTGTTGCAACGCCTACGGCGACATTAGCCCCTGCAACCACGGCAAGCGTTGACACCACAAAGGCCAATGTTCAGCAAGGCATTGTCGCCAAGAAAGATAACGCGTCGAAGAGCGTAACAGCGAAGAAAAACGAAACCAAAGGTATCGTTATCGCCAAAAAGGAAGATACGAAAATTAAAGCCAGCGGCAAGGTTGACGAAGCCACAAGCAGCGTCAGCAACAGCGTGACAACGCCTGCGACCAAATAATTTCCTAGAGCAGAAACAGAAACCCCTTTGCTTCGGCAAAGGGGTTTTTTGTTATTTGGGTAAAGCAGTCAGGCTGATTTCCGGCGTGCCCTGAAACCGCCATTGGCCGTAATGCGACAAACGGCTTTGCGGATCGAGCCATATCTTGCCGCCAATATCACGCCAGCGGCGGCAGAAGGTGAAATCCTCGCTCAGATAGATATGCGTGTCCGGTTCGATCATGCAATCGAACAAGGCATATTGGTTCTGGCTTTGCTCTTTCACCACCGGATAAGTATGCGCCAGCGCATATTTGGTTTGTGGATAGGCGAACACCATCCTCTCGAGGCATGACCGGCGCATCAGCATGAAACCGGTTCCGGCATAGGTGCCGGTAACAAAACCATTGCGTTCTTCGCGTTCTTTTTCGGGCGACGGCATACCAACATAATGCAATCCGGCTTCCGCCAATTTGGTGGCGGGCATATCAAGGCTGGCTTTGTTTTTAAACTTTTCCCAATCGAAATTCTTGATGGGATACAGCCCCGCGACCACTTCGTGATCGAATTTCAACATGCGATGCACGTCTTCGGGTTGAAACGCGATATCCGCATCGATAAACATCAGATGCGTAGCCTGTTTCATATCCAGAAAAGTCGCGACCAGCTTGTTGCGGCTGCGCGTGATCAGCGAATCGCCGCCCAGCAAAGCCAGACTGACATCGAAATCATTACGCGACGCATAGCCCATCAATTGAATGATGGATTCCATAAAACCCTGAAAAACCTGCCCCCCATAACAAGGCGTACCGATGAGGATGAAGGGTTTGGACATGGGAAGGGAGGGGTTAGAGGAAAGGAGAGCGATAGAGGAGAAAAGAAGAGAAAGGATGAGCAAAATTTACAAAAGGAAAAGCTTTATGGCAAGTTGCCCGTCTTTGCTCCCCTATCGCTCTTCCGCCCTCCTTCAACTCACCTGATAAGCAGCCAGAACCGCCGTGGTGACAATATCGGAAACGGTCGCGCCCATCCGCACGATCTGTGCCGGTTTGGCAAAACCATTCATGATCGGCCCCAACAAAGTGACATTGCCGATATGCTGAACCAGCTTGGCCGAGATATTGGCGGCCTGTAAATTCGGCATCACCAACACATTGGCCGATCCGGTCAAACGGCTGAACGGATACAGGCGTTTCATCAAATCATAATCCAACGCGACATCGGCGGCGAGTTCGCCTTCATATTCAAAGCCGACTTTCTTTTCATCAAGGATTTGCACAGCGCGTTTGACATGATCGGCATGATCGCGTTGCGGCTGGCCAAAGCTGGCGAACGACAACAAGGCCACGCGCGGTTTATGCCCCATGCGTTTCGCCCATTCGGCGGCGCCAATTGCGATTTCCGCCAGACGTTCGGGCGACGGTTCGACATGCACAGCCGTATCGGCCAGAAACACCGTACGGTCTTGCGCAATCGCCACCGACAACCCAAATGCACCCGAAGGGCCGTTGATATCAATGATGCGGCGGATATCGTCGTAATTGACGATAAAGCTGCGTGTCAGGCCGGTGACCATCGCATCGGCATCACCAGTCGCCACCATGGTCGCGGCAAAAGCGTTGCGGTTCTGGTTAATCATGCGCTGGCAATCGCGTTGCATGTAACCGCTACGTTGCAGGCGGCTGTATAAATAATCCTTGTACTTGTCATTATGGCGCGACAGACGGGCATTGTGGATTTCCAAACCAATGTCGCTGTCGATTTTCATTTCGGTCAATTGGGCGCGAATGACTTCTTCGCGGCCCACCAACACGGGCGTACCGTAACCGGCGGCCTTGAATTGCAAGGCGGCGCGGATGACCCGTTCTTCTTCGCCTTCGGCAAACACCACGCGGCGCGGTTCGCGTTTGACGGAGTCGAAAATCAGTTCGAGGCTGTCGGCGGTGGTATCCAAACGCGCGCGCAAGGTGCGGCGATAGGCCTCGATGTCTTCAATCGGTTTGCGGGCAACGCCGGTGTCCATTGCGGCTTGCGCCACGGCAACGGGAATCCGCACGATCAAACGCGGGTCGAACGGCGCGGGAATGATATATTCGGGGCCATAACGCAAACGGCGACCGCCATAGGCCGCGCCCACTTCATCGGGCACATCTTCACGCGCCAGCGCCGCCAAAGCGCGGGCGGCGGCCAGCTTCATCTCGTCATTGATCGTAGAGGCGCGAACATCAAGCGCCCCACGGAAAATATAAGGGAAGCCCAGAACATTATTAACCTGATTGGGATAGTCGGAACGACCCGTCGCCATAATCGCGTCCTGACGCACCGCATGCACTTCTTCGGGCGTAATTTCGGGGTCGGGGTTGGCCATCGCAAAGATAATCGGTTTCTTGGCCATGTTCTTGACCATTTCACCGGTCACGCAGCCCTTGGCCGACAGCCCCATAAACATATCCGCGCCCTTCAGCGCTTCGGTAAGGGTGCGCGCCTTTGTTTCAACCGCATGCGCGGATTTCCACTGGTTCATACCTTCGGTGCGGCCTTTGTAAATCACGCCGGTCAAATCGCACATCGTCACATTTTGATGCGGTACGCCGAGCGCCTTGATCAATTCGACACAGGCAATAGCCGCAGCCCCTGCCCCGTTGACCACAATCGTCACATCTTTAATGTTGCGGCCTGTCAGATCCAGCGCATTGATAAAACCGGCCACGGTGATAATCGCGGTGCCATGCTGGTCATCATGGAAAACCGGGATATCCATAACTTCGCGCAAACGTTGTTCGATAATGAAACATTCGGGCGATTTGATATCTTCCAGATTGATGCCGCCGAACGAAGGGCCGAGGAAACGCACGCAATTAATAAATTCTTCGACATCCCTGGTGTCGACTTCCAGATCGATGCCATCGACATCGGCAAAGCGTTTGAACAAAACCGCCTTGCCTTCCATCACCGGCTTGGACGCCAAGGCACCCAGATCGCCCAACCCCAGAACGGCGGTGCCGTTGGAGATAACAGCGACCAGATTGCCACGCGCGGTATAGTCATAAGCCGTTTCCGGGTTTTCCGCGATGCGCAAACAAGGGGCGGCGACGCCGGGCGAATAGGCCAGGGACAGATCCCGTTGCGTCACCAAAGGTTTGGTCGGCGTTATCTGAAGCTTGCCGGGGCGGCCCTGCGCATGGAAGGCAAGGGCTTCGTCGTCGGTGACGCGTGTTTCTGGTGTTTTTGACATTTGGGGCTGTTGGCTGAGGTTTGATGGAATGACCCCTTCTTATTTCCTCTCTTGCCACCAAAATCAACCAAAAGTTAAAAAATTTTAAATCCTCTTGGTTAAGTATAAAGTGCAGAGTGTCTTTCCCCGAATCTTTGGTCATCGTGACAGGTCTTTCCTCCCTCTTCCGCCGATGCCGCAGCGCAACATGGATTGCGGCGATTCTGTCCCTGTTGCCATCGGTGACGCTTGCCCAAACGGCGGCGTTGGCCGCAAGCGGCGACGACCAGATGGCCAGCATGTTTTTTGGCGCCCTGATCGGCGTGGTTCTGGCCGCCGCCGCCTATCTGTTTTTCATCTGGGCAGCGATACGCGACCGCGGCCAGATTTTTCTTATGCTGTTCCTGTTGTCGATTGGCGCGAATATTATCGGCACCAACGACCTTCTTATGACCCATATCGGCCTTTATGGTTCTGTGGTGCGCGAGTTGCTGATTAATTTCAGCACCATCCTGTCATGGATTTTTGGCCTGTTCTTCACTTATTACTTTCTTGAACTCGATATCAATAACCCCGGCTTTAGAATCCCGTTCGTGTTGATGGCGTTTTTCCTTATCGGGATTCTTGTTTATTCGATGTTTAATCTGGTGTCGGCGCGGGTTTTGTTACCCTGCGTTGGCATTGTCACCATATCCACCATTCTGGTCGCAGGGTTGGCGGGTGTGCGCAACGGCACCAGCGGCTCTCTGGTGCATATTTTTGCCTTCACCTGTTTTTTGACCGGCACCTTGGCGGAACCCGCCTATATCCTTGGCTATATCAAAACGCCGGGCGGCCAGCATAACACCACCTATATCGCCTTTGCTTTGTCGGCGATGATGTTCGCGATTGTCGTGGCCAGCCAGTTTGCAGGACGGCAGGAAGAAAAAGAAAAGGCGCTGGCGATAAGCAACGAGCGTTTCATGCTGGCGACGCGCGGCGCGAATGAAGGTTTATTCGATTGGAACATCGCCACCGGCGAAATTTTCTTTTCCGACCAGTTCCGCAAAATTCTGGGGGTGCGCATCGTTAACGGCGCCGATGGTATGAAAAGATGGCTGCGCATGATGTTGCCCAGCGACCGCCGGATTGTCAGCGACGCTGTGCGCCGTTTCCGCCGCAATGCCAAAACCAGCACATTAAATGTCGAATACCGCATTATCCACAGCAATGGCGATAAACGCTGGCTGCATTCCAAAGCGGTCGCCATGCGCGACAAGAACACCAATAAAATTTTGCGTCTGGTAGGATCGACCAGCGATGTGACGGTGCGCAAACAAAGCGAAGTCGCCTTGCGCGCCAGCGAAACGCGTTTCCGCAGCATTACCGAGGCGCATCCTGTCCCCGTTCTGATTGTCAGCCTGACCAGCGGCGCGATTTTTTATGCAACGCCGGGGGCGGAAGGCTTGCTGGGCATGAAGCAGGAAGCCATCCAAAAAGAATATATCGAACGGTTTTTGCCCGATAAGGAAATATGGCGGCAAATCTGGCAAAGCATCACCGACAATCATCCGGTGGATTTGCTGGAAACCGATATTATCCGCGACGACCAAAGCCATGTCGCCGCCGCCATTTCCGCCCGCCGTATCAGCTATCAGGATCAGGACGCGATGGTGGTCGGCCTGTATGATTTAACCGAACGTAAAAAAGCGCAGGAGCAAATCGCGATGCAGCAGGAAGCCCTGCAACAAAGCGAGAAAATGGCGGCGCTGGGCGGTTTGTTGGCCGGTGTGGCGCATGAATTGAACAACCCGTTATCGGTTGTGGTGGGGCAAGCGACCTTGTTGATGGAAGGGTCGCCCGAGCCCAAAGTCGCCAGCCGCGCCGAAAAGATTTTCAAGGCCGCCGACCGTTGTTCGCGCATCGTCAAAAGCTTTCTGGCGCTGGCGCGGCGCAAACCGCCGGAACGCAAGCCGGTCGACCTCAACCAGATTGTGCGGTCTTCGCTCGAACTCCTTGGTTATCAATTGAAAACCAATGAAATTGACCTGCAATCCCATCTTGATGCCGCCTTGCCGCATGTTATTGGCGACGGCGATCAGTTAACCCAAGTCATCACCAATCTGGTTTTGAATGCGGCACAGGCGTTGGAAGGCTGGCAAGGGCAGCATCGCATTACCCTGTCCAGCGCCGTGGATCAGGAAAAACACATCCTTTTGATGATAGCGGATACGGGTCCCGGTATTCCGCCCGAAATCCGGTCGCGCATTTTTGAACCGTTCTTTACCACCAAGGGCAGCAAGGGCGGCACCGGCGTTGGCCTCGCCCTTTGCATCAATATCGTCGCGGCGCATGGCGGCGAATTGCTGTTGGGCGATACGCCGGGCGGAGGCGCCACCTTTACCATCCGTTTGCCTTCGGCAGACACTGTTGGCGGCGAGGAAGATGCGTCGGCGGGCGACGCCAAACTTACCCTCCCCATCAGCCGGTTGTTGCTGGTCGATGATGAAATTGAATTGGCGCAGACTTTGGCCGATTTGCTGGAACCGGAAGGGCATCATATCGACATCGCCATCAATGGCGCGATTGCATTGGACAAGCTGCACCACAATACCTATGACGCGATTATCAGCGATTTGCGCATGCCGGTCATGGATGGCCCCGCTTTGTATGCTGCGCTGCAACGCGAGTTGCCTTCTTACCTAAACCGGATTATTTATGTGACAGGCGATACGCTTTCGACCCATGTTCAGGAATTCCTGGGCAACAATCCCGTTCCCCTTGTCGAAAAGCCTTATCGCCTTAAGGATATCCGTCGCGCCTTGATCGATCTGCTTCATAAAACACCCCCCAGGGGCTAGACCCAACAGGTAAAAAATGCGTTTGCTGATTATCGATGACGAAGAAGATATCTGCGATCTCATCGCGGAAATCGCCGCACGCCACGATTTGGAAACGCGCACCATAAGCGACGCCGAAAATGTGTCCGGCATCCTGTCGGATTTCATCCCCGATATCATCATGATGGATTTGATGATGCCGGGCATCGATGGGGTCGAGCTGTTGCGGCTTTTGTCCGAAAAATCCAAACAGGCCAAATTATGCCTTATCAGTGGAAGCGATTCGCGCGTGTTGAACAGCGCGCGCCGTTTGGGCAGCGCGCATGGGTTGGATGTTATCGCCGCGCTTGAAAAACCATTAAGCATCCAGACATTGGATGAGTTTTTTAAACAGGCCGTCAGCACAGCGCGTCCGGCAGACGGCGATAATCACGGCCATGCGCTGGCCAACGGCCAGTTCATGCTTTATTACCAGCCGATCGTCGATTTAAAGACGCGGGCGATTAAAGGCGTCGAGGCTTTGGCGCGGTGGCAACATCCCGAACGCGGCGTTCTCATGCCCGATAAATTTTTGGACAAAATCACCAATGGCGGCCTGATGCAGGCTTTGACCGATTTTGTTATCGCATCGGCCATTAAACAGGCCGGCGTGTGGGACAAGGCGGGCCACAAGCTGACCTTGTCCATCAATGTATCGGCATCTTCCCTGCTCGATCTGTCGATGCCCGATAAAATTGCCGACATGTGCAATAAATATAATGTGCCGCATGACCGGCTTATCCTTGAAGTGACCGAAACCGAAGCGATGCGCGACGTCACCCGCACCATGGATGTTTTGTTGCGCATGCGTTTGCGCAATATCGGCATTTCGATCGATGATTTCGGGACAGGCCATTCATCGTTGCGCGAATTGCAACGCATGCCGTTCAGCGAATTGAAAATCGACCGTAACTTTATATCCGACAGCACAAAAAGCGCCGATGCCGCCGTGATCGTCGCGTCAATGATCGATCTGGGGCATAATCTGGGGCTTCGCATTATCGCCGAAGGCATAGAAGACGAGGCGACATGGGATTTGATGCGCGACAAAGGGTGCGACTATGCGCAAGGATTTTTTATCGGCCATCCGATGACAGCATCCGATCTGGATATCTGGATCGAAAAATGGCGCGGCCAATCCTGAAATTCTAAAAATAAATAAGGCGGCAATCTTTCGATTGCCGCCTTTATCTTTACCCGGCGCTATCCAAAATTATTGGATAGACAGGATTTGATAGAAGAAATACTGCGTCGTGGGACCGCTGGGCGAAGCGGTGACATCGCTGTTATATACACACCCGGTTGAGACCCCGACCAAGGGCGGCGTGGACGGCCATGTGCTTCCCGTCAAAGTGCCCGCCACGAAATCACCCAAAGCCTCGGCGCCGGGCGCAACAGCAGAACCAACGGTACGGCCATTGACTTGCGCGCAAACGCCAGCCGTTACAGGCAGAACCGCAACAACATCGGCGGCGCCTGTGCCAAGACCTTGAATGGGCCCGGAAACAAAATACCATTTATCATGTAAAGGATCGGCGGCCATGCCGACGGAAGGTGGCGAAATGCCGCCGCCCGTTGGCGAGAACAAGGCGTTGGTTTCGGATGTATCCATCACATTGGTGTCAACGGTGGTAGCCGTCAGGCCGCCTTCCATCGTGATTCGATCCATGCCGATTTTCAGATTTTCACCGATTTGAACAAGCGCCGATGATTTCGTGCGGTCGCTTTCCGATGTTGTTCCTGATGTAAAACTGCCGCTGCCCGCCGCAATGGCGGCCGCCAGAATGGCCAGAATAGCGATGATGAAAAGGATAGGGCCAATCGCAATACCCGCATCGGATCGCATCCGATTGCCGCCGCGTTGCCTTGCTATCATGCCGATACTCCACTCTAGGTTTAGTAGGAAGCCACAACCTCGGACAAGGCCATGAAAAAGAAAGAAAAACAGATATCCTGATTCCTTATATAAAAGCGTTTTCACGCCCTCATGTCAAGAAAAGGCCGCAATTATTGTTATAAAAACTGATTCCCTAAGAATGCTGAGGCAGCGAAAACACGACCTTATGCCCCGTAACCGTCGCCTTCATCATATCCTGATTGCCACATGTGCCAACGCAAAAATCGTTAATCATCCACCTGTATTGCGGTTCCATCGTGTCGACATAGCTGAGCGCCGTTATCCATTGGTGGAATTTGCTGCCGTCATTGCTGCGTATGATGATGGTCTGGTTGGCGCCTGTGTCGAATTTAACATCGGGAAACTGGTGCTGCATCCGGTCCATGATTTTCTGGATATCGACGGGGCTGAGCGATGTGTTGGAAATAACCGGCAAAACCGGTTCCGCCACCTTGGCATCTGCCGCTTCCTTCTTGGATGACACAGCGCCATGCACCGCGAACACGGCCAAAATCAAAGTAACCAGCGCCGCCAGCCAGAATGCGCTGATGATCACGGCGGTCGATTTATCCATGGCCATGACCGCCTTGGCGACAATGCGCGGCGAGAAGATTTTAAGCATAAGTTTGTTGTTCATTACGGCTTCCTTTTCGCGGTCGCTTCGAACTGGATTTCGGTGTCATTGCCGATGGCAACCCCCTGATCGGTGGATTCGATATTCTTGCCGCCGAGCGCGGAAATACGGTCTGCAGTCGCGCTGGGCGGCACCGTGGCGCGCCAACGGGTCGATTTTTCCTTGATTTCATAGACGTTCAAAAACCCGTTGAGGTTGATCAACCCGTCATTGATGTTCAAAAACCGTTCGATCTGGTCGCGGATCGGGCTGACGCGCATGGCTTCGACCTGACGCATCAACTCCATCGATTTGGTCTGGGTGTTGTCCAACGCTTCGGCCAGATCGTGGCGCGTCGTGATCATCGTCATACTGGCCAACAGCCAGACGACGAACGAAAAACCGATGATGGTCAAGGAAACCAGAACCGACACCGCCGCCAGAATGCGCCGCGCGCGGTCTTCGAACAAAGTCGCGGAATACCACGGCACCGGCGCCATCTGGCCGATGCGGAACAAATCGATATTGATGACTTTGGCGTTATTCATTTCACGCGCCGTTCGTTCGGCCTTGGCGCGCACCACGGGGCCCGTTCCGCGGAACACATGGAGTTCTTCGGCGCCCACAACCATCAACACGGCGATTTCATCACCGAAATAGGTGTAACAAACCGGCAGATCGCCCAAATCCTTGTCGGTCGGCAACAACGCCGCCAAAGGGCACCACGCGCCGGTGTTCGACGCCAGATCGGAAGAACGCACCGCCAGATACCAGATGCGGTTACCGGCCGATTGCCACACGACATGCACGCGTTCGGTGTCGCAGGCTTCTGCCGCGGCATTCCACACGATTTCTTCTTCCTCGCCGACAATGCGCGGACAGGTGCCGCCGATAAGGTCGGGCGGGAAATAAAAATCGCCGACATTATCGATGGGCCCGATAAGGGCGCGGATCATTTCATTGGAAGACCCTGAAACGATTTCGCCGTTTGGCAGCCTCGCCGTTTTTGCATCCGGCGCGGTTTCGCTTTCCTTGCCGCCCCCCTTAACTTTGAGGGTTTCGGTAAAGGCGGATTGCATCCGCTTGATATGATCGCCTATCGCCATTCGTCACCCACTTCTAAACCCACGCGGAATCTTTTCAGGCTTAGCCCCCACGGAGTCCTTTGAGACTGTCGAGGAAGCTGTCATTTTGAACCATCAACAAATAGATCATGACCAAAATGGTGGCGCCCGCCAACCCCATCATTGTCATCATACCCAACAAAGCCAGACGCCGTTGGTCGGATTTTGCCATAAGTCCGCGTTCATCGGCAATCGCCTGATACACTTCGGCCAATTGGTCGACCGATTGGATGGTCATAATCTGGTCGCGTTCGCCCTTGACCAACGGCCAGCGCGACAAAGCGCGCGACGGGTCCATACCCGCCATAATGCGCGCCTTGCTTTCCGTCCAGTACAGGCGCGAGGCCGGTTCGTAAACCGACTCGATGATAATATCGAGCGCATCGGCCAGCGGCACTTTGCCGTTCAGCAAACGCTGAACCAGCTTGCTGCTTTCCTTCATGCTGATATTCCGCAGATAGGCCGACATGATCGGCATTTTCATCATCCATTTCGATGTGAAATGATACGGGTTTTGCCGGTTAAACCAATACATGGCCGCGAACGACGCGCCGCCAAAGGCAATGGCCGATATCACCACCAACAGGGTCATATTCACCCATGTCGCAATCGTAATGGCGTGGTTGAATTTTTCGATGGCCTGCGGGTCGGTCGCCTTGGTGCCCTGGCTTTTCAGATAAGGGATAAAGCCGAATTGCGCCCCCCACACGGTGCCGATGATATTGACGATATCGAATGACAGCCAGCTGAGCGCTGTGATGATGATTTTGGTCTGTTTGCCTTTTTCTTCGGTGTGTTCGATGGCGTGTTGGATAACGCCTTTCAGATCGCCGGCGCGTTCGCCCGCCGTGATGATCGCCATCGTGGCGGCATCCAGCAACCGCAAGGCGCGCAAGGCTTCGGAGAAAGAACCGCCGCCTTTCAACACGGTACGCGTCGGCAGAAAAGCGATACGCCGTTTGGGGTCGCTTTCGCCCTCGATGATGTTCAATAACGCGGTACCAGCGGAGGCCGTCGCGCCCTGAAACCGCAAGGCACGCAAAAGTTGAACCTGCCATGCGCGTGACCGCACATCGGCCCATTCGAACAAGGGCGGTTTTTGTTCGCGGATATTGATGGGGAAGAAACCGTTATTGCGCAGTTGACGCCGCACCGAATGTTGATCGGGAAGATAAAAATCTTCCTCCATCACATTCACTGTGCCGTGGCGCATCTGGGCGTATTTGGCGTGAAAAAGTTTCATCGCGCCCCGGCTTTTTTATATTTTTGGTTCGGCGATTCACGTTTCAAATGAAGAATTTGAAACGATCGCGAACCGTGGCGCATCTGGGCGTATTTGGCGTGAAAAAGTTTCATCGCGCCCCGGCTTTTTTATATTTTTGGTTCGGCGATTCACGCTTCAAATGAAGAATTTGAAACGATCGCGAACCGTGTCTCATCTGGGCGTATTTGGCGTGGAAAAGTTTCATCGCGCCCTACCCCCGACCATGTCCGGAGGCGGATTCTTCGATCAACATCGCCGCGCCCATATTGGCATCGATGGCGTTGCGGCGGATAAGGTCGAGAATGGATTGGCGGCGCGGCATGTAAATGGTGCCCGGCACATCGACGATAGAATTGGTGACGTTGGAAACCATCATTTCGGTAATCGCGCGGCGGCTGGCTTGGTCTTCGGGCGGAAACATCGCCTCCAATGCCAGCGTACGACCCAAAAATCCGCTATGGTTACATAAATCGCACCCTTCTTTGAGGGCTAGCGCCAAAGGCGCGTCAGGATCGATACTGATTTCGCTACAACGTTCGATGCTGTCGAACACCACCGATGCTTTTTCTTTTTTGTGGCAGGCGGGGCAAACCGTTTTCACCAACCGCTGCGACAGGCTGGCGATAAGCGCGTGACCCAAAATATACAGACCGCTGGTGCGGTAAGCGGAACTGAGGAACCCGTCGATACGGTCAAGCGTGTGCAAAGCATCGACAGAGTGAACCGTGGTGATAACCATATGGCCGGATTCCGTGGCACGCAAAGCGGCTTCGACCGTATCGCCGTCACGCATTTCGCCGACGATGATAACGTCGGGATCATGACGCATGAGGGCACGAATAATATCAGCGATGGAATTATTGGTGGTGCCGTCGGTCACCGATGTTTGGTCGACCAAGGGCATGTCATATTCGACAGGCGCTTCGACCGAATAGACGGCGCGGGATGCGCGGTCGATATCCTGAATAATACCGTACAAAGTTGTGGATTTACCGGAACCGGTTGGCCCCGACACCACAATCAAGCCGCCGTCTTTGGTATGGCCGTGAATGGATTTGCGCAACCGGTCGGCAACGACGGGCGCATGTAAAAACAATTCTTCAAACGAGCGCAAATTTTCACGATCGAGCAAACGAAGCGTGAGTTTTTCGCCGGAAGGCGCAACAGGCAAAGCGGCACAACGAACGTCGATCATACGCCCCTGCCATTCAAACGCCAAACGGCCATCTTGCGGATGCTGTCTGTCTGCCGCATCCATTTTGGCATCGGTTTTGATACGGGTGACGATTGGCGCCATCACGCGATGCGGCAATAAATGTTTGTATACAAGATCGCCGTCAACGCGGTAGCGGATCCAGCAACGCGCATCATCTTCCTGTAACGATAAATGAATATCCGATGTACGGCTTTGCAACGCTTCGGCCAGAATATCATGCACCGCCTGTTCGATCATCATTGCGTCATCCGGGTCGCGCGACAGCGCCACCAGAATACGCAGCAACCTGTCACCGGCCATTTCGCTTTGTTCGCGCATCAGCCGCGCCAGTTCGGCGCGGTCCCAGGGTTCGGCTTCCACCGTCACCACTTTGTGGTTGGCGCGCGCCAGCGATGTCGAGATACGCAATAAATCCGCATCATCGACGCGGTCGCCCACCGCAATGCGTAAAACGCCGTTGCGCAATTCCAGCAAGCACAAACCCATGGCGGCCTGCGTGGCGGACGGCACATACAAACGCAGCGCCTGCATGGTCATGTCTTCGTTGCCGCCGCCCTTGTTTTTTGACGCGTCGCGCGCGCCGGATGCGAAACCGTTACGGTGCAGAATTTCTTCAATCGACATCAGGCGGCCATTGGTGCGGCGCATCGCCTGTTCGGCCAAAGCCAATTCATAATGCTTCGGCTTGACCTTGAGCGCCTCGGCCTGCGCCCGCATCATATCGGTTGATGAGGTGGGAAGTTCGCTCATCTCTTGCCCCCGCCGCTGATGGAGAAATCTTTTTGCGGTGTCTGTTGGGGCGCATTTTTCGCGGCATCATCCGCCGCTTGCGACACCAGCGATTGCGCGGCATGCAGCACCAGCGTTTTACGTTTACCTTCGACAACGATATCGATAGACCGCGCGGTAATCGCGACGATCTTGGCGGTTTTTCCGCCCGCATCGAATTCGCCGCCCATCGGCACGACTTCGGTGTCGCCGTCACTTTTCAGGATCAAGGCCTTTTCGCCCACGGTGCCGATGAGTTGCGTTGTGCCGTTACCGGCACCGCTGGCGCCGCGGCCCAGAGCTGCATCCGGCACAGGCGCGATTTTACCGGCCATTTCTTTTTCCAGATCCTGCGCGGTTGGCGGCAGGGGAACGACATCATGCTTGCCGCCCGATTTTCCGCTGGCTTCTTCCGGCGCGTTGGAACCGCCTTTGGCGGAACCACGGATGGGGATAACGGCAAAACCCAATTTGCCGCTGTGGCGGATAATCAGATCGGTCGATACCGCGCCGTTATTTTTGGGCGACCACACAAGCGTCACGGGACAAGACGCACCGGGCGCAAGTTCCATATCAACCGCGCAGCCCTGATCCAGACGTTGCAAGCCGTTATCGGCTTCGATCACATCAATCGAAAAAATGGTGATCGGTTCGGCGCTGTCATTGATCATCAAGGTCGAACGCACGATTTTGCCGTCGCCGATGGCAACATCGCCGAAATCGACCGGTTTGATTTCCTTGGTGTTGACCGACAGGCCGGTGCTTTTTTCGCCGCTGCCCGAACCGCTGGTCTTGCCGGTTAATTTGGCGCGTGTGATGCGCCCCGCGCCGTCATGCGTCATCAACACATCGATGCTCCATGAGCCCGAGCTGGTGGGCGTCGCGGAAATTTCGACACTGCACCGGCTTTGCGGTGCTATCACGCCCTGCTTGGTGCAGTCATTCGCGGTGGCTTCCGCCGTGACGTTGGAGTCGTTATTGACGACGACCTTTTCGATCTTGACCGGCAGATTGGTTTGGTTGACGAAGAAAATCGATGTGCGTTTGGCGACGCCCAATACCGTGTCGCCGACATCCACTTCGGCTTTGGGGTCGACTTTGACGGCTTCCGATCCGCTGCCGCTTGTGCTGCCCGGATCGAGAAAGGCGGCGTCACGCGCCGATGCCGCACCCGTTATCAACGCGCTAAACAAAATGAGAATAACTATGCGCATTAAAACCGGTTTCATAAACCGCTCCCCGCAGGTTGGAGCATTTGATCGAAAGCATGAGAAAATCCACGCTGCATCAAAGTTTTATCGACAGGCGCGATGTCATCGCCGGGCGATCCCGCCACTGTCGGCAAGGGTGATATATCCGCCGCCGGCATCATCAATTCAGGTTGCCGCGTGGCAACAGGCGCAGGTGCGGGCAAAGTTTGCGGCGCCTGGATTGGTTGCGGCAACGCCAAAGTGCGCGAGCCATCCTTATCGATCACCACCGCGTCCGGCAAAGGTTTGGATGTTTCCTTTTTCTGCGCTTCTTCGGTGGCGGATTTGTCGGCAAACAAAACAATCGACGGCTTGACGATAATCACAAGTTCGTGATTGTTGCGTTGATTGTCGCCATAGAAAGGCAACGCGGTATCGTCACCCAACGGCAGCCCCTGCGATGATTGCGTATCGGCGGAAGACACAAGGCCAGCCATAACCAGAGAGTCGCCCGGACGGACGCGCAGGACGGTATCCATTTTTTCGTCCGTCGTTTGCGGCAAATCGATCGTGCCGCCGCCGCTGTTGGTCGGGTTGAGGCTGACAAGATTGCGCAACGACATTTCCATATTCGCAAAGACGATGCCGTTTTCATAACTGCCCGCGACGGCGATATTCAAACCTGTGTCGATGCTGTCGGTACTGACGGTGTTGGTGCTGGCATTGGTGTTGGAATTGGCGCTGGTGTTGGTGCCGCTTACATTGGTGGTGCCGGTCAAGGACCCCACCTGCGAGATATAGCGTTGCGTGCCGCCGACCTTCAGCGATGCCGATGTCCCGGACACGAAAGTGATTTGCGGATTACTGATCGTCTGCACGCGGCCTTTGGTGGCGAGGAAGGATGCCACAGCGCTGGCGGAAATAATGCCCGATGTTACGGCGCCCAGACTGACGCTGCCCGCTGTCGTCGCCACCGAATTCAGAACATTCGTGCCAGAGGCCGCTATGCTTTTGTCGCCCGTATTAATATTCAATTGCGACCAGTTAATGCCCTGGGCATTTTCACGCGTCAGGGTCACTTCCCAAATATACATTTGCAAAACGACCAGCGGGCGCCCGGTGCGCAGTTCGGTCAGATATTGCGCCACGCGGTCTTCGCCATCGACATTGGTGGTATAGACGATGTTACCGCCCTGCTCATCGATCTGCGCCTTGTTGTCGCTGCCCAAAAGCTGATCGATGGCATCGACCATGCTGTTGCCTGCGCCGGAACTGCCGATAGGCGAAGGCGAGCTGCTGCCGCCCGAGGTTGTTGTGGCCGACGTGCTGGCGACTGCCTTAGCGACAGGCGGCAACGCGACAACAAAAGTTTCCTTGTCCGATAATTCCAGAGAGCCATGGCGATAATCACAAAACACGCGCGCGGCGGAACAGATTTTTTCGACCACTTTCGGCAAGGGGCCGCTGAGGTTCATCACGGTCACAAGGCGCGTGCCGAATGTTTTGGTGTTCCATGACAGGGAAACATCGGTGCCGGATAAAACCGCCTGTAACGCCGCCGTCACGGGCACCGCGTTTAAATTGGTGGTCGGGATAATAATGCGTCGGCAATTCATCGGCCATCGTCAAACGATGTTCATGCAGCGATGTGCTGAGATCCAATGTGACAATGGCAGGCTCCTCCTGTCCGCGTACCGTTTCATCCTTGTCCGGCACTTCGGCCACGGTCGGATCGCGCCCCGTTGTCGATTTTGCCAAAGGAAGATTACTGGCCGAACACGCCATTACCGTCAGCAACAGAGCGAGCGCGATAAAAGGCGCGAAAAACTGGCGGCGATATGTCGATAATAAATCTGGCACTCTGAAGCCTCTTGTGAGACGAAATCGGATGAAGCGGAAGGGCTGGGCGACGCACGACACACCCCTATAGAGATGTATGTATGTTAATCATCGTTTATAGGGGGTTTAAATTTCGTTAACTGATTTTAAGAAAGAGGGGGTAAAGAGAAGGGAGAGCAAAGGGGAGGAAGGGGGAGTAAGATTGAGAAAAATTGAGAAATGCCCCCTTTTCCCCCTCCTTACCTCCCCCCCTCCTCCTTTTTCTTCCTCGCTCCCCCTCCTCCCCTATGCAACAATCTCTCACCGGCCTTCTGTTCAGTTTCGCAACCGGCATCGCGCTGGCCTGTTATTACACGCTTAATAAAAAGGTCACGGTGGCGGGCAGCCCCTTGCAGATTATTTTCTGGATTTTCGTGGCGCATTTGCCGCCCTTGATTTTCTGGGGCGCCGTCAAATATCCGTTGCATGCGTCATGGGGATATCTGTTGCCGGGCATTGGCGTGTTGGCCTTGACCATTACCGGAAATTTTTTGGCGATACGCGCCTTGTCGTTGTCGCCGTTCAGTTTGATGATCCCGGTGATGAGCTTGAGCCCCGTGTTCAGCAGCCTGATCGGTATTCCATTGTTGCAAGAATGGCCGAGCATGACACAATGGATGGGTATTGTGTTAGCTGTCTTGGGCGTGTTGTGGTTGTACGCGCCCGAAGACAGGCCGTGGGCGGTGTTTTCGTTCTGGCCGCAATTTTTCCGCGAGCGCGGCGCAGTCAGTATGGCCTTGTCGGCCTTAGCCTGGTCGCTCAGCGCGCCGATGGACAGATATGCGTTGCGTTATGCCGATCCGCCTTTTCACGCTTTGTTTGTTTTCTCGGGCTTGGTGTTGTTTCTTTTTGTGTGGCTAAGCCTGCGCAATGAATGGAAGACAGCGCCGATACCGCGGCATTTCTGGGGCGTCGTCGCGGCCACGGGCGCGGCGGGCGCATCGGCGGATATTTTGCAATTGTTCGCGCTTCAGCATATTCATGCGGGGTCGTTTGAGGCGATCAAGCGCGTGGTGAGCCAGGTTCTGGCGCTGATCATCGCCTATTTCCTGTTCCGCGAACGGCTGACCACGCCGCGCTTGATCGGCATCGGGATTATTTGCGTCGGCGTGCCGCTGATTGTGCTTTAGCTTACGGGGTCGGCTTTGCCATCGATGCGCCGCGTCTGCCAAAATTTCCCTGTATGACCTTCCGTGAAGCAGGCCTGTATAGTTCCGCCGTGAACGAAGGGTCCTGATCATTTATCAATCGCTTCTTTTGTTCCCGCGCTTCATTGCGAAGCGAACCCGCATAGGTAGAATCGATGGCTTTATCTAATTGCCTTATGCGTTCCGGAATATCGGAAATGGTATTTACGTTCATTATCAAACGCGCAATGGCCGCTCTTTCCGCCACACTGCCCGTCGGCGCATTCACAGCCGCCGTTATGAGAAAATCGATGCGGCCATAAATATCCGGCACATCATCGACATGCCGCAAGATTCCTTCGACCATCCGCAGCTTGATATCGCTGTTCTGTGGCGAGGTCTGCGCGGCAAAAACAAACATTTTCATGCCGTCCATAAGATCGGCGTCAATGACTTGCCCTATATGCGCGATGAAGGCTGTAAGCGTTTTCTTCTGGAGTCGTTCATCCCTTTGGGCCACGGCATGGCGATGGACAAAATGGAAAGCCCTTACGGATTCGATATTCGGGACATCAACCGCATTTCGCAAGATGCCTTCAATGGCTGCCTGCTCCATCACACTGCCCCTGCGCGCGGCCGTAGCCACGGTATAAAAGCGAATGCGGTCCCGCACATCGGGCAGCACTTCGACATGGCGCACAAATGCATCGACGGCTTTTTCTTCCAGCAGGCTTCCGGGCGCGGCGGCTGCAGCAGCCGCGGCAAAAAAATCGATGGCTTCCTTGGGCAGGGCAAGCGCGTCGCCGGCAAGCAAAACATTTTCTATTACCTGTCTTTCAAGCGCGCTATCCTTGGGCGCATGTTTTTCCGCCACCAAAAGCGCCTTTGCCTTTTGCAACCCGGACAGGGTACGCGCGCCCCATAAAATACCCGCGGCGATATGCCATTTTATCTCGCCTTCATGCGCGTTTTGACCGGCCTTGATAAAAGCCTCAACGCGATCCCCATCATCGGAAATGGATTGGGCGCTTTTGTTAAACCCATCGATGCAGCGCTGTTTCGTGGTTCTATCGCTATGCGAATTCTGGGCGACATCGGTGAAGATATCCATGGCATCGGTGGCATAGCCGGATTGGCACGAAAGCTGATCCGCCATTTCCAGCAAAGGGTCGATCAAGGATGGATCGCTCCACAGCTTTGACAGCATGACACTCGCATCACTGGCAAGAGCCACATAATCGGGCGTTGTAATCCCTATTGCCTGAAGCCTGAAAATATCCATTTGCTTAATTCCTTAATCAAAAACGACCAACAGAGAATATCATCCCGACAATAGTTTCACTATTATATACATGGTTAATCTGTGTGCGGGCATTGAGGTTTTGAACGGGTTCCTGTAGTTTCTTGGTTAACCCCTGAACATTTACCCCCTGTGCCTCCCTATGACCACTACTTTCCTTACCGGTGCCACCGGATTTGTCGGCGCCTCTGTTGCGCGGTTGCTGATCGCCAAAGGGCATCGCGTTCGCGCTTTGTCGCGCCCGAATAATGACCGCCGGAATTTGCAAGGGTTGGATATCGAAATTGTCGAAGGCGATTTGGGCAATGCGGATACTTATCGCGCGGCATTAAAAGGTTGCGATAATTTGTTTCATGTCGCCGCCGATTACCGCATTTGGGTGCCGGATGCGGCGGCGATGCATCGCATTAATATCGACGGCACGCGGGCATTGATGTTGGCGGCGTTGGATGCCGGTGTGGGGCGGATTGTTTATACCAGTTCTGTGGCGGCGTTGGGCATCCATAAGGATTTCACACCCGCGAATGAGCTTTCGCCCGTGACTTATGCCGATATGGTCGGCATTTACAAACAATCGAAATATCTGGCGGAACAGGAAGTTGCGCGGCTTGTCTCAACCCATAAATTACCGGCGGTGATTGTGAACCCGTCCACACCGATTGGGCCGCGCGATATCAAGCCGACGCCGACGGGGCGGATTATTGTCGATGCCGCGCGGGGCCGGATGCCCGCCTATGTTGATACCGGATTAAACATCGCGCATGTCGAAGATGTGGCGATGGGTCATTGGTTGGCGTTTGAACGCGGCAAAGTGGGCGAGCGTTATATCCTTGGCGGCGAGAATTTGTCGCTTAGCGATATTCTGGCGATTATCGCGGATATTGTTGGCCGCCCTGCCCCCACGATTAAATTGCCTCGCGCCGCAATTTATCCTGTTGCGTTCGGCATGGAAATCGCCGCGCGATTGACAGGGTGGGAGCCGATGGTGACGATTGACGCGCTCCGCATGTCGAAAAAGAAAATGTATTTTTCCACGGCCAAAGCCGAACGCGAATTGGGTTACACCGCCCGCCCCGCGCGTGAGGCAATTGCAGATGCCATTTCGTGGTTTAAGGCGGAGGGGTATTGTTAGCTCAATCCTGCGATCAAAGTATCTTGCAGTTTATAAACGTGGATTGCGTTTTCTTATTGGGCTTACTCGGCTTGACTAAGCAGTGCTTACCATTGTCCTCAATGTCGATGTAATAGGTATCTCCATCAATCCCTATTTTAATATTTTGTGGATCCACTACTAAATCGGTTTGTTTTGCGAGAGTCTGTTCGGCTCTATTTTGCATAAAAGCATTTACAAAAGGTGTGCCAACAACAATAACCGCACCTGTTGTAAATGACGAAACAAATGCTATTTTTATGGGACTCATTTAATCCTCCGATTTAAGGCCTAATTAAATAGAAATCCACCCACCGCCCAAAACGCGGGCACCGTCATAGATAACGCCGGCTTGGCCGGGTGCGATGCCGAAGACAGGTTCGGCAAGTGTTAGAACCCCCTGCCCGTCTTGCATTGAAAAATTTGCAGCGACGGGCGGTTGCGCCGAACGGAGTTTGGCTGTGACGGCAATGCCGCCCACCGGAACATCGTCCGCCAGCCAGTTGATTTCGCGCAGGCGAATTTCGCGTTGCGCCAGCGCTTCCTTCGGCCCCACCACCACTTGGTGTTTATCGGCATCCAGACGCAACACATAAAGCGGTTCGTTATTTTCGCCGCTGCGCGTCAGATTGATGCCTTTGCGTTGGCCGATGGTGAAATGAATGATGCCATCATGCCGCCCTAACACCGCGCCGCTTTCATCAACGATATCCCCGGCATCAATGCCACCCGGCCGCAATTTGGCGACGACCGATGCGTAATCGCCATTCGGTACGAAACAGATATCCTGACTGTCGGGCTTGGCGGCCACGGGCAGATTAAACCGTTCGGCGAGCGCGCGGGTTTCCGTCTTGCTGTTCATGCCGCCTAAGGGAAAGCGCAGAAAATCGAGTTGCGGTTGCGTGGTGGTGAACAGGAAATAGCTTTGGTCTTTGCTATCATCACTGGCGCGGTGCAATTCCGCGCCGCCCTTGCCCATAACCCGTTGCACATAATGGCCGGTCGCCATGGCTTCCGCGCCTAAATCTTTCGCCATATCCAGCATGTCGCGGAATTTGACGCGTTGGTTACACCGCACACAGGGAATGGGCGTTTCGCCGCGCATATAGCTGTCGGCGAAATCATCCATCACGGATTGCGAGAATTTATTTTCGTAATCGAGGATATAATGCGGGATGCCGATTTTTTCGGCGACCTGCCGCGCGTCGTAAATATCCTGTCCCGCGCAACATGCGCCTTTGCGTTGCACCGCCATGCCGTGATCGTACAATTGCAATGTCACGCCGACGACATCGTAACCTTGTTCCGCTAACAAGGCAGCCGTGACCGAGCTGTCGACGCCGCCCGACATGGCGACGACAATGCGCGTTTCTTTGGGATCTTTATCAAAGCCGAGACTGTTCATCGATTACGTTTCTGTTTTATTAAAATAAAAAATCCCCCCACCTGCAAAAACTAAGGGCTTGCGCCTCAAGAGCGCAAACCCAAGTTTTTGCTTCCTCTCCCACAAGGGGGGAGGGAGTTCTTTCTTAGTCAACCAATGCCCGCAACATCCACAAAGCTTTGTCATGCGCCTTCAGGCGGATAATCAAGGTGTCTTCGCTGCCCTTGTCGCCAACTTCGCCCGCCAATTCGCACGCATCGACAATTCGTGTGCGGATATTTTCATTTGCACTGATCAAATCCTTGATCATCGCTTTGGCGTTCGGCACCGATGTCGTTTCCTTGATCGAAGTGTGGTTGAGGAACGAGTCCATGCTGACCGGCGCCGCGACATTCAACGCGCGGATACGTTCGGCGATGTCATCGGCGGCGGTGAATAATTCGTTATATTGTGTTTCAAAAAGCGTATGCAGTTGCGGGAACAGTTCGCCGGTCACATTCCAATGATAGGCGTGCGTTTTGACCAGCAAGACATAGGTATCGGACAATACCCAGGAAAGTTGCTTGGCGACTTGGGCGGCGGAATTTTTTGCGGGGGCTTTGGCCATGACAATACTCCTGTGGGTTTGTTTAGAAACATTCTAAACCTGTATGACGCGTTCGTAAAGGGGCGTATAACATAAATGCTGACAAAAACGCCACCACCCGCTATGTAACCCCTATGAGCATTGAATCTTTAGAAACAATCGTCGCCCGACGACGCACCTTCGCGATTATCGCGCATCCCGATGCGGGTAAGACGACGCTGACGGAAAAGCTGTTGCTGTTCGGCGGCGCTATCCAGATGGCGGGTGCCGTAAAGGCGCGCGGCGATGCGCGGCGCGCGCGGTCGGATTGGATGAAGGTCGAACGCGAGCGCGGCATTTCCGTGTCTGCGTCAGTGATGTCTTTCGATTATGCCGATTGCAGTTTTAATCTGGTCGACACGCCCGGCCATGAAGATTTTTCCGAAGACACCTACCGCACCCTGACCGCCGTTGACAGCGCGGTGATGGTTATCGACGCCGCCAAGGGTATTGAAAGCCAGACGCGTAAATTGTTCGAAGTGTGTCGTTTGCGTGATGTGCCGATTGCGACATTCATCAACAAGATGGACCGCGAAGCCCGCGACCCGTTCGATTTGATGAGCGAGATTGAAGAAGCCTTGGCGTTGGATGTTACACCCGCCAGCTGGCCGATTGGTATGGGGCGTGAATTTAAAGGCTGTTACGATCTTATCCGCGACCAGTTGATATTGATCGACCGTGTTAAAGGCGGCGCGACATTGACCGACAGTGTGCAATGCAAAGGGTTGGATGACCCGAAAATTGCCGAATTAATCGGCGATGAATTCGCGCAGAAATTACGCGAAGATGTGGCAATGGTGCGCGGGTTATGCCCCCCTTTCGATGCCGAAGCCTATCGCGCCGGACACATGACCCCCGTCTATTTCGGTTCTGCCGTCAATAATTTCGGCGTGCGCGAATTGTTGCTGGGTTTGGCCGACTACGCGCCCTCGCCCCGCCCACAAAAAGCTGCGACGCGCGAAGTACAGCCAAACGAAAAGAAAGTCACCGGCTTTGTGTTTAAGGTTCAGGCGAATATGGACCCCAACCACCGCGACCGCATTGCGTTTGTGCGTTTGTGTTCCGGCCATTTTAAACGTGGCATGAAATTAACCCATCTGCGCAGCGACAAACAGATTGCGGTCAATAACGCCGTGTTGTTTCTGGCGCGTGACCGCGAATTGGCCGAAGACGCCTATGCCGGCGACATTATGGGCATCCCCAACCACGGCACCTTACGCATTGGCGATACGCTGACCGAGGGCGAGAATATCCGTTTCCTTGGCGTGCCGAGTTTCGCGCCCGAACTTTTGCAACGCGTGCATATCGGCGACCCAATGAAGGTGAAGCATTTGCGCAAGGCGTTGGAGCATTTTGCCGAAGAAGGCGCATCACAGGTTTTCAAACCCATGTTGGGCAGCGAATGGGTGGTGGGCGTTGTGGGCGCGTTACAGTTTGAAGTTCTGGCCGCGCGGATCGAAGCCGAATATGGCTTGCCCGCGAAATTTGAAGATGCGGGGATTCAGGCCGCGCGTTGGGTGGAATGTGATGATGCGGTTGCGTTGAAAAAATTTACCGATGCCAATCGCGGCGCGTTGGCCGAAGATCATGATGGGGCTTTGGTTTTCCTTGCCCGTAATGCGTGGCACCTGAACCGCGCCCAGGAAGAAAACCCTGAGATCCGCTTCGTTAAAACGCGTGAACAAAACAAGGCTGTGGCGTGATTGCCTGATAATAAAGGCAAATTAACCATAAAAGTGTTTTTACTTTCGGCGGCTTTCCTCTAAAATAGCACCACATAAACCACAAAAAAGGTTGGGAAAAATTATGGGTGCATCGGGTTCACATTTTGACGAAAGGCAAGAGCAATTGGCCAAACAAATTGCCGAAGCCAATGGTACAGCTGAAAAAGATACGGCTGATGACACCGGCTCGCCAGATGTAAAGATCAGCGGTGCAGACAAAAAAGAAGAGCTGCAATTCAAGCCCCATCATCTGAAAGCCAAAGAAAAATTTTTGGAATTATTCGGCAAAGAATTCACCTGTGAGGAAATAGATCCCGCCAATGTGCATGCGGGCTTTATCCTACACACAACAAGCACGCCACCTGTGAAAGCCATGACCGTGATGCCCGATGGCGTCACCCTTCACGCACCTGATGATGACAACATCCTTAAACATTCGCTTATTCTGGCTGTGCAAATGCATGGCACCGATCTGAAGATTGAGAACGCCACGCCAGAACAAATGGAAAAAATTGAAAAAATAATCACTGAACTACACTCAACCGGCAAGTTGCTTGCTTATGATGGGTATCCTGTTGTCATGCCGACTTTCACAATCAATGACAAAGTCGTATCAACAATTGATCCGGCTCAAACTGCACAGGCAGAAGCTGCTCCCGTTGCACCCGCTGCGGCAGCAGCCAAGCCAGGCGCTGCACCTGCGGCACCGGCCCCTGTCTAAGTTATAAATTGAATACCCAATAACCCCGCCCTTCTTCTGTGAAAAACAATCAGGATGCCGGGTTTTTCTTTGCCCAGATTATCCCTAACGAAATTTAACCCTGATTTCTAAATGCTTCCTTATCCATACTGGTATATAATGGGGTTCTGGCAACCAAGGTGGGAACAGCAAGCATGTCGATAGCCATGCAAAAATTTTTACGCCAAGAAGGCGGCACCACAGCGATTGAATATGGGCTGATCGCGGCCCTGATCGTTGTTGTGATTATTGGTGCCATTGTGGCGTTGGGTAACGGCGTTTCCACCACCCTGTATACCGGCATCGCCAATTTATTTTAAGCCGCCAAACGCCCGCGCACAAACGAAACGATATCCGTTATGCCGACGGTTTTGGCGACGCTGATGCCTTTGCCAATTTTCATCACATCGGCAATGCGGCGGTCGAGGAACGCCCAGGTTTCGGCATGACCGCGCGAAGTGTCATTCAGCCAAAACGACAAAGTTGATTTCATCACCGCGATCAGAAGAAGGCGTTTGGTATAGCGGTTGTAATCGGTCGATGTATCGCCCGCCGCATCCCAAATACTATCCGCCGCATCCCAGATATATTTTGCCGATGCGCCGATATGGCGCGGCATAATGCCCCACGCCAGAAGCCGTTGCATCGCTTCACGGTGCGGCGCGATCGCTTCTAATCGCGCATGTATAGCAAAGGTGATTTTGTCGCGCACCCGCATGGCGGCAAAGCGCCGGTTTTTCTTAATCGCGTCCAACATAGCGTCATCAATCGATTGGTGAAACGCCGCCACGACATCCGAAATACCGTTTGGAAAAAAGCGGCGGATATCAGAGACAGAAATTTTGGCGGTCTTTGCGCCCTGCTCTATCGCCTGTGCCGTCCAGCCGTGGGATGGGATTTGCGCGAGGATGGATTCGAGGGCTTTTGTGGATTTGTTTGTCATGTGCGATTTTTAACATGAGTCCCGCGCCATAACCCATTGAAAAATATAGACCCCGCCCGATTGTTTGGACTGCTTTCTAATTCATTGCCCTAAGCTATTGATTATGTTATCGACAGCACTCTTGGGCAGCGGACGAGTCGCGGCCCGGAGGATTGTTTTCACCTTTTACTCCCTGAGGAGGGATGCTTCGTGCAAGTTCTCGTTCGTGATAATAATGTTGATCAGGCGCTGCGCGCCTTGAAGAAGAAATTACAACGCGAAGGCGTTTTCCGTGAAATGAAGCTGCGCAAGAATTACGAAAAGCCCAGCGAACGCAAGGCGCGTGAGAAAGCCGAATCTGTCCGCCGCCAACGCAAAGTTGAGCGCAAGCGCAAGGAACGCGAAGGTTTTTAAGAGAGAGGTTAGGGGTTGGAGAAAGATAGAGGGTATTAATGGAGATGAGACTCTGCTTACATCCTTCTCTCTAGCCCCTCTTCTTTTCTCCAACCCCTTCCCTTCTCAATGACCGAACTCTCTATCATCCTTCCCTTCCATAATGAATCTGTTGGCCTGCGGAATCTTTTTCACAGGCTTTATCCTGTGTTGGGCGCGACCGGGCTCAGCTATGAGATCATCTGTATCGATGATGGCAGCACAGACAGCACATTTGAAAATCTGACGCATGAACGCGAATTCGATCAGCGTTTAAAGATCGTGCGTTTCGCCCGCAATTTCGGCAAGGAGGCGGCGTTGACCTGTGGCCTGCAAATGGCCAAAGGCAAAATCGCCGTGACGATGGACAGCGATTTGCAACACCCGCCTGAAATTATCCCCGACCTTATCGCCAAATGGCGCGAAGGGTTCGAGCTGGTTTACGCCACACGGTTGTCGCGCGACACCGACGGCAAATTACGTCAGCTTTTTTCGCGCAGTTTCTATGCCGTGTTCCGCACGATTGCCGATATTAAAATGCCGGAAGGCGCGGGCGATTTCTGTCTGTTCGACCGCAAGGCGATTGACGCGATTAACGCGATGCCGGAACGCAACCGTTTCATGAAGGGTTTGACCGCCTGGGTTGGATTCCGTCAGGGCACAGTGCCTTTCACGGTCGAAGCGCGCGAAAGCGGCACGACCCATTGGAATTTTTTCCGTCTGGTGCGTTTTGCGTTCGATGGTTTATCGGCATTCAGCACATTGCCATTGCGCATCTGGACATGGTGGGGTGCGGCGGTGTCATTCGTCGCCATGGCCTATGCCATCTATCTGATTTTCGATACGATTGTGTTCGGCATTGATGTGCCGGGTTACGCGTCGATCATGGTCGGCATTTTATTCCTTGGCGGCTTGCAATTGCTTAGCCTCGGCGTGATTGGCGAATATATGGCGCGGATTTTTACCGAAGTAAAAGCGCGGCCTTTGTATTTTGTTGCCGACCGCGTTGGTTTTGAATGAGCGCCGCGAAGCATAAGCGCATCCTTATCACCAATGATGATGGGTTTGATGCCCCCGGCATTGCCGCCCTGATTGACGCGGCGCAAAAAATCTCGGAAGAAGTGTGGGTGATAGCGCCCCATCTGGACCAAAGCGGAACCGGGCAAAGCTTTACCATCAACAATCCACTCCGCGTCACACAACGCGGCGACAGACAATGGGACATATCGGGCACGCCGTCAGATTGCGTGATTATGGGGTTGTCGCATGTGATGCGCGACACCCCGCCCGATTTGATTTTGTCGGGCGTGAATGTGGGCAGCAATACCGGTGATGATATTAATGTGTCGGGCACCTTGGGCGCGGCCTTTACCGGCGTTATGCTAGGGGTGCCGTCAATGGGCATCAGTCTGGATTGCGCGTCGCGCAAGGTGGCGCGGTGGGATATGGCGCGCGAGGTTTTGCCGGAGATTTTGGCCAGCCTATTGCGCGAAGGCTGGGATAAAAATCATTGCCTGTCCATCAACCTGCCCGATTTGCCTGCCGATGAGATCAAGGGCATTTGCTGGACACATCCCGCGCATCACACCATGACATCCTTCACGATTCAGCAACGCGAAGATTTGCGCGAGAAGGATTATTTCTGGCTATACCCCAACAGCGACGAAAGCCACGCCGACCCTAACAGCGATGTGGCGGCCTTGGCGCGGGGGCAGATTTCCATTTCGGCGCTTACGCTTGATCGTAGTGTGAGCGTGATTGCAGCACCCTTGGGGCGCAAAACGGCGAATGACGAATGAGTGACGGGCGGTTGTCTACTGACCTCTATGTCAGCGCCCATGTGCGGCAGGCCGCGCAAGCCAATGTGCCGATGATGGTGTTGCGGCGCGGCGATGCGTCCAGCGGCACGATGATATTGAAAATAAATTTGCTTAACGGCACTGCGCGCATGTTGGTCGAAGCGCGGTTTGACGATGCCCGCGTATGGACACCCGCGACGCGCCAAGACCCTATGCCGGAACGCGACGCGGATGAATATATGACACGCCAAGGCGAGATCGACCCCGATGCGTGGTTGATTGAAATTGAAGATAAACAAGGCCGTGTGTGGTTTCCGGGCAAAGTGGTGAGCCTTTAATCCTTATAAACAAAGGGGTTATTGAATTAACGCTGTTTTAAACATAAGGCTTTATTCTGGGTGGGTTCTGAAAAGAAACAATTTACCCAACTTATTTATAAGGAAAAAATATGGTCGCCCCTTCAACGCCAAACCCAGACACCAAAGCCGCCGCCAAGCACGCCACCAAAACCAAAGTGCATCATGGCCGCCATCAACATCACAAAATCAAAGCCGCCCATAGCGCTGTAAAGCCCGGCGCCGTTGTCGCCGGTAGCGCCGAACTGGCCGCCACCAATCTGGCGGAAAAGAAATGGGAAGATGCGCATAAAGGCCAAGCGAATAATGGCGATTCTGGGCAGATCGTGCGTCAGGCGTTGAAGACAAACCCTGATGCCAAATTTGATGCCGCGTTTGACGCCACCCTTAAAAAACCGGCGACACCTGTCGCGCAAGGCAAAACGGTTCAGGTCAGGGGCGCACAGCCAACGACCAACGCGTTTAAACAACCCATTCTTACCGCCTAATGTTATAAAGGCTTCGTTAGTGACGGGGGTTGACAGGGGGCGTATAATATCCCCATGTCACGCCCCTCCCCTTCTCTGTTCGAAGACCAGACCGCACGCCCCTTGGCCGACCGGTTGCGTCCGCGCGTGTTGGCGGATGTTGCGGGGCAAGATCATTTACTGAATCCCGATGCGCCGATTGGCCGGATGGTTGCCGCCAAAAGATTGGCTTCGTTGATTTTGTGGGGCACACCCGGTTGCGGCAAAACCACCATTGCGCGATTGCTGGCCGATGCCGTCGGCATGTATTTTGAGCCTGTGTCTGCCGTGGCATCCGGCGTTGCCGAAATGCGCAAAATTTTCGAAGCGGCATCGGGGCGTCGTGCGACGGGGCAAAGCACCTTGTTGTTCGTTGATGAAATCCATCGTTTCAATCGCGCCCAACAAGATGTTTTGCTGCCCTATGTCGAAGATGGCACCGTGACTTTGGTTGGTGCGACGACTGAAAATCCATCGTTTGAGCTGAACGGCGCTTTGTTGTCGCGCTGTCAGGTTCTGGTTTTGAAACGGTTGGATGATGCGGCATTGGATTTATTGTTGCAGAAGGCCGAAAAATTATATGAACGCGCTTTGCCGTTAAGCGCCGATGCGCGCGATGCGTTGAAGGCGATGGCCGATGGCGACGGGCGTTATTTGCTTGTGATGACAGAAGAGATTTTCGGCATCGCCAAAGACCGTATGTTGGATGCGGCGCAACTGGCGGAATTTGTGCAAAAACGCAGACCGCTTTATGACAAGGCGCAGGAGAGCCATTATAATCTGATCAGCGCGTTGCATAAATCCTTACGCGGTTCCGATTGCGATGCGGCACTCTATTGGTTTGCGCGGATGTTGGGTGGCGGCGAAGAACCGCGTTATATCGCGCGTCGGCTGACGCGTTTTGCATCCGAAGATATAGGGCTCGCCGATCCACAGGCTTTGCCAAAGGCGCTGGCGGCATGGGAAGCGTATGAGCGCATGGGCAGCCCCGAAGGCGAATTGGCGCTGGCGGAATTGGTGATTTATCTGGCGACCGCGCCGAAATCCAATGCGGCCTATGTCGCGTTTGGCGCGGCGAAACGCGCGGCACAGCAATATGGTTCCCTGATGCCGCCCAAACATATTTTGAACGCGCCGACTAAATTGATGAAGGATATTGGGTATGGTTCGGGCTACGAATATGACCATGACAGCGCCGACGGTTTTTCCGGCCAGAATTATTTCCCCGACGAGATGAAGCGGCAGGAATTTTACACGCCTGTCGAGCGCGGGTTTGAACGCGAGGTCAAGAAACGATTGGATTACTGGGCGGAGTTGCGGCGAAAAAAGGATTAGGTCGGGCCGCAATTATTTAACGCTGCCAGCTCTTTAACCCAGATCGGAGGTAGCTTAGGTGTTACGGCGTAGACCTCTGTCGCCGCTGACCGCCAGCAATCCATAAGATGTTGATTTGCGAGCGACTGAAGCCCTGACAGTGTTTCCGAGGTCAATTTTCCTTGTCTGATTTCACCGATAATATCCGAAGCCGGGACGATGTGCGATGTGCGCACATCCGTATATTTCAAAGATTCAATGGCTCCCTTAAATCCTGTAAAAACTTCCGGTGTCATCGTGATGCGTGCTGCCGAATATTCGCGCATTTCATCATAAGTCGTGGGGCAAGTTGGATGTACGGGCAGGCCAATGCGTTCAGATGTCTTCCACAGATCAAAATTCGTCAAGACTTCCTGAATATTTTTGTAAGGAATTTTGACTTGATAACGGCCATCTTCTGCCTTCGTAATGCGTCCCTCAACAGGATAAAAAGCGCTTTGTTCGGGATAGCCAAGCACGCGGCGGCGGAACATTAAAAAATGCGATTGCGCTTGTTGTGTATTGGGTTCGGGCGATTGAGGGATGATTTCCAGAAGAATTAAAGGTGTTGGCTCATTGCCGCCGATGAAAACGGCGCGGCCGTCCCATCTGCCATCTTGTTGTTTAACGCGGATATTGGCGCTGAGGCTTCTGACTTGTTCGGGCGTGTCGGCAAATGTGCCATTACGCGAATTGACGCCGGTTACGGTCAGGTGAATTTCGGTACAATCGGTAAATTCAGTTTTTGCTTTTTCAAGGTAACTTAATAAAGCAGGATGAGCGGGCTCGCCTTCTTTTCCCAGAACCAGATCATATTGGGTTGGGGGAAAAGTGTCGGCAAAACCGATTTTTATATCACTGGCAGTTTTGCGTGTTTTTGTGGCCAGTTGAGTTTGTGCGAAATGAGACATAATTCTTTCAAAACCGATTAAAGTTAAAACAACACTCTAAAATTGAATGGCCATATTTGTATCATTAAACAATCACTTTTTCCAGTTATTTGAATGTTTTCATGCCTCTTGTTCCTCGTTAATTAAAGGCATATATAGTCTTTTCCTATTCCATTACAACGCTGTACGGAGTTTTGTTTATGTCTGAATTTCTGGCCAACCGCCTGTCCAAAGTCAAAGCATCCCCTACCCTTGCTATCACCAAGCTTGCGCTGGAACTCAAAGCGCAGGGCAAGAATGTGATTGGGTTGGCGGCGGGCGAGCCGGATTTTGACACGCCGGATTTCATCAAAGATGCCGCGATTGCCGCGATAAAAGCGGGACAAACCAAATACACCGCCGTCGATGGCACACCCGCATTGAAGCAAGCGATTGCCGCGAAATTTCTGCGCGACAATGAATTAACCTACAAGCCTTCACAGATTTCCGTCGGCACCGGCGGCAAGCAGGTTATTTTCAACGCGATGATGGCAAGTGTTAGCCCGGGTGATGAAGTGATTATTCCGACGCCCTATTGGGTTTCGTACCCCGATATGGTGAATCTGGCCGAAGGCACGCCGGTGTTTGTTTCGACGACCGCCGCTAACAAATTCCGCCTGTCGCCGGTTGATTTGGAAAAGGCGATTACGCCGAAAACCAAATGGCTGATTTTGAATTCTCCAAGCAATCCATCCGGCGCCGCCTATACACGCGCCGAATTACGCGCCATTGCCGATGTGTTGGTGCGTCATCCGCATGTGTGGATTTTGACCGACGATATGTATGAACATCTGGTCTATGATGATTTTGAATTTACCACCATCGCGCAGGTGGAACCCGCTTTGTATGACCGCACATTAACGGTGAACGGCGTTTCCAAAGCGTACAGCATGACCGGTTGGCGGATTGGTTTTGCCGGCGGCCCCGAAATTCTGATCAAGAAAATGGGCGAAATTCAGGGACATTCGACCAGCAACCCGTGTTCGATCTCGCAAGCCGCCGCAGTTGCCGCGTTGAACGGCGATCAGGCGTTTTTGAAAACATGGGTGAAGGCGTTTCAGGAACGCCGCGATCTGGTTGTGGAAATGTTGAACCAGATCTCAGGGCTTTCCTGCCCCAAACCCGAGGGCGCGTTTTATGTTTATCCTTCTTGTGCCGGTGTGATTGGCAGCAAGACGCCCGATGGCAAAGTGATTTCATCAGACGACGATTTTGCAACCTATCTGTTGCAAAGCGAAGGCGTTGCCGTGGTGCAAGGTTCGGGATTTGGGTTGTCGCCCGCGTTCCGTATTTCCTATGCGACATCGACCGACATGCTTCGCGATGCGTGTGGGCGGATTAAACGCGCGTGCGAAAACCTGTCGGGCGTGCAAAGCAAGGCGGCGTAAGTGCACACACCACACGCCAAATTGCCCACGCGTTACGGCGATTTTGTCGTGCATGTTTTTACCGGAGCGGATGGCATTGAGCATCTGGCGTTGGCCAAGGGTGTGCCTGCTGACGGGTGTTTGGTTCGTATTCATTCGGAATGTGCCACGGGCGATATTTTGGGGTCGTTGCGTTGCGATTGCCGGGATCAGTTGGAAACAGCGTTGGAGCGCATCGCTGCGGAAGAGTCCGGCTTGCTGGTTTATCTGCGCGGGCATGAAGGGCGCGGCATTGGGTTGGCCAATAAAATTCGCGCCTATGCTTTGCAGGAACAAGGTATGGATACTGTGGATGCCAACATCCATTTGGGTTTCGATGCGGATGGCCGTGATTATGGCGCCGCGATAGAGGTTTTGCGGCATTTCGGGTTAAGCAAAATTCGATTATTGACCAATAATCCGGGCAAGAGCGAAGCGTTGGCACAGGCCGGGATTGAGGCGCATGCCCTTCCCTTGTGGGTTGCGACCAACCCGCATAATGCGGATTATATCGCGACGAAGCGCGCGCGCATGAAACATGTCTGATATTTTTTCTGTCGCTATGCGCCGCGCGATTGTTGAGGCCGCTGTGTGGGCAGGCGCAACCGCGCCCAATCCGCCGGTGGGTGCTGTGGCTTTGGATAAAACGGGCAATGTGATTGCCGTTGCCGCGCATCAACGCGCAGGCCGCGCGCATGCCGAAGCGGCGTTGTTGGACATTTGCCGCGCGCAAAATATTTTGGGTGATATTGATACTTTATGCGTGACGTTGGAGCCGTGTAATCACACGGGCCGCACGCCACCTTGCAGCGAGGCGATTATTGCGGCTGGCATTCGGCGCGTTGTTATCGGCGCTAACGACCCCAACCCGCATGTGGCGGGCGGTGGTGCCGCGCGTTTGAGGCAGGCGGGGATTGAAATTGTTGAAGGCGTTGAGAATGAGTTGTGCCGCCGGTTGATTGCGCCCTTTGCGTTTTATGCCGCGACGGGACGGGCTTTTGTCGTAGTAAAACGCGCGTTTGATGAAACGGGTTCGATGATACCGCCCGTGGGGCAGAAGGTTTTCGCGTCGCCAGAGTCGTTGGTCGCGGCGCATAGGTTACGGCGCAAGGCCGATGCGATTGTGACGGGCAGCGGGACGGTTTTGGCCGACGCGCCTTTGTTCACGGTACGGCATGTGGCAGACCATGCGGGCAAGCGGCGCGTTCTGGCTATTCTCGATCGGCGGGGGCGTGTGCCGCAAAGTTATTTGCAGCAGGCTCGGGATAGTGGATTGGAGCCTGTTATTTACACGGATATCGATTTTTGTTTGCGGAATCTGGCGGCGCGTGGCGCGCGGGATATTTTGGTGGAGGCAGGCGCGTGTTTATGCGACGCCATTTTGGCATCCGGGCAATGGGTCATGCGCGTGGATATCCATAAAGGCACGCCGGACAGAATTCATGTCGCGTTTAACCCTAATCAAAATATAGGGTTTGATATACGGGGCGTTGGTTTGTCTGAACTTCTTTTCTAAATTTCTCCCCTCGTTCCCCTCGTTACAAAATGGCAGTCCCTGCAGGCATCCTGTGTAAGGCAGGATGTACGTCAACAACCCTGATGGCCTGCGCTTCCCCTTCATCCATGGCTGGCGGGGAAGCCGGTTTCATCAGACATCCCTTTTTTGAGGATGCGGGGATGTTGTAACATGGGATTATTCCTGTGTCAATGGATATTTCACATGTTTGTGGAATTTATTATTTTTGGATAATTCTAATAATAAATACCACCCACACCTGCAAAAACTAAGACTTACGCATTGATTGGATACCCGCTTTCGCGGGTACAATTTGCAAGCAAATTGGTTTTTGCTTCCTCCCCCATAAAGGGGGAGGCATTCTTTTTTTGGTTTGGATTGTGACTTTTTGGGAAAGCGAAGGGCACCCAACAGACGCGATTACGCGTTAGACCAAACGCGCTTGTTGTGTTGCCGCACCTATGAAGGAACGGAACAGTGGATGCGGGTCGAGTGGTTTGGATTTGAGTTCAGGGTGAAATTGCACGCCGATAAACCAAGGATGGTCTTTGCGTTCGACCATTTCGGGAAGTTGTCCATCGGGTGACAGACCACAGAAACTAAGTCCAGCCTTTTCGAGTGCAGCGCGGAAATTGACATTGACTTCGTAACGGTGGCGGTGGCGTTCCATGATGCGGTCGGTGCCGTAAATTTCGCGCACCTTGCTGTCTTTGGCCAAGTCACACGGATAGGCGCCGAGGCGCATTGTGCCGCCCAGATCGCCGTCGGATTTGCGTGTTTCCAGCTGGTTGCCTTTGACCCATTCGGTCATCAGGCCGACCACCGCGTTTTTGCTGTCGCCGAATTCGGACGATGTCGCAAGGGGCATGCCGGCCAGATTGCGCGCGGCTTCGATGACCGCCATTTGCATGCCGAAGCAGATGCCGAAATAGGGGATTTTCTTTTCGCGCGCGAAGGTCGCGGCGCGGATTTTGCCTTCTGTGCCACGTTCGCCGAAACCGCCCGGCACCAGAATACCGTTGACGCCATCCAGATGATGCATGGTGTCGGGGCCTTCGAAAACCTGGCTGTCGAGCCAGCGCAGATTGACGCGCACATTATTGGCGATACCGCCATGTGCCAATGCTTCGGACAGGGATTTATAGCTGTCGAGCAGCGTTGTGTATTTGCCGACCACCGCGATGGTCACTTCGCCTTCGGGTTCGCGCACGCGTTGCACGATGTTTTTCCACGGTGTCAGGTTCGGTTTCTTTTCGACCGGCAGGTTGAAATAGCGCAACACTTGTTCGTCGAAACCCTGTTCGTGATATTTCACCGGCACGTTATAGATGGTGTCGACATCCAACGCTTCGATCACGCGTTCGGGTTTAATGTTACAGAACAGAGCGATTTTTTTGCGTTCGCCTTCGGGAATCGGGCGTTCTGCCCGGCACAGCAAAATTTCGGGTTGGATGCCGAAGCTGAGCAGCTCCTTAACCGAATGTTGGGTCGGTTTGGTTTTGAGTTCGCCCGCCGATTTGATGTAAGGCAGCAACGTGACATGGATAAAACAGCAATTTTCCACGCCAACATCATTGCGCAATTGGCGGATGGCTTCGAGGAAGGGCAGGCTTTCGATATCGCCGACGGTGCCGCCGATTTCGCACAGGCAGAAATCTTCGTCCGTTAAATCGGCGCGGATAAAATCTTTGATAGCGTCGGTGACGTGCGGGATAACCTGAACCGTTGCGCCCAGATAATCGCCGCGGCGTTCTTTGGCGATGACGGAAGAATAGATTTTGCCGGAAGTTACGTTATCGCTTTGGCGCGATGCCACGCCGGTGAAGCGTTCGTAATGCCCCAGATCGAGATCGGTTTCCGCGCCGTCATCGGTGACATAGACTTCGCCATGTTGCGTGGGCGACATGGTGCCGGGATCGACATTCAGATACGGGTCGAGTTTGCGCAGGCGGACTTTGTAGCCATGCGCTTGCAACAACGCGCCAAGCGCCGATGATGCGATGCCCTTTCCGAGCGAGGAAACAACACCACCGGTGATAAAAATGAAACGCGTCATCAACACAACCCTGTTATTTTAGAATCCACTCGCCGTTTTTCTTGATTTCGTCATACATCGCGTCGGGCGCAAGATCGAGTTCGCCCGGCCATGTTACCGTCCCATGTTCGACATAGGCTTGATTAAAAAGAACGGCATTCTTTAGCTTTTCAAAAACACCGTGTAGATGCGTTGGCTCAAACCGAATTCTTCCTCTCAACCCATCGGCAAAACGAACCGATAGGGTAAGCGGTGTAGATTCAGGATTCACTTCAACAACATCTTCCCAATCCGTATTCATAGTGCTTTCCTTAATCAAGAGGATTGATTGGCTTGGGCGGTTGCGACGCCACACAAAGATTCCAATCTTCTAATAACTCTTCCTTTATGCAATTGCGCCCACTCTTTGACCATTATTTGCGCTTGGGGTGGGAGCTTACCACGCGTGATAGTCAAACCCTCAATTTCTATGACAGCTTTATATTCATTATACCTGACATGGGAATGAGTTGGCGCGTGATCATTCCAAAACATCTGGATAAGAATACCATAAAAGGAACTGATCGTCGGCATTTATGACTTCCTTTATTTCGCCAAAGGCACTTCTGGCTCTGCCGGTGTTTCTGGTGCTTTGTCTGCTGCAGGAGCCGGTGTTGTCACAGGCGCGATCTGGTCGATAAGGCTGGATGACGCATGTTGGCGGCTAGCCATGGCGCCCAGCGCAAGGCTGTTGACGATGAAGAGCGTCGCCAAAATGGCCGTGGTGCGGGTGAGCAGATTGGCCGAACCGCGCGCGGTGAACAGGCCGCCCATCGTGCTGCCTCCGCCCGTCAGGCCGCCGCCGTCTTGGGCGGTGCGTTGGATGAGAATGACCGCGACGAGCGCGACGGCGATGAGAAGCTGGACAACGAGAAGGACATTTTGCATCGAAAAAAACCTCATATATACAGAATCGAAAAAACAAAAATCACGCGTGGCCAATCGCTTGGGCTGTTTGGCTTGGGTTGGGAATCTTTGTTTTTGGCTGGAACAACTAGATAGAGTATTGCCGGGAAAAAGGAAAGCTTTGTGATTTTTGGGCGGGTGGAAATGTCGTTTGTTTAAAATGGGAAACAAATTGCCTGTTGCGGTGCAGCACAAAAATCACACAGGTGAAATAAAGGTGCCAACCGAATCGGCATTATTTTCTAATATATTGATATATAATAAGAATATGTATTTTTGAAGCAGAAGAAAAATATGTCTTTTTTGTGAATTTGAGGTTACATATCTGCGTGAATGATGCGGCGCAGCATTTTATGCGCCCCACAGCGAAAGAACATCCCCATGCCTGACATAAACGCAATGCCCCACACGGAAACAAAAGACACGACGCATATCGGCGAGATTGCGGCGGCACAACCTTTATCGGGCGTAATTATGGTGATGCCTTTGCGCATTAATGGCGTCAGCAATAATAGTTTTTATTATGCGGAACGCGAAAAGCAGTCGGCGTAATTATCCAACCTGACGGTTTTCAAACGGTACGCCTTTTTCGGTGAGCGTTTTCTGCAACTCGCCCGATTGCAACATTTCACGCATGATGTCGCAGCCGCCGACAAATTCACCCTTGATATAGAGTTGCGGAATAGTTGGCCAATTGCTGAAATCCTTGATGCCCTGACGCAGGCTGGGGTCGGCCAGAATATCGACGCCTTTGAATGTGACACCCAGCATCGACAGAATTTGCGTGGCCTGTGCCGAAAAACCGCATTGCGGGAACACGGGCGTACCCTTCATATACAACACAACATCGTTTGATGTGATATCGGAGCGGATACGTTCGGCTACATTCGGGTCGGTCATGTTATTCTCCTGTGGGGCGTTTCAGCATTGTATATAGGCGTTTGGGGGCTGCGTTTCAAGCCGCGCGGGGTGGTGGGAGGCTTATTGACAAACAACCCAGAGTTTTATTTAATAGCGCATCATAACCTCTTTACCAGCCAAGGTTTTATGCCGCCTGTGCCGCCCAAAAAGCCTGTCGTTAAAAAGAAATCCGGTGATGAGGTCAGCCTTATCAGACAGATTTTGCCGTGGATTTTTGTGTTGTTGGGTCTGGGCGCGATTTATATGTTGGTGCAAATGAGCCCACCGGAAAAAGCGTTGAATTGCCGGGCATCGCCGGGTGGAACCGGATTAACGGGTTTTGGATCTTGTTCGACGGATTAGAGGCGACTGCGTTACCCCTCACCTGCAAAAACTAAGACTCACGCTTCAAGGGCATAAGCCTAAGTTTTTGCTTCCTCTCCCTATGGGAGAGGAGCGCGCGGCATGATTTGCTCTTTCAAACAATTATGATTTTTGCGGGACTGCGGTGCTGAGCGCCAGCGCGTGAAGAACGCCGCCCACCCTGCCCTGAAGCGCATCATAAACCATTTGATGTTGTTGGACGCGCGTCTTGCCGACAAAGGCGCGGCTTTCGACCGTCGCCTGATAATGGTCGTTATCGCCGCGCAGATCTTTAAGATCGATTTGCGCGTCGGGAAGCGCGTCTTTGATCAGGCGGATGATTTCTTCGGATGTCATGGGCATGGGGTGTTTCCAGCGTTGATATATTGAATGGCTTTAGGATGGTCAGACTTAAATGGCAGGGGGAAGTTTTTGAATTCTATGGATGTAATACCATATTGTTCAAAAAAGCCCTGATATGTAGAGGTCTTAAAAAGATTTCGTAAATCATTGTGTTTTTCATTAACAGTTGATTTTTTACCTTTACCATATCCCGCCATATTAACAACTAGTTCGCCACAGGAAACTGTCAATTCCACCTTTTTGCCATTAGTCACACTCAAAGCCACAGGGTACAGTTTAACGGAAGTGCCCGCATAAAGATGTCCGATAAAACGAGCAAAATCCATACGGTCAATCCAGCTGATGTCTTCTGCATCTCTGTTATCGAAGACAAAGGATATCATCGGATCGGCATTACCCTGACAATTTGCATCGGAAAAGATTTTTTGTTTATCAAGAGCCCCTGACAATTTAAAATCGTCCGATAGGAAATGCTCGTTCAGCTTTTCATAATAGGGGCTATTAAATTCTCTAATCATTTTACTTTGCGTAATGACTTTCATTTATTCCTCCTTTTAAAATTAGTTCATAAATTCAGGTAGCCATTTTTCGTGGGCTGTGCGTAAAGCATCGACCGGAATGGATTTGGATTCAAGGTTAATTTCCTTGCCTCCCGTCTGGCCGAGTTTGGTAAGCGGGATATTGGCGGCTTTGGCCTTGGCGATGATGTCGTCGGGTTTCGATGTGGCGATGACGTAACGCGCCTGATCTTCGCCGAACCAGAAACCGGCATCGCCGGTTTGAGTGATTGTCGCGCCGATGCCGCGCGGCATGGCCATTTCGGCAAGCGCGACCAGCAAGCCGCCATCGGAAACATCGTGACAGGAAGTGATAAGACGCCGGTCGATGAGGTCGCGCACGAATTCGCCATGTTTGCGTTCGGCAGCAAGATCAACCGGCGGCGGGGTGCCTTCTTCCTTGGCGAAGATTTCGCGCAAGTACAAAGATTGCCCGATATGTGATTTTGTTTCGCCGATGACGAAGATGGTTTCACCTTCATTGCGGAAGGCAATGCCAACGGCCTTGGTGACATCGGCCATAAGACCGACGCCGCCGATGGCGGGTGCGGGCAGAATCGGATTGCCGCTGGTTTCGTTATACAGGCTGCAATTACCCGACACGACCGGATAGTCGAGCGCGAGGCAGGCTTGTTTAATGCCTTCGATAGCGCCCACAAATTGTCCCATGATGCGCGCTTTTTCGGGGTTGCCGAAATTCATGTTGTCGGTGATGGCCAGTGGTTTTGCGCCAACAGCGCAAATGTTGCGCCATGTTTCGGCGACAGCTTGCATGCCGCCCATAACAGGATCGGCGGCGCAATAACGCGGCGATACATCGACCGTCATCGCCAAGGCTTTGGTGGAATTATCCAGACGCACAACGGCGGCATCGCCGCCCGGCCCTTGCGCGGTGTTGGCGCGAACCAGCGAGTCGTATTGTTCCCAGATCCAGCGGCGCGAACACAAATCCGGCGTTGCCACCAGTTTTTGTAAAATAGTGAGAACGGTTTCGCCATTGGGTAGTGGATAGGATCCAGCGGGGATTTCAGGTTGCGCAGGTGTTGGTTCCCACGGGCGGTTATAAACAGGTGACGCTTCGACCAAGGGTTCGACCTTGATATCGATTTCTTTTTGGCCGTTACGCATACAGACGATGTGGCCAGTGTCGGTCAGCATGCCGATGATCGCGAAATCCAACTCCCATTTCTGGAAGATTTTTTCGGCTTCGGCTTCGCGGCCCGGTTTCAGAACCATTAACATGCGTTCCTGGCTTTCGGACAGCATGATTTCGTACGCGCTCATGCCCTCTTCGCGCAAGGGCACTTTGTCGAGATTGAGGAGGATGCCGAGATTGCCTTTGGAGGCCATTTCAACGGCGGAGGATGTTAGACCCGCCGCGCCCATATCCTGAATCGCAATAATGGCGTCGGTTTGCATGAGTTCGAGGCAGGCTTCGAGCAGCAATTTTTCGGTGAACGGGTCGCCAACCTGTACCGTTGGGCGTTTGCTTTCGGAATCTTCGTTAAATTCGCCCGACGACATGGTGGCGCCTTTGATACCGTCGCGGCCGGTTTTGGAGCCGACATAAACGACGGAATTGCCGATGCCCGCCGCGGCGGAATAGAAAATATTGTTGGCGGGGGCAACGCCGACCGTCATGGCATTGACCAGACAATTGCCGTTATAGCTGGCGTGGAAATTGGTTTCGCCGCCGACGGTTGGCACGCCCATGCAATTGCCATAACCGCCAATGCCGGACACAATGCCCGCGACCAGTGATTTTGTTTTGGGGTGTTTCGGTTCGCCGAAACGCAAGGCGTTGAGGTTGGCGATAGGGCGCGCGCCCATTGTGAAAACATCGCGCATAATCCCGCCAACGCCTGTGGCGGCACCTTGATAGGGTTCGATGTAGGACGGATGGTTGTGGCTTTCCATTTTGAAAATGGCGGCCAGCCCGTCACCGATATCGATCACGCCCGCATTTTCGCCGGGGCCGCAGATGACCCAGGGTGCCTTGGTCGGCAAAGTTTTCAACCAGACGCGGGTGGATTTATAGGAACAATGTTCCGACCACATGGCGGCGATCACGCCAAATTCGGCCAGGGTTGGCTCGCGCCCCAGAATTTTCAGGAGGGTCGCGTATTCTTCGCGGATCATACCATGTTCGGCAAGCAACTGATCAACGGTGGTTTTTTCTTCAGAAATTTTGCGGGCGGTGGCGGTCATAAATACCTCTGGGTTTCGAGGGGTTTTTATAGACGAAAAACGGCGCTGTGGCCTAGAAAAAAACGTCGCCTGCGGCAACGGTTTTAATAGTTTTATCTGCCAAAATCAGGCGTAAATTGCCGGTTTCGTCCAAATCGACAAAGTCGCCGTGGATTTCGCCGCTGGACAGTTTGACGCGCATCGCGCCTTTGCGTGCTTGAGCGAGCCATGCTGTGCGGATGGGGGCGAAGCCTTGGGCATCCGCTGTGGCACACCAGACGGCGAGCGAATGGAGGATGTCATTAAGCAGCGTTTCAAGCGTTGGCGGTATGGGGGTTTCGAGCGCGAGGCTGGTGACCGGATAGAGCGGGTTTTCGGGAGTGACGGCGACATTGACGCCGATGCCTATGATAAGGGCATCATCAGCGGCTTCGAGCAGGATGCCGGAGATTTTTTTGCCCCCCACCAACACATCGTTTGGCCATTTGAGTTCGATGTTCGTTTTGGGCAAGATTTTGCGGATGGCCTCGGCAATCGCCAGCGAGGCGATAAAGCTGTAACAGGCAAAATTATTTTTGGGGCGCAGAACAACAGAGAAATAGAGATTGCCGAGCGGCGATTGCCATTGGCGGCCATATCGTCCCCTGCCCGCGCTTTGTTGCAAGGCCCAGAGGACAGTGCCTTCGGGCGCATTTTGCGCGGCCGCTTCTTTGGCATCGTCGTTGGTGCTGGCGGTATCATCAACGCGGCGAATGTCGAATTGCATTAGCCGATGAAGCCCCGCGCGGCTTTCAATGTTTGGTCGATGAGGGGTGACGGCATTATGGTGATGCCGATCATGGACAGCGATGATATGGCCATGACGGTTTTCACGCCCCAATCGGGCAGCGGGTCAAGCACGCCGATCGGTTCATCGAAATACATAACCTTGACGATACGCAAATAATAATAGGCGGTCACCACACTGGACAGCACGCCGATGATGGTCAACGGCACCAAACCGGCATCGATGGCCGACAGAAAGACAAAATATTTGCCGAAGAAGCCCGCCATGGGCGGCACGCCCGCCATCGAGAACATCAAGACGGTCATGACCAAGGCGACGACAGGATTGGTTTTCGACAGGCCGGATAGATCTGTTATTTCTTCGGTCGATTTGCCGTTGCGGCGCAGGCACAAAATAACCGCGAATGCGCCCAGCGTGTTCAGCGCATAGATGGTGAAATAAATCAAAATGACCTGCACACCCGCTTTGCCGCCGACCAATATCCCCACCAATAAATAACCGACATTGGCGATAGAGCTGTAAGCCAGAAGGCGTTTCAGGTTGCTTTGCACAAGCCCCGCGAATGCGCCCCACAACATGGAGGCGACCGAGATAAAGAAGACAATCTGGTGCCACTGTGATGCCAGGCCGTTCATGGGTTCGAGCAAAAAGCGCGTGAAGAGCGCGAGCGCCGCCAGTTTGGGTGCCGAGGCAAAGAACGCCGTGACAGGTGTAGGCGCGCCTTCGTAAACATCGGGCGCCCACATGTGGAACGGCACGCCGGATAATTTAAACGCCAGCGCGGCGCAGACGAAAACCATGCCGACGACAACGCCCGGATGGATGAGCGTATGATCGCGGAAGCCAATGGCGAGCGAGACAAAATCGGTCGTGCCGGCAAAACCGTAAATAAGGGAAACGCCATAGAGCAGCAAGCCGGATGACAGGGCGCCGAGGGCGAAATATTTCAAACCGGCTTCGCTGGATTTCAACGTGTCGCGGCGGAAGGCCGCCAGCACATAAAGCGGCAGGCTTTGCAGTTCGAGCCCGACATAGAGCGAGATGAAATTGCTGGCCGATGCCATAAGCATCATGCCGAGTGTCGCGAAAATGATAAGGACGGGATATTCGGGGCGGTGATCGCCGTCTTTTTCAAAATAGCTCCATGACAGCAAGAGCGAGAGCGCCGATGCGCCGAGGATGACCGCTTTGACATAACGGGCGAAACTGTCATCGACGAATTGCGTGCCGAAACCATAGACGGGCAACGCGCCGTTAAGCAGAAACCGCATACGAAAATGGCAGAACAGCAAAAACCCGGCAAGCGCGAAGGTGGCAATGGCAAGAATGCCAATGTGGCGCGTGACGCGCGGGCCACAGGCGGCAGCCAGGATAAGGCACAGAAGCCCCATAAGGGCGATGAGGATTTCCGGCAACGCAACCATAAAAGTTTGCGGGTTGATCATGGGGTGTCACCTTGGAATTGGGCATTTTGGGATTGGTCGCCGGTTTGTACCTGGAAATCAGACAGCGCTTTTTCCAGCGTGGGCGCGTAGATGGAACGGAAAGTGGAAGGATGGATGCCGATCCACAGCACCAGAATAAGCAACGGCGCAAACATAGTTATTTCGCGCGCGTTTAAGTCTGGCATGGCGCGAACATCGTCCTTGTCGAGCGTGCCATAGAACAAGCGGCGATACAGCCACAGCATATAAGCCGCGCCCAAAACCATGCCGAGCGCCGCGATGAGACCGTACCAGCTGTTGGCAAGAAACGCGCCCTGCATCGCCAGGAACTCGCCGACAAAACCGGAGGTGCCGGGAAGGCCGACAGAGGCCAGCATGAACAGCATGAATACAAGCGCATATTTCGGCATATTGGTTGCCATGCCCCCATAACGGGCGATTTCACGTGTGTGCATGCGGTCATAGACGACGCCGACGCACAGGAACAAAGCGGCGGCGACAAAAGTATGAGACAGCATAACCATCATGGCGCCATCGAAACCTTGTTCGTTAAAGCTGAAAATACCGAGCGTGACATAACCCATATGGGCCACGGAAGAATAGGCAATTAGTTTCTTCATGTCGGTTTGCGCCAACGCCACCAGCGAGGTGTAGATAATGCCGATCAGGCTGAGGCCGATGACCAGCGGCGCAAAAGTATGGCTGGCTTGCGGCAACATCTGGATGGCGATACGGATAAAACCGTACCCGCCCATTTTCAACAACACACCGGCAAGGATAACCGAACCCGCCGTGGGCGCTTCGACATGGGCGTAGGGCAACCATGTATGGAACGGAAACATGGGGGTTTTGACGGCGAAGGAAGCGAAGAAAGCAAGGAACAGCCACATCGCCATTTGCGGCGGGAATTTATAGCCGATCATCGCGGTCATATCCGTGGTGCCGACCTGAATGACCATCGCGAATATCGCGACCAGCATGAGGACAGAGCCGAGGAACGTATAGAGAAAGAATTTATACGCGGCATAGGTGCGCTTTTCGCCGCCCCAGATGCCGATGATGAGGAACATGGGGATAAGGATGCCTTCGAAAAACAGGTAGAACAGAACGAAATCAAGTGTGGTGAAAACGCCGATCATCATGCTTTCGAGCACCAGCAAGGCGATCATGAATTCCTTGACGCGCTTATGCACGCCGCCGATGCCGGACAAAATACAGATGGGCGTGAGCAGCGTCGAGATCATCACGAACCAGACGGAGATTCCGTCGATGCCCTTGATATAGGCGATGTTGAAAGTGGGGATCCAGACGAAGCGTTCGACAAGCTGGAACGCGGTTTGCGCGACATCAAATTGTTGCAACATCCAGCAAGACAGCGCGAAGGTGACGAGCGAGATGAACAACGCGATATTCTGCGCCAGTTTGTTGTTATCCTTGCCCACAAACAAAGCGATAAGCAACGCGCCCAGCAATGGCACAAAGGTAACGGCGGATAGGATAGGAAAGGAAGTCATTGTTTAACCCTTGAGGCAGAACCAGGTGGTGAATACCGCGACGCCGATAACCATCGCAAAGGCATAGTGATAGATGTAACCGCTTTCGACAGCACTTACGCGTTGCGCGATGCGCAGCGAAAGCGCGGCGATACCATCGGGGCCGAGGCCATCGATGGTTGCATCGTCGCCCTTGTGCCACAAAAATTCGCCCAGTTTGCGCGCGGGTCGCACGAACAGGAAATTATACAGCTCATCGAAATAATATTTATTGTAAACAAGGCGATACAATCCGCCGAGCGCCATGGTAACTTTACCCGGCCATGTGGGTTTAAGGACATAGAAAATATAGGCCAAGATAATACCCGGCAAGGCAACGCCAAGCGGCAGCCATTTTTCATATTCCGGTACGCGTTCGGCAAGCGCAATGGGATCATGCGACGGCAGATGGAAGATTGCGTCTTTCCAGAATTCCGCCCTACCCTCGCCGCCGAACCAATCGAACGCATACCAACCGGCGAAGATGGCTCCCAGAGCCAAAGGCATTAAGGGAGCCAGCATAATCCAGGGCGATTCATGCACATGTTCCATCGTGTGATGATCGGCGCGTGGTTTGCCGTGGAAGGTCAGGATAATCAGACGCCATGAATAAAATGCGGTCATAAAGGCGGCGATAAGCCCCAGCACATAACAGAAGGTGCCGATGGTGCCGCCGGTGGCGATGGCGGATTCCAAAATCAAATCCTTGGAATAGAAACCGGCAAAGCCGAACAGCCCATCGATACCGATACCGGCGAGTGCCAGCGAACCAATCCACATCAATGCATAGGTGATGGGAATTTTGCGCCAGATGCCGCCCATTTTGCGCATATCCTGTTCGCCCGACATAGCGTGGATAACAGAGCCCGCGCCCAAGAATAGCAAGGCTTTGAAAAACGCATGCGTCATGAGGTGGAAAATGGCGGCGGAATAGGCCGACACGCCAAGCGCAAAAAACATATAGCCAAGTTGCGACATAGTTGAATAAGCGATGACACGTTTGATATCGAATTGCGTCAGGCCGATAGACGCCGCCGTGATACAGGTCAGCGCGCCGACAATAGCGACGACATGCAAGGCGTTCGGCGCATATTCAAACACGGGCGACAAACGCGCGACCATAAAGACGCCCGCCGTGACCATGGTTGCGGCATGGATGAGCGCGGATACGGGTGTGGGGCCTTCCATCGCGTCGGGCAGCCATGTGTGCAACCCGAGCTGTGCCGATTTGCCCATGGCACCGATGAACAGAAGCAGACAAACGGAGGTGAGCGCGGGGAAAGTGTGGCCGAACAATATCCAATCCATGGTGGCGAGGTCTGCGGCTTTGGGGAACATTTCGCTGTAGGTCACGGAACCAAACAACATAAAGACGCCAAAGATACCCAGCGCAAAGCCGACATCGGCGACACGGTTGACGAGGAAGGCTTTGATCGACGCGTTATTGGCGGAAGGTTTTTCATACCAGAAATTGATGAGCAGGTATGACGCCAAGCCAACCCCCTCCCAACCGAAAAACATTTGCAGCAAATTGGGTGAGGTAATCAGCATCAACATGAAAAATGTGAACAGGCTGAGATAGGCCATGAAACGGGGGATGGATTTATCGTGGCTCATATAGCCGACGGAATAGACATGCACCATGGATGACACGCCGTTGACCACGACCAGCATCACGGCGGTCAGCGTGTCGATTTTGATGCCCCAATTGACGGAGAAAGTGCCAGATTGAATCCAGTCCAGCAAAACGCGGTCGGTCGCGTTACCGTTTAACGCGACATCGTTGAATAAATAAATGGAAATGGCGGCGGCGGTTAACACGCCCGCGCAGGTTACGATTTGCGAGGCGCGGTCGCCAATGATGCGGCCAAAAAGACCGGCGATGATTGCGCCCAGTAAGGGAAGGAAGACGACGGCGATATCCAGCATGTTTAGCCCTTCATCATATTGGCATGTTCAACTTCGATATCGCCGCGATTGCGGAAATAAACCACCAGAATGGCGAGGCCAATCGCGGCTTCGGCGGCGGCGACCGTCAGGATGATCATTGTGAAGATTTGCCCGACCATATTGTTTTGATAGGTCGAGAATGCAACGAAATTGATATTGACCGCGAGCAGCATCAGTTCGATCGCCATCAAGATGACAATGATGTTCCGGCGATTAACAAAAATGCCGAAAACGCCGATGGTGAATAACAGCGCGGCGACGACAAGAAAATGGGGCAAGCCGATGATCATTTTTGAGTCTCCGAATGTGCTGCAAAATCTGGCTCCATTATGAGATCTTGAGTTACTCGCAGATGAAGCGCCTTCAAGTCAGCTACAGTTTTCGGATAGGCGTAATCATAAACTAAATGCTTTATACATGCATCATCTGCTGACGATATTGAGTCCATCACGCCAGAGTGAAATCTCTGGTCTATCGATTTTAATCTCTCGAGAGTGGGTTGCGGCAATTCTGATGGCAATTGGTGATTTATCAGCATTGCAAGGAGATTTAAATCTTCCTTAGAAAAAGATGAAGTCAAAATATTTACCTCCTCCTGATCACACTCGCTTAAATGTTCAGAAACAGTTGGCGCAATGTCTTTTCGGCAAATTACACTTACTGTTTGTTCAGCTCCAGGATTAATAGTAGAAGCCCCAGATTCACATATAAGCGCTAGCTTCCCCGCCCCCCTCATAAAGCTGGCATGAACCTTCTCATCATAGCTGATATGAGTCTTATCATTTTCATGAGACAAGATGCTATGGGCATATTGCGCACTCTCTGCATCATGAGTTTGTGGTGCAACATCATCAGCCATAGCCATCTCTTCGCCCGCAAAAACTACAAAGCAAAAGAGAAGGACACAGAGAAAATGGGGTAAGCCGATGATCATTTTATTCCCTTAGTGATATTGGCAAACGGGTTGGTTTAACAGGGTCGCGTATTGGGCAAGCCAGACATGAACCTTGGTGCCTGCCAGAAAATGCGACATTTGTGCCGGCGGAATGTTGATGGAAATAGTGTCCCCCGGGTGGTGATTATCGGGCGGTGAGGGAACGCAGCTGCCGACTTTTTGGGTCAACCGCAAAATCAGCGCGGGCTGCAAGCCGGGTTGGATGACATTAATGACGGCTTCCCAATCTGTACCCATAGGCAGTTGATTGGGTTGCGGCTGATTAAACTGCGGCGTGATGACCGGGTTTTGAGTCGTGATAACCGTTTGCGCCTGTGCGGGCAGCACCGTCATACAAATCAAAAACGCGAGCAACGAAAAAAACGTGATGTGTTTTGTGGTAATCATAAATCCACCCCTTGCCCCGATACGACTTTCTTGATTTCAAGAATGTCGGCGATGGGGCGGTTAAGTTGTTGCGAAACTTTTTGGCGCAGCGAGTCTTTGCGGTCGCGCAGCGTAAGGACAATAGCGCCCACCATAGCGACCAGCAGGATGAGCCCCGACACCTGAAACGGATAGAAATAATCGGTATAGAGAACACGGCCAATGGCGCGGGTATTTTCGACCAATCCCGTCGTTTGGCTGGTGGTGGTGGACAGCGCGTTGGGGTTGACCACCCATGCGCTGGTCACCAAGACCAATTGCGAGAGCAGCACGAGCGCCACGGCGCCACCGACGGGCAGATAGCGTTGGAAACCCTGACGCATGGCGCGGAAATTGATATCGAGCATCATGACGACGAACAGGAACAAGACAGCGACCGCGCCGACATAGACGATGACGAGGATGAAGGCGAGGAATTCCGCGCCCATCAGCAAGAACAAGCCTGCCGCGTTAAAGAAAGCGAGGATAAGAAACAGAACGGCATGCACAGGATTGCGTGCCGCGATGACCATAACGGCGGAGGTCAGCATGACGGCGGAGAAAAGGTAAAAGAGCAAGGATGCGATCATGATATCACCGGTATTTTGAATCGGCGGCCAGGTTGGCGGCGATTTCCGCTTCCCACCTGTCGCCATTGGCCAAAAGCCGTTCTTTATTGAACAGCAATTCTTCGTGGGTTTGCGTCGCGAATTCGAAATTGGGGCCTTCGACGATGGCATCCACAGGGCAAGCTTCCTGACACAACCCGCAATAGATGCATTTGGTCATGTCGATATCGTAACGCGTGGTGCGACGTGAGCCATCTTCGCGCGGTTCGGCTTCGATCGTTATCGCTTGCGCGGGGCAAATGGCTTCGCACAGTTTGCAGGCGATGCAACGCTCTTCGCCGCTGGGGTAACGGCGCAGCGCATGTTCGCCGCGGAAACGGGGCGACAGCGGCCCCTTTTCATAGGGATAGTTCAACGTGACTTTACGTTTGAACATATAGATGAAAGTGAGCGCAAGGCCGCGCGCGATTTCATACAGCGTGATGGTTCGGATGGAACGGGAAAGTGACATTTTTCTGGGTTCCTAATGCGGCAATTTATCGAAGTAAACAAGATATCCCGCCGTGACCACGACCCACACAAGCGAAAGCGGCAGGAAGATTTTCCAGCCGATACGCATAAGTTGGTCATAGCGATAGCGCGGCAGCGTGGCACGAACCCAGATGAAAACAAACAGGCACGCGGCAATTTTGGCAAAGAACCACAAAATACCGGGAATGAAATCCAGCGCATCGATGGGCGCCAGCCAGCCGCCAAGGAAGAAGATGGATGTCATGGCCGACAGCAAGATCATATTCATATATTCGCCGATGAAAAACAGGGCGAAAGTCATGGATGAATATTCGGTATTGAACCCGCCGACAAGTTCGGATTCGCCTTCGGGCAGATCGAATGGGTGGCGGTTGGTTTCCGCCAGCGCCGAGATGAAAAACACGATGAACATCGGAAATAGCAGGCCGAAGGCGTACCAGCCATCACGTTGGGCTTCGACAATCGCCGACAGGTTTAACGAACCGACGCGCAGCAACACGGTGATGATGACAAGCCCGATGGAAACTTCGTAAGACACCATCTGCGCGGCAGAGCGCAACGCGCCGAGGAAGGAATATTTGGAATTGGACGCCCAACCCGCGATGATGATGCCATAAACAGACAGCGACGATATCGCGAATAGATAAAGCACGCCGACATTGATATCGGCCAGAACCACACCCGCCTGAAACGGGATAACCGCCCAGGCCAACATGGCCAAGGTCATAGTCAACATGGGAGCCATGATAAACAAAACTTTGTTCGCGCCGGTCGGGATGATGGTTTCCTTGCTGAGCAGCTTGATACCGTCGGCGATGGGTTGCAACAAACCGAAAGGCCCCACGACATTGGGCCCGCGGCGCATTTGCATCGCGGCCATAATTTTGCGTTCGGCATAGGTAAGATATGCAAACGCGCCGAGCAGCGGCAGGATAATGGCCACGATTTTGATGACGATCCAGAGCAGCGGCCAGATATTGTCTATAAAGAATTGCATCATGTGAACGCCATTCATTCCGAAACAGTTATGGGGCAGCCAGATATGACCCCGTCTTGAAGCATTTTTGTTACCGTGTCATTCGCCATAACAACACCGGCATAGCCATTATCATCAGCGAGGTGCAGCTTGACATCAAGTTGCGCCATCCACATTTTTTTTCCTTCCATATTTTTGAGAATAAGATCGTACTTATAATCTTTATTCCCCATGGAAACGCCATTTCTGTAAAGCGTCATTCGCGCCGTTTCGTTGACTTCGAGAATGGCGTCAGGATGCCCGGTTTTTACTGCCTCGGCTATGAGTCGTTGGAATGTTTCGCGCGCGGATTCTGTCGTCAGCCCAGATGAAATGATCGATGTATCGATTATTTTACCGCATGCCTTCATCTTTGTCATAAAGCTGGCGGTAAATTGCTGTTGTTGGGGGCCCATGCCCATTTTTTCTATAATTAAAACCCTGTGTGGATTTAAATCGTAGTTATCGGCCTTGATGGATTCGAAGCTTGTCGTTGGCGTGCAAGCGGCGATGAAAAGAAAAAGCGCCAGGATTATCTGTTTGGGCAGGAAAGAACGCATCATGGGGATCCCCCTGCCACAGAATCTGCGCATCCCGTCAAAACGCCGCTTTCTTTCATGCGTTTTATCAGATTAAGCGCCAGCGTTTTTCTGGAGTCAATGCCGGCGATATCTCCGTTGCTGGCCGAACCATGCCAGAAAACCTTGTTTGTGTGCGCATTGGACAAATTAATGTCATATTGCGCCGAGACCAGGTCGCGCGCCAGCAACAGGGATTGGCTTGGTTTTGTCGAAACAACCGTAACTTCCAGCAAGGCATCGGGCTGGAAAGTTTGTTTTTTCTTGATTACAGAAGATTGAAAATCTTTTTCTTCGTCATCAGAAGAAAGAGACAAAGCTTGCGGCTTTAGTTGCCGATAAAGCGATTGCTCTTCAATACCACATTTTCCAAGTTCGGCGGCAAGGGTTGTATCAAAGCCCGCCGTTCCCCTATCGGACTCGGTGCCCATCAGGCCAATCACCAGAATTTTCCTGGGCTTCTGGGTGCTGTTATCCGTCGTTATCGTCTGTACTGGCGCCGTTGAGCAAGCCGCAAGACAAAAAACAAAGCAAAGCCCCATTAAATATGAGAAATAGATATGCCTATGGCTCATTCCGCCGCCTCCGGCAATTGGTAGGGGCGAATTTCTTCGGTGCATTTCGCCATTGTCACCGATGCGCGGCTGATGGCATCAGTCATGTAGAAGTTGGCGACAACTGGCGCGAAGGGTTGCGAGGCGATCTTGCCCGTTTTGCCGAATGCCGACCATTTTGCCTTTGTCGCCATGCCGATATTGGCCAGATGGGGCGCATGCCCAACCATCACCACGCGTAATTGATGCAAATTATCGAACGGCAAGGCGTCGCCACATTGTTCGGAAAAGGCGCGGATAATTTTCCAGTCTTCGCGTGCTTCGCCGGGCGGGAACGCGGCTTGGAGTGCCATTTGCGGGCGGCCTTCGGTATTGACATAGATGCCGGATTTTTCGGTGTAGGCTGCGCCCGGCAAGATGACATCGGCGCGATGCGCACCGGCATCGCCGTGATGGCCTTGATACACAACAAAAGCGTTGCCGAGTTTTTTAGTGTCGATTTCATCGGCACCCAGCAACCAAACCACATCCATTGTGCCAGAAAGGATTTGTGCCGTCCCTGCCCCGCCGTTGGATGGCGTGAAGCCGATATCCAAACCGCCAACGCGTGATGCCGCCAATTGCAGAATATTAAAACCGTTCCAATCATCGCGCACCGCGTTGAATTGTTCGGCCAATTCGCGCACCGCGTGATGCAACGCCGCGCCATCGGCACGCGCCAAGGCGCCCGCGCCCAGAATGAACATGGGTTTTTTAGCGTTTTTCAAAATCGCCGCGAATTCATGTTTGCCGGATGCAATATCGGCCAACGACGACGGGGTGTTGCCGATAAATTTATGGGGATAGCCAAGATCGACCGGCGCACCGATGAGGCCGACGCGGCAACCGCCACGCAGCCAGCGTTTGCGGATACGCGCATTGACCAAAGTGCCTTCGTGGCGCGGATTGGTGCCGATGAGCAGGATGGCGTCGGCTTCCTCGATGCCCGCAATGCCGCTGTTCATTACATAGGATGCGCGGGTGGAAATATCATAATCACTGCCATCCTGGCGGCAATCGATAGTGGTTGAGCCCAGCCCTTTGAACAGCATTTTCAGCGCGAACATGGATTCGCAATCGACCATATCACCCGCCAGCGCGGCGATTTTTTCATGCTTCACAGTGCGGATTTTATCGGCGATGACCGCAAACGCTTCGTTCCATGATGCCGGTTGCAATTTGCCGTTGCGGCGCACATAGGGTTGGTCGAGCCGTTGGCGTTTCAACCCGTCAATCGCGAAACGCGTTTTGTCGTTGATCCATTCTTCGTTCACATCTTCGTTCAAACGCGGCAAGACGCGCATGACTTCGTTGCCGCGCGTATCGATGCGGATATTGGCGCCAATCGCGTCGAACACATCGATGCTTTCGGTTTTCTGGAATTCCCACGAACGGGCGGTGAAGGAAGCCGGTTTGTTGGTGAGCGCACCCACGGGGCAGATATCGATAAGATTGCCCGACATTTCGGAAGTGAGCGCATGATTGACATAGGTGCCGATTTCCATCGACTCGCCACGATAGATGCCGCCCAGTTCGGGCGTACCGCAAATTTCATCGACGAAACGAACGCAACGCGTGCAATGGATGCAGCGTGTCATGACCGTTGAAACAAGGGGGCCGAGTTCTTTGTCTTTTACCGCGCGTTTGGCTTCGTTGTAACGGCTGCTGTCGCGGCCATAGGCCATAGCCTGATCCTGCAGATCACATTCGCCGCCCTGATCGCAGATCGGGCAATCGAGCGGATGGTTGATGAGCAGCATTTCCATGACATTTTCGCGGGCGTTTTTCACGACCACGCTGTCGGTATGCACGACCATGCCATCGCCGCAGGGTAACGCGCAGCTTGCGACAGGTTTCGGCGTTTTCTCGACTTCGACCAGACACATGCGGCAATTGGCGGGCACCGAAAGTTTGTCGTGATAGCAAAAGCGCGGGACTTCGATGCCCAATTGTTCGCAGGCTTGCAATACGCTGGTGCCCTGCGCGACGTCGATTTCGTGGCCGTTGATGGTTAGTTTGGGCATAGGATTCTCACTTTATAGGGTAGCGCGTTTGTTTATGTCGCAACGCACGTTGAAAATCGGGCTTTGAACGAAACGCGGTTTCTGTCTCTTTGCCAAGCGATCCAAAATTCAACAGCCTGATTGCCATCTTTTTCCACAAGAGCTTTATCATGCTGCCTTCGCCTGTTTGCGATATTGTTCGATACGTTCGATCATTTGCGGTTTGAAATGGCGGATAAGGCCTTGGACAGGCCAGACCGCGCCATCACCGAACGCGCAGATGGTGTGGCCTTCGATTTCCTTGGTGACATCCATTAGCTGGTCAATTTCTTCGACCGTCGCGTTGCCTTTGACCATACGCATCATCACGCGCCATATCCATGCCACCCCTTCGCGGCAGGGCGTGCATTGGCCACAGGATTCATGTTTGTAAAAATGGCTGATACGGGCGATAGCGTAAATGACGTCTGTGCTTTTATCCATCACGATTAAACCAGCGGTGCCGAGGCCGGATTTCACATCGCGCAGCGCGTCGAAATCCATCAAGACTGTATCGCAAACTTCTTTGGGCAAAATCGGGGTGGATGAACCGCCGGGGATAACCGCCAGCAAATTATCCCAACCGCCACGGATACCGCCCGCGTGCTTTTCGATCAGCTCGCGCATGGGGATGCTCATCGCCTCTTCGACATTGCAGGGTTGGTTGACATGGCCGGAAATGCAAAAAAGTTTGGTGCCGGAATTTTTGGGGCGGCCAAAACTAGCAAACCAAGTCGCGCCGCGTTTCAAAATTTCGGGAACCGCCGCGATAGTTTCGACATTGTTGATGGTGGTGGGGCAAGAATACAAACCCGCACCCGCAGGGAAAGGCGGTTTGTTGCGCGGTTGGCCTTTTTTGCCCTCAAGCGATTCCATAAGCGCGGTTTCTTCGCCGCAGACATAGGCGCCTGCGCCGCGATGCAGATACACATCGCAATCCCAGCCGGAACCGGCGGCGTTTTTGCCGAGCAGGCCGTAAGCATAGGCTTCGTCAATTGCGACCTGCATATTGGAGGCTTCGTTATAAAATTCGCCGCGTATATAGATGTAAACCGCATGCGCATTAATCGCGAAGGCGCCAAGCAAACAACCTTCGAGCAAACGGTGCGGGTCGTAGCGCAGAATGTCGCGGTCTTTGCAGGTGCCGGGTTCGGATTCATCGGCATTGACGATGAGGTAATGTGGTTTGTCGGATGGTTTGGGCATGAACGACCATTTCATGCCGGTGGGAAACCCTGCCCCGCCGCGGCCACGCAGGCCGGAATTTTTGGTTTCTTCCACGACCCAAGGCTGGCCTTTTTTGATGATGTCGGCTGTGCCTTCCCACACGCCACGGCGGCGCGCGGCGGGAAGCTTCCAATCTTCGAACCCGTACAGGTTGGTGAATATGCGGTCTTTATCTTCAAGCATTGGTTTTTGCTTTCTCGGTCAGGCTGGTCGGGCCATTTTGGGCGCAGGAGCCGCGGCGTCCGGTTTGCGAACCTTCGGCCAGTTTTTTACCGGCCTTGAGATCATCCAACATTTTGTCCATCAATTCGGGCGTCAGATCTTCGTAATAATCATCATTGATTTGCACCATCGGCGCGTTGACACAGGCGCCCAAACATTCGACTTCGACCAAAGTGAATTTGCCGTCGGCGGTGGTTTCGCCCATGCCGATGCCGAGTTTTTTCTTACATGATGACACGATGCCATCTGATCCGCGCAACCAGCAAGGCGTTGTGGTGCAGACCTGCACAAAATTTTCGCCCACCGGTTTAAGGTTGAACATGGTGTAAAAACTGGCGACTTCGTAAACGCGGATGGGCGGCATCGACAGCATTTTGGCGACCGTGTCCATCGCCGCCTGCGTCAGCCAGTTGTTATTTTGGCGTTGCGCGTAATCCAGCAACGGGATCACCGCGCTGGCTTGGCGGCCAGCCGGATATTTCGCGATGATTTTTTCGGCGCGGGCAAGATTTTCCGCGTTGAAGGTGAAGCTTTGCGTAGAACTAACCATTCTATCCCTCTAAACCAAACAGCTTTGCCGACCGGCGACCAAAACCCGAAACACGACGGATGGGCGCATTGTTACCTTCGATTGGCAACCATTGAAGAAGTGTTTTGCGTTTGCCCGTTTCTTGATCTTTTCGGCTCGTTAGAAATCCGGCAAAAGGCTTGAGCATCCCATCTGATGGACAAAGAACCATAGCCGCCACATGAACATCTTTGTGGCGTTTATCCCCTTCAAACCAATCAAAGTTTTTGTTTATAGCAAACTCGTCAAGCGCAACACCCGGCGAAATCGCCAGAAATTTTGCAACTTGCGCCGTTTCTTCCTGATGCACTGTGATTTCTTTAAAAGGATAAACCTGAAATTTTAGATACGGGTCTTTTGCTACATTTTCGATAATCCATACCGACTCAGTTTCGGAACCAAGTCTTTTGAAATGAGCTGCATAAAGCGGGAAGTCTGCAATCCCCTTACAGGTTTCAAGAGCCACCTTTAGATCTTCATAAGGCAGCAAGCAAGTCATAGGGCCATCATAGCCACCGGGGCTGTCTATTTGGTCATGCCCCACGACCACAAATTTGCTGCCCGCATCCATGCTAATGACATTCCCAAGGCATAATTCTTCGGCAACTAGCCGCAATTCGCTGTATTCATAAACAAAATAAAAATTGTCTGGGATGGACTTGACCTGATATTCCTGCCCATTAAAAGAAAGTGGCACGCCTATGGGAAGTGAAGTTACATTCGATGTATCTGTCATTTAATTCCTCCTAAGGTTTGAAAATTTATTCACAATGCTCATCGGTCAATTTCCCCGAACACGACATCCATGCTGCCGATAATTGCCACCGCGTCGGCCAGCATGTGGCCTTTGCACATAAAATCGCTGCCTTGCAGGTGCGGGAAACCGGGCGCGCGGATTTTGCAACGATAGGGTTTGTTGGTGCCGTCGGAAACCAGATAGACCGCGAATTCGCCCTTGGGCGCTTCGACAGCCGTGTAGGTTTCGCCGGCGGGCACGTGATAGCCTTCGGTATAGAGTTTAAAGTGATGGATCAGCGCTTCCATCGACATTTTCATTTCGCCGCGTTTCGGTGGCGCGACTTTGTGGTCGTCGGTCATCACCGCGCCTGTTTTCGGCATCTCAGCAAGGCACTGATTGATGATGCGCAACGATTGGCGCATTTCTTCAAAACGCACCAGATAACGCGCATAGCAATCGCCCGTTTTGCCGACCGGAATATCAAAATCCATTTTGTCGTAAACGTCATAGGGTTGCGCTTTACGCAAATCCCACGCCACGCCGGAAGCGCGGAGCATGGGGCCGGTAAAGCCCCAATCGAGCGCCTGTTCTTTGGTCACGATGCCGATATCGACAGTACGTTGGCGGAAGATGCGGTTTTCGGTCAGCAATTCGCCGACGTCTTTCAGGAATTTCGGGAATTTTTCCGCCCAGATGGCGATGTCTTCGGCCAAGCCTTTGGGCATATCCTGATGCACGCCGCCGGGGCGGAAATAATTGGCATGCATACGCGCGCCGGAAACGCGTTCATAAAATTCCATCAGAATTTCGCGTTCCTCAAAACCCCACAGCGACGGCGTGACCGCGCCAAGATCAATGGCGAAAGTGGTGATGTTGAGGATATGATTTAAAATGCGGGTGATTTCGGAAAACAGCACGCGGATATATTGCCCGCGCAGTGGCACCGTCAGCCCCATCAGTTTTTCGACCGCCAGCGCGAACGCATGTTCCTGACACATGGGCGAAACGTAATCGAGCCGGTCGAAATAGGGTATCGCCTGCGTATAGGTTTTATATTCAATGAGTTTTTCGGTACCACGATGCAGCAGGCCGATATGCGGATCGGCGCGTTCGACAATTTCGCCATCCATTTCCAAAATCATACGCAACACGCCATGCGCCGCCGGATGTTGCGGGCCGAAATTGATCGTGAAAGGCAGAATCTTTTTGCCGTTTTCCTGTTCGATGATTTGTTCGGGGAAAGCGTTGCTCATGGCTTCACCGTTGTTTCTGCCGGGGTGGCCTTTTCATCGCCAGGCAGAACGGGCATGGGGCGTTCGAAGGTCATGCCTTCCCACGGCGACAGGAAGTCGAAACTGCGGAAATCTTGCGGCAGTTTGACGGGTTCGTAGATCACGCGTTTTTCTTCGTCGCTGTAGCGAACTTCGACATAGCCCGACAGAGGAAAATCTTTGCGAAGCGGATGGCCTTCAAAACCATAATCGGTCAGGATGCGGCGCAGATCGGGATGGCCGTCGAATGTCACGCCCATTAAATCCCACGCTTCGCGTTCGAACCAACCGGCGGTGCTGAACACATTTATGACGGTCGGTACCGGCGTGGCTTCATCAGTGAGGATTTTGACACGGATACGGGCATTGTGTTTCAGGCTGAGCAGATGATAAACGACTTCGAACCGTTCGGGACGTTCGGGATAATCGACTGCGCAAATATCGACCAGTTGTGACATCATAATCGCCTCATCATCGCGCAAGGCGCGCAGCACATCGGCAATGCGCGGGCGGTTGACGAGGATTGTCAACTCATCCAGATCGGCATGCGATTGCACGATGGCATCGCCAACAGCGGCCAAAATTGCAGTTTGAAGTTGTTCAACGGGAAGCATGTTAGACCTTGCTGATAACCTTATTGCCGCGACGGATTTTGCGGTGAAGCTGCATGATGCCGTAGATCAGGGCTTCCGCCGATGGCGGGCAACCCGGAACATAGATATCAACCGGCACGATGCGGTCGCATCCACGCACTACAGAGTAGGAATAGTGATAATAACCGCCGCCATTGGCGCACGAACCCATGGAAATAACCCAACGTGGTTCGGCCATCTGGTCGTAAACCTTGCGCAAGGCGGGCGCCATTTTGTTGGTCAGCGTTCCGGCGACAATCATAACATCCGATTGACGCGGTGAGGCGCGCGGCATCATGCCGAAACGGTCAAGATCGTAACGCGACATATAGGCATGGATCATTTCCACGCCGCAGCAGGCCAGACCGAATGTCATCGGCCACATGGAGCCGGTGCGCGCCCACGCCTGCAAATCATCAAGCTTGGCGAGGATAAAGCCTTTATCTTGCACTTCTTCGCCCAGTTTGGCGGCGAGCGCGTTAGCTTTTGCAAGCTGTACGGGGTTGGTTATTCCCATTCCAGCGCTCCTTTTTTCCATTCATAGATAAAGCCGACGGTAAGCACCGACAGGAACACCATCATCGACCAGAATCCGACCAAACCGATTTCGCCCAGCGAAACGGCCCAGGGGAAAAGAAACGCGATTTCCAGATCGAAGATAATGAACAGAATGGAGACAAGATAAAAACGCACATCGAATTTGGCGCGCGCGTCGCTGAAAGCCGGAAAACCGCATTCGTAAGCCGAAGATTTTTCGGGATCAGGGTTTTGTTTGGCCAGAATAAAAGAAAGACCGACCGCCGCCCCTGCCACAAATATGGCGATGCCAAGAAAAATGAGGATGGGCAGATAGTCAGCCGCGAGGGTGCTGAGCATGGGGAAACCGAGTCGTTAACATCTATATTATGCGCCGCAACATCCGCCTGTTACGGGCGAAAATCAAGGGGGATTTATCGGCCTTGCGCGTAAATCAGGGCGGAAAGGTCGGTGTGGTTGATCTGGCTGTGGATAACTTTGCGCACCGCTGGCTTGGCGCGGTATGCGACCCCCAGCCCGCCGCCTTCGGCGCAGGTTTGAAGCATGGGGATGTCATTCGCCCCGTCGCCCACCGCGATTGCGTCGGACAAAGTATATCCATATGTCGCGCAGGCCTGTTCCAGCAATTGTTTTTTGGAGGTTTTATCAAGGATGGGGTTTTTGACTTCACCCGTCAAAACGCCTTTTTCGATCACCAGTTCGTTACCGTAATAGTCATCGAAACCAAGCCGTTCCGCGATAATTTTGATAAAGAAGGTGAACCCGCCGGAAACCAGCCAGCATTTGCCACCCGTCTGTTTGATGGATGCCATAAGTTCGGCCGCGCCCGGCATCAGGGTCATTTTTTCGGCCGCCTTGTGCAACAGGCTTTCGGGTTGACCTTTCAGCAACGCGACACGTTCGCGCAACGCTTCGGCGAAATCCAGCTCGCCATTCATTGCGCGGCGGGTAGTTTCGGCAACTTTGTCCCCTACCCCGATCATGGTCGCCAGCTCATCCAACATTTCCTGTTCGATGACTGTGGATTCCATATCGGCGATCAGGATTTTTTTACGGCGGGTTGCGGCGGGTTGGATGAGAACATCAAATGCAAATTCGTGCGGCGCAGAATTGATTGATCCTGTGAAAAAAATATCGGCGGCGCGGCCATCGGCAGAGGGGATGGTTTTTTCGACATGTTCAAAAAAATTTGCGACAACATCGATGTGCGCGGGCAAAAGTTTGGTGCCGATTGGCGCAACCAGCGTAGCAACGGAAAGCATCATTCGGCGGCTGCGGCGTCGCTTTCGGGTTCATCCGTGACCCATGTTGCAAATTCACTGTCTTCGTCTGCAACATCGGTATCGGGCGCGTCTTCATCGGTGTCGCGCGGCAAATTCGACAGAGCAGGACGCGCATCGAGCAAGCCTGCGGCTTTCAGCTCATCCAGCCCCGGCAGGTCTTTCAACGTTTCGATATTGAAGTGGCTAAGGAAATCGACGGTGGTGTGCCACAACAAAGGACGGCCGGGCGTATCGCGGCGTTTACCGGGACGGATCCAGCCGAGTTCGAGCAGGATATCCAATGTGCCCTTGCTGGTGTCCACGCCACGGATGCTTTCGATATCGGCGCGGGTGACGGGTTGGTGATAGGCGATGATGGCCAACACTTCCGCGGCGGCACGCGGCAATTTGCGGCGCGGTTGGCGCGTAATTTTCATATGTGGCGCGATATCGGCAGCGGTGCGGAAGCTCCATTGCCCATCGGTTTCGATGAGGTTGACGCCGCGCACCTCATAAGATTTTTTCAACGCGATCAGCACCGCTGGCGCTTCGGCGCCAAAGCCAGCCTGGTCAAGCTGGGCTTGCAATAAGGCGGTGGTGACAGGTTCGCCCGAGGCGAAAATCACCGCTTCCAGCAAACGCATTTCTTGGGTCAGTTCGATGTCTTCGCTCATGCTTCGCTCGCTTGTTGTTCTGTTGGTTCATTGGCATAGGGCGCTTCCGCTTCGCGTTTGCGCATATATATGGGGGCAAAGGTGCCGTCTTGTCGCAATTCCAGCTCGCCATTTTTGACCAGTTCCAGCGTCGCGGCAAAGGTCGAGGCGATGGCGGAGCGCACTTCGAGAATTTGTTCAGCCGCGACGACATCGGGCAGATAGGCTTGCAACACGCCCCAATTGGGCGATGCGCCGACAAGGTGGCGCAGGCGCGACACGCTTTCTTCGAGGCTGTACAAACGCGTTGGCGAAATGCTGTAGGTTTCGGGTTTACGGCGGCGCGAGGGCGCGGCGATGGCCGTAAGCAAATCCTGAATGGGGAGAAAATAAACCGGTTTTTCTTCCACTTCGACCGGTTCGGGGATGCCGCGCATAAAAACATCGGAACCCAATTGCGGGTATTCCTGAATTTGTCTGGCGGCTTTTTGCATGGCCTCCAAACGCAATAGTTGAAACTTCAACGCCTCGGCCATCGCCGCCGGATCCATTTCGTCTTTCGGCTGTTCGAGCACCGGCAATAACAAACGCGATTTGAGAAACGCCAGCCACGCGGCCATCACCAGATAATCGGCGGCGACTTCCAAACGCAGACGGCGGGCTTCGGCGATATAGGCCAGATATTGTTCGGCCAGCGGCAAAATGGCGAGTTTATACAGATCGAGTTTCTGTTCACGCGCGAGCGTCAACATCAAATCGATAGGCCCTTCGAACCCGTCGAGCGAGAGGACGAGATCGGCGGCTTCAGGCATTGTTTCTGTGGCAGCGGCTTGGTTCATGTCGTTCTTTCGAATCGTCAATTACAGATACGATATTAACGTGTTTTGTTCCTTATTGCGTAGATAATTTAATGGTTAATGCGACTTTTTTCGCATTATTTTATTGAAAAATTGGGTCAGCAGGGATTATGAGGGATGAAAGCGATTTTTAGCGCGGCATATTCAAATAAGGTTTTTGGTGATGAGACAAAAAAATTTGGCCATACATCCGGCGTTACAAATTCCGGATGACACTTACACTTTGCAAGAAAGCATTTTGCAAATTGTCGATATGTTGAAACACGAAGCGCCTTATTATTTGATGGCGGAGTTTAGCATTACCAAACAAGAGGCAGAGATATTTTGTGCTCTCCTGTCGGCAAATGAAAGAATTATCGCAAACGAAAGAAAACAGAAAAACGCCAACACAAAAACACCGGTATTTGATGTTGTGATTTGCAAATTGCGCAAAAAGTTGAAAAAATACGATGTTGCCATAGCACGCAGAAAACCCGCTTTGTGCGCAACGGGATTGCATAAAGGCGATGAAGCCTTGGCCGCGTTTCGCCAAACATCGCAAGAGATATGCCAAATTCTCTCGGTGCCCTCCACAGGCATTACTTTGGGTAGCTTGCCGAAAGACAAAGAGATTCTGCAATCAATGCTCAAAAATCTTTTGCAGCTTTATCGCGGCAATCCCCAAGAAAAGCCGATAGTAGATTTGAATTTTTCAAGTTCGGAAAAAATTATATTAGGCGCCTACAACGCGGCCTTGGCTCAAAAAATGGATTATGTTTTTAACCATCGTCTGGGAACAGCGCTTTATCCACCTTTTATTGACACGGATATTATTTGTCCGACAAATGTTGTCTGCACATTATTAAAGAACATACACCACCAAATGGGCGTAAGTGCAATTACCCATACAAGAGATATTCGATTGATTAGCGAACCCATCCGCGCATTGCTGGGCTACCCAATATCTTCAACCCGTCTCGCCGAAAGCCAACCCGCCTAGCAAAATGTCCAATCTTTCTGCGTCTTCACGCGGCGCATAGGAAGGGTTTTGCGGGATGACCATCGCCCTGGCATGCAGCCAACGCGCCCAGGCGGCGTCGGACATTTCGCCGACGGCGCGCGAGATCGCCTCCATCTCCGACGTATCGCCGCTGCAATGCAGGACGATATCATTGCCGGCATCAATGGCTTTGCGCGCCAATTCGCCCGGCGTGCCTTTTAAGGCCTTCATCGTTATATCGTCCGACAGCAACAACCCATCAAACCCGATTTTATCGCGGATGATATCATTGTTGATATAGGCCGAGAGCGAAGCCGGATTATGTTTATCAAGCGCGGCAAAAATCGCGTGGCTGTTCATGCCGAGCGGAATGTCTTTCAACAATTCGAACGGCATGAAATCTTGCGATTCCAATTCGGCCCGTGTTTCGGTGATGGTGGGCAAAACCAGATGGGGGTCAACCACCAGCTTGCCGTGGCCGGGCAAATGTTTGACGACCGGCAAGATGCCGTTTTCCATAAAAGTTTCCGCCAGCGCGCGCGCCAATGCCGCGACGACGGACGCATTTGTGCTATAGGCGCGGTCGCCTATCGCGGGCGTGCCTTCAGGATTGAACAGATCGACCACGGGCGCGCAATTTATGGTGATGCCAAGTTTGACCAGTTCATAAGACAGCACACGCGCGTAAAGTTTGATCGCTTCCATGCCCCATTCGGGATCGCGCTCATACATCGACCCAAAGGCGCGGGCGGGCGGGTATTTCGGCCAATGCGGCGGCTGCAGGCGCGAAACACGCCCGCCTTCCTGATCAATTGCGATCTGGATATCATCGCGGCCAACGGCTTGTTGCAATTCCAAAATCAGGTAACGCACCTGATCCGGGTTTTCGCAATTGCGTTTGAACAGGATAAAGCCAAACGGGTTGGCATCGCGGAACACGCCGCGTTCAAGCGCATTAAGCCGCGTTCCGGCACAGCCGAAAATGACAGGCTTTGGCCGTTTATATTCATTTCCGGACAAGAATGCACCCTGTGTTCTGTTGTTTAAGCGCGGCGCAAATGCGGTTGGCATCGGCTTCGGCCATTGTCTGGCTTTGGATACGGTAAAAAACGCCACGGCGGCCCAGATCGGCGCGGTTGGCTTGCAATGTTATACCGTTTAGCTGCGTCGCGTATTTCTTTTGCATATCCTGTATCAAAGACTGCGCCTTGGCTTGGTCGGGCACCGAGGCGAGTTGGATAGAGTAGGTGCCGGATGATACGGGCGCGGGTGATGCCGGAGCCGGGTTTTTGGTGTTGGCTATTATTTGTTCGATTGTTGGTTCTGGCGCGGGCGCAGGCGTAACGGGCGTTGGCGCAACTGCGGGCACCGTTTCAGGTGGCGGCACAGGAGCAGCAACGGGCGTTATAGTGGTTACGATTTGTTTAACGGGTGCCGACGGAATAATGCTGTCGGATTTCGATACGGTTGCAATGGGTGCGGCATGCGGCGCAGGCGTTATAACCGGCGCAGGCGCGGCGAGGATAGGCGCAGGTGGCGCGGCTTCGCCGTCCGTAGCCACTTGGCGAAGAGCGGGCGCGGCTTGCGGTTGGGGCGGCGGCATGTCTTTGGGTTTTTCGGGCGGCGGCAAAAGATGTTCGACTTCGGCGGGTGTGCCGTTTTTGTTTTCCAGCTGATCGTAAACCTGCACATCCTGATGCAGGATATCGATGCCGCCGGGATCAGCTGGTTTTTGTTTGTAATCGCCCGCATCGGCATGAATGGTGGGGATATTGGCGGGATCTGTTTTGTGGTGGCCGACCAGCGCATAGGCGACGCCCAAGAAGATTACGGCCAAAACCGCCAATGTTATTTTGCGGCGACGCGCATAGGTTTTTTCACGCACGAAATCGGCACGCGCGAAGTCAGACCGAACCGGCCTTTCGGATACAAAAAGTTCAGGCGGCGACGGAGGTGTCACTACGAAGCTCCTCTAAAGGCTTACAGCCCATAATAGCAAACCCGCTGCGCAAGACGACGCGCACAGAATTAATGAGCGCAAGCCGCGCAAGGGTCAAGCCTTTGTCATCGGCTATAATAAAACGCAAGGCGGCGTTGTCGTTGCCCTTGTTCCAGAGCCCATGGAACAGCCCGGCAAGTTCGACCAGATAGAAAGCGATTCGGTGTGGTTCCTGTGCCAACGCCGCCGCTTCGACGATGCGCGACCAGTTGGCCATGCCTTTGACGAGCAATAATTCTTCTTCGGTGCTGATGGCATCGAGCGAAATTTTGGACAAGGCTTCGTTGGTCAATTCTTCGGGCGTGAAGATTTCCGACGCGTGACGCAACACCGAACTGCATCGCGCATAGGCATATTGCACATAGAAAACCGGATTATCGCGGGTTTGTTCAACCACTTTGGCAAAGTCGAAATCAAGCGGCGATTTCGGGTCGCGCGTTAACATAAAGAAACGGACCGCGCTGGCACCGACCTGTTCGACCATTTCGCGCAGCGTTATCAGATTGCCGGACCGTTTCGACAATTTCACCGGCTCGCCATTTTTGAAAACTTTGACGATGCTGTTGAAGATGACTTCGAGGCGGGCGTTGTTGTCGCTGATGGCGGCAACCGCCGGGCGCATGCGCTCCAGATAGCCGCTGTGATCGGCACCGAGGACATTGATCATGAGCGTAAAGCCGCGCCGCATTTTATCATAATGATAGGCGATATCGGGCATGATATAGGCCCAGTAACCGTCGCGTTTTTTCAAGGCGCGGTCTGTGCTGTCGCCAAACTGGCTGGAACGGAAAAGCGTCAAAGGAACCGGTTCCCAATCTTCCATTTCCTTGCCTTTGGGCGGCGGCAAAGTGCCGGTATAGATCAGGCCTTTGTCTTCCAGAATTTTGAAAACTTTTTCCAGCGTGCCGTTTTCGATCATTTCACGTTCATTGGTGAACACATCATGATGGATGCCGATGAGATCAAGGTCGCTGCGGATCATTTTCATCATGGCATCGACCGCGAATTGGCGGATCGGGGCAAGCCATTCGGCTTCGTCCTTGCCGCGCCATTTGTCACCGTCACGCTTGGCAAGATCGCTGCCCACTTCTTTCAGATAATCACCGGGGTACAGCCCTGCGGGAATTTCGCCAATATCTTCGCCCAACGCTTCGCGGTAACGCAGAAAGGCGGTGCGCGCCAACACATCGACCTGTGCGCCCGCATCGTTGAAATAATATTCGCCTGTAACGTCATAGCCGGCCTTGCGTAACAACCGCACTAGCGCATCGCCGATAACGGCGCCGCGCACATGCCCCGCATGCATGGGGCCGGTGGGATTGACCGACACATATTCCACAATAACCTTGGTGTCCTTGCCGATAGTGCTGTCGCCATAATGCGTGTCGGCGTTCAGAATTTCGCGGATTTCATTTTGCCAGATTTGCGGATGCAGGCGCAGATTGATAAAACCGGGGCCGGCGATTTCAACGCCGGAGATAAGCGCGTGCTTTTCCAATTTTGGTTTCAGAATGTCGGCAATGGCGCGGGGGGCCTTGCCAGCCGCTTTGGCCAAAACCATTGCAGCATTAGTGGCCAGATCGCCATGCGCGGCTTCACGCGGCGGTTCCACCACAAAAGTCGGCGCGGCGGCGGATAGTGTTAAATCGCCAGAGGCAACCGCTTCATCAATCGATGCTGTGACGATATCGTGAATTTGTCTATAGATGGTCATTATTGTTTCCTAATAGGCAGATGTCTTTTAAGAGCGGAAATGTATCATAAGGTTGATTAAAAATTTTGGAGCCGAAATGGCCTTCGCCGCTGGGGATGATCAACGTGCCGCCGAGTTTTTCGCGCAACGCTTCGCCCTGAACATGGGTGCAACCCCACGGGTCGTTATCGGAATTGAAGAAGAAAAATTCGCGGCCATTCTGTTTGATTTTGTCGTAATCGGGCGATTTTAACAACATGACGTTATCATCTTCCATCCCCGCCAGACGGATAAAACCGGCCACCAATATTGCGCGATGAATGGGGTGTGTGAGATTATTAAGAATGGACAAGGTTAAAGGGCATCCTGCCGAATGACCGATGATAATCGTGTCTTCGTCGAATGTCAGGTTTTGCACGGCAAACGGAGTCCACACATTTAAATCTGGTGCATCGGGGTTGGGCAATTGCGGCGCGGTTACAGTGTAACCTTGTGCCGTTAATTGGTTGCGCAACCACGCAAACCAGAAATTATCCGGATTGCCGCCAAGACCGTGAAGAAAAATTGCGTTTTTCATTTGGGGTGCAAACACAAAACTGCGAGTTTGTCTTGTTGCGCGTCGGTAATTTCCTGATCGTTGAACAACACTTTGTCGCCATCGACTGTTAAGGTGCCCAACGTCACCTCTGTCCCCTGCCCCAACAAAGTATAGGGATAGGATGCCGTATTGAGATTAAGCGATTTGGCCAGATTGACTGTCAGTGGTATCTGAATTTTTTGTGGCAATGCCATTTGCGGCTGGCCGGGCAAATCTGCCGGTGCCACCTTGTTACCATTCACATCGACACCCGGTTGATAGGCCACATCGGCATCGGGCGTGTGTTTGACCAGCTGGTTACAAAAAGCGGGATCAATCGGCGCGTCGGTTTTCGTCGTGGCCGCAAAAGCCGCGGTGACCAGCAACAAACCGGCCAGCGTGGTGAACAACATCAACACCCACGCGAAAACCGGCGTTGCTTCATCATCCATCACCAAGGTGCTTTGCATGGTCATTTTTTTACCCCGCTAAAGATTTTTGTGCCGATTCAAGCTTGGCAATCATTGCCTCGAAATCGGCTTTGCGTGTGCGCTGTTCTTCGATAATTTCCGGTGGGGCGCGGTCGACGAAATCCTTGTTGCCCAGCTTGGCTTCGATCTTTTGGATTTCCGCGGCCAGTTTTTCGCTTTCTTTTTTCAGACGCGCGGATTCCTGGTTGATGTCGATAATTTCCGCCAGGGGCAAAATCAGCGTCGCTTCGTCCAATATGGTTTGCGCCGACCCTTTGCCAACTATCTCCGTGTGTGTGATGCCGGACAAACGCGCCAGACGCACGATGATAGCGTTGTGATGCGCCAGCTTTTCTTTTGTAGCGTCTGATGCGCCTTTGACCTGTAACGGGATTTGCGCGCCCGCCGGCACATTTAATTCGGCGCGCACAGTGCGGATGGATGAAATGGCGCGAACCAGCCAGTTCATTTCATCCTGCGCCGCTTTGGCATTGGCCTTGATAACCGGCCAAGGCGCCGTGATGAGCATGTTGGTGTTGCCGGTGAATTCTGCCCAGATTTCTTCGGTGATAAAGGGCATGAAGGGATGCAGCAGATGTAAAATTTGTCCCAGAACCCACGCGGTTGTCGCCTGTGTTTCCGTTTTGGCCGCTTGGTCCTCGCCCGCAATGATGGGCTTGGTGAATTCCAGATACCAATCGCAAAATGTGTTCCACACAAATTCATAGGCGGCGGATGACGCCAGATCGAAACGGTAATCATCTAGCAACGCGGCGATTTTATCGGCGGTTTGTTTTGTTTCGCCGATGATCCATTGGTTGACTGTCTGGTTAACTTGCACCGGATTAAATTGATCGCTTGGCGCGCAGCCATTCATTTCGCAGAAACGCGTAGCGTTCCACAGCTTGGTCACAAAATTACGATTGCCTTCGATGCGGCTGGTGGCCAGTTTGATATCGCGGCCGGGTGTCGACATGGTGGCAAGCGTAAAACGCAACGCGTCGCAGCCGAATTTGTCAATCACATCGATGGGGTATGACATTGCCTTTCGACTTGGACATTTTCTGACCCTTTTCATCGCGCACAAGGGCGTGGATATACACATCCTTGAACGGCACATCCTTCATGAAGTGCAAGCCCATCATCATCATGCGGGCAACCCAGAAGAAGATGATGTCAAAACCCGTGACCAACACATTAGTTGGATAATAACGTGCCAGTTCGGATGTTTTATCCGGCCAGCCAAGCGTCGAGAATGGCCACAGCGCGGAGGAGAACCATGTGTCGAACACATCTTCGTCTTGTTTCAGCATGGCCGGTTTTCCGTAATGCTTGTCGGCCTCGGCTTGCGCTTCGGCTTCCGTAGTCGCCACAAAGAATTTACCATCTTCGCCATACCAAGCCGGAATTTGATGCCCCCACCATAATTGCCGCGAGATGCACCAGGGTTGCAAATCCTTCATCCAAGCATTGTAAGTATTGACCCATTGTTCGGGCACGAATTTGGTGCGGCCATCCTGCACAGCCTTCATGGCCTCTTCGCCCAGTTTTGGCGCGTTGCAATACCATTGCTCCGACAGCCACGGTTCGATCACCACGCCCGAACGTTCACTGTGCGGCACGGCATGCGCATGCGGTTCGATTTTATCGAGCAAGCCGAGGCCTTCCATTTCCGCGACGATTTGTTTACGCGCGGCAAAACGTTCGATGCCTTGATATTTTTCCGGCACTTCGGCGTTCAATCTCGCTTCTTTGTCAAAAATATTGATCATCGGCAGCTTGTGACGTTTGCCGACTTCGAAATCGTTGAAATCATGCGCGGGGGTAATTTTTACGGCACCGGTGCCTTTTTCAGGGTCGGCGTATTCGTCGCCCACAATCGGGATAAGCCTGCCCACCAACGGCAATACGACATTCTTGCCGATCAGATGTTTCAGATTTTCATTTTCGGGATGAACGGCCACAGCCGTGTCCCCCAACATAGTTTCGGGACGCGTTGTCGCAACCGTGATAAATTCTTCGCTGTTTTCGATAGGGTATTTGAAATACCAAAGATTGCCCTTGATATCTTTGGTTTCGACTTCCAGATCGGAAACGGCGGTCAACAATTTGGGGTCCCAGTTGACCAAGCGGTTGTCTTTGTAAATCAGACCGTCGCGATAGAGCGTGACGAATTCTTGCGTCACAGCGCGGCTGAGGCCTTCATCCATCGTGAAACGTTCGCGCGACCAATCGCATGACGCGCCGAGGCGGCGAAGTTGCCGCGTGATGTTGCCGCCGGATTCCGTCTTCCATTCCCAGATTTTTTCCAGAAATTTTTCGCGGCCCATTTCGCGGCGGTCGAGTTTCTGCGCCGCCAATTGCCGTTCGACCACCATTTGGGTTGCGATGCCCGCATGGTCTGTGCCCGGTTGCCATAAAACATCCTTGCCCTTCATCCTTTGATAACGGATGAGGATATCTTGGAGTGTGAATGTCAGAGCATGTCCCATGTGCAGATTGCCCGTGACATTGGGCGGCGGGATCATGATGCAATAGGGTTCTGTGCCCGAGTTCGGGTCGGCTTTGAATGCGCCGGATTGTTCCCATTTTTCGTAAATACGGGTTTCGGTCGCGGCGGGATCGTAATTTTTCTCGATGGGCATGCGTTTTCCTTGATTTAACGGCCTATTAAAGCCGAAAAACCCCTGTCATTGCAAGGAAAGCCTTAAGTTATCTGAAGCTTACTTTATCGACTTCATAACCCTTGGTGCCCTTGGGCGTGAAGACTTCGACCGTATCGCCCACCGTTTTGCCGATAAGGGCGCGCGCGAGGGGGGCGGATATCGACAGCAATCCTTTTTTAATGTCGGATTCATCGTCGCCGACGATTTGATAGGTAATTTTTTCTTCGCTATCGACATCAATCAGATTAACCGTGGCGCCAAATTTAATGTTGCTGCCGGTCATTGATGCGACATCGATAATTTCGGCACGCCCGATTTTGCTTTCAAGTTCTTTGATTCGGCCTTCGTTGAAACTTTGCTGTTCGCGCGCGGCGCTGTATTCGGCATTTTCCGACAAATCGCCATGTTCGCGCGCGGTCGCGATCGCCTTCACAATCGCGGGACGGTCGACGCCCTTGCGGCGGCGCAATTCTTCTTCCAGCCTTTCATAGCCCGGCTTGGTCATCGGCACGCGTTCGGTCATGTCTCACTCCAAAAAAGCAAAAACCGCCCGCGGCGATACAGTCATCGCCACACAGTACGTTTTTTCATGATCGGGTAAGTATGCCCAAAAAGTGCCATATTGCAAGCCATATAGGAAAGGCTTGAAAACATATCAGATTAGGTAGCACTTTTTTCATAATAATGGTGGAAGGCCTTCATGAAAGCAGGCAATGCAAAAGCGCTGATAACGACGCCAAAGCCAAGGCCGGCAGCAGCCCCATAAAGATCGGAAATAGCCCCAATGCCAAAAGCCATAACAGTATAAAAGACACTTCCTACGAAAGAAGAAACAGACCCCATCGTTGCCCGTTCGCGGTCAGAAAATTCATCCTGCATCAACTTGTCGACCGCAACTTTATAGGGTCCATAAAAAGTCGCACCTGTCATAAAAATAACCGGAGAAATTTTATTGGCCATGAAAATGGCAATGCCCGATGTCAGAGCCCAATAGGTTTGAGCGATGACCAAAACCCTTGAAGCTTTAAGATGATCAATCAACCGACCCGAAAACCAGTATCCCAAAAACCCGCCCGCATTATTAATAGCACGATAGATGCCAAGCGCCCATAAAGGCCACAGCTGGTTGATGAATACATTCCTAAAATTAAATGCTGCTTCACCCGCGCCATAACTGATCGCCTCCCCTACCATTAACCAGCGCAAAGGCGGATTATGCCAAATTTGAAGTAATGATTTTTTGAGATGTTGCATGCCATGATGCGCGGCTGCTTCATGCAGACGAGGCTCGACAAGAAACAGGCTTACAATCGTCGCGGCAATTTGCGGAACGACGCCTGCCATAAAAATAAATTGTAATCCCCGACCGGCCAGAAAAGAGCTGCATAAAGCCGCTGTGCCTAAGGCAAGCTGAAACATACTGCTGAACCGTCCTAAATAATGATGATACTCAGTCTGCATATTTTCGCTTTTCAGCGTTTCATACAACAATGCATTATTGTTGCCATTGAAAAGGCAGCTGCTAAGCCCGCACAGAATAGCACCCACCAGCAATCCGGCAAAGCCAGATGACAAGGCATAACAACCTATGCCTATAGCCGCAGTCAACGAGCCCAGCGCCAATGTTTTCCGTCGTCCAATATGGTCAGACATGATGCCAGTCGGCACATCAAATAAAGCGGAACTCACTTGCTCAGCGGCCATCAAAGCCATAGCCAAGGTATATGAATGAAGGATTTGAGCAAAATAAATGACGAGATAAGGCGCCTGAAGCCGGAAATCGGTCAGAAAATTATGAACATACAATAGGCGTATATTACGCGACACGGCTTATCATACCTTAAGATACGATTGAATCGGCAGGACATCAAGAGTGCCGCTTTGCAGTGCCGCAATCGCTTCAATAGCCGCCCGCGCCCCCGGTATGGTTGTATAATTGGGGATACCGCGCATCAATCCTGTACGCCGTAGGCTGAAACTGTCCGACTGCATCTGGGCGCCGCTGGCGGTTGTGTTGATCATCATGTGGACATCGCCATTGATGATGGCGTCCACAATATGCGGTTGACCTTCATAAACCTTGTTGACCTGACGCACTGGCACGCCCGCGTCGGACAAGGTTTTGGCGGTGCCGGTGGTCGCCACCAGATCAAAGCCCAGATTAACCAATTGCCACGCAAGCACGATGATCGCCGCCTTGTCGCGGTCTTTTACCGAGATAAAACAGGTGCCTTTCATCGGCAATTTGATGCCCGCGCCGATTTGCGCCTTGGCGAAGGCGCGCGCGAAATTCTTGTCGATGCCCATCACTTCGCCGGTCGATTTCATTTCGGGGCCAAGGATGACATCAATGCCCGGGAAACGCGCAAACGGGAAGACAGGCGTTTTCACGGACAAATGCGTGTGGGTGCTGTTTTTCAAATTCATCGATTTCAATTTTTCGCCCGCCATCAAACGCGCAGCGATTTTGGCGATGGGGATGCCCACGGCCTTGGCGACAAACGGCACCGTACGGCTGGCGCGCGGATTGACTTCGAGGATATAGATATCGTCGCCCTTGACCGCGAATTGCACATTCATCAAACCGACAACGCCGATGGATTTCGCCAACACTTCGGATTGGCGTGAAATTTCGCGGATGATTGCCGGCGATAGTGAATGAGGCGGCATGGCGCAGGAACTGTCACCGGAATGAATGCCCGCTTCTTCGATATGTTCCATAATGCCGGCAACGAAAACATCGGTGCTGTCGGCGACAACATCGACATCGACTTCGATGGCGTCCTGCAAATAATAATCGATAAGGATGGGATTGCCGCCCGAAATATAAACCGCCTTCTGCATATAGCGGCGCAGCGCTTCGACATCATAGGTAATTTCCATCGCGCGGCCACCCAACACATAGGATGGACGCACAACGACGGGATAACCGATTTTTTCGGCCACGCGTTCGGCTTCTTCCACCGTTCGCGCCAAACCATTGGCGGGTTGTTTCAAACCAAGTTTTTGCAGCAGCACTTGAAAACGCTCGCGGTCTTCGGCCAGATCGATGGCATCGGGCGAGGTGCCGAGGATGGGGATGTTGGCGTCTTGCAAAGCGCGGCATAGTTTCAACGGCGTCTGCCCGCCGAATTGCACGATAACGCCCAGCACTTCGCCGTTGCTTTGTTCACGGCGGATAACTTCCACAACGTCTTCGCCGGTCAGCGGTTCAAAATACAAACGGTCTGCCGTATCATAATCGGTTGAAACGGTTTCGGGGTTGCAGTTGATCATGATGGTTTCGTAACCGGCTTCGCGCAAAGCCATCACGGCATGCACACAGCAATAATCGAATTCTATCCCCTGTCCGATGCGGTTCGGTCCGCCGCCAAGGATGACTATTTTCTTTTTGTCTGTCGGGTCTGCTTCGCATTGCGGTTGATACAGCCCATTGCCTTCATAGGTCGAATAAAGATACGGCGTGTGCGACGCAAATTCCGCCGCGCAGGTGTCGATACGTTTAAAGACCGGCAGGATATTAAGGGCGCGGCGCGCGGCCGCCACTTCTTTTTCGCTTTTGTTCGTCAATTGCGCCAGACGCGCATCGCTGAAACCCATTTGCTTCAGATGATGAAGCGCTTGCGGTTCTGTCGGCAAACCGTTATCGCGCACATCGCGTTCGGTTGCGATAATTTCGGCGATACGGTCCAGGAACCAGATATCGAATTTGCAAATCGCGGCGACCTGATCAACCGTCATACCGCGGCGCAACGCATCGGCAATCACCAGAATACGGTCAGGTGTTGGGCGCGCAAGCGCCGCATGGATATCCTTGATATCCGCATTGGCCAGCGCGCGCATTTCATTCAATCCGGTCAGGCCGATTTCCAGACCGCGCAAAGCTTTTTGCAAAGATTCATGCCAGTTGCGGCCAATCGCCATCACTTCACCAACCGATTTCATGGCGGTGGTCAGCAACGGATCGGTACCGGGGAATTTTTCAAACGCGAAACGCGGAATTTTCGTGACGATATAATCAATCGTCGGTTCAAACGCGGCGGGCGTATTGCCGCCCGTGATATCATTCGTCAATTCATCCAGAGTATAACCAACGGCCAAACGCGCGGCGACTTTGGCGATCGGGAAGCCTGTGGCTTTCGACGCCAATGCCGAAGAACGGCTGACGCGCGGGTTCATTTCGATCACGACCATGCGGCCATCCGCAGGGTTGACCGCGAATTGCACGTTCGACCCGCCAGTATCGACGCCGATTTCGCGCAACACGGCGATAGAGGCGTTACGCATCACCTGATATTCTTTATCGGTCAGGGTCATCGCGGGCGCGACTGTCATGCTGTCGCCGGTATGGATGCCCATCGGATCGACATTTTCGATGGAGCAGATGATGATGCAATTATCCTTGCTGTCGCGCACCACTTCCATTTCATATTCTTTCCAGCCGAGAACGGATTCTTCAACCAGAACTTCGCCAACCGGGCTGGCGGCCAGACCGCTTGCGATAATTTCCGCAAATTCCTCTTTGTTATAGGCGATACCGCCGCCGGTGCCGCCGAGCGTAAAGCTGGGGCGGATAATGCTGGGCAAGCCGACATCATTCATGGCCTTTGTCGCCTGCTCCATGTTTTTGACGACATGGCTTTTCGGCGACGCAAGGCCGATACGTTCCATCGCGGTGCGGAACAAAGCGCGGTCTTCGGCTTTTTCAATCGCTTCACGGTTGGCGCCGATGAGTTCGATACCCAGACGTTCAAGCGTTCCGTCTTTCGCCAATTCCATCGCGCAATTAAGCGCCGTCTGCCCGCCCATGGTCGGCAATATCGCATCGGGTCGTTCGCGTTCCAGAATTTGCGCGACGGTTGCGGGATTGACGGGTTCGATATAAGTCGCATCTGCTATTTCGGGGTCGGTCATAATGGTCGCGGGATTGGAATTGACCAGAATGATGCGATAGCCTTCTTCGCGTAATGCTTTGCAGGCCTGCACGCCGGAATAATCAAATTCGCAGGCTTGGCCTATCACAATAGGCCCCGCGCCAATGATGAGGATGGATTTGATGTCTGTACGTTTTGGCATAAGAAAAAAGGGGTCAGGGGTTAGAGAAAGAATGAGGGTCAAAATCGGCAGGAATTCTGTTCGCCGCTTCGAAATCAATTTTTTTATTGAGACTGGCGATAAGGCTGTTTAGCATTTTGCCTGTAACCACAACTTCTACAATCATCTGTTGTAGCTCCGGCTCATCAGCATAACCAAGATTAGTGGCGATCATAAGCTGCGTTTCAAGCTCGGCCAATGATCCACGTGCTATGTAGATGAATTTTAAATAATGGATTGTGCTTTTCATCGCATGTCCTTCCGCAAGATTGGAAGGCACTGATACAGCAGCGCGTCTGATCTGACTTGTCAGGCCGTAAGTCTCTTCTTTTGGGAACTTCTTTGTAAGGGAATAAACCTGCGTTACGAGCGCCATTGATTTATGCCACACTTCCAGATTTTTATGACTGCGCTCTTTTATTTGTTGTTTCATTTATTCACGCCAGCAATCCGCTGAGTTTTACCCTCTGACCCCTTTTCTTTTCTCTCCTTCGCTCCCTCTATCATCTCCACGAATTTCTTGAAATGATACAGGCTGTCATGCGGCCCTGGCGAGGCTTCCGGATGATACTGGATGGAAAAAGCTGGTTTGTCGCGCAGGCGGATGCCTTCATTCGATTTATCAAACAAACTGACATGCGTGATTTCGGCATTCGCGGGCAGGCTTTCGGGTATAACGCAGAAACCGTGATTTTGTGATGTGATATCAATCTTGCCGGTTTGCAAATCACGCACCGGTTGGTTGGCGCCGCGATGCCCCATTTTCATTTTTTCCGTTTTGGCACCCAGTGCAAGCGCCAGCAATTGATGCCCCAGACAGATACCGAAAATCGGAACACCGCGCTCAAGAATACCCTGAATAATCGGCACCGCATACAAACCCGTGGCGGCAGGATCGCCCGGCCCGTTCGACAGAAAAACGCCGTCGGGTTTCATATCAAGAATGTCTTCGGCAGACATTGTGCAGGGCACCACCGTCACACGGCATCCCGCGCTGACCAGACAACGCAGAATGTTATGCTTGGCGCCATAATCGATGGCGACAACATGATGCCGTCCAATTGGCGGCTTGGCATAGGCCGCATGTTTTTGCGGATACCATTTCCATACGCCTTCGCTCCATTCATACGGACGCAGACAAGTCACTTCTTTCGCCAGATCCATGCCTTCCAAACCGGGCCAGTTGCGCGCTTTTTCTTTTAACGCGGCCAAATCGAATTTACCGTCGCGGGCATGCGCGATAATCGCGTTGGGGGCGCCGACATCACGAATGCGGATGGTCAATGCGCGCGTATCCAAACCCGAAATCCCTATCAGGTTGCTGCGGTCCAGCCAGTCTTCCAAATGACCCGCCGCGCGCCAGCTGGACGGTGTGGTGATATGTTCGCGCAACACGACGCCGCGCACCGAAGGTTTTTTGGTTTCGACATCCTGCATATTGATGCCGGTATTGCCGATATGCGGAAAAGTGAAAGTGATAATCTGCCCAGCATAACTTGGGTCGGTGGTGATTTCCTGATAGCCGGTCATCGATGTGTTGAAACACAACTCGCCCATTGCAGAGCCCTCGGCACCCAATCCGCGCCCCCAATAAACGGTGCCGTCGGATAAAACCAATACGCCCGTCGCGTCCTTCGGTTGAGGGTAATCTGTGCGCGTGGAATCGCGCCCTTGTGATGAAGGATTCGTCATTGTGCCCAACTTTTGTGGAACCGTTGCCAAACGGAAACGGACTATGCCGACTTGCCCCTGTTTCCGCAATGATATTTTTAGGTTTTATTTTGAATATAATTGTCTCTAATTTTCCCGCGCGACACGGCAAGCAACGCCTTCATTAGAAGCGGCAGGTCTTATGGCAATAACTTCCTGAAAACAGGCAAAGACGATATCGGGAATGATGATATTCATACAGATATTATCATAAGGGCATGATGATTTTAGCCTTTTATGACAAGGGGCACAGCCCAATTCCGCATAGACGGTCTTAACTTTGGGCCCCTTGGCGCGCCAGACCGAAACATTGGAAACGCCGGCGAATATATTGACCGTGGGGATGCCAAGGCTGGCCGCCAGATGCGTCAGCCCCGTATCGCACCCGATATAGGCATCCAGCGCATTAATATAGGCCGGCACATATTCCAACGCAATCTGCCCTGTCAAATCCACAAACCCGTCGGGTTCCAGACAGGCGGTGATTTTCTTGCTCTCTTCTTTATCTTCGGGGCCGCCCACAAAAACAAACAGCGCGTTATGCAGCGTCGCCAGACGCGGCAGAAGTTTGATCCAATAATCACTTTTCCATTGGCGCAATTCGGAACCCGCGCCGACACAAATGCCAATTTTCATCCGGCTTTGTGATTCCAACGCGCGGAACGATGTAATGTCGCTTAAATCTTCGACCGTATGGAATAAATCCGCATCCAACGCTTTTTCCAACAAGGAATCCGTGATGGCATGCGCCAAAAGCGTAAGCCGCGTTTCGGCGTGAAGCGGCATGTTTTTGCCCGCCGCCACTGCGCCCGAAGGCACATCCCATTCCATTGTCGGGACGATGATATCCAACCCCTTGGTCGTATTCGCGCCAAAGGCGGCGCGGTATCGCGCTTCGACATGATCGAGGCCAAAGCGGTTTTGCGGGTCATGCCGGAAATCGGCGGCCAGAAAATACGGCTCATCCAGCAAGGCTTTGAAATTTTCGATTTGTGCGGTTTCGCCCCTATCGGACGTTTGCGCCATTTCCTTGCTCGCAGGCACAAAGGCAAAGCCTTTGACCTTGTCGAACAAATCGGTGCTTTCGGCCAGCGGGACAAGCGAAGGCAAACAGACAAGAGTGATTTCAGCGCCGGGAAACCCATGACGGATAATTTTAAAAGCTTCCAGCCCGGTGATAAAATCACCGATATGGTCGAGCTTGAGCAACAGGATTTTCATTCCCACATGGCCTTGCGCCGTGGGCGTTTCAAAAACGCGCACCCTTACATTGGAAGGCACAGCCTGGGGCGGCGATGGGGGAAAGGCATCATCCATGTGTTTTTTGATTCGTGAGAGTGTTTCCTTTTTATAGCGGAGAATGATAGTTTTCACCACTCACAGAAAAGCAGAATCATTCATGGCCGACAAAAAATTCTCGATCTTGCTGCGCGAAGTCCTGTTTCAGGGCTATTTCCGCATGGACCGTTTGCATGTGCAGCATGAACGTTTCGACGGCACCCAAAGCGATATTTTCACGCGCGAAATCTATCACCGCACGCCAAATGTGGCGGGCGTTTTGCTGTTCGACCCGCAACATGACAAAGTTGTTTTGGTGGAACAATTCCGCATCGCACCGGCAGATGCGGGGCAAAACCCGTGGATGACCGAAATTGTTTTGGGCATGGTCGATGCCAATGAAACGCCCGAACAGGCCGCGCGCCGTGAGGCGATGGAGGAGGCGGGATGCGAAGTGACCGATATCCACCCGATTGCCAATTTTTATTCCAGCCCGGGCGGCACATCGGAGCATATCCATCTCTTTGCCGGGCGCATCATCGCCCCCGCCGAGGGTGGCGTTTTTGGTCTGGCGCATGAACATGAAGATATCCGCGTTCATGTGTTGGACGCACACCGCGCCATAAGCCTGTTATATAACAACAAAATTCAGGACGCGCAGACTTTGGTGGCGATGCAATGGTTTGCCATGCACCACACCGATTTACGTAGCCGCTGGCTGGTCAGCGATGTGGGAACGCCGATAATCTAGGCTGATTATACCCGTTATCCACGTTATCCACAGGTTAGAGGGACCTCTTAAAGCAATCTCTTATCGTGCTTCTTGGCTCTTGACCTGATAGCATTCCCCCATGAACGAAATCGTCACCCTGTCATCCCTTCGCGCTGTTGCGACCACCGATTCCATCGGCACGCCGCGCACCCCGCCCCACAACACCGAAGCCGAGCAGGCTTTGCTGGGGGCTTTGCTGGTCAACAATGTGGTTTTTGAAAAAACCAGCGAGTTGCTGCAGCCTGAACATTTTTACGATCCCGTCCATGGGCGCATTTACGGCGCGGTTGCCACCTTGATTAATCGCGGGCAAATCGCCGACCCCAAAACCATGCGCGGCTTATTCGACAACGACCCCGCATTGGCCGCATTGGGTGGCGCCAATTATCTGGTCGATCTGGCCGCCAATGTTGTGACGATTTTCAATGTGCAGGATTACGCGCGGTTGATCCATGATCTGTATTTGCGCCGTCAACTTATCACGCTCGGCACCGATGTCGTGAATGAAGCGTTTCAACATGATCTGGATAAACCGGCATCGACACAGATTGAATCGACAGAAGCCAAATTGTTCGAGCTTGCCCGCACAGGCGAAACCGATCGCGGGTTCGTCAAGCTGGAAAAGGCGTTGAAGATTTCCATCCAACAAGCCGAAGAAGCCCATAAACGCGACAGCCATATAACGGGTGTCACGACAGGGTTGCGCGATATGGACCGCAAAATGGGTGGGTTGCAACGCTCCGATCTTATCATCCTTGCCGGTCGCCCTTCGATGGGCAAAACGGCACTGGCCACCAATATCGCCTTTAACGCCGCGCATGCTTTTTATAAAACCGAAGGACGCGAAGGTTCGGGCGTTGCCTTCTTCTCGCTTGAAATGTCGGCAGAGCAATTGGCGACACGTTTGCTGGGCGATTTTTCATCGGTGCCTTCCGATAAAATCCGTCGCGGCGAAATCAAAACCGAAGATTTCACGAAATTTGTCGAAGCGTCGCAAACCCTGTCGCGCGTGCCTTTATACATTGATGACACCCCCGCGCTTTCTGTCTCCGGTTTACGCACCCGCGCAAGGCGTTTGAAACGTATGGTGCCTAATCTGGGCGTTATTGTTATCGATTATTTGCAGCTTCTACATGGATCGAGCAGCAAGGGCGCGGAAAACCGCGTGCAGGAAGTTTCCGAAATCACCCGCGGATTAAAAGCATTGGCCAAGGAATTGGATGTGCCGGTGGTGGCCTTGTCCCAGCTATCCCGCGCCGTCGAAATGCGCGAAGACAAAAAACCGATGCTGTCGGATTTGCGTGAATCCGGTTCGATCGAGCAAGATGCCGATGTGGTGATGTTTGTGTACCGCGAAGAATATTACCACGCCCGCAGCGAACCGACGCGCCGCGATAACGAAGACGACAGCAAATATAACGACCGTCATGCGCGGTGGATGGCGCGCGGCGAAGAAGTGCGCAATATCGCCGAAGTGGTTATCGCCAAACAACGCCACGGCCCTATCGGCACTGTGCCTTTGCATTTCGACGGGCAATTCACGCGCTTTTCCAACCTCGAACGACAATATGAGGTTGTGGAGAATTAAAGGGCGTTACTTTTTCTTCTTGGTAAAAGCGGCGGCCAGCTTGCGCATGGTCGATGCCTGACGCTCGGTTGATTTCGGTGGCGGCACAGGAGAATTGCGGCGTTTATCAACCGGCAATCGACTGCCTGATGAAACAATATCATCGATGGTACGGCGCGACAGCTTGTCGGGGCTTGCGTCTTCTTCGGCCACGCCGTCGCCACCTTGGCGCACATAATGATCGACCAGACCGGCGGCGATCGCCTTCAAATGCGGTTTGGTCATCGACAAAAGCAAAGCAGGATCACGCACCGCCCAGGTCAGCAACAGCTTGTGCGCATCGTGCCGGTTATGGCCGGATGCGATAAGGGCTTCCTTGATTTTAAGGCTCAGGATTTTGTCGGGCATGGCGATTCTCCTTTATATGCTTGAATCCTAAGCCAAAGATTTAGGGCTTGCAAGTAATGATGCGGTGGAAACCACCCCGCCCAACGCGCTACACTGCCCCGTTTTCAAGGATATATTTAAAGGATTGCTTATGCCCCATATTGCCGCAAAACCCGCACCCCAAATGCCGCTGCGCAGCCTCGATTTCATGGATATCTATCTGCGTCTGGATGCGGATGCGATGCCGCATTACCGTTCCGGCCAGGGCGGCACGATGAATTTGCCCGATGCCGATTTACCTGAAATCTATTTCGATGACACGGCACGTTTGGCCAATTATCTGCGCGACCATTTCACCACCGATGATGCCGGTATGGAATATGACGGCATGCGCATGCGTGTCACGCGGTTGGACACGGCCAAGGGCGAAGTGTGGGCCGCCATCCGCCGATTGCCGCGCGTGCCGCCTGTGTTGGAAAAACTCGGCCTCATTCCACAATTACCCCCTGTGTTGGAAGAATTGGGCCGCCGCAGCGGATTAATTCTGGTGTGCGGCGCATCGGGTCAGGGCAAAAGCACGACGGTGTCTTCGTTACTGTCGCGCTATCTGGAAACTTATGGCGGGGTTGGTTTCACGCTGGAAGATCCCGTTGAATATGACATTGATGGCCGCATCGGCACGAATGGTTATTGCTATCAGACTGAAATTCACGGTGAGCCGGAATGGGGTTTGATGCTGAAACGCGCGTTGCGTTGGCATCCGCGTTATATTCTTGTGGGTGAAATCCGCACGCCAGATGCCGCCAATCAGGTTTTACGCGCCGCGACTTCGGGACACACGGTTTTGGCTACTATGCATGCCGGTAGCATGGAAGAAGCGTTGGAAGGTTTATTGCAATTGGCGGAACAGGAAGTGGGCGACCGCGCGGCGTTGTTGTTGGCGGCGGGTTTGTCTTGCGTAATCTACCAGACTTTCACCCCGTCGGGCGTATTCGCGCATTTCATGATGACCGAAGCGGATAACCCGGGTTCGCCCATCCGCGCCATGATACGCGATAAACGCATCGGGCAAACGCGCACGATTGCCGACCAACAAATGGCGAAATTGATACAAAATGGACGGGTGTTTTAGCCGGAAATACTAAAGCCAATCCCAAAGGCCTTTTTTCTGGCGCCATCATCGATTTGCTTAAATCCGACTGAAGCGCTCACGCCCGATGAACCCGTGGAAACGGGCGTCGAAGCCAGATATCCCTTTTGTCCAATATCGACCGCGCCAATCGTTGGCTTGAATTTTTCTGTGGCAAATTGCTGTGAAGCGGTTGGCCCTACGGAAGCTCTGGATGAGCTTACGTCGCGGGCGGCATGAGAGCGCATTTGCGCCAGCGCCCCTCTGGTGGACGGGCTTATCTTTCCCAGATCAAATTGGCGCTCTGCGCCATTGCCAAATGAATTGCCTGGATTCGCCATAGCTATCTCCTCAAAATAAATTCTGACAATTCCAAGTGTAAAGAGGATGGGTAAATAAAGTGATAATTATTATGGTTAACGCAAGATTACCGCGCCCTAGCCTTTGATTTCCAACATTTTGAACAACACGCCCATTTCGGCATCCGACGTCAACCGATGCAAAGCAATTTCGATTTCGGCTGCCTGCGCAGGTGCTGCATTTTTCTTGAGCGCATCGGCACGCAATTTAATACCCAGATTCCGCAAAAATTCGCCCTGCCCCACCAATGGCAATGTTTCCGCACCGGCCAATCGCGCAGCAGTAGCGAGCGCCGCAAAATCGACATGCGCGGTTAAATCCGTTTCGCCAATGTTGGAAAAGATATCAGCATAGGCATGATTGGCAACCGCCTGAATTGTCGCATTGCCGGTGGTTGCCGTATAACCATAATCAACCGCCAGCATCGCGCCGTGATGTTTCACGATATGTTGCGCTATCGCATGTATGATGTTTTGCGCCTTGGGACAAAATTCAAAAATGGTATTCGGTGTGGCATCATGCAATGCGGGAGGCACCAAATTCATTTCCGCTGCGTCTAACAAACGTGGTGCCAGAACCAGCGCATCATTTTCAACAACCACCATACGTTCCGCCCAGCCTTGAAATGTTTTCTCGAATTGTCGCACCGGCAGAGCATCGAAAAATTCATTCGCCACCACAAGGGTTGGCATCGGCGGTATATCCGTCAGTGCGGAAATAAAATGCGGATGCGCGTCTTGTAAAATATCGCGCTGCGCGGCGCGTAGAACCTCGCTGCTCTCCACCAGATAGAGATTCACGGCTTCGTGGAAACCGCCAACCCGCGATGTGGCACGCAGGATATCGCGCATCATCGTGCCGCGACCCGCGCCAAATTCCACAAGCGCGAAGGCCGCAGGCTTGCCCATCGCCCGCCATGTTTCGGCGCACCAGACACCCAGCATTTCGCCGAACATCTGGCTGATTTCCGGTGCCGTGATGAAATCGCCATCGCGCCCTATGGGGTTTGCTATACGGTAATAACCATGCGCCGGATGTTGTAAGGCCAATTCCATATAGGCGGCCAGCGAGATACCGCCTTGCGCTTCGATAATCTCGCGGATGATGCGCTCAAGCGGGCTCATGAACCTGTTTCCGGCAGGCATAGATGATAATGCAAATACCCGCGATCATCATAGGGATGCACAACAACTGCCCCATCGTCGCCCCGGCGAACAGGAAACCCAATTGCGCATCGGGTTCGCGGAAAAATTCGATAGAAAAACGGAACATGCCATATAGGAGCAAAAACGCGCCCGACAAAACGCCGTGATGGGTGCGGATTTTCTCGCACCGCGACAAAGCGAACAATATCAGCAACAACAACAAACCTTCGGCACCCGCTTCATACAGCTGGCTGGGGTGGCGCGGCAAATCGCCGCCACGCGGAAACACAATGCCCCACGGCTCATCCGTCACGCGGCCAAAAAGTTCGCCATTCACAAAATTCGCCAAGCGCCCCAAACCCAAACCAATCGGCGTGACGCAGGCCAGCAAATCGGTGAAGGCAAAAAACGAAATCTTCTTTTTGCGCGTGAACAAAATCGCGGCGATAATTACGCCCGACATGCCGCCATGAAACGACATGCCGCCATGCCAGACTTTTAACGCTTCCAGCGGATGATCCCAATATTCCGCACCATTATAAAACAGCACATAGCCGATGCGCCCGCCAAGGATAACCCCCAACACGGCCCATGTCAGAAATTCATCATACATTTCGGGGCGCGGCGAGGATGCCCATTGCCGCGCCATCGCCATGCACCAACGCCAGCCCAAAACGAATCCTGTCAGATAGGCAAGCGCGTACCAGCGGATAACCAAAGGGCCGAGGGAAACAGCGACGGGGTCAAAGTTGGGGAATTGCATAGGGATATAGGGGGTTAGGGAAACAAGGGAGAAGGAGGGAATAGCATAAAAAAACCTGCTAGACAAAACCCCCTTTGCCTCCCATCTTCCTCCCTCGCCTTCCCTTTCTCTAACCCCCATATTCCTATGCCCAATAAAAGTTTTGCCGAAGATATGCTGACCCTCGGGACCGGAATTCTCAGCAACCTTGCCGAAGCGCGGCATGAATTGCGCGCGCAAGCCAAACAACGGGTGGGCGGCATAGCGCGCGATCTCGATCTGGTTACGCGCGAAGAATTCGACGCCGCCTTTGCCATGATCGCCAAAGCCCGCGCGACCCAGGAAGATGTGGCCAGGCGTTTGGCGAAAATCGAGGCTCATTTGAATCTGTCAAGCGCGAACGTAAAGGTAAAGACGAAAAAGAGAAATTTACCTTCTGTTAAAACAAAGGCAAAAACCCGCGCGCGCCGGTAACGCTTTTTCGCGTTGAAAAGACTCGGAAATGTGAATCATTTGAGTCACTTGCGGCACGCCCAAACAGAATCGTTCCGGCACCGTCCCCTGTGACTCAAATAACACGGACGGATTCTGAGCATAAAAGAATCATCAAAGACCCTTGCGGCGCAGCGCGTGATTTTGATACCAAATGGTGTCTCGAAATTTCCGCACCTACCCGCCGCCGCTTATCAGGTTCCTTTATTGAGGTATCAATGTCGCTCCAAACCGCCTTTGAAACGCAGACGCTGAATAATCCTTTGGATATTCTGGAAGAAATAGTGTCCGCCAATGAATGGCTGTTTGACCGCGCCAATGACGATGAACTGATCGTCGAACTCTCGGGCCGCTGGTGCCATTACCGCATGTTCTTTGTGTGGCAGAAGGAAATCGGCGCGCTTCAATTTTCCTGCCAGTTCGATATGAAAGTGCCGGAACCGAAACGCAACGATGTCCATGATCTGCTGGCGATGCTGAACGACCGCATGTGGCTGGGGCATTTCAATCTGGATATCCAGCAAGGCATGCCTTTGTTCCGTTACACGGTATTAACGCGTGGCGGCCGCATGCCGGGCATTGAATCGCTGGAAGATCTGGTGGAAATCGCATTGACGGAATGCGAACGTTTTTATCCCGCGTTCCAACTTGTCATCTGGGGCGGCAAGCGTCCGGGCGAAGCGATGGCATCGTCCATGATCGATGTCGCGGGTTGCGCCTAAAATCCTTATTTCATGTTGGCATGAACAGCATGCGGCCTGTAGAGTAGCCGCCTGTCCCCAGATTCGCGTTCTCCATGTCCCTGTCCGCTCCCCACGATGATTTTCTGCCTGCGCCTGCGCGGGCGGTTACCCCCTATTTGTTGCTCGTGCTGGCGATATTCACCGCCTATGGCAATATTTTCGACAATGCGTTTTTATTCGATGATGATCTGCTCATCACGCTCAATAGCCATCTCACAGGCTGGCATTTCCTGCCGCAAATCCTGACAGGATCCACCACCAGCGGCGCGCATATCATGGGCGGTTTCTTCCGCCCGATGCAGATGTTTTTGTACCTATGCGTCAAACAAATAACCGGCGGCGCGGCTTTGTGGTTTCATCTGCTGAATCTGACAATCCATATCGCCAATGCCTGCTTGATGTTCCGCATCGGCGAAAAACTGAAATTCAATTTGTGGGGCGTGTTTCTCGCATCGCTTGTATGGGGCGTTCATACCCTGCATACCGAAGCCGTGACTTATATGAGCGCAACGGCGGATCCGTTGTTTGCGTTTTTCTGTCTCTTGTCGGTTTCCATTTTGCTGCCCGATATCACGCCGCGCAAAATCTGGTTGATCTTCCCCTTATTTCTTCTGGGCTTGCTCAGCAAGGAAACAATGGCGATGTTTCCGTTGCTGGTTACGGTTTGCCTGTTTTACATCAATCCCAAACCGCTATCCCCGCGCATTTATTTGCGCACCTGGCCGTTATGGGTTGTGACGGTCATTTTTGTTATCTGGCGTTCGCATGCCGAGGGGCTTGACGGGCCGCAAACCTATGATCGTTTTTACAATCTGCCCGCCTATGCCAATTTGAAATTGTATGCCGATCACCCGATCTATCGGCTTTATACCTTTTTCGCCACCCTGCCCTCTTATGCCGATCTGTTGCTGTGGCCGCATGATCTGCACATGGAACGCGCGTTTACCGTCTATACCGATTTTTTCCTAAGGCCCGTTGTCACGGGTTTTGCGATGGTGTGCCTGGCCATTGTGCCGCTTGTCCGTTCGGTCAGGCATCCGCAACAATCAAGGCACCTGAGCTGGGGCATCTTATGGTTTTTTGCGGCGCATGCGCCCGATACCGGCATTCTCATTCCGATGAATTCCCTGTTTCTGGAACATTGGATGTATCTGCCCGCCGTGGGTTTGTTTTTGGGCAGTGCGGAAAGCGTTGCGCGTTTTTGCGCGACACGAAAAATGGTGGGTTATGGCTGTGGCATTGTTACGCTTGGCTTTGCGGCGTGGCTTGCGACGTTGACATACAACCAGAACCAGACATGGAAAACACCGGAAAGTTTTTATACCAATATTTTTTCCCACGGCGAAGTATCGGCGCGGTCGCGTAATAATCTGGCATTGTATTATGCCCAGCTGGGAAGATATGAAGATGCATCGGCGCAATTCGCGGAAGCCACCAAAATTACCGATACCTACGCCGAAACGCGCTACAATATGGCGATTAATTATTTAAGCATGCCCGATCATCAAAACCATATTCAGCAAGCGATTGACTGCCTGAACCGTTCGCTGGAAATCGACCCGAAATTTTATCGTTCTTACCAATTGCTCAGCGAAATCTATAAAGGCATTTTGAATGATCCGGCCAAGGCGGAATCCTACCATGCCCGCGCCGTTGCCTTAACGCCTAAGCCTTGAGTAAAGTCTTGTTGCGGGATTTGTGGGCATAGAGATGCAAATCCGCCGATTGAATAATTGTTTCAATCGTGTGCGCCCCGTCATAACACGCATAACCAAAACTGGCGCGCAGGGGAATGGCTTTTTCCAGCATCAATGCCTTGCGCGCAAAATTTTGTTCCAGCTTGGCCAATCGTTTCGCGCCATGTTTTTCATCGACATGCGTCAGCAAAACGGCAAATTCATCGCCGCCCAAACGCGCGACCGTATCGCTGGCGCGGACTTCGCCTTGCAAACATTGCGCGACAAGCTGCAAATAGGCATCGCCCGCCTGATGTCCCCATGTGTCATTGATGGATTTAAACCCGTCCAGATCGACCAGCACCAGCAAACCGCCATAATCGCCATCGCGGCGCGCCAGCGATATTTCACGTTCAAACGCCAAGGTAAACCCGCGGCGGTTGGCAAGCCCTGTCAGCTCGTCCGTCAAAGCCATCTGTTGCAATTGCTGGATGCGTTCTTCCTGGGCGCGAATAACGGTTTCGGCGCGTTCCAATGCGGTCTGGGTTTCCAGCAGATCCTTGGCTTCCAACGCATCGGCGCGCGTTGGCATGAATAATTCCCAGCGCCCTATCGAAGACGGTCCCACGCTGACGGGATGTGCATCGCGTTTCAAAATTTCTTTATTCAACAGCTGCATTGAGCCTCTCCTGTGCATGTTTCACACAGGTATTAAGGCAAGCCCCATGCCAAAACGCGCATCATGGGGCAACCACATGATATATAATGTTATTTTTGCTATACTCCAAACGAGCATGAGTGATTAAGGAAGAATTTGCCTTATCCACAAACTGTCCACAGGGAAGAACTTGCTCAGAATCTTTTCAGGCTGAGGTGAAAATTGTGATTTTTTCAGCTTTTGCAAGGCAAGCGTATTAGACATACGCGCGTTGCAAAAGCTGAAAAAAGCGCGATTTGCGCCCAGCATGGAAAGATTATGGGTAAGTTCTCCAAAAGTTGACAAAATGTTAAGGGTATAAAGGCTATCCAAAAAGCACCTGCCCCGCTTAAGCAAGAGAGTTTTTGTGCGCCCACTTCTTACCTATATCGTCATTGCCGCCTTGTGCGCGACGGGGGCTGCCGCCGTCGTCGCGGCTGTGCCCGAAGCCGCCTTGCCGACGGCGCCCGAACATATCACGCCGGCATCCATTGTGCCGCACCGCGCGATTTACACTATGTCGCTGGCCTCCGTAAAAAATGGTGGCAATATTACGGACGCATCCGGCCACATGGCGTTTGAATGGCGCGATGTGTGTGATGGTTGGGCGATCCAGCAACACACGCAATTGCACTTCACCTATGGCGACGGCAGCGACGATCAGGATTCAACCCTGACCGAAGTGACATGGGAAGCGAAAGACGGCAAAAGCTATAATTTCAATATCCGCCATGTGACCAATGGACAGGAAACAGAAAATTATCGCGGCAAGGCTGTGCAAAATGCCGATGGCACAGTATCGGTCGCCTACAGCGTGCCGGAAGGCAAACATCTGGAATTGCCCGCAGGCACTTTGTTCCCGTCGATGCACACGCAATTGATTTTGCAGGAGGCCGCCAAGGGCAATAAACTCTTTACCCGCCGCGTGTTTGACGGCGATGATGAAGCGGGCGCCAGCGATATCAGCGCGTTTGTATCCCCCCAACGTGCCATTGCCCAGGAAACTGCTTTGGATGATAAAACTAAGGCTAATCCGTTGTTGGCAGCCGCCGCATGGCCTGTCCACATGGCCTTCTTCCCTACAGACAATGAAAACGGTGTGCCCGATTATGAAATGGATTTGACACTTTTGCCCAGCGGCATTTCGCGTTCCATGAAAATTGAATATAGCGATTTTGCCGTGAATGGCACGCTTGATACCGTTGAACCTTTACCCCCGCAGAATTGCCAATGACCGAAGATTTGCATCGTAAAAAACTGGTGATGATCGTTGAAGATAACGAGCTGAACCTGAAACTGTTCCGCGATTTGCTGGAAGCGCATGGCTATGCCACGGCGCACACCAGCAATGGTTTCGAAGTTTTGGATATGGCGCGCACCAACCGCCCTGACCTTATCTTGATGGATATTCAATTGCCCGAAGTTTCCGGCATTGAAATCACCAGCTGGCTGAAAAACGCCGATGATCTGAAACAAATCCCCATCATCGCCGTAACCGCCTTTGCCATGCGCGGCGATGAAGAAAAAATCCGCGCCGGTGGGTGCGATGATTATCTTTCCAAACCGATCGCCGTCCATCAATTCATCACGACCGTTAAAAAATACCTCTAAGTAGGTTTTCATGTCTGCAAGAATCCTGGTTGTTGACGACACCCCCCTAAACGTCAAATTGCTGACCGCAAAATTGGCGCAGGATTTCTATATCGTCACATCGGCCGAAAACGGGCGCGAAGCGCTGGAAAAAGTCGCGGCAGAAAAACCCGATCTGATTTTGCTGGATGTGATGATGCCGGAAATGGACGGGTTTGAAACCTGTCGCCGTTTAAAGGCCGACCCCGCCACCGCTTTTATTCCCGTGGTTATTATCACGGCTTTGTCCGATGTTGCCGACCGCGTGCGCGGGCTCGCTGCGGGCGCCGATGATTTTCTGGGCAAGCCGATCAACGACCTCGCGCTTATGTCGCGCATTCGCTCGCTGTTGCGCACCAAAGTTTTGATGGATGAATGGCGCATGCGCGAAGCGACCGCCTTACAGCTGTCGCCCGGAAATAACATATCGGATATTGACCCGTTGAATGTGCGCGACAGCCATGTGTTGATCGTCGACGACAAAAGCGGCAGCCCGACCGACGGCGCGTTTATCGAAGAAACGCTACGTCCCCTTTCCGCGCATATCGCGCAAGTCTCATCGGTGGCAGAGGCCGAACAAGCGCTGGCCGACGGTTCCTATGATCTGGTTTTCTCCAACCTCGATCTGCAAAGCCAGGATGGACTCATGATCTGCTCGCGCCTGCGCACCAATCCGGTCACGCGGCACATACCCATTTTACTGATCGCGAATAACGAGGATATTTCGCGCGTCGCCAAGGGTTTGGATCTGGGCGCCAATGATTATCTGATGCGCCCGCTGGATACGCATGAATTATTCGCCCGCACGCGCACGCAATTGCGCCATAAACGCAATTATGACCGTTTGCGCAATGGCTTTGAACAAAACATGATGATGGCGCTGGTCGATCCGCTTACGGGTTGTTTCAACCGCCGTTATCTGGATGCGCATTTACCGCGCTATATCAAAAACGCGGCCGAAATCCGCAAACCGATTTCCGTTCAGATGATCGATATCGACTTCTTTAAAAAGGTGAATGACGGTTTCGGCCACGCCGCCGGCGATGAAGTTTTGAAGGAAGTCGCGCGGCGCATTTCAAACGGCGTGCGCCCTTCCGATTTCTTTGTGCGCATGGGCGGCGAGGAATTTGCCGTGATTATGCCCAGCACCAGCATCGAAAACGCCTTTAAAATCGCGGAGCGTCTGCGCCACAGCGTTGCGGAAAAACCAATCGCGATTTCCGGCCAGACGGAAGAATTGACGGTGACCATAAGCATTGGGCTTGCCGCAACCAACCCGCATACGGAAACCGACGCGCATAAGGTTTTCGACCGCGCCGATGCCGCGTTGTACAGCGCCAAACAAAATGGGCGCAACAAAACTGTGGCGGCGGAAGCGGTTTAAACCTTCTCGACCTGACCGTATTCCAGCTCGACCGGCGTTGCGCGGCCAAAGATCGACACGGCGACCTTAAGACGGGATTTGTGCTCGTCCACTTCTTCGACCGTACCGATAAAGGTGGCGAAAGGCCCATCGGCCACGCGCACCTGTTCGCCGACTTCGAACATAACGGCGGGCTTCGGATGTTCGACGCCTTCGATAACCTGGTTCAAGATGCGCTGCGCTTCGCCTTCACTGATCGGCGCGGGGCGGCCGCTGCCACCCAAAAAGCCGGTGACTTTGGCGGTGTTTTTCACCAGATGCCAGCTTTCGTCGGTCAGATCCATTTTGATCAAAACATAACCGGGGAAGAATTTGCGTTCCGCATTCACCTTCGCGCCGCGACGGACTTCGACAACTTCTTCGGTCGGCACAAGGATTTCCGAAAAATAATCCGCAAGGTTTTTCTTGAGCGCGGTTTCGCGCACAGCCTGAGCGACTTTCTTTTCAAAACCCGAATGAACATGAATAACGTACCAGCGATGCGCCATAACAGCCTCTCTCTTCCTTAGTTAAGCTAAATTGTATTAGATCCCGGCCTTCGCCGGGATACGGGATTTTCTAACCTCACGCTTCGCGCTCGCTAAGAAAATCTCCTAATCCATACCTAAAACAAACGACACAATGCGTCCCAGCAAACTGTCGACCGCCAGAAAAAACACGCCGGTGACAATGGCGAACACGACGATAAGCGTCGTGGTCATGCCCACTTCGCGGCGCGTCGGCCATGTGACCTTGGCGATTTCGCGGCGCGTGTCGCGCACAAAATCAGCAATGCCGCTTTTGGGCTTATCGTTTGTCGTCAGCGTTTCATTGGCCATTACTTTATTCTTTCTACAACTTCTCTCTGTCTTCAGCAGCCCGCCTTCGTCCGCTTCCGCAAATGCTTCGGCGTGACTACGGCGTGGCACTTTTCAAGCGCACCGCGTTTGAAAAGTGGCAGGAGCGGAGGGGATCGAACCCACAGCCTTCGGTTTTGGAGACCGACGCTCTACCAATTGAGCTACACTCCTAATCTTTATCGCGACCACTCTGTGCCAAGAGGCACAACCGTGACTGCGACTAATCTCTCTCATGACTACTCACAGTTCCCCGTCCAGCAAGTAACGCCAGACTAAACAGTCAACTATGTGGGGAACAAGGGCTTTTTAACCCATCTCTGCGGGCTTGGCTAGGGGAAAAATGCGCCCCCTATACGCGCAAATAAAGGGGGTGCGGCCCCTCCCCTTCATTAAGCCTTGTATGAAAGTTTTTAGCTTCCTACTATCCGCCTATTACCAAGCGCAAATAACATATAAAGAAAAAATATGCCCGTTTCGGGAACAACCTATTTGGACAAACTGCCTGCCCGCGAACAAGTGGCAAGCGACCTGTTTTATTGCACCCTTTTTGACTATGCGTGCCGTCTGACAAAAGGCAACGAGCATGACGCCGAAGACATAGCATCTGAAGCTATCCTCAAAGCTCTGCAGGCGTTGGAAAAAGATGAATACGCGCCAAGGGCGGGCATCCCTTTCCGCCATTATGTCATGAAAATCGCCAGGAATATCTGGCTGGAACAAATCCGGCGGATCGATGTCGTTTCCCTTGCCCAAGATTTCGACAGGCTGGCCACATATTTACTGACAACAGAATCGCCCCAGGAACGCGGCAATCTTCTACTTGAACCTGTACACAAAATACTGGCGGGGTTCTCCGCCCAAAAGCAACAAAGCCTTGATCTGATCGTCAATCAGGAATGTGACTTTAAAACCGCCGCGATGCTCATGGCTTGCCCCATGGGTACCGTACAATCGCAATTGTCCCGCACCAGAAAATTTTTACATGATTGGGCGGAGTCCGACAATAATATCGCCGTCATCCCTTATGAGGAATCCCATTTAAACAGGACGGCGCGAGAAGCGCGCAAGTTAAAGGCGCAAGACTTAGGGATGGGGTAATAACCGGCTCGCCTTCGCAAGCGCTTCGGCGTGGCGCTTTTAAAAGCGGAGCGGGTGAAGGGAATCGAACCCTCATAGCCAGCTTGGAAGGCTGGTGCTTTACCACTAAGCTACACCCGCATCGGAACAACAAAGTCTTTATAACAATCCCCCACAGTTTGGCGATTATTATTTTCAAAAACCTTAATGGGCAGGCGCCGCCGCCCCATTGACCACGCCGGTCAGGTCATTACAGGAAATAGAACCTGCCACACAGGGCGTCTTTGTGCATTGCTGTTCGCACAATTGATAGGCGTTGTGTTGCTGCAAACATTGGTTGAAACAGGTGTAATCTTTGCTTGCCGGCGGCGCGGCAGGCGTTTTGGGCTTCACAATAACCGCGCCATTGGTGGGGGTTAGGCTGCTAAACACGCCATGCGGCATGGATTTGGTGGCAGGCGCGGCTGGTTTGTCCGGCAGCCCATAGGTACAGCGCGGCATACAGGCCGCCGTATTGTTACCCGCCGACACGCATTGGTTCAGGCAGATGTGATCGATATCCGCCCATGCCCGGCTTTGCGTCCCCATCAACGCAACCAGAACAAAAAAAACTAAAACAATTTTTTTCATGACACGGCGGCAATCGACGCGCGGCGCATATCGTTCAGGATCATGCGCACCTCGTCATTTATTTTTAGCATCGACAAGGTTGAAGGCACATTGATAAAGGCGGTAAGGCCGAAACGGCTGCGGTCCATCACGACTTCGGCCACCGTTTCCACGCTGATACGCTGCGCATCGGCGGAAAAGCCATACACAAGCGCATGATCGCACAACAGATTGATAAGGCGCGGCACCCCGCCGGTGAAATAATAAACGGCGGCACAGGCCGCTTCGTCAAAAAGGGCTTCCTTGCCGCCGACATTCTTCAAACGGTAATGAATGTAATCGGTGGTTTCCGCCGCCGACAAAGCGCCCAAATGATAATGCACCGTAATGCGTTGCACGAATTGACGCAGTTCGGGGCGCTTCAGATTTTCCAGCAATTCCGGTTGCCCCACCAGAATGATCTGCAACATCAAATCATTTTCGTTATTAACGTTGGACAACATGCGCAATTGTTCCAACATATCGACGGTCAAATTCTGCGCTTCGTCCACCACCAAAACAACGCGTTTACCACCGGCATATTGCTGCAACAGGAAATCGACAAAAGCGTTATACAGCCTTGTGTCGTCGCCTTCGCGCACCGGCAAGTCGAACGCATTGGCAACCCAACCCAACAAGCGTCCCAAGGTCGCGCTGGGGTTCGTGATAAGGCCGACGGTGATATCCGCGCCGGTGCTTTTCAAAAAACGGCGGATGATGGTGGTTTTGCCCGCGCCAATTTCGCCCGTCACAACCACAAAGCCGGATTGCGCCGCCACGCCGTATTCCAGCAAATTCATCACGCTGCGGTGATGCGCGCTGGGGAATAAAAAATGGGCATCGGGCAACAGGGAAAAAGGCTTGCCGGATAAGCCATAAAAATTTTCATACATTTTCGTGTCTCTTTCGGCTTTCACGCTGTGGCTGCGGGAATAGCACAAAAACCGCCTGCGCCGTAAATGATTTTATATTTTTATACGGCGGCGCAACAGACCCAAAGCCAGCATGCCCAAGCCGAACAGCGGCAAAGATGCCGGCAACGGCACCGCAGAAACGGGGTCGCCCGCGACAATCGTTTTCTTTTCGCATCCGCAATCGACGATATCGTGGAAATGCCTGTGGTTGTCATCATGCCGGTCGAAATGGGCAAAAGATGCTGCGGAAGAATAATCAAAATCCCGATGATGGAAATCAGGGATATCATGACGGTGCCGGTCATCATCCCGATGCCGGTCATCCTCATGCCGTGTTACAGAAAAAACGATCTGTTTGTGGGTTTGCGCGTGATCAAAGTCCCGAAGCGTGGCAGCCTCTGAGGGCGATCCTGCCATCAAGCTGCCCCAAAAGACCAAGGATAAAAAATAACGGCTAAACATAATAACCTGCGAATAAAATGTCTTAAAATGAATTATTCGTCAGATTAGGTGAATTCGACACCGGAAACAACCGAAAAACATTGCGTCTTGTTAACGATTCCCCTTATAAGACTTTGCTTCGCCCGCGCTATCGCTTTATAAGAATTTGCCTGCGCACAAAGCCTAAAGCAACAAATGAGGATGCCATGAGAAAGACTTTGAAATTATTGTCTTTATTGCTGATTTTATGGGTTATGCCCGCCATGGCCAAAGATGTCCCCGTTCCAACCCTTGACCCCACCTATAAAGTGATCGCTGGCGATGTTCTGCAAGTCACCGTCTGGAAAGAAGACGGGCTGGACCGCGAAGTGCTGGTTTTGCCGGATGGCAGTTTCAGCTTCCCCCTGATCGGCACAGTGGAAGCCCAAGGCCGCACGACCTTGCAACTTCAGGATATCATCAAAAACAGATTGAACACCCTTATCCCCGATGCGTCCGTTTCCGTTTCGGTCAAGGCCGCGCTTGGGCATACCGTCAGCGTGATCGGACAAGTCGCCAAACCGGGCGAATTTGTTATCGGCCACAGCATGAGCGCGATGCAGGCTTTGTCCCAAGCGGGCGGCCTGACGCCCTATGCCAGCGAAAGCGACATCATCGTTATCCGCCACGACCCGAGCGGCAAAGAATTTTCCATCCCCCTGCCCTATGACGATATCTCTGCCGGCAAGCATCTGGACAAAGACCTTGTTCTGGCACCGGGCGATGTTGTGGTTGTGCCGACGGCTTCCCTGTTTTAACCCATGCGCCTGTTCCGCCCCAAACAGATGCAAAGTGTTGGGATTGGAATGGGCATACTTGTCCTTTTAACGACCCACGCCTATGCGGGCGCGATGTCGATACAGGCGACGGGAACGGAAACCGGCAGCTATGATTCCAATCCCTTGCTGGCGACATCCGGCGGGCGATCCTTGTGGGGTTCAACCACCGAACCGGATTTGCTGTTCAAGGACGCGACACCTACCTCGTCGCTGTCATCCGACAGCAAGGTTGATGAAAATGTCTTCAACCAGTCGGCGTTCAATTCCACCGACGGACATGAAGCCGCCAATTTTGCGACCAGCAACGCGCAATGGAAATTCGCGGTCAAAGGGCAAGGCGATTACGACACAACCCGCACCAGCGAAATAACCAATTTTGGATTGGCGCCCGTCGTCACGCGCCATACCGGCCTTAACGCCGCGCCACAACTTTCCTACACGCCTGATGCCGCCGATACGCTATCGCTGGCGGGCGGCGCGCAATCATCAACCTATCACGACCATATTTTCACCGATTATGAAAATTTCAGCGTGACTCCGACTTACACGCATGCGCTTGACCCTTTGAATGCCGTTTTTCTTTCGACACAGGCACAGCGTTACCAAACGACAGATAACCTGTTAACACATGTCGATAGCATCAACCCGACGATCGGTTGGCAAACGACCCTAAGCCCGCGCCTTAACGCCAATACCGCTGTCGGCGCGCAGGCGGTGCGTTCGTATCAAGGCAGCACAGAAACATCACCCTGGACATGGCAATATACTTTTGCCGCAGGCCTGACATACACCGGCATACAAGATACCCTGAACCTGACCGCCAACCGTCAGCAAATCCCCTATGGCAACGGTACGGATGCTTTGCAAACCGCAATCGTCGCTTCGGAAACGCATAACTTAAACGCCTTGTTCTCGCTTACCGGCGGTGGCACTTATCTGTTATCCACCTATCCATCTTATTCACCGAACAGCCTGAAAGATCTGGCTATCGCCAATGCGGGCGCGACCTATCACGCGACCGAGCATCTGGATGTAACCGCCAGCTATCAATATCGCTATGAAACTTTGACCGCCAGCAGCGCGACCGCGTCAGACAACGCAGTTATGTTATCGCTGGCCTATCACCCGAAACTTTGGACTTTTAGATAAGGGCTATGAAATGGAAGAATTTGGATTAAGCGACATCTTCGCCGTGTTGCGCCGCTGGAAAAAGATTTTCTGCGTCACGACCGCCATCCTTCTTGTCTTGTCGATGAGCATGGCGCTGCGTTGGTCGAATTACCGTTCGACCGCCACCGTTCAGGTGGAACAGCCGGAAATTTCCGCCGACGCGCTCAGCGCGGGCGGCGGCAATGCGCATGACGCGGCGGAAGCCATAGCCGATCAACGCATCAGCACCATCGAACAAAAAGTCGTTTCCACCGCGTCGCTGATCGAAATCATCACCAAATTCGATCTGTATGCCAAAGCGCGCCAACACAAACCGATTGCCGCGATTGCCGAAAGCATGCAGAAAAATATCAAGGTCGATTTGATCAGCAGCGCGATGGCCAATCCCGCCGCCTCCGGCAAAGGCGATATGTCCGCGATCGCGTTCAAGGTCAGCTTCGATTATGGCAACGCCCTTTTGACGCAACAAGTGACCGACGAACTCGTCACGCGTTTCCTTGACGAAGACTTAAAAGAACGCCGCGCCGAAGCGCAGGAAACCGCCGACTTCCTCGACGCGCAAATTGCCGCGATGGAAACATCGATGGCCGATCAGGAAAAGAAAATCGCCGATTACCAAAACGAACATGGCGTCAGCCGCCCCGAAAATCTGGCCTTCAACCAGCAAGCCGCCGCCAGCGCGACATACAGCCTGCAAAATCTCGACAGCCAGATGGCGACCAATGAAGGCAGCCTGGGCGCCCTTCGTGCCCAGCTGGCGACAACAGATGCCTATGCGCGCGTCACTTCCGACGGACAGGTTTTGACCTCGCCTTCGGTGCAACTCAAAGCCCTGCAATCGCAATATGCGACACTGACCGCGCAATATGGCCCCGAACATCCCGATGTGGTGAAACTGAAACATCAGATCGAAGCCCTGCAAACCCATGTCGGCGCTGTCCCGTCCGACAGCGCGGTTCTCAAAGCCCATATCATCGATGTGCAAACCAATCTGGCGGCGGCGCAAAAAACCTATGGCCCCAATCACCCGGATGTCATCGCCCTGCAAAATGAATTGAACCGTTTGCAGGAACAGGCCGCATCGCAAAAAACAAACGGCGTGGCGGATAACGGCGTGATCGGCGATGCCGACAACCCCGCTTATTTGCAAATCGTCGCCCAGCTTCGCGCGGCGGAAGAACAACACAAAGCCCTGCAAACCCAAAAACTGGAATTGATGAAACAGCAAGAATCCTATCAAAAAGCCATCATCGCCAATCCGGAAGCGGAAAAGGAAATGGCCGCTTTGTCACGCGATTATGACAATGCCCAGCTTCGTTACCGCGAGTTGAAAGAAAAGAAGATGACGGCGGACATGGATGTGCAAATGCAGAACGACCGCAAGGGCCAGCGTTTGTCATTGATCGACCCGCCCGAACTTCCGCTTGATACGCATCCCGCACGAATCCTGATGATTTTGGGCGGCGTTATCTTTTCTTTGTTGGGGGGATTGGGCAGCGTCTTCCTATCCAACCTTCTGGCGCAAAGCGTGATTGGCCCGCGTCAATTGGCCGCGATTACCGGTAGCGCGCCCCTGGTCGTTATCCCCCACATCTATACGCAAGAAGAACGCAACAGAAGCCTGAGCCACAAGATCGATGATTTGCGCCATATCATCGCGCGGCGTCTTGGCCTTTCCCCTTAAACATCCGACTTACAATCAATCAAGGAACCGACGATGGACAGACTGGAAAAAGCGCTTGAAAAATCACGGCAGCAACGCGCCACGATGGATCAGCCCGCCGCAACAACGCGTCAGGCGCCGCCCTACAAACCTGATGATTACGCTGTGCCACACACCGACGCGGCGCAAGTCAATGAATTGCACATGGAGCGCAATCGCATCGTCGCGCACCGCAATCGCGACGCGCAGGCCGATGTGTACCGCCAACTGCGCACGCAGATTTTGCAGATCATGAATAAATCCGGCTACCGCACATTGGCGGTGACCAGCCCGCATTATAACGACGGCAAATCGACAGTCGCGCTTAATCTCGGCATCAGCATATCGCTTGATATCAAACAAACCGTTTTGCTGGTCGATCTTGATCTGCGCAAACCAAGCCTCGACCATTATCTGGGCGCGAAACCCCAGGTGGGTCTGACCGATTATCTGTTGAATGATTGCCCGATTTCCGACTGCATCATGCGCCCGCCCTTTGAGCGCGTCAGCATTTTGCCGGCGGGATCGTCGCTCGACAATTCTTCGGAATTTTTGGGCTCGCCGAAAATGGCGGCCTTGGCGCAGGAACTGAAAGACCGTTATCCCGACCGTCTGGTGATTTACGATATGCCCCCTGTGCTTGCGCAAGACGACAGCATCGCCTTCCTGCCGCATGTCGATGCGGTTCTGGTCGTGATACGCGACGGGATGACCCGCGCCGAAGATATCAAACGCTGCCTCAGCATCCTGTCGGGCGCCAATGTTATCGGCACCGTGTTGAACAACAGCTATTAACAGGATCAAATCTTTAACCAGGGCTTTATGAGATGCGCTTTTATACTCCTGTTCTCAGATTGTCCCTTGGCTTGGCGCTACTTCTGTGCCTGTCGGCTTGCGACAACCCCCAACAAAAATTTACCGCCTATATCAAACATGGCGATGCGCTGTTTGATCAGGAAGATTTTGAAAAGGCGCGGCTCGATTACAAAAACGCCGCGCGCCTGCAACCAACAGCCGCCGAACCCCTATACCGGCTGGGGCTGGTCGATGAGGCCGAAGGCGACCTTCATAACGCCTTCGACAATTTTGAAGCGGCGGAACAGCAAGACATTCATTTCCATCCGGCCGCCCTTAAAATCGCGGAATATTATATGGCCGCCGAACAATATGAAGAAGCGCATAAGCGCGTCGATGCCGCTCTGGCGGAAAATCCTGATGATGCCGAAGCCCACGCGCTTAACGCCGCCTTGATGTTGCGCGAAAAACATCTGGATGCGGCGGAACGCGAAGCACAGGCCGCGCTGGCCAAAGACCCTAACAACATTTCCGCCACATCGGCCTTGACCGGCATCTATGCCGCCAAAGGCGAACCGGACAAAGCGGTGGCCGCCATCGAAACCGGCATCAAGCGCACCCCGCGCAATCTCGCTTTGTTGCTGTTGCGCGTTATGCTTTATGGAACGACGAATGACATGCCGCATATTGCGGAATCCTACCAAGCCATTTTCAAACTTAAACCCGATCAGATAAAATTCCGCAACGATCTGGCGACGCTGTATATCAAAGCCGGAAAACCAGATGATGCCGAAGCCGTGTTACGCGAAGGTGTCGCCGTTCGCCCCGATGACTGGGACATGAAGCATCTTCTGGTACAGTTTCTGGGCGATAACCGCAGCGTCGATGTGGCGGAAAAAGAAACGCAAACAATCATGCAAGCCAACCCTTCGCATGACGAACCTTATTTCTGGCTGGCCGATCTTTACATCGCGCATGATCAAACCGACCGCGCCATTGATTTATTGAATCAGATCGTTTCCCAATCCCACACCGACCAATCATCGCTGAACGCCCGCACTATGCTGGCGCGGATCGATGTCAAACGCGGCAATGGCGGGCTGGCGCAAAAATTGGTCGATGCCGTTCTGGCCAAAAAACCGGATAACGCCGATGCGCTGTATGTCCGCGCCAATCTGGAATTCACCAAAGGCGATTACCAAAGCGCCGTTTCCGATTTGCGCACAATCACCCGCAACAATCCGCGCAATCTCGACGCGCTGCAACTTTTGTCGGAAACGCTCTTGCTGCAAAACCATCTGGATCTCGCTATCGATACGATGAAGCAATTGACCGTATTCGATCCCGTCGATCTGGAACCCCAGGTGCGCCTTGCGCAAATGGTTCACCTGAACGGCGACACCAGACAGGCGATGGACTTGATCGCGCAAACCACCAAAGCCGCGCCCGCCTACCCCGTGGGTTGGGAGACAGCCGCGCGTATATCCATCGACTCGCGGGAATGGCTGCCCGCGGAATCCGCCATTCATACGCTTGATCAACTTGAAGGCCAGCATTTAACCGCCAGTTTTTTGGAAGGCGAAGTGCTTGATAACAACAACAAGACCAACGAGGCGATCGCTCATTACGCCGAGATTGTCAGCGCCAACGCCGACACGCCTCTGGCCGAACGCGCTTTGGCGGCGATCACCGACGATTATCAAAAAGCCAACCGTTTGACCGACTCCGAAAATTACCTGGAAAACGTCAAACCGCAAACCCTCTATGTCCAGACTTTGCTGGCGCAAACCAAAGCCGATTTGGGCAAGAAGGCTGAAAGCATCGCGCTGCTGGATAAAATTCTGGCTGAAAATCCGGCGCTGCCTGCCCCCTATCTGGCGCGCGCGATGTTTTACAGGGAAGACAAAAAACCCGATCAGGCGATTGCCGTTTTACAAAAAGCAGCAACCGCCGCGCCCGCCGATTTCAACGCGCCCTTGTTAGAGGCCGACATTCTGGCGGAAACAGGAAAATACCGCCAAGCCATCGCTTTGTATCAAGACATGCTGGCGCGCAATCCCGGCCTTGATATCGCGGCCAACAATATGGCGGAAGTGACGGCGGATTATCTGGCCGATGACACGGCGGCGATGGAACAGGCGCGACAGGCGGCGGACCGTTTTGCCGGCTCCAGCAATCCGCTTCTGGTTGACACGCTGGCATGGGTCTATTTCCGGCAGGGTAATGTCCCGCAGGCGCAAACTTTGATGGAACGGGTGATGGCGCATGATGCCGATCAATTGCCCCCACAGGCGCATTACCATTATGGGGCGATTCTGGCCAAACAGGGCAAAAAGGCCGAATCCCAAGCCGAGTTGCGCAAGGCCACAACCAATGCGGCACCCTATTCCGGTATCGAAGACGCCCAAAAAATGCTAAATTCTCAGTGAATTAGGTCTATCAACTAAAAAAGGTTAACTTATTAATATGACTGCATATTTGATGGATTTTTTACTTGTGACCCTCTTTTATAGCTGTTAGTAAGTTTGTGTAGATTCATCCGATATTTGTTTAGACGACTTGCGTTCACCCCAAGGTTTTCATCATGAAATTATCCCGCTTCCTCGCCGCCGCGCTGATCGCCAGCTTCACGCTTGTCTCTGCTGCGCACGCAACGGATCTCAGCGCCACGCTGGGCACCGTCAACAAAACCACACCGTCGGGTTTGCTGGCTTCGAGCGCCGTCTCAAAAAATCTGGTTTATGACATCGACGGTTCGCTCGCCAAAAATACCGAAATTACTTTTACCCTGACATCGAACAGCATCCCCGCAGGCGTTCTTGTTTCTAACGGTTCGCTCGGCAGCGCAAGCGGCACAGCGGCAACCAGCACCGGCAGCCTTGTGACGGTTGGCGCCCTGCCCGTTATAGCAACCGCAAACCTGACCGGCGGCATCGCAACAATCACCATCGCCAACCTGACATCATCCGCCGAAAAATTTGCGGCTGATTTTCTGGCCACCATCACTCAGGGCAAAGGTTCGGCCTTCAATGTTTCGTATGTTGTCTCTGCTGTTCCCTTGCCATCCGCTCTCGTTCTGTTTGCTGTCGCGCTTATCGCGCTGGCCGGCATGGGCATGAGCAAAAAATCACGCAACCAAATTTAACTTTTATAGAAAACAGGTATTCTTATGAAAATTTCCAAACTTCTTATCGCGGTTTTGATTGCCAGCGCCACGCTGGTTTCGGCCGCGCATGCGACAACCATTTCGAATGATCTCGGAACGGTTGGCGTGACATCGCCGCTCACTTCCGGCAGCAGCAGCTTCAGCAGCAAAAGCCTGAACGACACCACAACGGGCAAGCTGAAAGGTGATACGGAAATCACCTTCACGCTGACATCCAGCTCGACAGCGCCAACCGCCCTGCTTGCGCAAGGTTCGTTGAATGGTTCGGCTCCTGTCGGCAGCTTTGGCAACCCAATCGCCTCCAGCACCGGCAGCATTTCATCCGTACTGCCTATCATCGCGACATCGAATCTCACCACCGGCACCGCGACAATCACTATCGCCAACTTCACAACCGGCATTTCCAGCTTTGCTGCAACCTTCCTGGCTGCGATCACCAAATCGGACAAGTTCACAGTCTCTTATATTGTGTCGGCTGTGCCTCTGCCCGCTACATGGGTTCTGTTCGCTTCGGCGCTTATCGCACTGGCAGGTTTCCGCATGAAGAAAGCCCGCAACCAAGCTTAAATCTTATTTTTTAGAACGGACATCGTTATGAAAATTTCCAAACTTCTTATCGCCGCCTTGATCGCCAGCGCCACGCTGATTTCATCCGCGCAAGCCACAACGGTTCCTGTTGTAAAAGTATCCCCGACCTTCCCGGATGGAAGCGTTACAACCATCGCGACCAAAACCTTGAACTATTCATCGACCGGCAAATTGGCAGCAGACACCAAGGTTGTGTTCACGCTGACATCGACCGGCACCGCGCCTGGTTCGTTGACGTCATCCGGCAATTTCAATTCGCTCACCAATAACGGCGCGGGCGCAACGTCGACCGGCGGTTTGGTGACGGGCTCTAACACTTCAAGCCTGCTTCCTATCATTGCCGTTTCAAATCTGGGCAACAACAGCAGCACCGCGACCATCACCTTCACCAACCTGTCGCGCATCACGCAAAGCTTTGCCGCTTACTTCTCGGCGATTTTGGGCAGCGCCAAGGGGACCTTTACGGTTGCCTATGCGGTTTCCGCGGTTCCCCTGCCTTCGGCTCTGGTTCTGTTCGCTTCGGCCTTGATCCTGCTCGCAGGCCTTCGCATGAAGAAAGCCCGCAACCAAGCCTAATCGCTTCGCTTTTGATTGATTGAATATGCCCGCGAAAGCGGGCATATTTTTTTGCCCGTTGGAAACCCGGAACCTGTTCAGAATCTTTTCAGGCAGAGGCGAAAATCGGGAGTTTTTGTATTTTTACCGCTTACGTATGTCAAATATGCTGCGCGGTAAAAATACAAAAAAGAGCGATTTGCAGACCGGCATCAAAAGATTACGAACAGGTTCCCCGTGACCACCTATTTCATCAAACGCTTCCTCCTCATCATCCCGACTTTGTTCGGGATCATGCTGCTTAACTTTTTAATCGTGCAGGCGGCACCCGGCGGCCCCATCGAACAAATCGTCGCGAAATTGCATGGCACCGATGTGGCGGCCACCGCGCGTTTCGGCGGATCGGGCGCGGGCGAAACCGCCGCCCCCGGCGGACAGGCAATGAAATTGAACGATGATGGCGGCGCATCGGCACGTTATCCGGGCGCGCAAGGCGTCGATCCCGAATTGATCAAGGAACTGGAACATCAATTCGGTTTTGATATGCCGCTGCATAAACGATTCCTGATGATGATCGGCAATTATCTGCGTTTCGATTTCGGCAAATCCTATTTCCGCGACGAAAGCGTATTTAATCTGGTCGTGTCCAAAATGCCCGTGTCGATTTCGCTCGGCCTCTGGACAACCCTCATCGTCTATCTCATCTCCATCCCGCTCGGCATCCGTAAAGCGGTCAAAGACGGCACCGCGTTTGATGTGTGGAGCAGCGCAGTAATCATCGCCGGCTATGCCATCCCCAGCTTTCTGTTCGCTGTCCTTCTTATTGTCGTCTTTGCGGGCGGCCGTTACCTCGACTGGTTTCCTTTACGCGGCCTGACCTCCGATAATTGGGGCGATATGGATTGGCCGCACCGCATCCTTGATTATTTCTGGCACATTGCTTTGCCCGTCACGGCTATGGTTATCGGCGGTTTTGCCAGCCTGACCATGCTCACCAAAAATTCGTTCCTCGATGAAATCAACAAACAATATGTCCTGACCGCGCGCGCCAAAGGCCTCACCGAAACCCGCGTGCTGTACGGGCATGTGTTCCGCAACGCCATGCTTATCGTCATTGCCGGATTTCCGTCCGCCTTTATCTCTATCCTCTTCACGGGGTCGCTGCTGATCGAGGTCATCTTCTCGCTCGACGGCATGGGATTTCTGGGTTTCGAAGCGATCATCAACCGCGATTACCCCATCATGTTCGGCACGCTGTATTTTTTTACGCTCATAGGCCTCGTCATGAATATCCTTGGCGATATGGCCTATGTGCTGACCGATCCGCGGATTGATTTTGAAAAACGAGAAGGCTGATGAAAGTGCTTGCGATCGTATCCGGCGGCCTCGACAGCATCACGCTGGCCTATCTTCTCGCCCGCGATAACCAACTGGGCGGCATCATCTCGTTCGATTATGGCCAACGCCATAAAAAGGAAATCGCGTTTGCCGCGCTTGCCGCACAACGCCTCGGCACGTCGCACGCCATCATCGACCTCACCAGCATCACGGCACACCTCAAAGGCTCGGCACTCACCGATAGCATCGCCGTTCCCGATGGGCATTACGCCGAAGAATCGATGAAACAAACAATCGTCCCCAACCGCAACGCGATGATGCTGGCCATCGCGTACGGCATCGCGCCCGCGCAAAATCTGGATGCCGTTGCTATCGGTATTCATACTGGCGATCATTTCATCTATCCCGATTGCCGCCCCGATTTCGCCGCGTCTTTTGAAGCGATGGAGCAAAAAGCATTGGAAGGCGTCGCCAGCATCAAACTCCTCACCCCCTTTATAACCGGCACCAAAGCCGATATCGCCCGCCAAGCCCACACATTAAATGTCCCTATTGCCGACACCTGGTCATGTTATAAAGGCGGCGCAGTTCATTGCGGGCGTTGCGGCACTTGCGTCGAACGGCGCGAAGCTTTTGCCCTGTCGCACACACAAGACCCGACACTTTACGAAGACCAAAATTTTTGGCTGGAAGAATGCCGCAAGAAAGGCGCAACCCTATGACCAAACACGAACACAAACATGACGACAGTTGCGCGATGGGCGCCAACGAAAATCATGTGCGCGATATTTTGTCGCAGGCGACCAAACCCATGACCGCCTATGACATTATTCCGGTGCTGTCGAAAAAGCTCGATCACAATGTCGCGCCCACCACCATCTATCGCGCGCTCAACCATCTGGCGGCGCATGGCATCGTCACGCGCATCGAAAGCCAGAACGCCTATATATTGTGCCAACACCCGCAAGAATCCCACGATTGCCTGTTTTTCATCTGCCGCCAATGCGGTGCCGCGACCGAAGCCCCCGATAATAAAATAAGCCGCCTGTTGCGCAAGGAAGCCGAAACTTTGGGATTTGATGTCAGCCGCCAAATCCTTGAAATCGTCGGTCTCTGTCAGGAATGTGCTACAAAAACCGCCTGATTTAATTCCCCTTGACCCCATAGCGCCCACCCTTTAAGTGTAATGTTATAACATTTAGCCAATAACGTTTAGAGTTATCGCCATGAAACGCACCCTGCTCGCCCTCGCCCTCTTGTTGCCATTGCCCGCGCATGCGGCCAATGCGGTCATTGACGGCACCCTGAATGACAAATCCGGCAAACCTTTGCCCACCACCGAAATCACCTTGCAAAATGGTCAGGGCAAAATCGTCACGCGCATCACAACCGATGCGCAAGGCCACTATATCCTCAACGGCGTCGCGACGGGCAGCTATGTGTTGTCTGTTACCAAAGACAATGCCGTTCTCGGTTCGGCCTCTGTCACCGTCAATGACGAGCAACCGCTTCACAAAGACCTTAACCTCGCCGATATGCAAATGATGCGCGTCGTGGTGGCGCAAAAAGAAAATATCCGTAACGCGCTGTCGCCCAAAACCGGAACATCATCATACAAATTCGATCAAAAAGCGATTGAAGCCTTGCCGCAAGGCGAAGACACACCCGTCGACAAAATGCTCCTCCAGGCGCCCGGTGTTGCCGAAGACAGCGCGGCCAGCGGCGGCCTGCATATCCGCGGCGAACATGCCGATCTGCAATATCGCCTGAACGGAATTTTGTTGCCCGACGGTATCAGCGGTTTTGGCGATACGATCGACCCGCACAGCATCGAAAGCGCCACGCTGCTCGACGGCACCCTGCCCGCGCAATATGGTTTCCGCACCGCGGGCATTGTCGACATCACCACTAAAACCGGGTTCGCCGATCAGGGCACCGTCAGCCTGATGGGCGGCAGCAACAACACATTACAGGCGTCGGCCACCTATGGCGGCGTATTGAACAACGCGGATTATTTCGTGTCGGCCAGCCATCTGTCATCCGATTTGGGCATTGAAAATCCTACATCAGGCCACAATGCCATCCACGACCATACCGAACAGGATAAAGAATTCGGCTATGCATCCTATATGATCAACGATATGCAACGCGTTGAAATTATCGCGGGCAATGCCACCAGCCATTTTGAAATCCCCAACAACCCCAACCAAACCCCGCAATATCAATTGGCGGGCGCAGATACCAACTCCGCGCATCTGAACGAAAACCAATTCGAGAGCAACCAGTTCATGACCGGCGCGTGGCAGGCGGGACGTGATGGGGTGGAAGTGCAAATCGCGCCCTATATTCGCAATTCGGAATTGCATTACATCCCCGACCAAACCGGCGATCTTATTTTCAACGGCGTGGCATCCAACGTCAAAACCACCGACCTTGCCACCGGTCTGCAAAATGATAATAGCTGGCGCATCAATGGCGAACATACCCTGCGCGGCGGCTTTACGGTGCAAAATGACTCGGTGCAGAACAACAGCACATCGGTGGCGTTGCAAACCGATGCAGGCGGCACGCCCTTGGTCGATGGCGCAGGCAACAACATCGCCACCGCGCCGATTGTGAATGACCATAACAAAGACGGCCAGCTTTATGGCGTCTATCTGCAAGATGAATGGAAACTGGCCGATAATTTAACGATGAATTACGGCGCACGTTTTGATGATATGGAACAATATGTCAGCGCAGATCAACTCAGCCCGCGTTTGGGCATGGTCTATAAACCGACCGACACAACCACCTTCCATGCTGGCTATGCGCGTTATTTCACGCCGCCGCCGATGGAACTGGTTTCCAATGGCGATATCGCCGGTTTTGCCAACACCACCAACGCGCCCGAAACCACGGCCAATGGCGCGGTAAAGCCAGAACGCTCCAACAATTTTGATGCAGGCGTCACGCAAAAACTGGGCAGTGCTTGGGAAGTGGGCGCGGATGCGTATTACAAAGACGTTCATGACCTGCTGGACGAGGGGCAATTCGGCCAGGCCCTTATTCTCACGCCGTTCAATTACGAGCGCGGCCAGATTTATGGTACGGAATTCACGGCGACCTATACCGGCGACAAACTTAAAGCCTATGGCAATTTCGCCATCTCGCGCGCGATGGGCGAAGGCATTTCGTCATCTCAATTTGAATTTTCGCAGGCCGAGCTGGCTTACATCAGCAACCACTATGTTCACCTCGATCACGACCAGACTTACACCGCGTCAATCGGCGGTTCCTATGATGTCTTGCAAAACACGACTATGGGCGTGGATGGTCATTTCGGCAGTGGCTTGCGCGACGGCTTCGCCAACACCAGCCATCTGCCGCCCTATGCGACCTTCGATGCCAGCATCGAACAAAAAATCCATCTGTTACCCAAAGACGAAACCGCCCTGCGCCTCAGCATCGTCAATGTTTTCGACAGTGTGTATGAATTGCGCGACGGCACCGGCATAGGAGTCGGCGCCCCGCAATATGGCGCAAGACGTGGGATATTTGCGGGTGTGGTGCAGAAATTTTAAGAGAATCCTTTACCGCCTAAAAACATTGTTTTTGTGGATGACCCACGCCACAATCCTGCAGGTATTCCCCTCCCCTTGCGGGAGGGGTTAGGGGCGGGGTCAAAGTTACCGACATGACTAATCCATCTAATTTCGTATCACATCAAAACAAATCAATTGATTATCGCCGCGCCAAACAGCTGCGTCATAACTCGACTGATGGAGAATCTATTCTTTGGTACGAGCTTCGCCGAGCAACCAAAGACACAGGATTTCGTTTCCGCCGCCAGCATCCTCTACATCCCTACATTGTCGATTTTGTATGCCTAAAACTTCAACTCATTATTGAAGTTGATGGCACTTCTCATGAAGCTCGCTTTGAAGCTGATCAAAAGCGTTCCAAACATTTAAACAATATGGGATATAAGATTTTGCGATTTACAAATGGAGAAGTTATTCAAAACCGTGAGGGCGTTGTGCAAGCAATACTTAATTATATTGAGCAAATTCTATCTGATAGATAACGACCCCGCCCCTAACCCCTCCCGCAAGGGGAGGGGAACACCAGCAGGATTTCGGCACGTTCAGTTCACCCCAAACAACTGCCGCTCCACCAAATCAATCATGATATGGATCATCTTGATATGCAATTCCTGCACACGGTCGGCATAACTCCCCGCCGGTGTTGCCAATAAAATGTCGCTTACTTCCGCCAACGCACAGTCGCGCTTGCCGGTCATGCCGATCACCTTCATGCCTTTTTTCTTGGCGGCGGCGACAGCATTCAAAACATTCTTGCTCTTGCCGCTGGTGGAAATCCCTACCAACACATCGCCCGCGCGGCCATGCGCTTCGATATAGCGCGAGAACACGAACTCGTACCCGTAATCATTCGCCACGCAACTTATATGGCTGGGGTCGCTGATCGATGCCGCCGCCAGCGCGGGACGGTCTTCACGATACCGCCCCGATAATTCTTCGGCGAAATGCATCGCGTCGCACATCGACCCGCCATTGCCGCAACTGAACACACGGCCTTCGTTTTTAAAAGTCTCGGCCAGCAAAACACCCGCCTTTTCCAACTGCGCCAAAGTCGCTGTGTCAGCCAACAAATTCGCAAGCCCCGCTTGGGCTTCGGTCAGGGCGGTCACAATGGCTTCGTTCAAACTCATAAGACTCTCCACATATATAAGGTGCCGCATCATGCCCCATGCCGCACACGCTGGCAACAACACGCGCCATGGTATGTGCCAAACCCCGTAAACACACGCGTCCTAACCTGTTGCCTAACAACAGATTACCCCTTATTGTGCCTTCTTTCCCAAGCCACCAGGGCGGAATCATGACAACCCCATCTATCACACCCAAAGCGCGCCCCCTTTCGCCGCATTTGCAGATTTACAAACCGCAACTCACCACGGCACTTTCCATATTCCATCGCCTGTCGGGCGTGGCGCTCTGCTTCGGGATAGTGGTTTTCGTCGGCTGGCTCACAGCCTTGGCCAGCGGCCCCGACGCCTATGCCGGTTTCGCCCATTACGCCAAAACATGCGTCGGGCAAATTATTTTGGCCGGAATCAGCCTCGCGTTTTTCTATCATCTCTGCTGCGGCATCCGTCATTTATTCTGGGATGCGGGCAAGGGTCTGGAAATCAAGGACGTCTATAAATCGGGTCGCATCGCAGTAGCGGGATCGATCATCCTGACGCTTATCCTCTGGTACTTTATTATTTATGGAGTCTCCCCATGAAGGACAACGCAACCTCTTTACGCTCGCCGCTCGGCAAAGCGCGCGGCCTTGGTTCCGCCAAAAGCGGTACGGAACATTGGCTGGCGCAACGCGTTACCGCGCTCGCGCTCATTCCCCTCACGCTTTATCTGTTGTGCGGTTTTGTCGGCAATGTGATCGAAGGCGGTTACAGCGGCGCCATGTACTGGATGCAATCGCCCTTTATCGCGTCGTTTGCCATCCTCATGCTGTTGTCCGGCCTCAAACATGGCGCGCTTGGCCTGCAAGTTGTGATCGAAGATTACATCCACTGCGAATGCGCCAAATTCGGCATGGTTTTCTTTGTGCAATTCTTCGGCGCGGCGCTGGCCATCCTTGGCACGCTGTCTATCGCCAAAATCTTTTTCGGGGTTTAATTATGTCAGCTTACGAATTCATCGATCATGATTATGATGTTGTGGTTGTCGGCGCCGGTGGCGCAGGCCTTCGCGCCACTTTCGGCATGGCCGAAAAAGGGTTGAAAACCGCCTGTATCACCAAAGTTTTCCCCACGCGCAGCCACACGGTCGCGGCACAGGGCGGCATTTCGGCCTCGCTTGGCAATATGGGCGAAGATGATTGGCGTTGGCACATGTATGACACGATTAAAGGGTCAGACTGGTTGGGTGATCAAGACGCGATTGAATATATGTGCCGCGAAGCCATCCCCGCGATTATCGAGTTGGAACATTACGGCGTTCCGTTCAGCCGCACCAAGGAAGGCAAAATCTATCAACGTCCTTTCGGCGGCATGACCACCAAATTCGGCGAAGGCATCGCGCAACGGACATGCGCCGCCGCCGATCGCACCGGCCACGCGATTTTGCACACGCTCTATCAGCAATCGTTGAAACATCACGCCGAATTTTTCGTGGACTATTTCGCGATTGATTTGATGATGGACAGCAAAGGCCATTGCTACGGCGTGGTTGCGCTGAACATGGATGATGGCACGCTGCATCGTTTCCGTGGCCACCAAACGGTTTTGGCGACCGGCGGCTATGGCCGCACATACTTCTCCTGCACCTCGGCGCATACTTGCACCGGCGATGGCGGCGGCATGGTTTTGCGCGCCGGCCTGCCCATGCAGGATATGGAGTTCGTCCAATTCCACCCCACGGGCGTTTACGGTTCCGGCTGTCTTATCACCGAAGGCGCGCGCGGCGAAGGCGGCTATCTGACCAACAGCAAGGGCGAACGTTTCATGGAACGTTACGCGCCGCATGCCAAAGATTTGGCCAGCCGCGATGTCGTCAGCCGCGCCTCAACGATTGAAATCCGCGAAGGCCGCGGGTGCGGCCCGCTCAAAGACCATATCCATTTGCATCTGGAACATCTTGATCCGAAAATTCTGCATGAACGTCTGCCGGGCATTTCGGAAACCGCGCGCATTTTTGCGGGCGTTGATGTGACGCGCCAACCGATCCCCATTCTGCCGACAGTCCATTATAATATGGGCGGCATCCCCACGACTTTGTTTGGCGAAGTCGTCAAACCAACGCCCAAGAACCCCGATAAAACGGTGCATGGTTTGATGGCGATAGGAGAAGCCGCCTGCGTTTCCGTCCATGGCGCCAACCGCCTCGGCTCCAACTCGCTGCTCGATCTGGTTGTGTTTGGCCGCGCGGCATCGAAAAAAGCCGCCGAACTGGTCAAACCAAACAGTGTTCATCCCGATATGCCGAAAGACGCGGGCGATTTCGCCGTATCGCGTCTGGATAAATTCCGCAATGCCAAGGGCAGCGTTTCCACCGCCGATTTGCGTTTGGAAATGCAAAAAACCATGCAAAGCGACGCGGCCGTTTTCCGCACCGGCGAGACTCTCGCCGAAGGCCAGAAAAAGATGAAAGCCATCTGGGCGAAACGCGCCGATCTGGGCATCAAAGACCGCTCGCTGATCTGGAATTCCGATCTGGTCGAAACGCTCGAACTCGATAATCTGTTGTATCAGGCTGTCGCAACGGTTAACAGCGCGGCGTCACGCGAAGAATCCCGCGGCGCGCATGCGCGTGAAGATTTTCCCACACGCGACGACGAAAAATGGATGAAACATTCAACCGTATGGGTGAATGAAAAAGGCGAAACCAAATTTGGCGACCGCCCTGTTCACATGAACACACTGACCAATGATTGCGAACCCGTTCCGCCCAAGGCGCGCGTGTACTAAGTTTTTGTGCAGTGCCGTGTTAACGCAGCGCAGCATAATGAAATAGTTGCATACGATAGCGCTTTAACATTGTCCGCACACCTCCCGAATGTTTGAATGACCCCAGATCATACAAACCTTTACGGAGGATGCCATGAACGAATCCGCAATCTATAAAATGCAAGACGAAAATTTCGCCCCGACATCACGCCCCGACCCCACCCCCATTTATGTGAGCGTCCGCACCGGCAACGCCGCCTCGCCCGCCATTGATATGTCGGCCGTCAACGCAGCCTCCGAAAAACTCCAAACCACCCTCGAAGAACTCGACGGCGCCTGCGGGTAAAATTGGGGGAACGCCCCCCCCCCCTCTCCGCCCATAAGGACGGGCG